>NZ_CABPSD010000009.1:0-260583 GCF_902459575.1 Pandoraea morbifera
GGCCCGGCGGCGCGCCGCCTGGGCGGTTTGCGCGGCGGCGCGTCTCACCGTGCGCCGGCGCCGGAAGAAGTACTCGCCTGCCGCCCACGCCAGGAGTTTCACGAGCAGCGAAAGCACGAGGTAGAGCGCAGCGACCACGATGTAGGTCTCGAGCGAGCGAAACGTATCGGACTGCACCGTGTTAGCCACTGCCGTGAGTTCTTCGGCCGAAATCTGCGAAGCCATCGCGGAGGCCTGCATCATGAGAATGAACTGCGTGGTGAGGGCCGGATAAACCTTCTCGATGGATGGCTGCAGCATCACGTGCCATGCGATTCGCCACTTCGACAGACCGAGACACTCGGCCGCTTCGATTTGTCCGCGCGGCACCGACTCGAGCCCCGCGCGAATGATTTCCGCCGCGTAGGCGCCGATGTTGATCACCATGGCAATGACCGCGGCCGCGAAGGTCGGCATGTGCACACCCACGCTGGCCAGGCCGAAGTAAAGCAGAAAGATCTGGACGAGAAACGGCGTGTTGCGCACCGCTTCGATATAGATGGCGCACAAACGCGCAAGCCAGCGATGACGACCTCGCTTCGCGAAGGCGACCAGCGTGCCGAGCGCCGTGCCGATGACGACGGCCACCGCCGTCATCTTCAACGTCAGCCATGCGCCTTCAAGAAAGACCGGCCAGTACGGCACCAGCGGGGCGAAATTCAACGAGAAATGCATGGCTGACGCTTGTCTCCGGTGACGTTCGGGGCCGACGCGCCAAACGGCAGTGTCGCGCTTGCCCGCCGCGCCTGCCGTGGTGAGTCTTTCTTGTACGTCGTCATATAAGTGATGTGATTTTGCGCAGTGCGTTCTGGCGTTGTCAATAGTCCGGCCTTGGGGGATACCCTCGCTATAGCCTTGATGGAACAAGGGTTAAAGGGGCGCGGGGCGGTGTAAAGGGGCGTGCGGCCCGTGTGAGGTCGCTTCAACGCCGGGTTGATCACGGCGGTTTTCTCAGCCCTGTCATCGTATGTCTTGCCGCTCGATCGCGACGCCCCCACGGTGGGCTGCCGGTTCTATAATCGCGCTTAGCCGCCGCCGGGCGGGTGTGTGCGGACTCGGGGCACACGACGCGATGCCAACCGGCGGCCTCCAACCCTTTGCGAAGGCGCAGCCTGATGACTCTTTCCGCCACGGCGCTCGACGAACTCGACCGTAATCTGCTTGCGCTTCTGCGGGTGAACGCGCGCGAGAGCACGGCCAATCTGGCGCGCCGCCTGGGCGTGGCCCGAACGACCGTCGTGGCGCGTATCGGCAGGCTGGAGCAGGCGGGTGTTATCGCAGGGTACACGGTGCGCCTCGGGCAGGATGCCGCCGGCGGCGGATTACAGGCCTGCGTGGGCATCAGCGTGCAGCCGCGCTCGGGCCGGGACGTCCTGCGGCGTCTGAACAAGATGCCCGAAATCCACCTGCTGTGCACCGTCAGCGGGGAGTTCGACTACGTTGCCTGGCTGCACGCGGCGTCGGCCGATCAACTCGACGCGCTGCTCGACGCCATCGGCGAAATCGATGGCGTGACACGCACCACGACATCGGTCGTGCTCGCCCGCAAGATCGACCGGGGCGGTGTGCTGCCCTGAGCGTTCACCGTGCAGCGTCGACGCCCGTAATTTCTCGTAATCCGTCGCTAAGAATCGCGTGCCAATCGCGTGTCCGCCCCGCCGGTGCTCGCGCCTGGCGATCCTGTCACCGGGTTCCCCATATTGTCCGCCTCGCTCCGGTTTGTCTGGTTGTGGCGATGGTGCTAAACTTATTGAGAATTGTTTGCATTAACTTCTTCATCAAACTGGAGTGCGTATGCGCGTGAAATCCCTCGTGGCGGCGATGTTGCTCGCCGGTGCGGCCACCATGGCTTCGGCCGCCGAGTTTCCGATCGGCAAACCGCTGAATGCGGGAGGCATGGAAATCAACACGGTGTATCTCCAGCCGATCACCATGGAGCCTGCCGGCATGATGCGCGACGCGGCGAAGTCGGACATCCACCTCGAGGCCGACATTCACGCGATCAAGAACAACCCGAACGGCTACGCCGAGGGCGACTGGATTCCGGGCCTGGAGATCACGTACAAGCTGCAGAAGATGAAGTCCGACGGCAAGACGCCGGACGGCGCGGCCATCGATGGCCTCATGATGCCGATGGTGGCGAGCGATGGTCCGCACTACGGCGATAACGTGAAGCTGGCCGGCGTGGGCAAGTACAAGCTGACGATGGTGGTGAACGCGCCGGGCACGTTGCAGGAATTCGGTTGCAAGATGGGCGGCTCCCCCGCGGCGGGCGCTCACGCCGCGCATGGCGGCATGGGCCCATGGTGTTTCGGTCGTCACGTCGACAAGGAAACCGGCGTGGGTCCGTGGTTCAAGCCGATCACGAAGGAAGTCGATTTCACTTTCTCGGGTATCGGCAAGAAGGGTGGCTACTAAGCCGGCATAACCTGGATGCAGCGTTGGCCTGAGGTCAGCGCTGTTTTCGTTTGGAGCACAAGGATGAATCAGCGCATCGCGCGCCTGCTGGCCACGATGGCGGCCGTGGGGGTCACCATGTTTGCACTGGGCGGCACGTCGCTCGCGCGTGCCGACGAGTTGCCCACCTTCAAGCTGGAAATGAACAACGGCAAGCTCAACCCGGCGCGCATCGAGGTGCCGGCTGGCAAGCGCATCAAGATCGAGGTGCATAACACCGGCACGAACGCGGTGGAGTTCGAAAGCCTGCAGTTGCGCAAGGAAAAGGTGCTCGCCCCGGGCGCGCAGTCGTTCGTGGTGATTGCGCCGCTGCAACCGGGCGAATACAAGTTTTTCGACGATTTCCACCAGCAGGCGCAAGGCGTGATCGTCGCCAAGTAAGCGCTGCGGGCATCGTTTCAGTCACACGGTAGGACACGCATCACAAGAGGAATCAGATGGGTCAGGTCATGTTCATCGTCTGGCGCGAAAGCGTCGAGGCACTGCTGGTCGTCGGCATTCTCCATGCCTGGCTGGCCAACCCGGATCACGGCGCCAAGCGCGGCTTGCCGTATCTGTGGGCTGGCGTCGTACTCGGTATTGCCGCCGCCGTGGGCCTTGGCGCCGCGCTGGTGGGCTTCACCGAGGTGCTCTCCGGCGATGCCCAGGATTACTTCCAGACCGCCATGGTGCTCATCGCCTGCGTGCTGATCGTGCAGATGGTGTTCTGGATGAAGCGCCACGGGCGAACGCTCAAACGCGACATGGAGTCATCGCTGCAGAAAAACCAGGACCAGGGCACCTGGTGGGGCGTGCTCGTGCTCGTGGCGCTGGCCATTGCCCGCGAAGGCAGCGAGACGGCGATCTTCCTCTATGGCATCGGGTTCGGTCAGCAGGGCAGCGTATCGGCGTCAATGTGGCTGGCCGTGATCGTGGGATTCGGACTGGCGCTCGTCACCTTCTGGCTGCTGCAACTGGGTGGGAAGGTTTTCTCGTGGCGCCTGTTCTTCCGCGTGACGGAAATCATGTTGCTGTTCCTCGCGGCCGGTCTGCTGGAGTCCGGTCTGGACCGCCTGATTTCGCTGGAGTTCGTGCCGACGCTGGTCGACCAGTTGTGGGATACTTCCGCGATTCTGGACGACGCCAGCCCGTTCGGCAGCCTCGTGGCCACGCTCACCGGCTACCGTGCGCATCCGTCCGGCATGAATCTGTTGGTGTATGCGCTCTACTGGCTGTTCATCTGGGCGTTGCTCAAGCGTGCCGGCGCGCCGGCCAAGCAGGTCAGGCCCGCATAAGCGGGCAGGGTGCATCGGGCGGCGTGGTGCCGCCCGGCGCACCGCAACGGTCCGAGTGCCCGGACCGTTCACAAGAGTCCGGACAGACGCGCACACCGACGACCGCACAGCGCGTCCGTCAGCCCGGCAAGGTTGTTCCCCCGACGCAAGAGTTTGAGCATGAGTATCGCCATCCCTGTCCCGAACCGACTGGCCCGCCTGGGCCTATGGATGCAACGCCACGGCAAATGGATACGTGGCGTGCAGTGGGGCGTCGTGCTGGTCTATGCCTTCCTCATCTGCGTGCCAGTCGTGCTGCCGTTGCCCGACGAGACCGCGCATATCCTCAACAACCTCACGGTGTTCGCGCAGTTTACGTTCTGGGGAATCTGGTGGCCGTTCGTGCTCATCAGCATGGTGCTCATGGGCCGGGTCTGGTGCGGTGTGCTGTGCCCCGAAGGCACGCTCTCCGAATTTGCGAGCCGTCACGGTCGCGGACGCGCGATTCCGCGCTGGATGCGATGGGGCGGCTGGCCCTTCGTGGCGTTTGCCGGCACCACGCTGTACGGTCAGATGGTGAGCGTCTACCAATACCCGAAGGCGGTGCTGCTGGTGCTTGGCGGCTCGACTATCGGCGCGATGGTCATCGGTTATTTCTACGGTCGCGACAAACGGGTGTGGTGCAAGTATCTCTGCCCGGTCAACGGCGTGTTTTCGCTGCTCGCGCGCCTCGCGCCGTTTCACTTCAAGGTCAACGAAGACGCCTGGCGCCAGTCCTATCACACCAACGGCCACAAGATCATCCCGATCAATTGCGCGCCGATCGTGCCGCTGCGCAACATGAAGGGCGGTGCGCAGTGCCACATGTGCGGCCGCTGCGCCGGTCATCGCGACGCCATCGCGCTCACGAGCCGCTCGCCGAGCGAAGAGATCGTGACCTTCGGTGCGACGGAGAACAACAGCGTCTGGGACAGCGTGCTGGTCATGTACGGCCTGCTAGGCGTGGCCATCGGCGCATTCCACTGGACGGTCAATCCGTGGTTCGTCGCGACCAAGACCGCGCTGGCCACGTGGCTCATCGATCGCAACATCATGTGGCCGTTCGAGACCAACGCGCCGTGGTTCGTCTTCACCAACTACCCGGAACAGAGCGACGTCTTCACATGGCTCGACGGCGGCATGGTCGTCACGTACATCCTCGGCAACGGCCTGGTGCTGGGGCTGGCGTTCACGGCCATCTTCGCGCTGGCCAATCGTGCGATGGGGCCGTGGCGCGCCGCGCGCTTCAATCATCTGGTGCAGTCGCTCATTCCGATTGCCGGGGCCGGCGTCTTCATCGGCCTGTCGGCCACGACGGTTAGCCTGCTGCGCGCGGAACACCTGCCGGTTTACTGGGCGAACGACGTGCGCGCCGCGATTCTCGCCGCGACCACGCTCTGGAGCCTCTGGCTGGGCTGGCGCGTCACCGGACGGCATGCCGTCTCGCTCGTGCGGCGCCTGGCCGGCATGGCCGGGATCGTCGCGGCGCTCGCGCTGATCAACTGGCTCTGGCTGCTGATGTTCTGGATCTGGTGACGGCCCCCGCGCGCCGGGCCTTGCCTCGATTGGCGAGCCCGCACCGCGTGGCCTACAATGTCGCCACAAGTCTTTCTGTGTGACGCCGCCCATGTTGCTCGCTCAACGCCTTCCGCTGTATTTCCGCCTCGTTCGCCTGGACAAGCCGATCGGCACGGTGCTCCTGCTGTGGCCGACGCTCTCGGCGCTGTGGATCGCGTCCAACGGCCATCCCGACCCGTGGCTCCTCGTCATCTTCACGCTCGGCACTTTTCTGATGCGCTCGGCAGGCTGCGCCATCAACGATTACGCGGATCGCGACTTCGACAAGTTCGTCAAGCGCACGAAGGAGCGGCCGATCACCTCGGGACGCATTCGCGCCTGGGAGGCGGTGGCGGTGGCGGCCACGCTCGCGCTCGCGAGCTTCCTGCTGATTCTGCCGCTCAATGCCCTGACCAAGTGGCTCTCGATCCCGGCGCTGTTCGTGGCCGGCACGTATCCGTTCACGAAGCGTTTTCTGGCGATTCCGCAGGCGTATCTCGGCGTGGCATTCGGCTTCGGCATTCCGATGGCCTTTGCCGCAGTGCAGGACCAGGTGCCGGTGCTGGCCTGGATTCTGCTGCTCTCGAACGTGTTCTGGTCGGTGGCCTACGACACCGAATATGCGATGGTCGACCGCGACGACGACCTGAAGATCGGCATCAAGACGTCGGCGATCACGTTTGGCCGCTTCGATGTGCTGGCCATCATGCTCTGCTATGCCGTCGCCCTCGGCATTCAGGCGGGCGTGGGTGTGTTGCTTGGCTTCGGCTGGCCGTTCTGGCTCGGCATGGCCGTGGCGGTGAGCTTCGCCATCTATCACTACTTCCTGATTCGCGGCCGCGAGCGCATGCCTTGCTTCGCCGCGTTTCGTCACAACAACTGGCTCGGTGCCGCCGTGTTCGCGGGCATCGCCGGTCACTATCTGCTTACGGCGCAAGGCTGACTCGCGCAGGGCGTGCGCACCGCCGAATGACGCTCGCCCCCGAATCGCGAACGCGAATCCAGGGGCGAGACGTGCGGTACGACCGCAGCCGCTCCGGCAGACGTCCGGCGTCTGCCATCGTCTGCCAGCCATCCCGCGGGTAATCGATCAGGCGTCGCCGAGTTCGTCGCCCAGTTCGCGCGCGCGCGTATTGGCCGCTTTCACCCCGCGCACGATGGCGGCCTTGATGTTGTCGCGCTCGAACGAACTCAACGCGGCGAAGGTGGTGCCGCCCTTGGACGTCACACGCTCACGCAACACGCTTGCCGGTTCGCTCGATTGTGCGGCCAGTTGCGACGCGCCGGTGAACGTGGCGATGGCGAGCTGGCGTGCCTGCTCGGACGTAAAGCCGAGTTCCTGTGCCGCTTGCTCCAGCGCTTCGATGAAATAAAACACGTAGGCCGGGCCGCTGCCCGAGATGGCGGTCACGCCGTCGAGCTGGCTTTCCTTGTCGACCCAGACGATCTGTCCGGCTGCGCCCAGCACGCTCTCCGCGCGCTTGCGCTGGTCCGAATCCACCCCCGAGAGCGCGGCCAGACCGGTGATGCCCATGCCGATGAGCGCCGGCGTGTTCGGCATGCAGCGCACGATCTGGTTGTGTCCGCCGAGCCAGCGGGCGAGATCGGAGGCACGAATGCCGGCGGCGATGCTGATGACGAGCTGGCCGTTCAGGTGCGGCTGGAGGGCCTGCGCCACATCCTTGAGCACCTGCGGTTTGACGGCCAGCACAAGCGTGTCGTAATCGCGCAGGCGGTCGCTCGAAGCGCTGGCCGTTTCGATGCCGTATTGCTTGACCAGGCCGTCGCGGGTCGATTCGTTGACGTCGATCGCGAGAATGTCGCGAGGGGCCGTGCCGCGCTTGACGAGTCCGCCGATCAGGGCGTTGGCCATATTGCCGCCGCCGATGAATGCAATTCTCATAACCATCCTTTGCGTTGCGTGTATGCGTGGATCTTGCCGCGGCCCAGGGCGTGGCCTTTGCCGCTGAAACTTCAGGGGCGGCGGGCCTCGCGATGGGCCCGCCGCCGGGTGCCGCGATCAGGCCTTGGCGCCGTAATGGCGGGCACCGAAAATCGCTGTGCCGATGCGCACCATTGTCGCACCTTCGGCAATGGCCGCCTCGAGGTCGCCCGACATGCCCATCGAGAGCGTGTCGAGGGTCAGGCCCCCGGCGCAGAGCGCGTCGAACAGTTCGCGGACCGCCCTGAACGGGGCGCGCTGTCGGGCGGGATCGTCCTCCGGCTCGGGAATCGCCATCAGGCCGCGCAACCGCAGATTCGGCAAGGCGGCGATGGCACGTGCCACGGCGGGCACGTCGGCCGGTGCGACGCCGCTCTTGCTCGCCTCGCCGCTGATGTTGACCTGGAGGCAGACCTGCAACGGCGCCATGCCGGCCGGGCGCTGCGCGCTCAGGCGTTCGGCGATCTTCAGCCGATCCACGGAGTGCACCCAGTCGAAATGCTCGGCCACCGGCCGCGTCTTGTTGCTTTGCAGAGGACCGATGAAATGCCACTCCAGCCGTTCGCCGCCGACCGTCTCGCCAGCCAGCGCGGCGATCTTGTCGAGCGATTCCTGCACATAGTTTTCGCCGAACGCCCGTTGCCCGGCGGCAGCGGCCTCGCGCACGGCGTCGGCGCCGAACGTCTTGGACACCGCCAGCAAGCGCACGCTGTTCGCCGGTCGGCCGGCATCGGCGGTGGCTCGGGCGATTCGGGAAAGCACGTCGTCGAGATGTGCGGCAATGGTCGACATGAGGCGGGTTCGGGCGTGGGTGAGGCGATGACGTAAGCGCTGGACGCGACTGGTCATCGATTATAGCCGTGCCCGCACCAGCGGTGCTACCCGGTCAAAATCGAGGTGCTACCCGCGCTCCCCGGTGCGAGGCGGAGCGCCGAATGGCACGGCTTGTGGCAGACTTCGCGGTGCCGGCATCCACCGGCATTCACCGGTATCCGCAAGCATCGACAGGGAGCAGAGATGAGCGAGACTTCGCAACAGGTGTACGACTTTTCGGTTCAGACGCTGTCCGGCGAGACGGTGAGTCTCGCGCAATATCGCGGCAAGGTGCTGCTCATCGTCAACACGGCCAGCGAATGCGGATTCACGCCGCAATACGCGGGATTGCAGGCGCTGTACGAAGCGCTCGCGCCGCGCGGGTTCGAAGTGCTCGCGTTTCCGTGCAATCAGTTCGGCAAACAGGAGCCCGGTGACGCGCAGGCGATTCGCAGCTTCTGCGATCTGCGTTTTCACATCACGTTTCCGATGTTCGCCAAGATCGACGTGAAGGGGCCGGATGCCGCCCCTCTGTACCGCTTTCTCACCCAGGAGAAGCCCGGCGTGCTTGGCACGAAGGCCATCAAGTGGAATTTCACGAAGTTTCTCGTCGACTCGCAGGGGAACGTGGTGGCGCGCTATGCGCCGAGCGCGAAACCCGAGGCCCTGCGCGCCGATATCGAGCGGCTGCTGGCCGCCTGAACGTCCGAATCCCATTCGTGGCGTGCCTCCGGGTGGCGCGCGCCGGGGGATCAGCGGCCCAGGCGTGTGCGAAGGCGTTGCCACAGGCTCGCGCGGGCCGTCCCCTCCCTCACGGCAAGCTGGGCGCCTGTGTCGCTCGTCAACGCCTGCCAGCCGGTCGCCGGAATTACGCAAACCTCGCCCGCCGCAAGCGACACGGTCGTTTGCCAGACGCTCGCCGCCATCCAGCGTGGCGCCAAGGTCAACGTGACCCGGCCGCGCTCCACATGCAGCACCGTGCCGCGCGGCAGATGGCCGTAGAACGACTGACCCGCTGACAGCACGATGACCGATGGATGCGTGCCGGTCGCGTCGTGCGGGCGGCAGGGGGCCGCATCGTCGGCGGCTTGTGGTGGCGCAACGTCGCGAGAGGCCGTTGAGGCCGTTGAGCGCGGGGCCGTCGGCGAAGGCGGGGACAGGGGCGAGAGCGGCGATAGCGACGACAGCGGAGCCGACAGGCACATCGACGCGAGCGACGACGGGGTGCCGACCGACGAAGCGGTGAGCGACGAACGCGAAGCGCCGGAAGCGCGGGAAAAGCTCGAGCGGGGCGTGGTCATGGCGGACTCCAGGGGCGTTGAACAGGTAGGAACAGCGTATCGGCCGCGGGCCTGCCCCGGTAGGCACACAGTGCGTCGGCCGCGCGCGTAACAGGACGTCGCCAGAGGTTCTGTTACGATGCCAATTCGACGAATCTGTATCTGTTATGGTCCCGTGCAATGCCCGATGATCTGCGCATGGATGCCGCCACTCCCAACCTTGCTAATCCGGACGACACGCCGCTGCGCTCGCCGGCGCCCCGTACGCTTGACCCCGCACCGGTGACGGCTTCCGGGCCGGAGGAGCGCATACCGCTCTATCGTCAGCTCGCCGACCACTACCGACTCGCCATCGAGGCCGGTACGCTCGCGCCGGGCGACCGCATGCCCAGCGTGCGAACGCTGATGGAGCGCCATCAGGTCAGCCTGTCGACGGCGCTGCAAACCTGCCGTCACCTCGAGGCGCAGGGCATGCTGGAGGCGCGCCCCCGCTCGGGCTACTTCGTGCGTACGCCCGCCCGGGCCAGCCTCGTGCCGGTACCCGAGCCGCGCCCATGGGTGCCGGATCTGCGCCAGTACGTGGGGATCAACCAGCGGGTCTCGTCGATTCTCGCGCGCGGGCTTCAGGCCGACATCAAGGTCAATCTCGCGGTAGCGCACGGTTCGCCGTCGCTCTATCCGGTCAATGCGCTGCGTCAGGCGACGATGCGCGCGTTGCGCGATCATCCGCTGCTCTTCGGCAACCCGCCGCCCGGCGGGGGCGAGTCGCGTTTTCGCGCGGCGCTCGCCCGACGGGCGCTCGAAGCGCGCATGCATATCAACCCGGAAGAGATCGTCGTCACGCACGGCTGCATCGAGGCGATCAACCTCGCGCTGCGTGCGGTGGCGAGCGCCGGGGATCTCGTGGCGGTTGAATCGCCGACGTACTACGCGCTGTTGCAGACGCTGGAGAGCATGGGCATACGCGCGCTCGAGATTCCAACGAGTCCGCAAACGGGCATTTCGCTCGATGCGCTGGAGCTGGCGAGCCAGACGTACGACAACATCAAGGCCGTTATCGTCGTGCCGCATTTTCAGAATCCGCTCGGCTCGGTGATGCCGGATTCGCACAAGGCGCAGTTGGTGAAGTGGGCCGAGTCGCGCGGTATTGCGATCATCGAAGACGACACCTACGCCTCGCTGAGCGACGACGGCGTCATTCCTGCCGCCATTCGCTCATGGGATACGACGGGAAACGTGATTCACTGCGCTTCGCTGCACAAGACGCTCGCCCCCGGCATGCGTCTGGGCTGGATCGCCGGCGGCAAGTGGCAATGGCGTGTGGAAATGCTGAAGTATGCGCAGACGCGTCCGAACGAAGCGCTGGCGCAGATTGCGATGGGCGAGTTCATCGATTCGCCTCGATACGACCGACACCTTCGGCATCTGCGCGCGCAGTTGCGTGAGCATCGCGCGGCGATGGCCGAGGCGATCGCGACCTATTTCCCTGCGGGCACGCGCCTGACGCTGCCCGCGGGCGGGTTGAGCCTGTGGGTGGAAATGCCCGGCGGCGTGAGTTCCGAACGATTGTTCGACGCGGCGCTGGCGAAGGGGATTCGCGTTGCGCCGGGCAGTCTCTTTTCGAATTCGGCGCGCTATGACCATTTCCTGCGGATCAATGGTGGACAGCCATTCACGCGCGAGGTCGACAAGGCGGTGCGCACGCTGGCCGCGGAAGTGATCCGGCTGCTCGACGAGAACGGAGCGTCCTGACGGAACCGGCGCGGCGCGCCAGGGCGTGTTGGGCAGTCAGGCACCGGACTTTCGGCGCGCCGGCCTGAGCGAGCGCGACGTGTGAGCCCGTGGCGGTCAAAACTCCGGATACATGCGTCCGGGGTTGAAAATGCCGGCCGGATCGAACACCGACTTCAGGTTGCGGTGAATGCGCATGACCGGTGCCGGCAGCGGTGTGAACACGCCCACGCCCGGTTCGCCGTAGCGAAAGAGCGTGGCGTGACCGCCGTCCTGGCGCGCCGCCGAGCGCACGATCTGCGCATCGGCATCGGTGATCCACCAGCGCTGTGCGCCTCCCCACTCGATCAGTTGCTTGCCCGGCAGGCGGTGCGGCTCCGCGGTCGACGGCACCGCCAGGCGCCATAGCGCCTGGCCCGGCCCGGCATCGGCGAAGAAATTGTCGGTTTGCTCTCGAATCGCGTGCCAGAACTTGGCGGCGTGAATCGCATCGACCAGCTCGCCCCCCATCTTTACGCGGGCGGCCTTGATGGCCGCCGACGCTCCCGCCAGACGAATCACGAGCAAATCGCTGCGCCAGGCACTGCCGGTTATCGGCAACGGCTGCCCACCCCATTCATTGAGCTTGCGCACCGCATCGACGGCGTTCATTTCGAATTGGAGCGTGAGTTCGGCGAACGGCTGCGGCAGGACCTTGAGCGACACTTCGAGGATCAGACCCAGCGTGCCGAGCGAACCCGCGAGCATGCGCGATACGTCGTAACCCGCGACGTTCTTCATCACCTGTCCGCCGAAGTTCAGCACGTGTCCGCGACCGTCCATCAACTTCGCTCCAAGCACGAAATCGCGCACCGAGCCGACCGCGCTGCGCCGCGGCCCGGCGAGACCGGCCGCCACTGCGCCGCCGATGGTGGCGCCGGGGCCGAAGTACGGCGGCTCGAACGGCAGCAACTGGTTGTGCTCGGCGAGCGCCGCTTCGACATCGGCGAGCGGCGTGCCGCAGCGCACGGTGATGACGAGTTCGGCGGGATCGTAGGCGACGATGCCGCTGTAGGCGCGCGTGTCGAGCACGTCGCCCACACGCTGCTGGCCGTACCAGGCCTTGGTGCCGCCACCGCGTAGCTGGAGCGGCGAGCGTCGGGCCGTGGCCTGTTCGATGACGGTGCGGAAATGCTCGAGAGTGTCGGTCGTGTCGGTCGTTTCGGTCATCAGCTCGGTTCTGGCGGCGGTGGCATGTCGGATTGATAGGCCCCCAGCGTGCCGCCGCAATGCTTGCAGTAGCGTGCGTCGGGGTCGTGACCTTCGGAAAGACATTGCGGGCAGGTGCGCGTCGTGACCGTCCGATTGCGCATGGCCGAGTGAATCTCGGCACCCATGATGCCGGTGGGAATCGCGATCACACTGTAGCCGAGCAGCATCACGAAGCCGGTGATCGCCTTGCCCAGACCGGTTACCGGCACGACGTCACCGTAGCCCGTGGTCGTGAGCGTCACGATCGCCCAGTAGATGCCCACCGGGATGCTCGTGAAGCCGTGCTCGGGCCCCTCGATGATATGCATGAGCGTGCCGAAGATCACCACGATGATCGAGATGAAGCCGAGAAACACGAGAATCTTGCGGCGTGCGTTGTAGAGGGCGATGCTCAGCACGCCCGCTTCGTTGACATATGCCGTGAGCTTCAGGATCCGGAAGGCGCGCATCAGGCGCAGCAACCGGACGTCGATCAGCCCGTGCAACTCCGGCACGAGAATCGCAAGGTAGGTCGGCAGGATGGCCAGCAGATCGATGATGCCGTAGAACGACAGCGCGTAGCGCAACGGCCGATGCGCACTGAGCAGGCGTGCAATGTATTCGGCCGTGAAGAGCAGGGTGAAGAACCACTCGAGGATCGCCATCGGCAGCGATGCCGTGGCCTGCACGGCGGGCACGCTAGAGACGACCACCGTGAGCACCGACAGGATGATGGCGATGAGCAATGCGATGTCGAACAGTCGCCCTTCGCGCGTATCGGCCTCGAAGATGATGATGTAGAGACGCTGCCGCCAATCATGCGGCAGCCACTCCGACAGCGGGCGCATGTCAGAACCTCGGCAGGTCGGGGTGCGGCAACAGTCCGCCGCGAACGAGTTGCTTGCCATATTCCGCACAGCGCGCCCGTGTCGGAATACCCTTGTCCGGATTGAGCAGTCCCACCGGATCGAATGCGCGCTTCACCCCGAAGAACGCGTCGCGCTCCTGGGCCGAGAATTGCACGCACATCGAATTGATCTTCTCGATGCCCACGCCGTGCTCGCCGGTAATCGTGCCGCCGAGTTCCACGCACGCTTCCAGAATGTCGCAGCCGAATGCCTCGGCGCGATGCCACTCGTCGAGGTCGTTGCCGTTGAAAAGAATAAGCGGATGCATATTGCCGTCTCCCGCGTGAAAGACGTTAATACAGCGCAATCCGTATTGTTGTTCCATGCCTTCGATGCGTTTGAGTAATGTCCCAATCGCACGGCGAGGAATCGTGCCGTCCATGCAGTAGTAGTCGGGCGAGATGCGCCCCGCCGCGGGGAACGCGTTCTTGCGCCCGGACCAGAAACGCAGACGCTCTTCTTCGCTTCGCGAGATTTGCAGTCGTGTCGCTCCCGACGTTCGCAGCACGTGGGAGATGCGCATGATTTCTTCGGCGACCTCTTCCGGCGTGCCATCCGATTCGCACAGCAGGATGGCGGCGGCGTCCAGGTCGTATCCGGCGTGCACGAACTCCTCGACGGCGCGCGTTGCCGGCTTGTCCATCATCTCCAGACCCGCCGGGATGATGCCCGCGGCGATGATGGCCGCCACGGCGTTGCCGCCGGTCTCCACGTTGTCGAAGCTCGCCATGATGACCTGCGCCGTCTGCGCCTTGGGCACCAGCTTGACCGTGATTTCGGTCACCACGCCGAACATGCCTTCGCTGCCGATGAAGACGGAGAGCAGATCGAGGCCCGGGGCGTCGGGGCCGAGCGAGCCGAATTCGATCGATTCGCCCGACATCGTGATGGCACGCACGCGCAGCACGTTGTGCACGGTCAGCCCGTATTTCAGGCAGTGCACGCCGCCCGAGTTTTCGGCGATGTTGCCACCGATGGTGCACGCGATCTGAGACGACGGATCGGGCGCGTAATACAGGCCGTAGGGGGCGGCGGCTTCGGAGATCGCGAGATTGCGCACGCCGGGTTGCACGGTCGCGGTGCGGGCGTACGGGTCGATCTCGACGATTTTCTTGAACTTTGCAAGCGAGAGCACGAGCCCGTCGGCGATCGGCATGGCGCCGCCGGACAGACTGGTGCCGGCGCCGCGCGGCACGACCGGAATGCCCAACTGGTGACAAGCCTGCAAAATACGCTGGACCTGCGATTCCGATTCTGGCAACACGACCGCGAGCGGCACGCGGCGATACGCCGCCAGTCCATCGCACTCATAAGGCGTCGTGTCCTCTCGGCGGTGCAGGATGCAGTTCGCCGGCAGGATCTGAGTGAGCGCGTCGAGCAGCAGACGTTGACGCGTGGCCAACGCATCGGCATCGTCGAGCGCGGCCTCCGCCTGCTGCGGCCCGGATGCGTCGCCAGGTCTGTCCGGTGTGTTGGGTGCGTTCATGGGCGCGGTAGAGGACGCGGTAATGAGTGCGATGGTCGGGGCGCTGTTCGCGGCGCTATTTTCGATGCTGGTCGGGACGCCAGTTGGGTGGTTGGTTGGGTCGCTGGCTCGGTCGCTGGTTGGGGCGGCTGCGGGCGCGATGGGGATCGCGCGCGCGGAATCGTGCCCCATCGGCGATCAGCCCGCCGCGCGCAGTCGGAAAATCTTGCCTGGATTGAACAGGTTGTGCGGGTCGAGCGACGTCTTGATCGCGCGCATTACATCGATGGCGTCCTCGCCATGCTCGGTCACGAGAAATCCCATCTTGTGCAAGCCCACGCCGTGTTCGCCGGTGCAAGTGCCGCCCATGCGGATAGCACGTTCGACGATGCGCTGGTTGAGTCGCTCGGCTTCTTCGATTTCCTCGGGCTTGTCGGGGTCGATCAGGATCGCCACGTGAAAATTGCCGTCACCCACGTGACCGACGATCGGGCAGGGCAGGCTCGATGCGCTCAGATCCTCCTCGGTCTCGCCGACACATTCGGCCAGGCGGGAGATGGGCACGCATACGTCCGTGGTGACGGCGCGGCAGCCGGGCTTGAGCTGGAGCATGGCGAAGTACGCGCTGTGGCGCGCACTCCACAAGCGGTTGCGGTCCTCGGTGCGCGTCGCCCACTCGAAACCGGTGCCGCCGTTGTCCTTGGCCAGTTCCTGCACCGTCTCCGCCTGTTCCTTCACGCCCGCTTCGCTGCCGTGGAATTCGAAGAACAGCGTTTGTGTTTCGGGCAACTCCATCTTCGAGTGCTTGTTGATGGCGCGAACCGCCAGCGAGTCGACGAATTCCACGCGAGCGACGGGAACGCCCAGCTGGATCGTCTGGATGGTGCAGTTCACGGCGTCCGTCATGCTGGGGAACGAGCAGATGGCGGCCGAGACCGCCTCGGGCTGCGGGTACAGGCGCACCGTGGCCTCGGTAATGATGCCCAGCGTGCCCTCGCTGCCGACGAACAGGCGCGTGAGGTCATAGCCGGCGGAGGATTTGCGTGCACGCGTGCCGGTGTGGATGACGCGACCGTCGGCGAGCACCACCGTGAGGGCGAGTACGTTCTCGCGCATCGTGCCGTAACGCACGGCGTTCGTGCCGGATGCCCGGGTGGCGCACATGCCGCCGATGCTGGCGTCCGCGCCCGGATCGATGGGGAAGAACAGACCGGTGTCGCGCAGCGCTTCGTTGAGCGCCTTGCGGGAGATGCCCGGTTGCACGGTGACGGTCAGGTCCTCGGCATTGATGGATACGACCTGATTCATCTCCGAGAGGTCCAGCGACAGACCCCCCTCCACGGCAAGCAGGTGGCCTTCGAGCGACGAGCCCGCGCCGTAGGGAATGATGGGGGTGTCGTATTTTGCGCAGAGCTTGACGATCTGCGCGACTTCGTCGGTGTTGTGCGCAAAGGCGACCGCGTCGGGAAGCATCGGATCGAACGGCGACTCGTCCCGGCCGTGATGCTCGCGCAGCGCCTCCTTGGTGCTGACACGCTCGCCCAGTAAGGCTTGCAACTCGGCGAGCAGGGCGTCAGGGAACGCACGCTTGGCGGCGAACGGCAGATGGGGGTGATTCACGGCTATCTCCTTCGGGTCTCCGGGTTACCGACGCCGGGCGGCGGCGGCAAGCGCCATATCGGGTGGGGTCTCGGGAGCGACGGGCTCGAATCATCGGATTGCCGGCGGCGCCCCCTGACACCTCATGAGCGGGGATTTTACGCCGGGACGGCGTTTTTCCCCACCCTTTGCGTCATATCATACGGACTGGCTGCATTGCCGCGCCATCGGAATTGCCCGAAAAGCGGGCATTCCGGGCCGAGAACGGTCAATTTCAATTCATGAAGGTCCACCGCGCAGGCGCCGATCCGGCGCTGCGTTCACGGGCTGCCGCAAGGGGTAGGTGTCAGAAGATGGGCAATCGTTTGAGCAGGATCGTCACGCGTACGGGCGACGGGGGGAAAACCGGCCTTGGCGATGGGTCGCGTGTGGACAAGTTCAGCCAGCGGATCGTCGCCATCGGCGAGATCGATGAAACCAATTCGCACATTGGTGTACTGCTTTGCGAGACGTTGCCGGCCGACGTCCGGGCGATGCTGCTCGATATCCAGCACGATCTGTTCGATCTTGGCGGCGAGTTGAGCATGCCGCGCCAAACGCTGCTCGGCGACGCACATGTCGTGAAGCTCGACGGCTGGCTGGCGCACTACAACACGGAATTGCCGCCTCTCAAGGAATTCATTCTCCCGGGCGGCTCGCGCGCGGCGGCGCTGGCGCACGTGGTGCGCGCCGTGTCGCGCCGGGCCGAGCGGGCCATGGTGGCCCTCGGCGCCGAGGAGACGGTCAATCCGGCGCCGCGTCAATACATCAACCGGCTTTCCGATCTGATGTTCGTCCTCGCCCGGGTGCTCAACCGGGCTGCCGGAGGCGCCGACGTGCTGTGGCGACGCGACCGGGCGGCGACGCCCGGCGACGGGGCCCGGTAAGCCCGGCGGCCCGGTACCCTCAGTTGCCCGCGCCGCGCTTCAGGCGGCGCTCGCGCACCGCCTCGGCCAGCGTCTCGAGCACGCGCAGGCTGTCTTCCCAGTCGATGCAGGCGTCGGTGATGCTCTGACCGTAGGTCAGCGGCTTGCCCGGCACGTGGTCCTGACGACCGGCCACCAGATGCGACTCGACCATCACGCCGATGATGCGATCGTCGCCGCCCGCGATCTGGCGCGCGATGTCTTCGCACACCGGGATCTGGTTTTCATGTTTCTTCTGGCTGTTGGCGTGCGAGGCGTCGATCATCACCCGTGCGGCGAGGCCGGACTTCGCGATGTCTTCGCAGGCGCTCTGCACGCTCGCGGCGTCGAAATTGGGTGCCTTGCCGCCACGCAGAATCAGGTGGCAGTCTTCATTGCCCGACGTCGACACGATGGCCGAGTGTCCGCCCTTGGTCACCGACAGGAAGTGATGCGGTTGCGACGCGGCCTTGATGGCGTCGACGGCGATCTTCACATTGCCGTCAGTGCCGTTCTTGAAGCCGACCGGGCAGGACAGCCCCGACGCCAGTTCGCGGTGCACCTGCGACTCCGTGGTGCGCGCTCCGATGGCGCCCCACGACACGAGATCGGCGATGTACTGCGGGCTGATCATGTCGAGGTATTCGGTGCCGGCAGGCAGCCCCATTTCGTTGATCTGGGCCAGCAGTTCGCGCGCGAGGCGCAGGCCGTCGTTGATCTTGAAGCTGTTGTCCATGTGCGGGTCGTTGATCAGACCCTTCCAGCCCACCGTCGTGCGCGGCTTTTCGAAGTACACGCGCATCACGATCTCCAGCTCGCCCTTGAAGCGCTCACGCTGCTCGACCAGACGCGAGGCGTACTCCAGCGCGGCTTTCGTGTCGTGGATCGAGCAGGGACCGATGATGACGACGAGTCGGTCTTCCATGCCGTGCAGCACGCGGTGGATCGCGCCGCGCGAGCGATGGATGAGGTCCGCGCTCTTTTCCGAGCAGGGATATTCGCGAATCAGGTGCGCCGGGGGCGTCAGTTCCTTCAGCTCGCGAATACGGACGTCATCGGTATTGTGGGGAGGCATGGATTTTCTCCTGGGCAGTTCGGACTGCGGTTCGTTGCTTGGGGTATGGGTGAAAACCGGCGTAAAAACCGGGGTAAAAAAAAACCGCCAGACTCGCTGGCGGTTTTTCAGGATTCGTTCGGTGCTTACTGCTGCAACTGTCCCTCTCCATCCGCCAGCGGTGTGAGATACGCAAAAAAGTAAAAGTAAAACTTGCTGGCGTTCATGACGGATGTCTTGGACAGGCTTTGCAGGCGGTTGCCATGCACAGAACCCACTTTATACGCTGAATCGGATGACGCCGCAACCGTGTGAGATCGCCATTCGGCGGGAAAACGCGCGAAAAATCCGCATTTTTAGTGTAAAAATTGCGGTGAAATTTCGGTGTTTTTCGGTTTTTATGCGAAAACGCCCGGTTTGAACCGGGCGCTTTGCTGAGCTTCACGCATTTTTTGCGGCGCGTCACACGGGCCGAGGCGCGCTTATGCCGTGCCGCCGACCGTCATGTTCTCGATGCGCAACGTCGGCTGGCCCACGCCCACCGGCACGCTCTGGCCTTCCTTGCCGCACACGCCCACCCCCGAGTCGAGCGACATGTCGTTGCCGATCATGGTCACGTCCTTGAGCGATTCCGGGCCGTTGCCGATCAGCGTGGCGCCCTTGACCGGATAGGTGATCTTGCCGTCCTCGATCATGTAGGCCTCGGACATCGAGAAGACGAACTTCCCGTTGGTGATATCCACCTGGCCGCCGCCGAAGTTCACGGCGTAAAGCCCGCGCTTGACCGACTTGATGATTTCCTCCGGGTCCTTGTCGCCGCCGAGCATGTACGTGTTGGTCATGCGCGGCATCGGCAACGCCGCATACGACTCACGGCGTCCGTTGCCCGTGACGGGCATCTTCATCAAGCGTGCATTCAGGCTGTCCTGCATGTAGCCGCGCAGAATCCCGTCTTCGATCAGGGTGGTGCACTGCGTCGGATTGCCTTCGTCGTCGACGTTGAGCGAACCGCGGCGGTTCGACAGCGTGCCGTCGTCGACTACCGTGACGCCCTTGGCGGCGACACGCTCGCCGAGGCGGCCCGAAAAGGCCGACGATCCCTTGCGGTTGAAGTCGCCCTCGAGCCCGTGGCCGATGGCTTCGTGCAGCAGCACGCCGGGCCAGCCCGGGCCGAGCACGACGGTCATGGCGCCGGCGGGCGCGGGACGGGCATCGAGCTTGACGATCGCGCCGTCGACGGCTTCCTTGACGTACTTCTCGATGAGGTCGTCGGTGAAGTAGCCATAGTCCAGGCGGGCGCCGCCGCCGCTGTTGCCGATTTCGCGGCGGCCGTTCGATTCGACGATCACGGTGACGGACACGCGCACGAGCGGGCGCACATCGGCGGCGATCACGCCGTCGCTGCGCGCCACGAGCACCACGTCGTACTCGCCTGCGAGCCCGGCCATGACCTGCGACACGCGCGGATCGCGGGCGCGGGCAAGCTTCTCGATGCGCTCGAGCAAGGCGACCTTGCCGTTGGCGTCGAGCGAGGCAAGTGGGTCTGACGGCAGATACAGCCCGTGCCCCGACATGTTAGAGAGCTTGTTGCCGACCTTGACGCGACCGCGTCCGGCCGACGCGATGCTGCGAGTGGCGGCGGCCGCGTCCTTGAGCGCGATCTCGGAGATGTCGTCGGAGTAGGCGAACGCGGTGCGGTCGCCCACGATGGCACGCACCCCCACGCCCTGATCGATCGAGAACGACCCCGATTTGACGATGCCTTCCTCGAGGCTCCACGCCTCGCTGCGCGTGTACTGGAAATACAGGTCGGCGTAATCCACGCGGTGCGTGAAGATGTCGCCGAGGGCGCGTTGCAGGTGGCTCTCGTCGAGACCATACGGCGTGAGCAGCAGCTCGCGGGCGGTGGCCAGGTTCTGGATGCCGGTGTCGATGATTTTCATGCGGTGTCAGGCCAAGGAAATGTATTCGGTAGATGGGGGCGGATTCGGCGATGTCAACCGTGCAGGACGCGATGTCGCCACGCCGGCAGGCTTTGGCGCACGCCCGTCAGTCGGTTCGGATCCAGGTCCCCGACGACGACGCCCGCGCCTTCCGCCTCGCGCTGCGCAACGATGTCGCCCCACGGGTCGATCAGCATGGAATGCCCCCAGGTGCGCCGTCCGTTCTCGTGATGACCGCCCTGCGCGGAAGCGAGCACGTAGCACTGGTTTTCGATGGCGCGGGCGCGCAGCAACAGTTCCCAGTGCGCGCGGCCCGTCGTGTACGTGAAGGCGGCCGGTACGACCATGAGCGTACAGTCGCCCATGGCGCGGTACAACTCGGGAAAACGCAGGTCGTAGCACACCGACAGCCCCACGCGGCCAAAGGGCGCTTCAAACGTGCGTACGGCGTCGCCGGGTCGGATGGTACGCGCTTCGTCGTATGCCTCGTCGCCCTTGACGAAGTTGAACAAGTGGATCTTGTCGTAACGCGCGGCCTGCGTCCCGTCCGGCCCGAACACGAGTGTCGTGTTGAGCACCCGGTCGGGTTCCGGCGCCGCCAGCGGCAGGGTGCCGCCAACGAGCCAGACACCGTGCCGGCGGGCCGTCTCGGCGAGGAAGTCCTGAATCGGCCCCTGGCCCGGCGTTTCTCGCAGGGCGAGTTTGTCGGTATCGCGCTGGCCCATGTAGCAGAAATACTCGGGCAACAGCACCAGTTGCGCGCCGGCATCGGCCGCTTGCGCCACCAGGCTGCCGGCGTCCTGCAGGTTGCGTTCGACGTCGGGCGCGCTCACCATCTGCGCGGCCGCCACGCGAACCGGGGCGGCGGAGGACGAAGGGGGGGCGGACTGCGTGTCGGGACTCGTCATGTCGTGGCTGAATTCGTCGCGCGAGGCGCGTGGCGTATGCGGGAAGCGTCTCCGGTGTGCGCTCAGTTGCCGCGCACGCCGGCGGGCGGGACATTGTTTTGCGCCTCCGGCCGGGCTTCCGGGGATGCATCGATCTTACTCTTATTGCCGCTGCCCTGTCCGATGACCGGATTGTCCCAGGAGCCGGTCACGTGGTAGGTGGTGGAGAGCGTGCGCGAGAGTTGGTCGCCGAGCGCCAGTTGGGCGAAGAACGAGCCGATGCCCAGCGCCGGGTTGATGATCGCCCACGCCAGCGACGCCGACGCCGCATTGATCTTCGGCAGCACGAGCACGTTCAGGTCCTGCGTTTCACGGGCCAGATCGGTGTGTCCGTCGATCTTGATGGTGGCCGCGTTGGCGTTGATCGTCAGATCGCTGGTATTGGCGACACCGCCCTGAATCGTGGCGTTCCCGTCGATGCTGTCGAACGGCAGGCCGCTGCCGATCACGCTATTGAAGTCGAACGTGAGGATCTTGGCCAGCGTTTGCAGCGACAGAATGCCGAGCAGCTTGGCGAGCCCCGGGTCGGCTTTCAGGATCTGCCCGCGCCGCAGGTCGACCTTCACGCGCCCGAACAGCGTCGGATAGTCGATGGCGTCGGGGCCGCCGCGCCAGCCGAAGCGGCCCGAGACGACGCCCGAGCCGTCCTTGAGCGTCTTGGGCAGGCCCAGCCGGTCGAGCAGACCGCCCGCGTTCTTCACCTCCAGATTGAAGTCGAGCAGGGTGCGGCGCGGCACGTCGTCGTCGCTGCCCGCGACCGCCGCCCGGCGGCGCGAGGTCCGCCAGTTGCCCTTGATATCGAGCGTGGCGGCGTCGTTGCTCAGCTCCAGCTTGGTCAACTGCCACACGGGCACGCCGTCCTCGACGTCGTTGTGGGCGTTGAGTTGCAGCCGGCCCAGCGGCTTGTCGCGCAGCACGAAATCGTTGGCCACCACGTCGATGGCGGGGAACTCGTCGCTCGGCTCGTCCAGGACCTGTGTGAGCACGTCGCTGCCGTGCTCCTCGCGCGGAATCACGAGCTTGGCGAGCCGCGCGCGGATCTCGCCCGACGGGTTCTTCTGGTCGGGCGCCTTCCATTCCGCGAAGCCGGACACCAGATCGGACGCGAGACTGACCTGCCAGTCGCGGTCGTTGCGCTGTGCGCCGACCACCAACTCCGGCCACAGTCGCGACATCAGGCGCACTTGCTTTGCGTGAAGCGCCAGACGCGTGGGCACATACGGGGTGAGGGCGCCGAATTCGTCGCGCGCCGCCGCGGCCGTGGCCGCAGGGGCCGGCGGCGTACCCTGGGTGCCCGGTGTGACCGAGTCGCTGCCGAGCGACGCGATCACCCCGCGCCAGGCGTCCACGTCGAGCGTGTCGAACTGGGCGGCGGCCTGCACGCCCTCGCGCGGCGCCGGCACCGGCTGGTTGATGCCGATGCCGCCGCGCAATACGTCGACGCGCGCGCCGTTGCGTTGTTGCACGTAGCTCGCCTGGACGCTGCCGATGGAGATGTCGAGCGTATCGATGCGACGCCCGCCCGGATTGGGCTGGGGCCGCAGCGTGAAGCGTGCCGGCAGCGCGGTCTCGGCGCTCTTGCCCAGCGGCGCGGGCAGATTCAATGCGAGTCCCGCGAGCGTGGACTGCACCGCCACGTCGGTCATGCCTTGCCGCACGGTGACCGTCGCCGAATAGGGCGTGCTGCCGGTCATGCGCCTGGCAAGTTGCGCGAGCGACGCGTTCTCGCGGTTCTCGCGCAGCCCCTGCGCGCTCATCGTGCCGTTGATGTTCAGCGCGATCGTGCCGTCGTTGCGACTGCCGCCCGAAGCGCGCACGTCGCCGCCGAGGAATGTGCCGCGCAGATTGTCCAGCGAAATGCCGCGTTCGGTGAACGCGAGTTCGCCGTCCACCGCGCCGAAGGTCGGCAGGCCGCTCAGTAGCGTGACGTCGTTGCGCAGGAAGCGCGCCCGCCCGGTGACCCTGGACCGGTCGGTATGGTCGAGGGGCATCGACACCTGCATGGCGAGCTGCGTGGTGCCGCTCGCGCGTGTCTCGTCGGTGAAGTCGCCGATCCAGTGGCCGACCGGGCTGTTGTTCAGGTACTTCACGAAGTCTGCGGCCGGGCCGCGCGCGTCACCCTTGAGCGTGAGCGTCGAGTCGTCCTGGCCGATATTGTTGATGTCGCCCTGCACCTGCGTGAGTGTCACGCCATAGACCGCGCCGCTGTCGATCGCGATGTGCAGCTTGTCCGCGTCGAAGCGCAGGTTGCCGCGAACCTTCTCGAACGCCGGCCAGACTTCCGTATGGCCTGTGCGCAGCGGCGACGGGTTGAAGGTCACGTCGGCGAGCGGAATGTCGATGCGGAACTTGCCGCCCCCCGTGCCGTACGGGAAATCGTCCAGATCGCCCTGCACCGCGAACGGCGCATTCTGCACCGTGCCCGCAAGCAGGGCGCGTTGCAGATAGTCGCGCACGCTCGCGCCGATGTCCGTGGGCAGATAGCGCGGCACCGACGCCGCGTTCACGCGCGCCACGGTGCCTTTCAGGTCGACGATGCCATTGCCCTTGCCGCCGTTGCGCCAGGTGCCGCTTACGTCGCCGGCCAGTTCGGCGTTTTGCAGGTGCAAAGCGTCGACGCGCACCCGCACGTCCGCGGGCGCGTCGCGCCGGGTCGCCGAATGCGAGACGCGCCAGGCGCTGCGCGCCGTGAGCGTGTCGAGGTCGATGCGAGGCTGATCGAAGCGGCCGGGGAAATCGAGGACGGCGTTGCGGCTGTTGAGCGTCAGACTGCCACGCGACTGGTCGGCGTCCACATGCCCGCTGAGGTTGGCGAAGCCGGGCCGGCCGGCGTTAGGCGAACCGGGTCTGGGCGCGGCCTGACTCGGCTGGCTCTCGATGCCGAGGCCTTCGAAATCGGCGACGACACGGTAGCGATCGCGCTCGGGCGGCAGTTGCTTGATGCCGGGCAGATCGCGCCAGTTGCCTGGACCGTGCGGCTTGGGGGCCTGATAGCTGATGTCGAACTTCGCGAGACGCCCGCGTGGACGGAAACTCGCCAACGTATCGCGCGTTTGCGCATCGACCGGCATCGACGGAATGATCGCCATGGCGGCGCCGATGTCGAGGCGTTGACCCGAGACCGCGACGTGCAGTCCCTGGTCGGCGGTGCCCGGGGCGTAGCTGGCCCGCAGGTCGGGCACGTCCAGCGTCGGGCGGCCGGCGGCTTGCAGTGTCAGATCGCGCGCGCGCAGGTTCCATCCGGCGTCGGGCCTGGGGCCGGCCCGGGTCAGGTCGATGCGCCCCTGCGTGGCGTCGAACGTCAGCGGCGCAAGGTCGTCGGCCAACTGCACCGAGGTGTTCGCTCCGGCGGCGCGCAGTGTCGCACCGGTGATCGCGCCGCTGTCGAAGTCGACCCACGCCCGGGCGGCCAGACGTCCGTGCGGATGCTTGCCCGGCAATTCGACGTAACGCGCGAGTTCCGTCAAGTCGAGCGTGCCGATTTCACCGTACACCTGGCCGCGCCAGCGCCTGACTTCGCCGGGACGCGCGAAGAGCGGATTGGTGAAGCGCGCTCGAATGTCGAGCGGCGCGACGATGCCCGCCGGCGGGTTCGCCTGCATGCCGAAGCGATGCTCGAAGCCGCGATTGCGCAGCATGGCGTTCATGTGCGTGACGACGACTTCCGGCACGTCGCGCGTGGCGTCGCGCCAGCGCACCGTGCCATTGCGGATGACGACCCGTGCCTGGCGCATCAGCCAGTCGCCGGCGCGCGTGTCCGCGGTGTTGCCGTTGCCGGCGACGGGAATGCCCGCGACGAGAATGGCGCCGTCGACGAGACGCTCGATCGTCAGGTCCGGTTCGTACAACGTGAGGTTCGACAGGCGCAGATCGAAGTGGATCAGGCTGGTCCACGAGAGCACGGCGTCGAGCCGGTTCAGGGTGAGGCTCGGCTCGACCGGGGGCGGCGCGCCGGGTGGCGCGAAGGCCACCGGGGGATTATCCGGAGCGGCGGAGGCCGATGCCACTGATGCCGCCGAAGCAGCCGATGCAGTTGATGCCGCTGACGCCGCCGGCTTGACGACGCGCGCGATGCGCGACGCCTTGGGCGGCGGACTCGCGGCGGTGCGCGTGATGCGCACGTCTTGCAGGGTGAGATAAGGGTGCCAGCCACGCCAGACGGCGTCGATACGGCCGATGGTCACCGGCAGGCCGATGGCGCGCGTGGCCGCCGCTTCGATTTGCGGACGGTAATCCGCCACGCGCGGAAGAATCACGTACCGGGTCGCGAGGATGATGGCGCCGAGGCCGAAGTAGGCGACAACGACGAGCGCGAGCAGCCATTCCAGCCCCAGGCGCAAGCCACGCGGCAGTGACGAGAACCAGGACCGGGTCGCAGTGGGCGAGGCGGGCGGCTTACGGTCGGTCATGCTGCGCGTCTACGAGGGAATGTGGTAGTTTCTGTGGCAAAGACTGTAACACAAGCCCAAGGCCGTTCGACGGCCCGGCCGTAGGAGAAACAGACGTGTGATCCGGCGTTTCATCACGCCAGGGTAAGCATGCGAGCGTCTCTTCATTCTCATTGCAGACCGGAACCCCGCCAGTGAGTTCACCCGAATATCCGATCGAAATCACGTCCTACTCGCGTTACGCCGCGCGCATGCTCGCGAGTCGGCCCGCGCTTGCCGAGGCGCTGCCCACCCTGGCCGAGCATCCGGTCGACGCCCGCTGGCTGGCGCATCGCTTCGAGGCGATCACCGGCACGGTGCTCTCGCCACCCGATCAGCCCTCGGGCGTCGCCGGTGCCTCGGGACTCGACGAAGCGGGGTTGGCCCGTGCGCTGCGCGTGTTGCGCGCCGAGGCGATCTGCGCGGTCATGCAGCGCGATCTGGACGGACGCGCGGAACTCGCCGAGGTGACCGAGGCGATGACGGCGCTGGCCGAGTTCGCCGTGCAGGCGGGTATCGCGGTGCTCTCGCGCGAGCTCGAGGCGATCCATGGCGTGCCGCGCAATGCCGAGGGAGAGCGCCAGACGCTCGGCGTGGTGGGCATGGGCAAGCTCGGTGGGCGCGAACTGAACGTATCGTCCGACATCGACCTGATCTTCCTTTACGAGGACGACGGCGAGACGTCCGCGCCGGACGACGCCGATCCGGCCGTCGCCGGCCGCCTGCGCCTGCTGTCGAACCACGAATTCTTTACCAAGCTCGGCCGCAAGCTGATCGGCATGATCTCGGAGCTCACGCCGGATGGCTATGTGTTCCGCGTGGACATGCGTCTGCGTCCGAACGGCGATTCCGGGCCGCTCGTGTGCAGCCTGCCGATGCTCGAGGAGTATTTCTATGTGCAGGGGCGGGAGTGGGAGCGCTATGCCTGGATCAAGGGGCGACTGGTGTCCGAGGTCGCGAGCGAACCGGGACGCCGCGTCGAGCGTCTGCTGTCGTCGCTGGTGCAGCCGTTCGTCTTCCGTCGCTATCTCGATTACGGCGTGATCGGGGCGATTCGCGCGCTGCACGAACAGATTCGGCACGAGGCGGAGCGTCGAGCGCGCGCGAAGCCGGCGCGCATCAACGACATCAAGCTCGGGCGCGGCGGGATTCGCGAAATCGAATTCTCGGCGCAGGTGTTCCAGTTGATTCGTGGCGGACAGGAGCCGGAGCTGCGCGTGCGGCCGACGCTGTCGGTGCTGGGCGTGGCGGCGCGTCGGGGCTGGCTGGCGCAGCACGTGGCCGACGAACTTGCCAACGCCTACGTATTCCTGCGCAAGCTCGAACACCGTATCCAGTATCTGGACGATGCACAGACGCACGTCCTGCCGGCCGCCGGCGAGGACCGCCTGGCGGTGGCCCGCGCCATGGGCTTTCCCGACGAAGCCACGTTCATGACGGTGCTCGACGAGCATCGCGAATTGGTGGCGGCGCAGTTCGACGAGATTTTCGCCGACAAGGACAAGGCCGGCACAGGCGGGCGCAAGGGGGCGTCGTCCGGCGGCGACTGCAGTTGCCCGCCGGAACTCTGGAGCGAGTGCCTGGCCGACGAGGCGCAGACGGGTGACCTCGGCAACCAGCTCACGCAACTCGGCTTTGCCGATGCTCCCGGTGCGCTCGACCGACTGCGCGCGGTGTGGACGTCGTCGCGCTACAAGGCGCTCGGCGAGACCAGCCGGCGGCGCTTCGACCAGCTGGTGCAGCGTGCGGTGCAGGGCGCGGCGGGCACGGGCGAGGCCGACGCCGTGCTCGCCCGCATGCTCGATCTGCTCTCGACCATCAGTCGTCGCAGTTCCTATCTGGCGCTGCTCACGGAGTATCCGCGCGCGCTCGAGCGTGTGGTCAAGGTGCTGGCGGGGTCGCGATGGGCGGCGGGGTATCTGATCAGCCACCCGCAATTGCTCGATGAGTTGCTCGACGACGAGGCGCTCGCCGCGCCGTTCGACTGGCCGTCGTTCAAGACGCAACTGTTGCTGAGCCTGAACGCCTCGGGCGCCGCGGGCAATGTCGAAGTGCAGATGGACATTCTGCGGCGCGCGCACCACGCCGAGGTTTTCCGAATTCTGTTGCTGGATCTGCAGGGCACGCTGTCGGTGGAGGCCATCGGCGACCGGCTCTCGGAGCTGGCCGACATCATCGTCGACGTGACCATCGCCACCGTCTGGCCGCACGTGGCCACGCGCCATCGCGAAGTGCCTCGCTTCTCGGTGATCGCGTACGGCAAGCTCGGCGGCAAGGAACTGGGCTATGCGTCCGACCTGGACCTGATCTTCCTTTATGACGATGACGACGAGCGCGCGCCCGACGCTTACGCGGCGCTCGCCCGTCGCTTTGTCACCTGGCTCACCACGCACACCGGCGCCGGCATGCTGTTCGACGTGGATTTGCGTTTGCGCCCGAATGGCCTGTCGGGCCTGTTGGTGACGAGTCTCGAGAGTTTCCGGCAGTACCAGTTCCGCGAAGGCAACGCGAATACGGCGTGGGTGTGGGAGCATCAGGCGCTCACCCGCGCGCGTTTCTGCGCGGGCGACGAGGACATCGGCGCCGCGTTCGAGCGCATCCGCGCGCAGGTGCTCGCCACGCCGCGCGAAGCGCTACCGCTCGCGCAGGAAATCGTGGCCATGCGCCGCAAGGTGACGGAAGGGCACCCGAACCCGACACAACTCTTCGATCTGAAGCACGATCGTGGCGGTATGGTCGACATCGAGTTCACCGTGCAGTACCTGGTGCTGCTGCACTCGGGGGCGCATCCGGCGCTGTTGCGCAATGCCGGCAACATCGCGCTGCTGCGCGAATCGGCGCAACTCGGATTGATCGATGCGGACCTCGCGGACGGCGCGGCCGCCGCTTATCGGACGTATCGCAAGCGTCAGCACAAGCTGCGGCTCGATGGCGTGGAAGCGGCGCGCGTACCGGCCGAGCAGGTTGCGACCGAACGCGAAGCCGTGATCGCGCTTTGGGATTCGGTGTTTTCGGCCGTTGCCCCGGCCTGACGAATGGGAGAGCCCGCCGGTTCGAGGTGACGCCTGACGCCGGCGGGGCGACTCGGGGGCGCGCAAGGCGGCGCTAAAGCGCCAACATTTCCCGCGCATGCTTGCGCGTCGTGGCCGTGATCTCGACGCCGCCCAGCATGCGCGCGATTTCCTCGACGCGCTCGGTCCGTCCGAGCGGTTCGATCTCGCTCATGGTCGTGTCGCCGTCACTGCGCTTTTTCACCCGCAGATGTTGATGGCCTAGCGCGGCGACTTGCGGCAAGTGGGTGACGCACAGCACCTGGCGCCCCTGGCCCAGCTCGCGCAGCAGGCGGCCGACCACTTCGGCCACCGCGCCGCCAATGCCGGAATCCACCTCGTCGAAAATCAACGTTGGCGTGAGGCTCGCACTGCTGGCGATCACCTGCAACGCGAGACTGATGCGTGCCAGTTCGCCGCCCGACGCCACTTTCGCCAGCGGCCGGGTGGGCACACCCGGGTGGCCTGCCACCAGGAATTCCACTGTCTCCATGCCAAACGACTGCGGCTCTGTCGTGGGGCTGAGCGCGACTTCGAAGCGTCCGCCCGGCATCGACAGATCCTGCATCGCGCGCGTCACTTCCCGCGCGAGCGACGCCGCCGCCCTGGCGCGTTCCCGGGACAACGTCTTTGCCAGCTTCAGATAGGTCGCCTGCGCGGCGTCGGCGGCGGCCTGCATCGCGGCCATGTCCTGCGACGCGGTCAGTTCGGCGAGCTGCGCCCGGCGCCCGGCGTGTTCGGCGGGCAATTGTTCCGGCGTAACGCGGAATTTGCGCGCGGCCGAATGCAAGGCGTCCAGACGTTGTTCGACCACCGCGAGCCGTTCCGGATCGAGATCGATGCGCTGCGCGTAGTGCGTGAGCGAATGCACCGCCTCGCGAAGCTGGATCTCGGCGGGCTCGAGCGCGGCGAGCGTGTCGGCGAGTCCGGCGTCGATCTCGGCCAGTTCGCGGATCTGATGCACCACGTGGCCCAGCGACGGGACGATGGCGCCGTCGGCTTCGGCAAGCGCGTCGAGTGCGCCCTGCACGCCGTTGATGAGGCTTGCGGCGTGCGACAGACGCCGATGTTCGGCGCTCACCTCGTCCCACTCGCCTTCCTGCGGATTGAGCTTGTCCAGTTCGGACGTTTGCCATTCGAGGCGCTCGCGTTCGAGTTGCAACTCGCGGTCGCGTCCGTGGGCTTCCTCGCAACGCTTGACGAGACGGCGCCACTCCTTGTGCGCGGCGGCGGTGTCGGCGGCCAGCGCGGTGGCGCCGGCGTGCGAGTCGAGCAGCCGACGCTGGGCGTCGGGGCGCAGCAGTTGCTGGTGCGCATGCTGGCCATGGATGTCGACGAGCATTTCGCCGAGCTCGCGGAGCTGCGCGAGCGTGGCGGGCGTGCCGTTGATGAAGGCGCGCGAGCGGCCGCCGGAATCGAGCACACGGCGCAGCAGCACGCCGCCATGCTCTTCGAGCGTGAGCGCCTGCGCCTGCAGCCAGGCTTCGAGATCCGGGCGCGCTTCGGCATCGGCGGCAAACTCCGCGGTGATGTCGGCGCGCGTTTGCCCGGTGCGCACCATGCTGGCGTCGCCGCGCTCGCCCATGGCCAGGGCCAGCGCGTCGATCAGGATCGATTTGCCCGCGCCGGTCTCCCCCGAGAACACGGTGAAACCGGCGGAGAATTCCAGGTCGAGACGATCGACGATTACGAAATCGCGAATCGAGAGACTGCGTAGCATGGGATATCGATGAGGCGTGGAGTCAGTTCTGCGGCGTATCTTCGTCGGAGATATGCTCGTTCCAGTGCAGCTTGCGGCGCAGCGTGGCGTAATAGTTGTAGCCGACCGGATGCAGGAACGTCACCTGATGCTCGGAGCGACCCACCAGAATCTGGTCGCCCTGCCGCAGTTCGGCAAACGACTGCATGTCGAAGTTGGCGCCGACCTCGCGTCCGCCGGTGATCGTGATGACGATGTCGCTCGAGTCCGGCAGCACGATGGGGCGATTCGACAAGGCGTGCGGTGCGATCGGCACGAGCACCACGCCGCCCAGACGCGGATGCAGGATCGGCCCGCTCGCCGAGAGTGCATAGGCCGTCGAGCCGGTCGGGGTGGCCACGATCAGGCCGTCCGAGCGCTGCTTGTACATGAAGCGGCCGTCCACGTCCACGCGCAGTTCGACCATGCCGGAGATGCCGGAGCGATTGACGACCACGTCGTTGAATGCCAGCGTTTCGTAAAGCGTCTTGCCTTCGCGCTCGATGCGCGCGGCCAGCAGTGTGCGCTGCTCTGCTTCGAAGTGACCTTCCAGCATGGCCGGCACGACCTGGCGCATCTCGTCGAGCGGAATATCGGTGATGAAACCGACGCGCCCGTGGTTCACGCCGATGAGCGGTACCTTTGACGCCGCGAGCTGACGGCCGATGCCGAGCATCGTCCCGTCGCCGCCAACGACCACCGCCACGTCGGCCTGCGTGGCGATTTCCTGGATGTCGAGGGTTCCATAAGGATCGGCGGCCGCACCGATGGTGTGCGCCGTGTCGCGCTCGAATACGACGTGGTGCCCGCGCTGGGCGATGCATGCCGCGAGCGTGAGCAGGGGTTCGGCAACGCCGTCGGCATGATATTTCCCGACGAGCGCCACGGTCTTGAAGGGGCTCCCAGTTTTCATGCCGCCATTACACCATAAGTCGATGACAGCAACCATCGGCACGCAAGGCCTGCGGCGGTTTCCGCCTCGGGGTTTGCCGCACGCCGCGTATGCATATTTCGCGTTACAATTTTTGCCATGCTAGATCAACGTGCGCAAACGCTTCTCAAAACCCTGATCGAACGGTACATCGCGGATGGCCAGCCGGTCGGCTCGCGCACGCTTTCCCGATACTCGGGGCTCGACCTCTCCCCGGCGACGATCCGCAACGTCATGGCCGATCTGGAAGCCCTGGGCTTCGTGGCCAGTCCGCATACGTCGGCCGGGCGGGTGCCCACGCCCCGTGCCTATCGCCTGTTCGTCGACACGATCCTCTCGGTGCGTCCGCTCGAGGATGCCGTGAACCAGCTCGCGTCGCAGGTGCAGAACCGTCTGCAACCGGCCGGGCCGCAACAGCTGGTCGCCTCCGCCGCCGAGGTGCTCTCGAATCTGTCGCAGTTCGCCGGGGTGGTCCTGACACCGCGGCGTACCCAGACGTTCCGGCAGATCGAATTCCTGCGGTTGTCCGAAAAGCGCGTGCTGCTCATCATCGTCACGCCCGATGGCGACGTGCAGAACCGCATCATCCTGACCGAAAAGGATTATTCCCCGGCGCAACTGGTCGAGGCGGCGAACTACCTGAACGCCAATTTCGGCGGTCACAGTTTCGATGAGGTGCGCGCCTGCTTGCGCGGCGAACTCGACGCCTTGCGTTCCGACATGAGCGCGCTGATGCAGGCGGCGGTGCAGGCGGGCAGCGACGCCATGGCCGACACCAGTCGAGAGAGCGTGCTGATTTCTGGCGAGCGCAATCTGCTGGGTGTGGAGGACCTGTCGTCGAACATGGAGCGGCTTCGCAAGCTCTTCGACGTATTCGAGTCCAAGACCGGTCTGCTGCAGTTGCTCGACGTGTCGAGCCGCGCCTCGGGGGTGCAGATCTTCATCGGCGGCGAGTCGCATCTGGTGCCGCTCGAGGAGATGTCAGTCGTTACGGCGCCTTACGAGGTCGATGGCGAGGTCGTCGGCACGCTGGGCGTGATCGGGCCGACGCGCATGGCGTACGAGCGCGTGATTCCGATCGTCGACATCACCGCCAAGCTCCTGTCCAACGCGCTCAGCCAGCATTGACGTGCCCGCGGCGCGTCGCCTGGGTCGCCTGGCCCAGGCGCATGCGCGCCATCCGTCGGTCGACGCCCTGGCGCGGCCGCCCGCTGCCCGTTGCCCGCCACCCGATAGGGCGCGGTCCGGCCGAGCGGGGCTTCCGGTTACACGCCCGTAGCATTCCTTTACACGCTGTCACACACGACGGGCTTACGCTCGAAGTGTCACTTGCGGCGAAGTCCCCGGAATGGCGGGTGTCAGGTTCGCCGAAGGATTCGGACAGAAGAACGAAGGCGGCACGCCGGCACCATTGGTCGGCGCGTTGCCCGAAGGGCCTCGGAGTCTTTATGAACCCCCTGATTTCCTGGCGGACCGCGGTCCGCCATCTCGGCGTCGTCGGCGTTGGGCTGGCGCTCGGGGCGCTTGGCGTAGCGGGCATGCCCGCCTTCGCGCAGGCACAAAGCGCGGACCCCCCCGGGCGCGTGGCGCGTCTGAGCCAATTCGACGGCACCGTGACCTTCTCGCCAAGCGGCACGGGAGACTGGCGCTACGCCGAGCGCAACCGTCCGCTCACCACGGGCGACGCCGTCTGGGTCGACCGCAACAGCCGCGCGGAAATGCGCGTGGGCGGCGCGGCGGTGCGCCTGGGGGCCTCGACGAGCGTCGCGCTCTCGGCGGTCACCGACCAGAATGTGCAACTGAACGTAACGCAGGGCACGATCGGGCTGCGACTTCGCGGCTATGACCCGAACCAGCCCTACGAAATCGACACGCCGAACCTCGCTTTCGTCCCCCAGCAGGCCGGCGAGTACCGCCTCGACGTCGATCCCGGCGGCGTGACGACCGTGAGCGTGTCGCGTGGTGCGGCCACGGTGTACGGGCAGGGCGCGTCGGTGCCGTTGCGGCAGGGCCAGCGGGTGGCGTTCGTGGGGCAGAATCTGACGCAGCAGCCGACCGGGCCGTCGAGCGCGGATGCGTTCGATCAGTGGGTGCGACAGCTCGACGCCCGGGAAGATGCCTCCGTGTCCGCCCGCTACGTGTCGCGCGACATGACCGGCTACGAGAGTCTCGACGATTACGGCACCTGGCAGGAAACGCCGGACTACGGCGCGGTATGGGTGCCCTCGGACGTGCCGACGGGCTGGGCGCCTTACCGCACGGGGCACTGGACCTGGGTCGATCCGTGGGGATGGACCTGGGTCGACGATGCACCCTGGGGCTTCGCGCCGTATCACTACGGCCGGTGGGCGTACGTCGATGCCCGCTGGTGCTGGGTGCCGGGACCGGTCGCCGTGCGTCCCGTGTACGCGCCGGCGCTCGTTGGCTGGGTCAACGGCGGCAGCGGCAGCAGCGGCGGGAACGCCTGGGGTGTCGCGTTCGCCGCGGGCGGCGTGGGACTTGCGTGGTTCGCACTGGGGCCGCACGACGTCTACCGACCGGCGTATCACGCCAGTTCCGCGTACATCACGAACATCAATCGCACGACGGTGATACGCACCACCAACATCACGAACATCAACAACATCTACGTGAACCGCAACGTGCGCGGCGCGATCTCGACGATGCCCGCGCCGGCCTTCGTGCAGGGACGTCCGGTCGGCGCCCCCGCCGCCCTGGCGATGCCGCCGCGCAACGCGCCGGGCCAGGCGGCGGGATGGCACGTGGGGAATACGCCCGGCGTCGCGCCGGTTCAGCGGAGTGTGTTCGGTAACAGCCGTCCTGCAGCGGGCGCGCCGCCTGCCGGCGTGTTCAATCGCGCGGTGCTGGCCACGCGCGCGCCGGTGGCGCGCACGATGCCGTCGCGAGAACTCACGAGCCAACTGCATCCCGTGCCGAACGCCGGCGGCGCGCCATTGCATTTCGGCCCGGATACGCCGCAGGCGCAGCGGGGCGCGACGACTTCACCGAGTGCACCGGGACGCGTACAGCCTCGTGTGACGGTGGTCGGCACGCACGGGCCTGTCGGGGCACCGATCGGTGTGAATGGGCCAACGCCCGCACAGCCGGCGCTCGGTGCGACCGGTTCGGCGCCTGCGCAGGGGGCTCACCCGTCCACCAGCGCCCTGCCGCCTCGATATGGCGCTCCGGGCGTTCCCGGTCGAACGGGCGTGCCGGGGCAGCCGGCTGGCCCGAGAGCACCGGGAGCACCGGGAACGCCTGGAGCCCCGGGCGAGCCAGGCGTTCCCGCTCATGGCGTATATGGCGGGTCTCCGTATCGCCCGGGACAGCCGGCGCCGTCCGGCGTGCCGCATCCGCCCGGAGCGATCGGTGAGACGGGCGTGGCAGGACAGCCGGCGGGCCGGGGCGAGGCGCCGCAGGCGGTGCCGCAGCCCGGGCACGACGCCGCGCAGCGGGAGATGCAGATGCGTCGTTCGATGCCGCAGGGCTCGCCTGACCTGCATCGGACGCCCGGTGCGCTGAATGCACCTGGCGCGCCCGAGATGTCACAGCGTGCGCGCCCCGAAGCCGCCGAGCCGACGCGGCAGCCCCAGCAGTGGCAGTCGCACGGCCAGCCGCAGCCCCAACCCCAACCCCAGATGTCGCCGCAGCCGCGTGTGCAGGCGCCGATGGAGCGCGGGCAACCGCGTCCTGAGCCGCAGATCGCACCGCGACCCGAGCCGCAGCGGCAGGCGCATGCGCAGGAACGGCCGCAGGCGCCGCGTTCCCAACCTCAACCGCAACCCCAGCCGCAAGCCGCGCCTCATCCGCAGCCGCAGGAGCGTGCACATCCGCAGCCTGCGCCGCGCGAAGGACGCCCGGAGGGCGCACGTGCGCCGTCGCATGAGAGCGAGCACGCCGCGTCGGCGCATCGGTCGCCGCGCGAAGGCGAGCACTCGCACGGCTGAGTGCCGGAATGACGTCGCCCTGCGTCGATTTCCCCGACGCGGGGCGGGCGCGCAAAGCGCTGCCGGATTTGTCCTGGGTTTGCGGTAAAGTACGCTTCATGCGCTTCGATCCAGAACCCATTTCGCACGGTCCGTCCGGAAAGACGGCCGTCCTGCTGATCAACCTCGGCACCCCCGATGAGCCACGGCCGGCGGCCGTGCGCCGTTATTTGCGCGAGTTCCTGTCGGATCCGCGTGTCGTGGAGATTCCTTCCTTCGTCTGGCAACCGTTGCTGCGGCTGGTGATCCTGCCGTTGCGCTCGCGCCAGTCGGCGCAGAAGTACGCGACCGTGTGGACACGCGAAGGCTCGCCACTCAAGGTCAACACCGAGCAGCAGACCAATGCCTTGCGCGGCCTGCTGCATGCCAACGATTACGACGTCGTCGTCGATTACGCGATGCGCTATGGCAATCCGTCGATCGCGGATCGCATTCGCGCGCTGCGGCAAAACGGCGTCGAGCGGATTCTGCTGCTGCCGTTGTATCCACAGTATTCGAGCAGTACGACCGCGACCGCCACCGACGCCGTGTTTCGTGTGCTCGGGCGGCTGCGAAATCAGCCCGACGTGCGGACTGTGCGTGACTATCACGACCATCCCGCATACATCGAGGCCCTGCGCCAGCAGGTCGAAGGTTACTGGCAGCAGCACGGCCGGCCCGACTTCGCGGCGGGCGAGCGACTGCTGCTGAGCTTCCACGGCGTGCCACGCCGCACGCTCGACCTGGGGGATCCGTACCACGACCAATGCGTGAAAACGGCACGCCTGCTGGCTGCCGCGCTCGGCCTCGACGAGACCACCTGCCGCCTCACGTTCCAGTCCCGTTTCGGCAAGGCCGAATGGCTTCAGCCCTACACGGCGCCCACCCTGGAGGAACTCGGCCGGGGCGGCACGCCGCGTGTGGATGTCTTCTGCCCGGGCTTCACTTCGGACTGTCTGGAAACGCTGGAAGAAATCAATATGGAAGGCCGTCACGCCTATCTTTCGGCCGGCGGCAAGGCGTTCCATTTCATTCCGTGCCTGAACGGTGCGAGCGCCTGGATCACGGCGCTCGGCGAGATCGCTGCGCGCCACTTGCAGGGGTGGCCGGTGCTCACGCCGGAAGGCGTGGCCGATGCGGCCGCCGCGGCGGCCGCATCGACACGTCAGCGACAGGTTGCCGCGGTTGCCGCATTTGACTCGGCCAATGCCGCGGCGGCTGCCGCTGCCGCGCAGGCGGTGGAGCCGACGGCGCCGGGAGCTCGCACGTGACGATCAAGGTCGACGATTCGCCGCATGCCGCAACGCGCATCGATAAATGGCTGTGGGCCGCCCGTTTCTTCAAGACGCGCTCGCTCGCCACGCAGGCAGTCGACCGCGGGCGCGTGCTGTGCAACGAAGCGCGCGTCAAACCGGCGCGTGACGTGCGCCCGGGCGATGTCGTGACAGTGGACAACGGCAGCACGAAGTGGGAAGTGCGGGTCAAGGCCATCGCAGAGGTTCGCGGCTCGGCGCCGGTCGCACAGTCGCTCTACGAGGAAACGGAAGCCAGTATTCGCGCTCGAGCTGATGAGAGTGAGCGCCGACGCCTGTTTCAGGAGCCGGCCGCGCAGATGCACGGCCGGCCAACCAAGCGCGATCGTCGCCGGCTGGGCGGTATCGGCGAATAGCGTAGCGTCGCGATCCGGCGGATCCGCCGCGCAGTGCGACGTTGCGTGCCATCGCGGGCGCGACGGTTCGAATTTTCCGAGGCACGAATGGACGCCGCCGTCGGCGCGGGGCCGGACGGCGGGCGGAAGATCGGAAGTCAGCAGTCCCGGAAGGGGAACAAGAGGAACAGGGGAAACGTAGCTCGTGAGCGTGGCGACGTGTCGCGCGCCCCGGGGGCGATCAGCGCGAGGGGATTCCGGAGTTGGACGAGCGATGGACCGGCATGCCCGGCATCTCGACATAGTGATGCAGCACGGCCCGCACGCTTCCGTATTCGGTGTCGCGCCGGGTGACCGCGCCGGACAGGCAGATCGTAATCGTTACCGTCGTCACCAACGCAAGGATGAAGACAACAGCCAGTGGCAGCTTCATGATGCGCTCCTTACACCTGTAAACATCGGTTCGGACGTGAACGTCGTCCGTCCGACGGCCGGGTCCGGTGCGGCACTTCGCATCACCAGACCGTAATTCATGTTAGGTCGCAGCAACGGCCGATACAATAGAGGACTCGTAACGCGTGTAACCGGATATTTACCGGCACGCGGCAAGCACCGGTATGGCGCACGGAATGCCCGCCAGCTCTTGAAATCGGTGTGAACGCCCCTACTATCCAAAGGGATTTGAACCGGTGGCGCATCGTCTTGGTGCGCTGCGAAAACCTTTTGACGACTCAAGCTCATGACTGAACAGCAAAACACCCCCGACCAGCCGATTCCGTCCCAGGCCGAAGCGGCCCCGAACGACGCTGAGCTCGCGAACGACGCGCTGCCCTCGGTCGAGGCGCAGCTGCTGGCCGCACAGGCCGAAGCGGCCAGTCTTCGCGACGAAGCGCTGCGTGCCCGGGCCGAAATGGAAAACGTGCGCCGCCGCGCCGAAGAGGAAGTGACCAAGGCGCGCAAGTTCGCCGTGGAAAGCTTCGCGGAGAACCTGTTGCCGGTGATCGACAGTCTGGAAGCCGCCGCCGCCGACAAGAGCGGCGATGTGGCCAAGCTGCAGGAGGGCGTGGCCCTGACCCTGCGCCAGCTCGTCTCGGCCCTGGAGCGCAGCAAGGTTTCCGTCATCGACCCGGCCGGCGCAAAATTCGATCCGCATCAACATCAGGCCATTTCGATGGTGCCGGCGGAGCAGGAACCGAATACCGTGGTATCGGTGCTGCAAAAAGGGTATCTGATCGCCGATCGCGTGTTGCGCCCGGCATTGGTGACGGTCGCCGCAGGCAAATAAGGCCGCCGGTGCCAACCGGCCGGATCCGTCGGCGCGACGCCCGGCTCTGCCATGCCATCATGGCAAGCTTCGGGTTCCACGGGCGGCGCCGCGGCCCTGCGGGGCGATGAGGACGAGGACTTGGGACATGGCAGGCGATCATCCGGGCATGAAGCGCGTGGACGGTGCGGCGTTCGAGGCATTTTCGATGCGCGAACTCACGGCCGCCAGCTTCGATGACGGGCTGCGCGAGGCGGGCGATGCGCTCGCGGTGGTGTTTTTCTGGGGCGTCGACTGTTTCAACTGCGAAGTCGCCAAGAAAACCATGCTCGCGCAGCGCGATGCCATCGAGGCGCTCGGATTGCGCTGGTTTCACGCCAACGTGTATGCGGACATGGCGCTGGCCAAGCGCTTTGCGCTGCACGGGGTTCCGACGTTTTTCTTCTTCCATCGAGGGAAGAAACTGGGCCGGGCGACCGGTTGGCACGGTCTGCCCCAGTTCCGGCTGGCGGTCGCCGCCGCCCGCGAGAAGATCGCGGCGGCCGGGGGCAAAACCGGATCGCAAGAAGGGTCTTGAAATGTACCGGGCTGCACCCATATGACGTGCAGATCAACGAATTGAACGGGCCACGGGCCTGACGGAAAGACGCAAAGGACGCTAGGAGAAACAATATGGGCAAAATTATCGGCATCGACCTGGGCACCACGAACTCGTGCGTGGCCGTCATGGAAGGCAACCAGGTCAAGATCATCGAGAACGCGGAAGGTGCACGCACCACGCCGTCGATCATCGCCTACATGGACGATGGCGAGATCCTGGTCGGCGCGCCGGCCAAGCGCCAGGCGGTGACCAATCCGAAGAACACGCTGTACGCGGTCAAGCGACTGATCGGCCGTCGCTTCGAAGAAAAGGAAGTGCAGAAGGACATCGGCCTGATGCCCTACAAGATCGTCAAGGCCGACAACGGCGACGCCTGGGTGGAAGTGCGCGACCAGAAGCTGGCCCCGCCGCAGATTTCCGCCGAAGTGCTGCGCAAGATGAAGAAGACCGCCGAGGACTACCTTGGCGAGCCGGTCACGGAAGCCGTGATCACGGTGCCCGCGTACTTCAACGACAGCCAGCGCCAGGCAACCAAGGACGCCGGCCGCATCGCCGGTCTGGAAGTCAAGCGCATCATCAACGAGCCGACGGCCGCCGCACTGGCTTTCGGTCTGGACAAGAAGGAAGGCGGCGACCGCAAGATCGCGGTGTATGACCTGGGTGGCGGCACGTTCGACATCTCGATCATCGAAATCGCGGATGTGGACGGCGAGCACCAGTTCGAAGTGCTGTCGACCAACGGCGACACATTCCTGGGCGGCGAAGACTTCGACCAGCGCGTCATCGACTACATCATCGCCGAGTTCAAGAAGGAACAAGGTGTCGATCTGTCGAAGGACGTGCTCGCGCTGCAACGCCTGAAGGAAGCCGCCGAAAAGGCCAAGATCGAGCTGTCGTCGAGCCAGCAGACCGAGATCAACCTGCCGTACATCACGGCCGATGCCTCGGGTCCGAAGCACTTGAACCTGAAGATCACGCGCGCCAAGCTCGAAGCGCTGGTCGAGGACCTGATCGCCCGCACGATCGAGCCCTGCCGTCTGGCCATCAAGGATGCCGGCGTGAAGGTCAGCGACATCGACGACGTGATCCTGGTCGGCGGCATGACCCGCATGCCGAAGGTGCAGGAGAAGGTCAAGGAGTTCTTCGGCAAGGATCCGCGCAAGGACGTGAACCCGGACGAAGCCGTGGCGGCGGGCGCGTCGATTCAGGGCTCGGTGCTTTCGGGCGATCGCAAGGACGTGCTGCTGCTCGACGTGACGCCGCTCTCGCTCGGTATCGAAACGCTCGGCGGCGTGATGACGAAGATGATCACGAAGAACACCACGATTCCGACGAAGCACTCGCAAGTGTTCTCGACGGCCGACGACAACCAGCCGGCCGTGACGATCAAGGTATTCCAGGGTGAGCGCGAGATGGCCGCCGGCAACAAGTCGCTGGGCGAGTTCAACCTCGAGGGGATCCCGCCGGCAGCACGCGGCACGCCGCAGATCGAAGTGACCTTCGACATCGACGCCAACGGCATTCTGCACGTGGGCGCGAAGGACAAGGCCACCGGCAAGGAAAACAAGATCACCATCAAGGCGAACTCGGGCCTGTCGGACGCCGAGATCGAGCAAATGGTGAAGGATGCCGAGCTCAACGCCGAGGAAGACAAGAAGGCGCGCGAGCTGGCCGATGCCCGTAACCAGGGCGACGCGCTGGTGCACAGCACCCGCAAGGCGCTCACCGAGTACGGCGACAAGATCGAAGCGTCGGAGAAGGAAGCCATCGAATCGGCGATCACGGCACTGGAAGGTGCGCTGCGCGGTTCGGACAAGGCGGACATCGATGCCAAGGTCGAAGCGCTGGGCACCGCCAGCCAGAAGCTCGGCGAGAAGATGTATGCCGACATGCAGGCCCAGGCCGGCGCTGCGGGTGCCGCGGGCGCCGAGCAGGCCAAGCCGCATGACGATAACGTCGTCGACGCAGAAGTGAAGGAAGTCAACGACAAGAAGTAAGGCGTGCGTGGCGCGCGGTGTCCGGTGACGGGCGCCGCGTGTAGGCCGGGTATCGAAGTTCTCTGCGAAGGGAATCTCGACCCGGCTTTTTGCCTGATGGCGGACATGCGCCAACACTGGAAAGACTTATGGCCAAACGTGATTACTACGAAGTCCTTGGCGTGGCCAAGAACGCCACCGACGACGAAATCAAGAAGGCGTATCGCAAGCTGGCGATGAAGTACCACCCGGACCGCAATCCGGACAGCAAGGACGCCGAAGAGAAGTTCAAGGAGGTCAAAGAGGCCTACGAGATGCTCTCCGAGCCGGAGAAGCGCGCGGCGTACGACCAGTACGGCCACGCGGGCGTCGACCCGAATATGGGCGGCTTCGGCGGGGCGGGCGGTCAGGGCTTCGGCGGCTTTGCCGACGCGTTCGGCGACATCTTCGGCGACATCTTCGGCCAGGGCGGCCCGGGTGGGCGCGGTGGCCGGGGCGGCCCGCAGGTATATCGCGGCGCGGATCTGCGATACAACATGGAGATCACGCTCGAGCAGGCGGCAAACGGTTTCGACACGCAGATTCGCGTGCCGAGCTGGGAGGAGTGCGAGGTCTGCCACGGCAACGGCGCGAAGCCGGGCACGAAGCCCGAGACCTGCCCGACCTGTAACGGTTCGGGTTCGGTGCGCATGTCGCAGGGCTTCTTCAGCATTCAGCAGACCTGCCCGAAGTGCCACGGCACGGGGTCGTACATCCCCGAGCCGTGCACGAACTGCCATGGCTCTGGCAAGCTCAAGAAGACCAAGACGCTGGAGATCAAGATCCCGGCGGGCATCGAAGACGGCATGCGCATTCGTTCGGCCGGCAACGGCGAACCGGGTGTGAATGGCGGGCCGGCGGGTGATCTGTATGTGGAAATCCACATCAAGCCCCACAACGTGTTCGAGCGCGACGGCGACGACCTGCACTGCCAGATGCCGATCTCGTTCGCGACGGCGGCGCTCGGCGGTGATATCGACGCGCCCACGCTGCACGGCAAGGCGACCTTCGAAGTACCGGAAGGCACGCAGACGGGCAAGACGTTCCGCCTGCGCGGCAAGGGCATCAAGGGGTTGCGTGCGAGCTATCCGGGCGATCTGTACGTGCACGTGCAGGTGGAAACGCCGGTCAAGCTCGACGACAAGCAAAAGCAGTTGCTGCGCGACTTCGACGCTTCGCTCAAGGCGGGCGGCGCGCGCCACAGCCCGCAGACCAAAGGCTGGTTCGACCGTGTGAAGCAGTTCTTCGAGTAATTTCATGCAAAGTGAAGCGCCCTTGGCCGCGTTCGCGCTGTTGGACGACAGCGCCGATCCGGCCGGTGGAGCGCGTCTGTATACCGGGCTCGTGCGCGAGGTGACTTGCGACGAGCCCGGTGTGCTTTCCGACGCGCTTCGCGAAGTGGAGGAAGCCACCCGCGACGGCCTGCATGCCGTGCTGCTGGCCGATTACGAATTCGGCGTGCGCCTGGCCGGCGTGCATACGGTCGCGACGCGTCGCGCACCCGGGCAGTTCCGCGCCCTGTTGTTCGCCACGCTGGCGCGTCTGAGCGCCGCGCAGACGCAAGCCTGGCTGGCCGGCCGTGAGGCCGCCTGCGCGCAGGCGAGCCCGCGGGAGATCGACCGCGCCGCCGGCACCGACGATATCGCGCCGCCGGGCGTGGCAGGCGTTGCCGCGTTGCAGGACGACGTGAGCGATGCGGCCTTCGACGACGCCATCGCTCGCATTCAGGACTGGCTCGCGCAAGGCGAGTGCTACCAGATCAATTACACCTATCGCCTGAATTTCGACGCCTTCGGCTCGCCCGTGGCACTGTACCGCCGCTTGCGTGCGCGCCAGCCCGTGCCCTACGGGGCGCTGGTGATGCTTCCCGGTGCCGGGCGCGTGGCAGGTCGGGCGATACTTTCGCTCTCGCCCGAGCTGTTCCTGCGCCATTCGCGCGGACGGGTCGAGGCCCGGCCGATGAAGGGCACGGCCCCCGCGTGCGGCGACGCCGCCGTCGACGCCGAGCGCAGTGCGGCGCTTGCCGCCGATGAGAAGAACCGCGCCGAGAACCTGATGATCGTGGACCTGCTGCGCAACGATCTCGGGCGCATCGCGGCGCCGGGTTCGGTCAAGGTGCCGAAACTCTTCGAGGTCACCCGCTTCGCGAGCGTGCTGCAAATGACGTCGACCGTCACGGCCACGCTACCGCCCTTGCTGTCGTTGGCCGATGTCATGCGCGCGCTGTATCCGTGCGGCTCGATCACCGGTGCGCCGAAATATCGTGCGATGCAACTGATCGGCGAGCTCGAAACGTCCCCGCGCGGGCTCTATACCGGTGCCATCGGCTGGCTCGATGCCCGCGAAGACGCGCCGGAAGCGCTCGGCGACTTCTGCCTGTCGGTCGCCATTCGAACCCTCGAACTCGATGCACCCATGGCCAGCGGATTACGTCGCGGACGTCTCGGTATCGGTGCGGGCATCGTGCTCGACAGCCGTGCCCGCGAGGAGCGCGAGGAGTGCAGGCTCAAGGCGCGTTTCCTGAGTGCGCTCGACCCGGGGTTCGAGATCTTCGAGACCATGCGGGCGACACCGTTGTCGGGCATCGACCATCTCTCGCGACATCTGGCGCGTCTGGCGGCGTCGGCAAAGTACTTTGGCTTTCGTTTCGACGAGGCATCGTTGCGGGTACAACTCGACGCCGTGGTCGCCACGCTCGACGCGAGCAAGATCCATCGCGTGCGCCTCGCCCTCTCGCACGACGGCACCGTCACGATCACGCACGGCGTGCTCGAACCGCTCGCGCAGCCGAGCGTGACGGTGTGGCTCGCGAACATGAGCGAGGCGACGCGTGCCGACGATCTCTTCCTGCGTCACAAAACGACCGTGCGCGAGCGCTACGATGCGGCGTGGAAGGCGGCGCAGGCCGGTGGCGCGTTCGACATGCTGTTCTTCAACGAGCGCGGCGAGCTGACCGAAGGCGGGCGCAGCAGTGTGTTCGTCAAGCGCGACGGTGTTTGGGTGACGCCCCCGCTGTCGTGCGGGCTGTTGCCGGGGATCATGCGCGGCGTGATGCTCGACGACCCGTCGTGGGCCGCCGTCGAGGACGTGCTGACCCGTGAAGACCTCGAGAGCGCGCAGGCCATCGTGGTTTGCAACGCATTGCGCGGCGCGCTACCCGCGAAGCTGGCTTGCGCACCCGCCTGACGAGCGCCCCTCACCGCTCCCGCTCCTGAAATGCACAGCGGCGCCCTCGGGCGCCGCTGCGTTTCTCCTCGACCTGCACATCGCTTCACGCATCGCGGCCCGCGCTGGGACCGTCGATGCGCGCGGAGCGTTGCGTGTCGCGTATCGTGCGAGGCGTGTCGCGTCGCTCAGCTTCCCTGACGCGACGCCATCTCCGGCACGAACAGTTCGCTCCACTTCGCCGGCCGCGTCTTGATCGTGCCCGCGCGGCTCATGAATTCGACGTATTGCATCAGGCCGTTGGGCGTGGTGGTGAACTGCAGGCCCGGGTCGGCCAGCATCTGTTCGATCTCTGCTTGCGGCAGGTTCATCTTCGACACGCGCAGGAAGGTCTTCGCCGCGCCCACGTGATCCTTCGCGATATAGGCCGCGGCTTCGTCCTGCGCCGCCAGAATCGCCTGGACCAGCTTCGGATTCTGCACCGTGAACTGCTTCGGCGCGAATACCACGTCGATGGTGATGTTGCCGAGCACGTCGGTCGAATTCAGCACGCGCTTGATGCGCGGGTCCTTCAGCTCCTGATACGAGAACGGCGGCGAGGTGAAGTGCGCGGTGATCTCCGTCTTGCCCGAGAGCAGGGCGCTCACGGCTTCCGGATGGCTCAGGCTGACGGTTTGCGGGTCGAGCTTCGCATAGTTCTCGATGCCGAACGTCTTTGCCACGGCCATTTGCAGCAGCACGGCCGAGAGCGACGTCTTGATGCCCGGAATCGCGATCTTGTCCTTCGGCGTGAAGTCCTTGAGCGTCTTGATGTTCGGGTTGTTTGTGTTGAGCCAGAGCGGGCCGGTCGACAGTGCCGACAGGCCGATCACCTCCGAGCGCGGAATGCCGTGCGCCTTCGACCACAGGGTGACGAAGCCCGGTGCGCCGGTGCCGGCCACGTCGAGATTGCCGGCGAGCATCGCGTCGTTGATCACGTTGCCGCCGTCGAGAATGGTCCACGTGGTCTTCACGTCGCCCAGACCCATCGCCTTGGCGTGCTTCTCGATCAGATGCTGGTCGCGCATGACCATGAGCGGCAGATAGAGAATGCCGTAGCCGTGCGACAGTCGCACGGTGCTCGCTTCGGCGTGGGCAACGTTGCCCAGCGGTGCGAGCGTGGCCGCGGCCGTCGTGACCGCCAGCGCGAGCGTGCTGGCCCAGCGCGTGAAATGACGTCGATTCATGATGTTGTCGTCTCCGGATAGTTGGAATTATTCATGCCCCCGAAGGGGCGTCAATCAATGCTGCATGCCCCAGCGATGCAGCGTGCGCTTCTCGACACGGGCGAACAGCAGGTTCTCGACTGCCAGCCCGATGAGAATCACGAAGAACAGCCCGGCGAATACATTGGCCGTCTCCAGCGAATTGCGGTTCTCGAAGATGTACCAGCCCAGACCGCCCGAGCCCGACGACACGCCGAACACGAGTTCCGCGGCGATCAGCGTGCGCCACGCAAAGGCCCAGCCCACTTTCAGGCCGGTGAGAATGCTCGGGAACGCCGCGGGAATCAATACGTGGCGCACCAGTGCAAAGCGTTTAAGCCCGTAGTTCTGGCCGACCATGCGCAACGTTTTCGACACGCCGCGAAATCCGCTGTGCGTGTTGAGCGCCACGGCCCACAGCACCGAGTGCACCAGCACGAAGATCACGCTGCCGTTGCCCAGGCCGAACCAGATGAGCGCGAGCGGCAACAGGGCGATGGCGGGCAGCGGGTTGAACATCGCCGTGAGCGTTTCGAGCAGGTCGTTGCCGATCTTCGAGCTGATCGCCACCGTGGTGAGCACGGCGGCGAGCGCGATGCCGATGCCGTAGCCGATCAGCAGCGTCTTGAGCGAGACGGCCGCGCGCAGCAGCAGCACACCGCTCGTGAGGCCATTGACGAAGGCGCCGAGCGTGTCGGTGAAGCTCGGGAACAGCAGGGCGTTGTCGAGCCAGCGGCCGTAGATTTCCCAGATGATGGCGAGCACGCAAAGAATGACGGTCTTGCGCAGCCAGCCGAGGCGGTAAAGCGTCTCGAAGGTCGAGAGCGGGCGCTGGATCGACGATAACTCGGCCTGCACGGGTTCGAGCACGAACTCGGGCCGCACGACGGGTTCGATCCTGCTGGGGGTAGGGGGCTGCGACGTCGTCGCCTGAGCCATCGTGTTCATGAACGTCGTCCTCAATGGGTTGCGAACAGCAGTTGATCGATCCGCGCCTCCAGGGCGCTCTGGTGCGCCGTGCCGAGTTGCTCCGGCGCAATGCTGTTGAGTTCGGCCTTGACCTGGCCGGGATGCGGCGAGAGCAGCAGGATGCGCGTGCCGATGCGGATCGCCTCGTCGATGCCGTGCGTGACGAACAGCACCGTGAAGCGCGTGTCGTCCCACAGGCGCAGCAGTTCGTCCTGCATCTTGCGACGCGTGAGCGCGTCGAGCGCGGCGAACGGCTCGTCCATGAGCAGCACGTCGGGCTCCATCGCCATGCCGCGCGCGATCGACACGCGTTGTTTCATCCCGCCGGAGAGCGTGTGCGGATAGCTGTCGATGAACTTGGCCAGACCGACCTTTTCGATATAGTGCGCGGCGCGATCGGCGGCATCGCGCCCCTTGAGGCGACCGCTCGCGATGAGCGCGAATTCCACGTTCTGGCGCACCGTCTTCCACGGCAGCAACTGGTCGAATTCCTGGAACACCATCATGCGGTCCGGCCCCGGCTCGCTGATCGCGCGTCCCTTGAGGCGAATCTCGCCGCTTACCGGCGGCAGGTAGCCGCCGATGGCCTTGAGCAAGGTCGACTTGCCGCAGCCGGAAGGGCCGAGCAACACGAACCGGTCGCCCGGATAGACGTTGAAGCTCACTTGCTGGGCGGCGGTGACGAGGTAGTCGTCGGTCTTGTATTGCAGCGTGACGCCGTCGATTTCGAGCAGCGGCGGCACCGTGGACGCAGGTGTCCCGGCGCCCGGAAGGGGGGCATGCGGCATGGCGTGTCTCCGAATGGATGCTTTTATAATCGGCTTCGATACTAAGCAGCCAAGCTGTAACGAAGCTGACATCGGCGGCCGCCGGGCCGTTATTCAGGGCAAACCCCGAGGACGCCCGCGCCGAATTCCGGGACAATCGCGCCCACCGGCAACCCGAAAGCGCGTCAAGCGCCGTGCGTGGCCGCCGACGAGAAGGAGACACACACATCATGCGCATCATGCTGGTGGAAGACACCGCCGACGTCGCCGAAGCGATCGCCACCCAGTTGCGCAAGCTCGGTCATGCGCTCGATTGCGAGACGGACGGCGCCGCGGCCGCCGCGCGCATCGGCGACGACTACGACCTGCTCATTCTCGACGTGATGCTGCCCCACGTCGACGGCTTCGAGCTGCTTCGGCGGGTGCGCGAGCGCGGCCTGGCCACGCGCGTGCTCATGCTCACCGCGTGCGCCGAGATCGAGGAGCGCGTGCGCGCGCTCGACCTCGGGGCAGACGACTATCTCACCAAGCCCTTCGATTTTCGCGAGCTCGAAGCGCGAGTGCGTGCGCTCATGCGCCGCACCGGCCAGGATGCGACGAACCGTCTGGCATGCGCGAATCTCACGCTCGATCGCAAGAGCCGCGGCGTGGAGATCGACGGTCATCCCATTGAGCTCACGCGCCGGGAAGTCACGCTGCTCGAAATTCTCGCGGCGCGGCCTGGGCGCATCTTTGGCAAGGACGAACTCATGGATCGCCTGTACGGCGACGAACCCGTGCCGAACGCCAATGCCATCGAACAATATGTCGCGCGCCTGCGCAAGAAGCTGGCCGCGGCACAATTCCAGATCCGCACGTTGCGCGGACTGGGCTATCAGCTCGTGCTGTCATGATCGTTCCCGGCCGTTCCCTGTATCTTCGCCTGGTCGTGCGCATGGGCGCGGTGCTCGCGTTCGCGGTCGCCGCCGTGCTGCTCGGCATTTGGTTCTCCACCCGCGCAGCGGTCGACCGCGCCTATGACCGCTGGCTGCTCGGCAGTGCGCTGCAGGTCGCCGAGAACACGTGGTACCAGAACGGCGAAGTGAATGTGGACGTTCCGCTGGCCGCGTTCTCCGCGCTCGCGCCGGGCGATCAGATCTTCTATACCGTGCTCGACCCGGACGGACGCTCGGTGGCCGGCGATTCCGAATTTCGTCCGCCGATTCCATGGGACAAGCTGGCGGACGGGCCGCTCGTCGTCGACGGCACGTATCAGGAAATGCCGATTCGCATCGCCATCGTGGGACGACGCATGCCGGTGGCCGCCGCGCACCCGTGGGCGGTGGTCGCACTCGCGCACACGCAGAACGCGCGCGTGCGGTTCACGCGCGGCCTCGCCGACAACACGCTGCTCATCACCATCGCCACGGGCGTGCTGACGATGCTCGCGGCGTTGTGGACGCTGCGTCAGGCGCTCGCGCCGCTCAAGCAGATCGAGGCGGCCATACGCGCACGCGATTCGAACGATCTCGTGCCGCTGGCGGTCACGGCGCCCGCCGAAACGCTCGCCCTCGTGGGCGCGATCAACGATTTCATGCAGCGACTGGCCACGTCGCGCGCGCTGATGCGCCGTGTGATCGGCGACGCCGCGCATCAACTGCGCACGCCGGTGACGGCGCTCACGGCGCAGGCCGAACTGCTCACGCAGACACAGGATGAAACGGCGCGACAGGCGCACGTCGCACGCATCCAGAAGCAGGCGCGTGGACTTGGCGGGCTCATCCATCAATTGATCAATCACGCGATGGTGCAGCACCGGGCCGACAGCGTGGCGCCCGTACCGGTCGACCTGAACGAGTTGCTGCAAACGGCCATGCGCGAAACGTTGTCCTATGCCACGCGAGATATCGATGTCGCGCTGCATGCGCCGGACACGCCGTGCCGAATCGTAGGCGATCCGCTGAGCCTGCGTGAGGCGATCAAGAACGTGTTGGTCAATGCACTCGCCTACGGCGCACCGCATCGTCTGCATGTCGATGTGACGAAGGTCGACGACCAATGGCGTTTGCGATTCTTCGACGACGGCCCGGGCATCCCCGAGTCGGAGTGGGCGCGCGTGCGCACGCCGTTCTCGTCGCGGGCGGATGGCCGAGAAGGGGCCAGCCTGGGACTGGCCATGGTGGCCGAAGTGGTCGGCGCGCACGGCGGACAAATGACCTTCGAGCGTGTGGCGGGCGAGGGCTTCGCCGTGGTGCTGACTTTGCCGGCAGCGCAATGAAAAAGCGGCCCGAAGGCCGCCTGTTCACGCGATGCGCCGTGCTGTGCGCCAGGTCAGAAGCAATGTTCCTGCGACGGGAACGAGCCGTGCTTCACGGCTTGCACGTAGGCCTCGATGGCTGCGGCGATGCTCGGCTGGCCTTCCATGAAATTCTTGGAGAACTTCGGCGACTTGCCGGGGAACACGCCGAGCATGTCCTGAAGTACGAGCACCTGCCCGTCGCAATCGGGGCCCGCGCCAATCCCGATGGTCGGCATGGTGGGCACTTCCGGCGTCACGCGCGAGGCCAGGGCGGCCGGAATCGCTTCGAGTACGACCAACTGCGCGCCGGCCGCTTGCAAGGTACGGGCGTCGCCGATCAACTGCGCCTGCGCGGCATCTTCGCGCGCCTGCACCTTGAAGCCGCCGAACGCGTGCACCGACTGCGGGGTGAGGCCCAGGTGAGCACATACCGGGATGCTGCGCTCGACCAGAAAGCGCACGGTGTCGGCCAGCCATGCGCCGCCTTCGATCTTCACCATCTGGGCACCGGCCTGCATGACCGCCACGGCGCTCTGATAGGCCTGCTCCTTCGTGCCGTAGGTGCCGAACGGCAGATCGGCCAGCACGAGCGCCTTGTTCACACTGCGGGCCACGCATTCGGTGTGATAGCAAATGTCGCGCAGCGTGACGGGCAGGGTGGTGCGCTGCCCTTGGATCACATTGCCGAGCGAGTCGCCGATCAGGATGGCATCGACGCCGACGCGGTCGAGCAGTGCGGCGAAGCTGGCGTCGTAGGCGGTCAGCATGACGATCTTCTCGCCACGCTCGCGCATTTGAGCAAGACCGGGAACGGTCACGGCCTTGCGATTGGATTCTTGCAGATAACTCATGTCGGCCTCGGTTCAGCAGGGTTCGCCGGCGCGGCAAGTGCGCCGGCGACGAATCGGGTGACGATCAGGGGCGAGCGCCCTTGACGAAGACTTCCTTGCGTCCGCGCATTTGATCGATGCGCTCGACCAGCAGGGCAAAGTCGCTGTCGTTGTGCGCCGGGTCGAATTGTTCCGTATCGACAGTCAATACCGGCGCTGCGGCGTAATGATAGAAGAATTCGCCGTAGATGTCGCACAGCGCGCGCAGATAGGTGTCCGGGATTTGTTGCTCCATCGGAATCGCGCGCTTCTGGATACGCGCGTATAGCGTCTCGGGACTGGCCTGCAAATGGATCACGAGGTCCGGCGCGCGGTGCGCACGCTCGACGTGCGCGACGAGCTTGCGATACAGATCGAGCTCGTCCGCCGACAGTGTGAGACGCGCGAACAGGCCGTCTTTTTCCGGGAGGAAGTCGGTATAGATCGGTTTGCCGTCGACTTCCCGGCGCGCGATTTCCATCGCTTCGTCCACGCGTCGCAGACAGAACGCCAACTGCGCGGGCAGCGCATAGCGCGCCGAATCGCGATAGAAACGTTCGAGAAAGGGATTGAGCGCGGGTTGCTCGAGCATCACGTCGGCGCCGGCCGCATCGGCAAGCCGTTGCGCGAGCGATGTCTTGCCGACCCCGATGGGGCCTTCGACGGCCACGTAGCGGAAACGCCCGAGGACGGGCGATCTCATGAGACGTAGGCGCGCTTCGTCGGGCAGCAGCACGCCTCGACGCGCTCGATGCGCTGGTCGGCGACATCGGCGAGCAGGGCGCTGACGCGTCCCACGCCGGGAATGTCGAGTTCGGGAGCGAGATCGGAGAGCGGGCGCAGCACGAAGGCGCGCGCGGCCATGCGTGGATGCGGCACGATCAGGTCGGGTTCGGCGATGCGCTCATCGCCATACAGCAGCAGATCGAGATCGAGCGTGCGCGGGGCATTCTTGTACGGTCGCTCGCGCCCGAAGTGCAGCTCGATCTTCAGGCAGAGCGTGAGCAATTGACGCGCCGTGAGACTCGTCTCCACGGCGACGACGCAGTTCAGATAGTCCTCGCCGCTCGACTCGATGGGCGCGGTGCGATACAGATCGGACTTGCCGATGATGGTGACGCCGATTTGCTGCGCCAGGCAGACGACGGCGTCCTTGATCGCTTGGCGGGCGTCGCCGAGATTCGCGCCGAGCCCGATATAGGCAACAGTCATGAAGCACCTTCGGAACCATGCTGTCGCGATGATACCCGCTTGCCATGATTCTCGCTGGTAGCGTTCTCATTGCCGTCGCCACCGCTCGCTTCGTTGCCCGATCCTTCGCCGCCCCGTCCCCCCGTCGGCTTGCGACGGCGGCGGCGACGCTTGGCCGCCGGCGTACCGCTCGGCGCACTGCCGTGCGCGAGCAGGGCGTCGCGCGCGGCGGCATCGCCCTCGAGGAAGTCCGTCCACCACTGCCCGGCTTCGGCGGGGACTTCACCCGACTCGCAGCGCAGCAGCAGGAAGTCGTAGCCGGCACGCAAGCGCGGATGTTCGAGCAGCCGCAGCGGCGTGCGGCCAACGCGCTTGTCGAGGCGCACCTGCAAGCCCCAGATTTCCTTCATGTCGGCAACGAAACGACGCTGGATCGCCAGCTTGCCCGTCTGGGCATCGAGCACGTCGTCCATGGCCAGGTGCAGCGCCGGAATCGGGTACTCGCCCGCGCGCTGATAGGCCTGCCACTTCTCGAGCACGAGATGCCACAACAGGGCGGCGAACAGGAAGCCTGGCGAGACCGGCTTGCCGGCGCGAATGCGCGCGTCGGTGTTGGCAAGCGCGAGCGTGACGAATTTCTCGCCCATCGGCTGCTCCAGCACCACGTCGAGCAGGGGCAGCAGGCCGTGATGCAGACCTTGCGCGCGCAATTGCTGCACGCACGCCCAGGCATGGCCCGAGAGCAGCAACTTGAGCATCTCGTCGAACAACCGCGCGGCGGGCACGTTGTCGATGAGCGGGGCGAGCTGCGAGATCGGCGCGGCGGTCGCCTCGTCGATCTTGAAGCCGAGCTTGGCCGCGAAACGTACCACGCGCAGCATGCGCACGGGGTCTTCGCGATAGCGCGTGGCCGGGTCGCCGATCATGCGCAGCACGCGCTTCTGGATGTCTTCCCAGCCGTGGTGGTAATCGTGCACCGTCTGCGCGGCCGGGTCGTAATACATGGCATTGACGGTGAAGTCGCGCCGCGCGGCGTCTTCTTCCTGCTCGCCCCAGACGTTGTCGCGCAGCACGCGGCCCGATTCGTCGGTCACGTGCGTCTTGCGATCGAGTTCGCCCTTTTTCGGACGGCGCGCACCGATCTGCTCACTGTCGACGGCGTCGACCAACGCGCGGAACGTCGAGGTCTCGATAATCTCCTGACCGAACTGCACATGCACGATCTGGAACCGGCGGCCGATGATGCGGGCGCGGCGGAACAGGCGCTGCACCTGTTCGGGCGTGGCGCTCGTGGCGACGTCGAAATCCTTCGGCGCGATACCGAGCAACAGGTCGCGCACCGCACCGCCCACGATGAAGGCCTTGAAGCCGGCCTGCTGCAACGTGTCGGTCACGCGCACGGCGTTCTTCGAAAGCAGCGAGGGATCGATGCGGTGAACGCCAACGGGAATGACGACGGGGGTGCCGGGGGGCGTCGGGCCGGCCGCGCCGGGCTGACCGTCCTTGCCCAGCAGCTTCTTGATGAGTTTGCGGATCACTGGAACAACTCGAGAATGGGCCAGCGACGCGCCAGCGCGATCTCGCGCAGCGCCTCATCGGGGTTCGTTGCCACCGGATGGTTCACCTTCTCCATCAGGGGGACGTCGTTGGCGGAATCGCTGTAGAAAAAGGCGTGGTCGAAGTCGTCCCAGGTCTTGCCCAGGCTCGCGAGCCACGCTTCGGTGCGGATGATCTTGCCTTCGCGAAAGCTTGGCGTGCCGACATACTCGCCGGTGTAGCGCGCGTTCGGACCGTCGCCGGCGGTGGCCGGTTCGGTGCCGATCAGGTGATCGATCCCGAAGGCCTTCGCGATCGGACGCGTCACGAATGTATTGGTCGCCGTCACGATGGCGCACAGGTCGCCGGCCTTGCGGTGCATATCGATCAGTTCGAGCGCCTCGCTGCGCACGTGCGGCAGGATCGACTCCTCCATGTACTGCGCGTGCCACGCGTCGAGCTGGTCGCGCGGATAACGCGCGAGCGGCGCCAGGCAGAAACGCAGATAAGCCGGCATGTCGAGCCGGCCCGCACGGTAATCCTGATAGAAGGCCTCGTTGGCCTGCGCGTACGAGTCACGCTCGACCGCGCCCTGGCGCACGAGGAAGCGACCCCACTCCTTGTCGCTGTCCGTGGGCAGCAGCGTGTGGTCGAGATCGAAGAGAGCTAAATTGGTCATTGCGCGAATTTTACCTGAAGCTAACACCGGTCAGTTTTTGCCGTCGGGGGCGGCAGGATCGGTGTGGGTGAGCATCTGGCGCAGCAACGGCAAGGTCACCGCGCGCTTTTGTTCCATCGAAAATCGGTCCAGGCGGTCGAGCAGCGCCATCAGGCTCGACATGTCGCGCTGGAAATGCGTGAGCAGATAGGCAGGCACGTCGGCCGCGAGTTGCAGGCCCCGCTCGCGGGCCGCGTTCTGCAACGCCTGCTTCTTGCCCTCGTCGTCGAGTCCCACAATGTGGAATACGAGCCCCCAGCCGAGGCGGGTGCGCAGGTCTTCCCGCAGCGGCATGTCGACCGGCGGCTGCGACCCGGCGGCCACGAAAGCGCAATGGGGCCGGGCGCGGGTTTCGTTGAAGAGGTTGAACGCGGCAATCTGCTGGGTGGACGAGAGGGTGTCGCAATCGTCCACGCAATAGACCGTGCTGGCCTCGTCGAACGTGAAGGCGGCCAGCGGGCTGTGCGGGCGCAGATACCGGGCGCTCGGGCCCACGGCATGGCACAGCGCCTCCATCAGGTGGGTGCGGCCCGATCCGGCCTCCCCCCAGAGGTAGATGCCACGGTCGCGCGCGGTGCCGGCCGCCAGTTCGGCGCTCAGGCCGGCAAGCGTCTGCGCCGCCTCGCGATTGGGCCCGACAATGAAATTGTCGAACGTGGCGGGCGGCGGGGTGCCGAGGTCGAGATACAGTTGCTGAATCACGAACGAAGAAAGCCGGCGACAGGCCGGCGGAGTACGGTTTACGGGGCACGACGGGGTCAGCCGGCGTCCGATATCCGGTTTGCGTGCCGAAAGGACACGCGCATCGGGTAAAATCGCATTTTACCGAACCTTGATGCATTCCCGTCATGTCACACCCTAACGAAACTTCCGGCCTTTCCTATCGCGACGCTGGCGTCGACATCGAAGCGGGCGACGCGCTGGTCGAAGCGATCAAGCCGTTTGCCAAGAAAACCCTGCGCGACGGCGTGCTGGGCGGCATCGGCGGCTTCGGCGCGCTGTTCGAAGTGCCCAAGCGCTACAAGGAGCCGGTGCTCGTTTCGGGGACCGACGGCGTGGGCACCAAGCTCAAGCTGGCCTTCACGCTGAACAAGCACGACACGGTTGGCCAGGATCTGGTCGCCATGAGCGTGAACGACATTCTGGTGCAGGGCGCCGAGCCGCTGTTCTTCCTCGATTACTTCGCCTGCGGCAAGCTGGACGTGGCCACGGCGGCCACGGTCGTCAAGGGGATCGCGCAGGGTTGCGAGCTGGCCGGATGCGCGCTGATCGGTGGCGAGACGGCGGAAATGCCGAGCATGTACCCGGACGGCGAGTACGATCTGGCCGGTTTCGCGGTCGGCGCGGTGGAAAAGAGCAAGATCATCGACGGCACGACCATCGTGCCGGGCGACGTGGTGCTGGGGCTGGCCTCGTCGGGGGCGCACTCGAATGGCTATTCGCTGGTGCGCAAGATCATCGAAGTCGCGAAGCCCGACCTGGACGCCGACTTTCACGGCCAGCCGCTGCGCGATGTGCTGATGGCGCCCACGCGCATCTATGTCAAGCCGCTGCTCGCGCTCATGCAGACGCTTAACGTCAAGGGCATGGCGCACATCACCGGCGGCGGCATCGTGGAGAATATCCCGCGTGTCCTGCAGGATCATCTGACGGCCGACATCAAGCAGGACGCCTGGACGCTGCCGCCGCTGTTCCAGTGGCTGCAGGCCCACGGCAAGGTGGCCGACGCGGAGATGCATCGCGTATTCAACTGCGGCATCGGCATGGCGGTGATCGTGTCGGCGGCCGACGCCGACGCCGCGGTCAAGCACCTCGAGGCCTCGGGCGAAACGGTTTACCGTCTGGGCGCGATCCGTGAGCGCAAGGAAGGCGAAGCGCAGACGATCGTCTCGTAAGCGCAAGGTGTTGACGATGCCCGGCAACGAAGCGAGGCGCGCGCGACGATAACGCGCGGCCACGCCGCGAGCCATGCATGAAAAAGCCCGCCAGGGGATCCCCCGGCGGGCTTTTTTTGTCGGCGCCGCGGCGCGGGGACCGGTTTCAGGCCCTCATTCGCGCCTGGACCGCGCGAAGCACGTCGTCGAGCGTCGTCTCCATCACGCGCACGAGATCGTCGAGCTGCGTGCTGGGCGCGGCGGCGCGCGGCGTGATGCGCAGCGTGTGGAACGGCATCGACGGTTCGAAGCGGCGCAGCACGAGGTCGGAGTCGAGAAAGTCGTACGCCGAGACCGGGTGCAGCAACCCGATGCCCACGTTTTCCTTGACCATCGTGCCGATGTTGATCGAGTAGCGCGCCGTGGCGACCACCTGCTCGTGCAGATTGCCGTCGGCGAAGAGTTGGTCCATGCCCCAGCGGACCATGTCGGTGGGCTCGTACGAGAGAATCGGCTGGCCTTTCAGATCGGCCAGTCGAATGACCTTCTTGCGCGCGAGCGCATGTCCGGCGGGCAGGGCGCAGATGGCGTCGAGCTTGGCGAACGAGACGGCGTCCGTTGCCGCCACGTCGATCGTGTCGGTCACGATGCCCAGCGCGAGCTGATGGGTGACGACCTGATCGCGAATCAGATCCGACGCACCGGTCGTGAGCGCCAGTTGCACGCTCGGATGCAACGCCCGGTACCCCGCCATCACCCGGGCGAAGAAGCCGAGACCGAATGAGACGACCGATCCCACGCGAATGACGGCGCGATCGGGGTTGCGCAGATTCAGCGCGAATTCGCGGATATTGTCGAGTCCGGCGTAGCGGCGCTCGACCTCCTCGAACAGCGCGAAAGCTTCGGCCGTCGGTTCCAGCCGGCCTCTCGCGCGGTCGAACAGCGTGAGCCGCGTCGAGCGTTCGAGGTCAGCCACAAGGCGGCTGACCGCGGACTGCGACGTGCCGAGCACCTGGGCGGCCTTGGTGGTCGTGCGCGTGAGCATCAGCGCCCGAAAGGCGTCGATGTGCCGAAAGTCCATCGATTCTCCACGGAAGGGTTGGCGTGTGGGTTGGCGCACGTGCTTGTCGCCGCGCCGCACGCCGAATGCCGCTGTGCCACGGCGTCGCGCGGTGCGCCACCGCCGCATGCGGCCGCATCGGCGCCGGTGGCGCCACCATGCGATGCGCCCGGCGGCGCTCGCCTTACATTGCGAAAGCGTGGATTCTACCGCCCTTCATCACCATGGGAATTCGCTCGCCCTGACCGAGCAGGCAGTCGAGCGACGCGAGCGGATTACCGTCGACGATCAGCACATCGGCATGCGCGCCAGGCACGATCTCGCCCAGTTGGCCGGATTGGCCGAGTACCTCGGCGCCCACCACCGTCGCACTGCGCAGGATCTCGGCGGGCGTGAGGACCTCGGCGCGCAGGCGGAACTCGTCGCTTTGCAGGCGCTGCGACTCGCCCAGGAGATCGGAGCCGTAGCCCATCTTGACCCCGGCGTCGCGGAAGATCTCCAGCGAGCGCAGGCCGGCGGCATGCACATCGGCGATCTTGGCCACGCTGTCGTCCGGCAGGCCGAGCGATTTTCCTTCGTTCGCGAGCGCGTCGTACGTCACCAGTGTCGGCACGGCGTACGCCCCCTGCTCGGCCATGAAGCGCGCCGTCGGGGCGTCGACGAGGTTGCCGTGTTCGATGGTGCGCACGCCGCAGCGCACCGCGCGCTCGATCGCCGCGGCGGTGTATGCATGCGCGAGCACATAGGTGCCGCGTCCGCGCGCTTCGGCGACGATGGCACGGATTTCGTCTTCGGAGTAACCCCACGCGCCCACGGGATCGGTGGGCGAGGCCACGCCGCCGGAGGCCATGATCTTGATCTGGTCGGCCCCCATTTGCAGTTCTTCGCGCACGGCGCGGCGCACGGCGTCGACGCCGTCGGCCACGCGCGAGAGCGCGCCCACGCGCACGCAGCACGGACACGGCCCGTCGGTGCCGATGTAGTCGGTGCGTGGGCGTCCGTCGCCGTGTCCGCCGGTCTGGCTGATCGCGCGGCCCGACACGAACAGGCGCGGTCCCTCGGCGAGCCCGCTCTCGACGGCGTGCTTGATCGCGTGGCCCGCGCCACCGGCGTCGCGCACCGTGGTAAAGCCGCGCCGTAGCATGCCCTGCAGAATCGGCACCGACTTGAGCGTGACCAGCACGTTCGGCAGATGCGCCTGCGCGGCGAGATTGAGCTGGGTGGCGTGCACATGCACGTGCAGATCGATCAGACCGGGCATCACGGTGCGCCCGTGTGCGTCGATCTCGCGCGCCGCCTGCGTGCGGATCGGCTTGTCCGAGACTTCCTTGATGCGTCCGTTCTCGATCAGAACGGCGTGATCCTCGCGCAGTTCGCCCTTGACCGGGTCCAGCAGCGCGCAGTTCGACAACAGAATCGACTCCATGACCTCTCCTCCGAATTGGGTATGTGCGTTCAATCGATCGTGGCGTGCGCGAGCGTTCGCGGCGTGCGTGTGAGCATCAGCGGGGTGTCGCCCGTCACCACCGAGTCGTCCAGGCGGAATCCGCCCAGCCCGTAGACGTAGATGCCCGGTTCGGCCGAGTAGACCTCGTTGGCGAGCAGCGGACGATGGTTGAACGCCATATCGTCGGGGTATTCGTGGCCGATGATGCCCATGCCGTGTCCCGTGCGATGCCGGATGAACTCGCCGCAGCCGGCCTTCTCGATGACGGCCTGCGCGGCCGCGTCGATGCCCGAGACCGGCTTGCCCGTGACGGCGGCGCCCACCGCGGCTTCGTTGGCCGCGCGCGCGACCTCGTAGAAGCGCGCCTGCTCGCTCGATGGCTTCCCGCAGAACCACGTGCGTTCGTTCTCGATGACGAGCCCGTTCAGGCGCGGGATCACGATGTTCACCATGCCGTCACCGGCCTGGATGCGCGCGCCGCACGATGCGCCGTCGCCATGCGGCGAGGCCGAGGCCGGGCCGGAGAGGGTCCAGCAACGCATGACTTCGAGGTTCTCGCCCGGGAAGCGCTTCGCGCCTTCGGTGACCATGAGCGCGGCCATCGAGTAATCGAGCTCCTGCACCAGACGCCCGGGGCGGATGTTCTCGCGATAGCGCTCCTGCACCCAGTCCGCCAGTTCGGCCGCCGCGCGCATGATGGCGATCTCTTCGTCGTGCTTGACCCAGCGCAGTCCGCGCATCTGCGCGAGCATCGGCACGAGCTTCACGTCGGGCAGCAGGGCGCCCGCGCGCGCGAGGGGGCCACCGGCGGCGTCGACGCCAATGCGCGAGCCGCCCAGCCCGGCCGCGCTCAACGCATCGGCGATCAGCGTCGGCACCTCGGCAAGCAGCGGCTGACGTTGCGTCACGCGCGGGTGCTCGGCGTACAGTGTGACGCGCGCCGGATCCAGCCAGAGATGGTGGCGCTCGCGGGCCATCATCAGGTGGTGCGTGGAGAGCTCGTTCATCACGGCAAACGGTTCGCCGTTGCGCGGCACGCATACGGCGATGGGACGCTCCCACGTCTGCACGTCGACGTGAAAGTTGGTGGCCCACTGGAAGAAGTCGGCAGCGGTGAACACGAGCGCATCGACGCGCGTGCGGTCCATCAGGTCGTTCATGAGACTGCGGCGGTACTGACGGGTGGCATCGGTGAGTATTGGCATGGCGAAATCCTTGTGAGGCGGCTGCGCTGTCTGTGAAGGCCCGGCGGAAATGCCTGCGGCAGTGCCGCGCTGCCGCCGGGAGCGAGTCGGGAACGCGTCGGGAGCGTCAGGTCATCATCGTCTTCGCGTAGCGACGATGGATGACCCAGTGGGAGGCGATGGCGAGCGCGAAGGTCACGACCATCGACACGATCGAGAGCACCGCGCCGAAGGGCCAGTTGTTCGCCTTGGCGATCTGGTCGTAGATCGTGGGCGTCATCATCGTGATGCCGGTGCCGCCCAGCAGGACCGGTGTCGCGTAGGCGTTCATGCACAGGATGAACACGAGCATGGTGCCGGCCGCGATGCCCGGCGCCGCCATGGGCAGGATCACTCGCAGGAGCGTTTGTCCGAAGGTGGCGCCGAGATTGCGCGCGGCCTCTTCCACGGAGAAGTCCATGCCTTCGAGCACGCTTTGCAGCGTGAGGATCATGTACGGCAGCACCACGGCAGTGGTGCCCACCACCACGGCGAACGGCGTGTACAGCAATCGCACCGGCTGCGGCACGATGCCCAGCGAGACGAGCAGCGAATTGACGAAGCCGGCATTGCCGAGCATGACCATCCAGCCGGCCGCGCGCACGACGTTGCCCACGAGCAGCGGGAAGACCAGCAGCATGACCAGCAGACTCTTGAAGCGGGTCTGCGTGCGGGCGAGCATATACGCGACCGGAAAGCCGAACACGAGCGCGAGCGCCGTGCACAGCGAAGCGATCTTGATGGTCGTCCACAGCACCGACAGGTAATACGGGTCGGTGAAGAACTTGACGTAGTTCTCGGCCGTGAGCGCCGCCTGCATCATGTCGACGGGATCGAACCGGTTGAAGCTGTAGCGCACCAGTTGCAGGCCTGGCAGCACGATCACGAACAGCACCACGAACGTGGCCGGCGTGACGAGCGAGCCCCCGGTGAGCGCGCCGCGCACCGCGCGTGCGGTGGCGGCCCGGGCGGCTTGCGCGGATGGCGGGGCGGCGGGCGAGGTCATCGAGGGCTCGGGCGGGGCGGCGAGATTCACAGGCCCACCTTGAATTCCTTGTTCCAGAAATCGAGCAGCGCCGGCTTGTCGGCGGTGAAGCGTGCGTAATCAAGCTTGACCATGCGATCGAGTTCGTCGTTGGTGAAGCCCACGCTTTGCTGCAGCGACGGCGGCAAATTGGCGTTCTTCACCGTCGGGGCGTAACCCATTGTCTCGGCAAAGCCGATCTGCGCGCGCGGATCGAGCATCGCGTTCAGATAGTTGAAGCCGCACACCTTGGATTGCGAGTTCTTCGGCACGGCGGCCTCGAAAGTCACCGGCACCGCGCCCTCCTTGGGCACCACGTAGTCGATCGGCACGCCGGCCTTCTTCCATTGCAAAGCACGCGCCTTCCACATGCAGGTGAACCAGATGTCGCCGCTCTTGAGCGCCGAGGCCACCGCTTCGTTCGACGGATACACCTTGGGCTGTTGCGTCTTGCGCAGCTCGCGCAGGAATTGCACGCCGCCGGCCATGTCGCCGTCCTTGTGTCCGGCCGCAAGCGAGCTGCTCACCACGTTGAAGTTGTAGAGGATGTCCGAGAACCCGACCTTGCCCTTGAGCTTCGGATCGAGCGCGGCCGTGAACGAGTCGGGCTTCGTGCCGAGCTTTTCCGGGTTGTACACGATCACCATCGCGCTAAAGATGTGCGGAATCGAGTAGGGGCGGCGCAAGGCGTCGAGCGCATTGGCGAGATTCGGCACGAGCTTGACGTCGACCGTCTCGAGAATGCCCGAGCGGTTGATGTCGTACATGTCGAGATCGGCCAGGCACGCCACGTCGAGCGAGCCGCGGCGCGAGGCCTTTTCGGCGCGCAGCTTGGTCATGCGTTCGACCTGTCCCGCGGAATCGTAAGTGACCTTGCCGCCGGCCGCCTCGATGATCGGTTTGCCGATGTTCTGCTCCAGCAGGTTCAGGTAGTCTCCGCCCCAGGTGCCCACGACCACGTTCGGGCACGCGGCGGCGGCGTGTGCCGAAAGGGCGTCGAGACCCAGCGCGGGGGCGATCACCAGGCCGGAAGCGGTCTTCAGAAACGTGCGGCGGTTCAGAGCGTGCGTCATGTCGTCATCCTTCGTAGCGTGGGCCAGGCGACTGGCCGGGGTATGGAGCGAGAAGCCTTCGTGTGGTGGTGTGGTGCGTGCGTTACGGATATCGGATCGTCGGCAAGGTCGCCGCGCGTTATCGCATCGAAGCGGCCCATCGTGGCGACCCAGTGCGGTCGGCGGTCGTCAGGCGTTGAAGAACAGACAGTCCGTACTCGCGAAGCAGGCCTTGAGCGCGCGTCCCGGGGCGTAACGGCCTGCGTCGTCGCGCGCCGTATTGGGCACATGCGCCACGAGCGTCTCGCCTTGCGGACTCTTCAGGCGCAGCTCCAGCGTGGCGCCCAGATAGATTGTCTGATCGACCGTGACGGGCAGGGCCGTCTCGTCGTGTGCCGGTGCGTCGCACAGGCGCAGACGTTCGGGGCGAATGCCGAGCGTGCGGGCGTCCGGAGTGGCGCTTGCGAGCGCGAGGCGCTCGCCGCGGGCCGTCACGAAGTGACCGTCGTGCATCTGACCGGCGAGGAAATTCATCTTGCCGAGAAAGTTCGCCACGAACGGGTTCGCGGGTCGCTCGTAGAGCGCGTCGGCCGTGCCGATCTGCTGCACGCAGCCGTCATGCATGACCGCGAGGCGATCGGCAATCGCGAGCGCTTCCTCCTGGTCGTGGGTGACGAAGATCGTGGTGAGGCCCAGGCGTCTCTGGAGCGCGCGAATTTCCTCGCGCACTTCGGTGCGCAGCTTGGCATCGAGGTTCGAGAGCGGTTCGTCGAGCAGGAATACGTCGGGACGAATCGCGAGCGCGCGGGCGATCGCCACGCGCTGTTGTTGACCGCCCGAGAGCTGGCGCGGGTAGCGGTCGGCCAACTGGGACAGGCGCACCATGTCGAGGGCTTCGCGAATTCGCGTGGCGCGCTCGGCGCTGGATACGCGGCGCATCTCCAGTCCGAACGCCACGTTCTCGGCCACGGTCATGTGCGGAAAGAGGGCGTAGCGCTGGAATACCATGCCCGTGTTGCGGCGATGGGGAGGCAGGCGCGAGACCTCTTTGCCGCCGATCCAGATTTCTCCCGCCGTGGGCTCCACGAAGCCCGCCACCATGCGCAGCGTGGTCGTCTTGCCGCAGCCGCTCGGGCCGAGGAACGCGACGAGTTCGCCTTCGGCGATCTCCAGCGAGAAGTCCGTCACGGCAGCGGCGGTGCCGTATTGCTTGCGCAGTCCGCGCAGCGAAACGTTGGCCATGTCAGATCACCTGGCTGAGTTTGACGAAGCGATCGGTGATCAGCATGACGATGCCGAGCAGCACGATCTGCGCGGCGGAGACCGCCGCAATCGTCGGATCGAGATTGAATTCGAGGTACTGCATGATCGCGATGGGCAACGTGGTCTTGCCCGGGCCCACCAGCGGCAGCGTGAGTTCGAGGTTCTCGAACGACACGATGAAGCTGAACAGCACCGCCGCGACGATGGCGGGGCGCAGCATCGGCAGCGTGACACGCCACAGCGTGCGCCAGGGCCCCGCGCCGAGATTGCGCGCGGCCTCCTCGATGGTGCCGTCGATTTGCGCCAGGCTCGCGCCCACGAGTCGCATCGTCCACGGAATGGTCAGGCAGATGTGCGCGATGACCAGACCGCCGAATGTGCCGACGATGTCCATGTCCAGCGCGTTTTCGGCGCGCAGGTAGAAGAGGTAGGTGGCGATGCCGGCAACGATGCCCGGCACCACCAACGGCAGCAGGAGCACGTTGCCGAGCGTGCGGCGGCCCGGAAAGCGGTAGCGCGCGAGCGCCAGCGAGGCGGCAACCCCGAGAATCACGCCGCCAATGGCGGCGCAGGCGGCCAGTTGCAGCGAGAGCAGGAAGCCGTCGGCAAACGCGGCATTGCGCCACGCGTTCAGATACCAGGAGACCGTGTAACCACTGGGCGGGAAAGTGATGATCGCGTCTTTGAAGAAACTCAGCCAGACCACGAAGATCAGCGGGCTGAGCATGAACAGGTAGATCAGCGTCACCGCGGCGCGCACGGCCCAAGCCGCGAGCGGTACACGCCGCGGCCGACCGGCGGGTCGCGGTAGCACGTTGCCCGTGATCCCACTCGGCTCCATCGAAGTCTGCGTCATTGACGTCCTTCCCCGTATCGTGGATTCGATGCAAATTTGCATTGATCGAAACGTTGATATGCAAATTAGCATATCAAAATCGACATGCAAACCGGAAAGCTGTCAGGGTTTCAACCGAGTCTGGCGGTGCCTGTTGGTGCCTGCTGGTGCCTGCTGGTGCCTGTTTCGCACCGTGGAAGGGCGCGCGAATGCAATGGGAATGCAGCTTGGCGAGCAACGCGGCGTGTCGTCGGTAAGCCTCGCCGGGCGTCCGGTCGGGCCAGCCGCCTGCGGTGGTTCAAGTGGGATAAGCCGCCGAAGCGACAGAAGCGACAGAAGCGACAGAAGCGACAGAAGCGAGGGAGCGATGGACGTGACGGACGCGGTGGTAGCCGCCGAAGCGGAAACGCAATGGAAGCGGTCGGCGTGGGCGCGGCGGCGGGGCCGCCGCATTTCAGTCTTGCCAGAGAGCGCGCACGGTGGCGAGTGCGCGCTGTGAGGCGTCGGCGGCGGTGCAGTCCACGATGTGGCGCTCAGGCATCGAGCGCAGCCACGTGAGCTGGCGCTTGCACAACTGACGCGTGGCGAAGATGCCCTTGTCGCGCATCGTGTCATAGTCCGTTTCGCCGTCGAGGTATTCCCACACCTGTCGGTAGCCGACGCAGCGCATCGACGGCAAGCCGGGATCGAGATCGCCGCGCGCACGCAGGCGTTCGACCTCGTCGACGAAGCCCGCTGCGAGCATCAGACGAAACCGCTCGGCAATGCGCGCGTGCAGCACCGAGCGATCGCCGGGCTCGAGGGCCACCGGCACGAACGTATGCCCGGGTGACGTGCGCGGCGTCTGCGCCTGCTCGGCAAGCCATTGCGACATCGGCTTGCCCGACAGCTCGAAAATCTCCAGCGCGCGCTGAACGCGCTGCGCGTCGTTCGGGGCAAGGCGGGCGGCCGTCGCGGGATCGACGCTCGCGAGCCGGGCGTGCATCGCGGGCCAGCCAATGCGCGCGGCGTCTTCGTCCAGCCTGGCGCGCACGGCGGCGTCGGCCGACGGCAGCGGCGACAAGCCCTGCGTGAGCGCCTTGTAGTAGAGCATCGTGCCGCCGACGAGCAGCGGGCGACGTCCGCGCGCAGCGATTTCGTCGACGAGCCGCAGCGTGTCCTCGCGGAATTGCGCGGCGGAGTAGGCGTCGCGCGGATCGATGATGTCGATCAGGTGATGCGGCACGGCGGCCAGTTCGGCGGCGCTGGGTTTCGCCGTGCCGATATCCATCTCGCGGTAGACGAGCGCGGAATCGACGCTGACGATCTCCAGCGGTGTCTCCTGCGCGAGCGCCAGGGCGGCGGCGGTCTTGCCGGATGCCGTTGGGCCCAGCAGGCAAACGATCGGGGAGTGTGCCTTCATGAACCGCTCAACGTCCGCGCATGAACAATTTGTCGAGGTCGCCGAGCGTGAGCTGGTACCAGGTGGGGCGCCCGTGATTGCATTGGTCGGCGCGTTCGGTCGCTTCCATCTGGCGCAGCAGCGCGTTCATCTCTTCATGCGTGAGGCGGCGGTTGGCGCGCACGGCCGTATGGCACGCGAGCGTGCCCAGCAGTTCGTGCTGACGCTCGGTGAGCACGCGCGAGCCGCCGTACTGGCGAAGGTCCGCAAGCACCGCGCGTGCAAGCGCCTGCACGTCGGCGCCGTCAAGCAGCGCGGGAATGGCGCGCACGGCAAGCGTCGTCGGGGAGATAGCCGCGAGGTCGAAGCCGAGCGCGGTGAGCGTTTCCTGATGCTCTTCGGCCGTGCCGATTTCCACCGGATCGGCGAAGAATGTCACCGGAATGAGCAGCGGCTGCACCGGTACGCGTTGCTCGAGCAGCGCCTGCTTGAAGCGCTCGTAAAGAATGCGCTCGTGCGCCGCGTGCATGTCGACGAGCACCAGCCCCTGGTCGTTCTGCGCCAGGATGTAGATGCCGTGCAGTTGTCCGAGTGCGAAGCCGAGCGGTTGGTCGGGCGCCGTGGCGTCCTGTGTGTCGCCGGGCCCGCTCGCATTGCCGTATGGCGCCGCCGGGGCGTCCGAGGCATGCGTGGCGCCCGGCTGGCCCGGCTGGCCATATGGGCGCGGTGCGGGCGGCGCCGCGCGTCCGAACAGGTTGTCGTAGACGGAAAGCGGCTGCGCTACCGGCAGCGTGCCTTGCTGCACGCGCGAACTCCAGCTGCTGCCCCCGGGCGTGCCGAAGCCGCCGCTCGGGCGTGCGCCCCCCAAGCCCCCCACGCCCGCGATGGCGCCAGGACCGGCGGCAAGGCCGCCGGTGTCCGTGAGGTGCGCGGCGTGCGTGGCGCCGCCGCTGCCGGCTGCGCGCGCGAGCGCACGCTGCACGGCATGGAAGACGAACTGGTGCACGCTGCGCGCGTCGCGGAATCGCACTTCGATCTTCGATGGGTGGACGTTCACGTCGACGAGTTGCGGCGGCAGCTCGAAATACAGCACGTAGGCGGGATAGCGATCGCCGTGAAGCACGTCTTCGTAGGCAGCGCGTACGGCGTGCGTGAGCAGCTTGTCGCGCACGAAGCGGCCGTTGACGAAGAAGAACTGCTGGTCGGCACGGCCTCGGCTGGCCGTGGGCAGGCCGACGAAACCGGACAGGCGAAGCTCGGCCGCCCCTTCGTCGAGCGCGAGATGGGCATCGGCAAAGTCGCTGCCGAGCACGCGCGAAACGCGCGTGGCCGCATCCGACGCATTCCAGTGCTCCACCGCGCGGTTGTTGTGCAGAATCGAGAAGCCGACGTCCGGGCGCGCCAGGGCGCTGCGGCGGATCACGTCCATGCAATGGCCGAATTCCGTTTGCTCGGTCTTCAGGAATTTGCGGCGCGCGGGGGTGTTGAAATACAGGTCGCGCACGTCGACGGTGGTGCCTACGGGGCCCGCCGCCGGCGTCAGCGCACCGGTGTTGCCGTCGATCGCGGTCGCGTGCGGCGCGTCGATCTGCCGGCTCGACAGCGTGAGCTGGGCGACTGACGCGATGGACGCAAGCGCCTCGCCCCGGAACCCGAGGGTGAGCACCGATTCGAGCTCGTCGAGTGAGCGGATCTTGCTGGTGGCGTGACGGGTGAGCGCGAGCGGCAACTGTTCGGCTGACATGCCGCCGCCGTCGTCGGTGATGGCGATGCGGCGCACACCCCCTTCCTCGAGCTTGATCTGAAGGGCGCGAGCCCCCGCGTCCAGGGCGTTTTCGAGCAATTCCTTGACCACGGAAGCCGGGCGTTCGACCACCTCGCCGGCGGCGATCTGGCTGATCAACTGGTCGGGAAGCACGCGAATGGCGCGCGCCGGCGCGAGGGCCGCCGGCATGGGGCCGGGGCGGCGCTCGGGAGCGTCGGGCGTGGCGTCGACGGGCACGGCGGCCGGGTCTTGCGCTGCGGGAGCGGGGGTCGGGGTGGCAGACATGGGAACCATTATAAAGGCAGCCCTCAAAGACATTGGTCCCGGGCGTTTCAGCCTGCGATACCCCTCTTAATTCGCAACTAATTTCCGTGTGCGAAGGTGTCGGCGGAAGATCGTCCCGTCCGATCCACCCGAACCGCCTGGCCGCTCACCGTCGGAAATCGCGGGAAATCGCGACAAATCGCGGGAAACCGTGGGAAGGTTGGGCGGGCGGACGGACGCGTCGGCACGCGACGCGAGATGGCATGAAAAACGCGTGACCCGGCCTGCCCCGGCCGTCATGCAGACTTAACGACGCCCGACGGCCGCGCTGGTATGATGCGACTCGTCGTGCGCCCGCAGGGACGGGCCGGCGTCCTTTATCTTGAGGAATCGTCTTGGATACTTTGGTGCAATTGCTGGAGATGGTGCTCCATATCGATAAACATCTGGGGGTGTTTATCGATCAGTACGGAAACTGGGTGTATCTGTTCCTGTTCATGATCGTGTTCGTGGAGACGGGGCTGGTGCTGTTTCCGTTCCTTCCCGGCGATTCCCTGCTGTTCATCGGCGGCGCTTTCGCGGCCACCGGCGCCATGGATCCATGGCTGCTCGGCGCGCTGCTTTTCATCGCGGCGGTGACCGGCAACACGCTCAACTATTGGATCGGCTCGAAGATCGGGCCGCGCGTCTACGAGAAGAACTGGCGATTTCTCGATCGCGACGCGCTGCGCAAGACTCACGACTTCTACGAACACCACGGCGGCAAGACGATCGTGATCGCGCGATTCGTGCCCGTGGTGCGCACGTTCGCCCCGTTCGTGGCGGGCGTGTCGGCCATGTCGTGGGCACGCTTCCAGCTCTATAACGTGATCGGCGCGGCCATCTGGGTCGCGCTGCTCGTGGGTGGCGGCCACCTGTTCGGCAACCTGCCGGTCGTCAAGCAGTACCTGAACGTCATCGTGCTGGTGGGTATCTCGGCCGCCGTCGTGCCGATCGCGCTCGGCGCGCTCTGGAAGATGTTCGCGCGCGGTCGTCGCCGCGAGCCGCAACGTCAGGGCGAATAAGGAGGCATACCGCGGCGCAGGCCGGTCGAATCGGGCCGGCACCGCGCCCGGCATGACCCGCAAAAAGATGGCGCATCCGGAAACCCGGACGCGCCATTTTGCTTTGCCCTTGCCGTTCGGTGTCAGGCCGTACGGTTCTTCGCGAGGGGGGGATTTTTCGCGAAGTAGGCCTTGATGCCCTTGAGCAGGGCGTTGGCGAGCCGTTCCTGGTAGGCGGGATCGTTCAGCGACTGTTCTTCCCTGGGGTTGCTGATGAAGGCCGTCTCGACCAGCACCGACGGGATATCCGGGGCCTTGAGCACGGCGAAGGCCGCTTGCTCGACATGCTTGCTGTGCAGGCGGTCCGCCACCGTGCCGATCTCGGCGAGCAGTGCCGTGCCGAACACCTTGCTGTCGCGGATCTGCGCGGTCGTCGACATGTCGAGCAGGGCGTGCGCCACTGCCCGGTCATTGGTCTTGATGTTCACGCCGCCGATCAGGTCGGAAGCGTTCTGCGTCTTCTCCAGCAAGCGCGCCGTCGCGCTCGTCGCGCCGCGCTCCGACAGCGCGAATACTGAGGCGCCGTTGGCCGACGGCGACGTGAAGGCGTCGGCGTGAATCGACATGAACAGATCGGCGTCCACGCGGCGCGCCTTCTGGACGCGCACGCCGAGCGGCACGAAGAAGTCGGCGTCGCGGGTCATCATGGCGCGCATGTTGGGCTGGGCGTCGATCTTCTCGCGCAGCCGCTTGGCAATCTGCAGCACCACAACCTTTTCGTACGTGCCGCTGCTGCCGATCGCGCCGGGGTCCTCCCCGCCATGACCGGGGTCGATGGCGATGGTGAGCAGGCGTGCCGTCTTCGGCCCGCGCGCGGGCGGCGTGGGCAGGCCGTCGTCGCTTTCGTTCCCGCGCTGGGCGAGCGGCGGCGTCCTGTCCGGCGCCGGCGTCGGACGTGACACACGCGGGCCGGGCTCGCGCTGCGCATAACGCTGGAAGAACGCTTCGCTCTCGTCCGTGCTCGGAGTGCCCGTCCCCGCGCCCGCACCCGGAGTGGCGGGCGGCGGGTTCTGAGCGAGCGCCTCGGCCTTGCGGCTGGACTTCGCGAGCAACTCCATGAGCGGGTCGGGCTCGACGGCCGGATACAGGTCGAACACCGTGCGGTACTTGTAGCCGGCCACCGGCGGCAGCGTGAACGATTGGGGCTTCACCCCGGCCTTCAGGTCGAAGACCATGCGCACCACGCCGGGCTTGAACTGCCCCACGCGCACCTGCATGATCTGCGGATCGTTCGGCTGGATCTTGGAGACGAGATCGCGCAGCGTCGGACTCAGATCGACTTCGTCGAGATCGATCACAAAACGGTTCGGACTCTCCATCAACTGCTGCTGGAACTTGACCGGATTGTCCGTCTCGAGCGTGACGCGCGTGTAATCCTTGGCCGGCCAGACTCGCACTGCCACGATGGCATTGGCGCGCGCGAGGCGGGGTCCGGCTAGGGCGAGGATCAGTGTGGATGCGCCCGCGCGCAGTGCTCGGCGTCGGCCGGCATTGGGCGATGAGGCGTCATCGGTTCGGGCAAAGCGTTTGATCAGCATGAGTTCAGGCAAGCAAGACCCGCCGGCGTGTAGGCGCTCGTCGTCAGACGGCGGCTGTTGCCCACGGGTTCCAGCCAAAGGTGCAAATCGGGGGTGCCGAGCAGGCCTTCGGCTTTTTCCGGCCATTCGACCAGACACAGCGCGTCTCCCGAGAAGTGCTCGCGAAAGCCCGTGTCATGCCATTCGGCCGGATCGGCAAAGCGGTACAGGTCGAAATGATAGACCGGCAACACGCCATGGGGTGTGTCGATGTTGTAGGGTTCACACAGTGCGTAGGTGGGACTTTTGACGCGTCCCGTGTGCCCCAGCGCCCGCAGCAGCGCCCGCACGAGCGTGGTTTTGCCCGCGCCGAGATCGCCCGAGAGCTGCACGTGAAGGCCCGCATGCGCCGCGTCGGTGTGCGTCATGCGGGCCACGATCACGCGCGCGAGGGCCGCCGCGAAGGCTTCGGTCGCGGTTTCGTCCGGCAACGCGAAAACGCGCTCGCCCAGCGGGGGCGGCGCCGAAGAATCGGACATGGCGGGCATTGCGTAAAATGGAGTCGATGAAAGCTTCCGTGATTTTCCCCGCTACCGCCGCACAAGTCGAGCCATCGACGCCTCCGAACGCTTCGGAAGTGTCGTCATCGCGCGACAATGCGACATCTCTCGCGCTCGATGCCGGGCGCCTGAGCGCGCTTGTCGCACAAATTCGCGAGTGGGGACGTGAGTTGGGGTTCGACAAGGTCGGCATCACGGACACCGATCTCTCGCACGCCGAACCGGGCCTGCAACAGTGGCTCGACGACGGTTGTCATGGCGATATGGACTACATGGCCACGCACGGCATGAAGCGCGCGCGCCCCGCCGAACTGGTGCCTGGCACCGTGCGCGCGATTTCCGTGCGCATGAATTACCTGCCCAGCGACACCGACACCGCGACCTGGCGCGAGCGCGAGGCCGCGCGCGCTGCCGTGCCGGGCGAAGCCGTGGTGTCGCTCTACGCCCGGGGGCGCGATTATCACAAGGTCGTGCGCAATCGCCTGCAGCAATTGGCCGACCGGATCTGCGAGTCGATCGGGCCGTTTGGGTACCGCGCGTTTACCGATTCCGCCCCGATCCTCGAAGTCGAACTCGCGCAGAAGGCCGGCCTCGGCTGGCGTGGCAAGCATACGCTGCTGCTTTCGCGCGACGCCGGGTCGCTCTTCTTCCTCGGCGAAATCCTGATCGATTTGCCGCTGCCGGTGGATGTCGACGCAGCCATCGAGCCTCGCGATACTCATGGCACGCGCGGCGACGCAGGGGCGAGGGCGTTGCAGCGCGGCGAACACTGCGGGCAGTGTCGGCGATGCCGCGACGTATGTCCGACCGGCGCCATCACCGAGGACTTTCGTGTCGACGCGCGGCTGTGCGTGTCATATCTGACGATCGAACACAAGGGCGCGATTCCCGAACCGTTGCGCGCGAAGATGGGCAACCGGATTTACGGTTGCGACGATTGCCAGCTCTATTGTCCGTGGAACAAATTCGCGCAACCGGCCTCGGTTCCCGATTTCGCGGTGCGCAACGGTCTGGATCGCGCCTCGCTGGTCGAGCTGTTCGCATGGAGCGAAACCGACTTCACGCAGAAACTGGCCGGCAGTCCGATCCGGCGCATCGGTCATGAGCGGTGGCTGCGCAATCTGGCGGTCGGGCTGGGCAATGCCTTGCGCGAGACGGCCGACGCCGGCGCCCGGACCTCGTTGCGCGACGCCTTGCTCGCGCGACGCGATCATCCCAGTGCCCTGGTGCGCGAGCACATCGAATGGGCGCTGGCTCAGGAAGGAGTCACCGTTTGACCAAGCGCACACCTCCGCCGGTGCACGTCAACGACGAGGCTGACGACGACTTCGGCGCGGCCCCCGACCCGTTCGACGAGGCCGGGGAACCCTTCGAACAGGCAGCGCTCGGCGCCGCGGATGCCGACCCTCCTGATGGGCACGACCGCGAGGCCGCCGCGCTCGCTTTCGATGCCGACGGCGCGACCTACATTCGCAGCGCCTCGCTCATCGATCAGTTCTGCGACACGCTCTGGCTCGAAGACGGTCTCTCGCGCAACACCCTCGACGCCTATCGGCGCGACTTGCGTCTTTTCGCGCAGTGGCTGGCTGCGACCCGCGACACGTCGCTCGACGGCGTGGACGAGGCGGCACTCAGCGCCTACCTCGCGTGGCGGCGCGACAGTCTGGCGAGCAGCGTGAACCGGCGTCTGTCGGTCTTCAAGCGGTTCTATCAATGGGCCTTGCGCGAGCACATCGCACGGCAGGATCCGTGTCTGCGCGTCGCTTCGGCCAAGCGCGCGCAGCGGCTGCCCTCGACATTATCGGAAGCGCAGGTCGAAGCGTTGCTCGCCGCTCCCGATCTCACCCAGCCGCTTGGCCTGCGGGACCGGGCCATGCTCGAATTGATGTACGCGAGCGGGTTGCGCGTGTCGGAGCTGGTTTCGCTCAAGACCATCGAAGTGGGCCTGAACGAGGGTGTGCTGCGCATTTTCGGCAAAGGTGCGAAGGAGCGGCTCGTGCCGTTCGGCGAGGAGGCGAATGGATGGCTCACGCGTTATCTGGCCGAGAGCCGGGGCGTGCTGCTTGCCGGGCGCGCGTGCGACACGCTGTTCGTTACCCAGCGTGGCGAGGGCATGACGCGGCAGGCCTTCTGGTATCTGATCAAGCGCTATGCCTTGCAGGCGGACATTCGCGCACCGCTTTCGCCGCACACGCTGCGCCACGCCTTCGCCACGCACCTGATCAATCACGGCGCCGACCTGCGCGTGGTGCAGTTGTTGCTCGGCCACGCCGACATCTCCACCACGCAGATCTATACGCACGTCGCGCGCGAGCGTCTCAAGTCGCTGCACGCGCAGCATCACCCGCGAGGCTGATCGGGCGCGGGCACGCCAAGGTGCCGCGCGAGGCCCCTCAGAGCAATGCCTTGAGTCTGTGCTTGAGGACCTTGCCGGTCGATGCGGCGGGCAGGGCGTCGAGCACCCGAATTTGTGCCGGGCGCTTGTACGGCGCGAGGCGCTGCGCTGCCCACGCCGCCAGGCCCGGTTCGTCGATGACGTGGCCCGGACGTGCCTCCACGAACGCGATCACCTGTTCGTTCCCTTCGTGTTCGCGACCGAGCACGGCGGCCTGAAGCACGTCCGGATGGCTCGCGAGCGCTTGTTCGACCTCGATCGGGTAGACATTGAAACCGGAGTGAATGATCAGTTCCCGGGCGCGTCCGGCGAGAAAAAGCGCGCCGTCGGCGGCGCGGCGCCCCAGGTCGCCGGTGCGTAGCCAACCGTCGGCGCTCACGGCGGCGGCCGTCAGCTCGGGTGCGCGATAGTAGCCCAGCATGACGTTCGGGCCGCGCACCCACAGTTCGCCGACCTCGCCGTCGGGCACGTCGCGGCCGTCGCGATCGACGATCCGCACCGCCACGCCCGGGATGACCGGTCCCACGGCACAATCGTCGCGCGGCGCATCGAGCAGCGTCTGCGACACGGTGGGGCTGCTCTCGGTCAGCCCGTAGCCGTTATGGATCGGCAGGCCGTAGAACGCTTCGACGCGGGCCTTGAGCGCGGCGTCGAGCGGCGAGCCGCCCGAGTAGACGAAACGCAGCCGCGGCGCGACCAGCGGTACCCCCTGCGTCGCCACATGCGCCATCAGGCGGGCGTGCATGGCAGGCACGCCCTGCAGGATGGTCAGGCCGTCGTGGGCGAGCGAGTCGAGCACGGCCTCCGGGCTGAAGCGCGCGGCCAGTCGGAGCGTGCCGCCCGCGTAGAGCGTGCCGAGGCACACCGACGTGAGGCCGTAGACGTGGGAAATCGGCAGCACACCGTATGCGATGTCGTCGGCGCTCACGCGCCGCAATGTGCTGGACACCGCGGCGATGAACATCAGGTTGCGATGCGACAGGCGCACGCCCTTCGGCGTGCCTGTCGTGCCCGTCGTATAGATGAGCGCCGCGCATTGGGTCGCCGGGTCTGCCGAGACGGGCTCGGCGGCACTCTCGTCGTCGACGTCGGACACTGCGATGGCGCCCAGCGCGAGTTCGGTCCAGGCCACCTTCGCGGCGTCGGCACGCGCGTGGGCAGCCGCGTCGGGCGAGGCGTCGATCGTGTAAATGGCACAGCGCGGGCGCGCATGCGCGCGGATCACGCTTAGCTCGGCGGACGACAGGCGGGCGTTGCACAGCAGCGGCCATGCGTCGAGCGACGCCGTGGCGAGAAGCAACACCACATATGCGATGCCGTTCTCGCCAACGATCATGACGCGATCGCCGCCACGCACGCCATGCGCGCGCAGTCGGTCCGCACTCGCGGCCACGGCGTTCGCGAGTTCGCCGTAGGTCATCCGTCCGAAGTCGTCGATCAGCGCGATGCGCGCGGGCGCGTTCGAGGCAATGCGCGCGGGCAGGGCGTCGATGCGGGCGGGAAGCGTCGCGAGCAACGCGGCAACTGACGGGTCCGAGTCCGGCATGGCGGGGGCGTCTGAGGTGTCGGTAGGGGCTGACATGGGCGCATTGTAATGCGCCCGGCGCCATCGGACAGCGAAGACACGGTCAGCGAAGACAGGGACAGGGACGTCGGACAATGCCGGGAGCGCCGACGAGCATCGGCAGTGCGGCACCCGATGGCCGCGGCCGCATGATGTCACCGCACGCACGACGGGTTTCATTACAATAGGCGCCCATGAGCAAGACCAAACATGTCTCGGAAACGCCGGCCACGCAGTTTCTGAAGCAAAAGCAAGTGGCCTTTACCGAGCACGTCTACGAGTATGTCGAGCATGGCGGGACCGGCGAGTCGGCGCGACAGCTCGGCGTGGACGAGCACGCCGTCGTCAAGACGCTCGTCATGGAAGACGACAAGGCCAAGCCGCTGATCGTGCTGATGCATGGCGACCGCACGGTCTCCACGAAGAACCTTGCCCGTCAGATCGGTGCGAAGCGCGTCGAGCCCTGCAAGCCGGAAGTCGCACAGCGGCATTCGGGCTACATGGTGGGTGGCACGTCGCCGTTCGGCACCAAGCGAGCGATGGTGGTGTACGTGGAGGCGTCGGTGCTCGACTTGCCGAAGATCTACATCAACGGCGGACGTCGCGGCTATCTCGTCGGCATTGCGCCGCAGGTGCTGCTCAACGCACTGGGTGCGAAGCCGGTCAACTGCGCCTTGAGCGACGATTGAGCGCCTGCGGCTACGGCGATTCGGCGCGTCGCGCGTCTCGGCTCGCGGTGCGCGGGCCAACACTGGCGGTAACGAGCGTCGCCCTGGGACTTTGGGCGCTGGCGCAACCCCGTGTTTGCCAGAATGGGGCGCCGGGGCCGCTCAAGTAGAATGGCGCCCATCACAAATTCTCCTCACTCACGAAGTTCATGGCCACACTGGTTTTTATCGTCCTTGCGTATCTGATGGGCTCGGTTCCCTTTGCGGTGATCGTCAGCCGCACCATGGGCCTCGCGGACCCGCGCAGCTACGGCTCGGGCAATCCGGGGGCCACGAACGTGCTGCGCTCCGGCAACAAGAAAGCGGCCGTGCTCACGCTGGTTGGCGACGCCCTCAAGGGCTGGCTGGCCGTCTATCTGGCGCAGCGCTTCGCCGACGCCTGGGGGGTGGGCGATTTCGGCCTCGCGGCGGTCGCGCTCGCGGTGTTCGTCGGTCACCTGTACCCGGTCTTCCTGCGCTTCGCCGGGGGCAAGGGCGTGGCGACGGCGGCCGGGGTACTGATCGCCATCGATCCGATCCTCGGCCTCGCCGTGGTCGCCACGTGGCTCATCATTGCGATCTTTTTCCGCTACTCGTCGCTCGCCGCGCTGGTCTCCGCCGTGTTCGCGCCGCTTTACTACGTGTTCATGTTCGGATTCGGGCCGTATGCGCCGGCGGTCATCGTCATGGCGATCCTGCTGATCTATCGTCACCGCGCAAACATCGGCAAGCTGATCGCCGGCAAGGAAAGTCGCATCGGGCAAAAGAAGTGAGCCGGGCCGGCCGGTCGACGCCCAACAAAAAACCCGCAGTGAAGCTGCGGGTTTTTTGTGTCTGCCGGCCCGCGAGACAGGCGACCGCGACGATCAGTCGCGGAAGTTGTTGAAGTCCAGCGGCGTGTCGGTCACGTCCTTGCGCAGCAGCGCGATGGCGCTTTGGAGATCGTCGCGCTTGGCGCCCGAGATGCGCACGCTGTCGCCCTGGATGCTCGCCTGCACCTTCATCTTGCTGTCCTTGATCAGACGCACGATCTTCTTGGCCAGATCGCCCTCCACGCCCTTTTTCACCTTGACGACCTGCTTGACCTTGTCGCCGCTGACCTTCTCGATCTTGCCGTAGTCGAGGAAGCGCACGTCGACGTTGCGCTTGGCCATCTTGCTCACGAGCACCTGCGTGACCTGATCGAGCTTGAAGTTGTCGTCGGCGAACAGCGTGAGTTCCTGATCCTTGTGCTCGACGCGCGAGTCCGATCCCTTGAAGTCGAATCGCGTCGAGATCTCCTTGTTGGCCTGATCGACGGCGTTCTTGACCTCTACCATGTTGGCTTCGCTAACCACGTCAAACGATGGCATCTGGCTCTCCTGAATTGAAAAGGGTTCGTGGAGCGGCACGACGGGCATGCCGCAGGCATTCGGCGTTGGCGCGGGACGCGCCGCGCGGCCGGTATAATGATGCGCAAAATTCTTTCGCCCGACATTGTAATTCAGCCGTCGGTCCCGCGTCCGTCCCGGCGGCGCCCACTGGCTCTCCCATATTCCATGCTCCAGTTGCAACGCGACGTCAGCCTGCGCGATTTCAATACCTTCGGTTTGCCCGCGAGCGCCCGCTATGTCGTGACGATCGACAGCGAAGCGGCCCTGCTCGAGGCGTTGGCCATGCCCGAGCTGGCAGGCGTGCCGCGCCTGGTGCTCGGTGGTGGCAGCAACGTGGTGCTCACGCGCGATTTCGATGGCGTGGTCTTTCGCATGGCGATCCGCGGCCGCGAGCGGCTCGCTGACGATGTCCACGCCCGTTACGTGCGTGGCGGCGCCGGCGAGGTCTGGCACGACTTCGTCGACTGGGCGCTCGCACAGGGCTGTGCCGGTCTCGAGAACCTCGCCCTGATTCCCGGCACATTGGGCGCCGCCCCGATCCAGAATATCGGCGCTTACGGGCTCGAGCTCGCCGAGCGTCTTGCCCACGTGCGCGCGCTCGACACCACCACGGGTGCATTCGTCACGCTCTCGCGTGAGGAATGCGCGTTCGGCTATCGGGATTCCTGCTTCAAGCACGAACCGGGTCGCTACATCATCGTGGCCGTCACGTTGCGCCTGCCTCAGCCGTGGCAGCCGGTGACCGGCTATGCCGATGTGGCACGCACGCTGGCCGAGGCCGGCATCGATCGGCCCTCGGCGCGGCAGATCTTCGACGCTGTCGTGGACATTCGCCGGCGCAAGCTGCCCGACCCCGCGGAACTGGGCAATGCCGGCAGCTTCTTCAAGAACCCGGTGGTCGATGCCGCTACGTTCGCCGCGTTGCGCGAGCGCTCACCGCAAGCGGTCGGCTACGCGCAGCCCGACGGCTCATGGAAGGTGGCCGCCGGCTGGCTGATCGACCAATGCGGCTGGCGCGGCAAATCGCTTGGGAAAGCCGGCGTGCACGAGCGTCAGGCGCTGGTGCTCGTCAATCGCGGCGGCGCGAGCGGCGCCGACATCGTCGCGCTCGCTCGCGCGGTGCAAGCGAGCGTGCAGGAGCGCTTCGGCATTCGCCTCGACCCGGAACCGCTCATGCTTTGATGGCCGTGGCGTCGGGCAGCCGCTGCAGGTAGTCGCGCCGCAGGTCCACGCTGGAGCGCACACCCACGTCGGCATAGTGCTCGTCGAGCCAGCGCGCGGCCGCCTCGCGGCCACGGTCGCGCAGCGTTGTCAGGAAATGCCAGTCGGTCACGAATTTCGTCGATGACGACAGGTCGTAAAGCTCCTTGTCCGCCCGGATCGAATGGATCAGCGGATACTTCAGACGCTTGCGAAACTCAGGCTTCAGCCACCCCTCGTCGAGCAGCTTGTGCACGAACGAGATGGCCCGGAATTCGCGCTGCAGCGACGCGTTGAACGTGATTTCGTTGACGCGATTCATGATCTGTCCCGGCAGCACGGGCTTCTCCTTTCGCTCGATCGGATTGATGTGCACGATCAGGATGTCGCTCGTCACCGTCTCGTAGTAGAAGGGGTAGAGCGCTGGATTGCCCAGGTAGCCGCCGTCCCAGTAGTAGTCTTCGTCGATCTTCACCGGCTTGAACAGCCACGGCAGGCAGGCTGACGCCATGGCTACGTCGAGCGTGATTTCGTGCGTCCGGAAGATGCGGATATTGCCGGTACGGATGTTCGTCGCGGACACGAACAGATGCGTGGCGGTACTCTCGCGCAAGCGCTCGAAGTCGACCTGCGCCTCGAGCACCGTGCGCAGCGGATTGATCTCCGCGGTCGGTTGCGAGAACGGCATCATCCACTGCTGCATGCTCTGCATCCAGTCGTGCCACACCGGGTACTCCGTTGGGCGGCCATTGAGCCAGCTGAAGACGGTTTGCGCCCATGCGGTGGCCGACGATCCGGCCTGCGACACGCCCAGCCAGAAGCTGTGCAGCGCTTCACGCGCCTTCTCGCGCGGGTCGACGCCCGGGCGATCGAGCAGCCCGTGAGCCAGCACCACCGCATTCATGGTGCCTGCCGACGCGCCGCTGATGCCTTCGAACTCGAGACGTCCGTCCTCGAGCAATTTATCCAGTACGCCCCACGCGTAGGCACCGTGCGCGCCGCCGCCCTGAAGCCCGAGGTCGATTCCCTTGCGTTTGGCGTTGCCGCGACGCGAGCGCGCCGCTTTCGGGGCCTTGGTGCGTGTTCTGGTGCGGGATGCGGCGCCGTCCGGTGGGAGCAGCGGGACGTCGCTCGGCTCGAGATCGGAGCCAGGGTCGCTCGCGCGCAGCGATGTCTCGGCCCGCTCGTCGGCAGGCGCCGAAGCGGTGGGATCACTGGCCGTGGCGTTGCCGTCGGGATCGTCGGCAAGGGTCTCGGCAGGTCGGGGGGGCAGACGCGACATAGTAAGTAGCGGCGCCGGGCCGCGCTGAACCGGCCGAGAGGGCGATGGCGCCGGTTGCCCCGCGCCGTCGCGATGCTGGCCGGTCGGTTAGCCGTAGTGGCAAACGTAATCGAGCGTCTCAACGACCTCGATATCGAACTTGCTGTCGCCCGGCACGGAAAACTGCTGGCCTGCGGCATATTCCTGCCATTCGCTCTGGCCTGCGAGGCGGATGCGGCAGCGTCCACCCGTGAGTTCCATGATTTCGGGCGCATCGGTGCCGAACTGGAGCGTGGCCGGGAAAATCACGCCCAGCGTCTTGCGCGTGCCGTCCGGGAACAACACGGTGTGCGAAACGCACTTGCCGTCGAAGTAGGTATTGGCGCGCTTGATTACAGAAACGTTGTCGAACTGCGTTGCGTTTTGCGTCATGACCGAATGCGGTATTGAATGCGAGGGAAAGTCGCATGGAGTGGTGAAGATGCCCATCCCCGCGGGACGGACGTGAATTCATGCTAGCACGTTTCGCGCGTCCACCCGGGAGCGTTTTGTGCATTGCACAACGGATTTGCCTCGTATTGGTGCATATGCCGAAATGTTCTGACGAAGGGATTTGACGATGCAGTGCGGCTATGAAACGCGCGCGTCTTTGTTGGACGGGAGGCGCGTCACGGATGATAGCGGAACGCTGATCGCGGTGGGGCGGGCGTGTCGCCCGAACAAGGCGGGAACGGAGTGAGAACGGCGCGGGAAGGAAGCGAGAATGAAGCGGAACCAAGGCGGCCGTGCAGCCTATTGGTGAGGCGAGGGAAACGCGAGACGGCGGGGGGCGACCCGGGCGGGCAGAGTACCGGCCCGGGCGTGGCGCAACCGCGTCAGACGCGGCCCAGCATCAGGTACTCCATGAGTGCCTTCTGGACATGCAGGCGGTTCTCGGCCTCGTCCCACACGACGCTTTGCGCGCCGTCGATCACGTCCGCCGAGACTTCCTCGCCACGATGGGCCGGCAGGCAGTGCATGAACAGCGCATCGGGCTTGGCCTGCTGCATCAGATCCGCATTGACGCACCATTGTGCGAAGGCCGCCTTGCGGGCTTCGTTCTCCGCTTCGAAGCCCATGCTGGTCCACACATCGGTCGACACCAGGTCGGCGCCCTTGCAGGCTTCGCGGGGGTCGTCGAACTCGCGCACGAACGGGCGGCTCGACTCCGCTACCATCGCCTGATCGAGACGGTAGCCCGGCGGCGTCGAAATGTTGAACTGGAACCCGAAGATCTCGGCTGCCTGGATCCACGTGTACGACATGTTGTTCGCGTCGCCGATCCACGTCACCGTCTTGCCCTTGATGGGGCCGCGATGCTCGTAATACGTGAAGATATCGGCCAGCACCTGACACGGGTGGTACTCGTTGGTCAGCCCGTTGATGACCGGCACGCGCGAATGTTGCGCGAAGCGCTCGATGATCTCCTGGCCGAACGTGCGGATCATGATGATGTCGGTCATGCGCGAGATGACCTGCGCGGCGTCTTCGATCGGCTCGCCGCGACCGAGCTGCGTGTCTCGCGTGTTCAGGAATACGGCATGCCCACCCAGTTGGTGAATGCCGGCTTCGAACGACAGACGCGTGCGGGTCGAGCTCTTCTCGAAGATCATCGCCAGCGTGCGGTCGTGCAGCGGATGGTAAGTCTCGTAGTTCTTGAATTTCTTCTTGAGGATGCGGGTGCGCTCAAGCACATAGTCGTACTCGTCGAGGGTCAGATCCGAAAACTGAAGGTAATGCTTGATGGGTTTGGCGGTGGTCATTTGGATGTTCTGCTGGAGGCCGCTCTCGCGGGAGTTCGCCGGGAACTCGCTCGCTTGCGGCACGACGAACAAGCCTTGAGGCCTGTCCCCCGATCAGGCGCGTGAAGGTGTTCTGCCGGTTGCTGGACTCGGGGGAACAGGCCCTAGTCTACCAAATCGTTTTGCCGTCACACGAAAAGCGTATCATCGACCCCGCTGCGGCACAGCCAAAAACGGCTGGCAAGACCGAAAAAAACGTCCGCAGCTGTGGTGGGGAGACGGGTTTGAGTCTTATATAAGATATAATACTGTCTCTGTCAGCAACGCTACCCGCGTACGGCTGGCCAGGTGTTTTTTGAGGTGATTGAGCGATATGACCGACCAGGTTTCCGCGCGCGAGTATTTCATCCAGGGCATCACCCGGGATGGCAAGAAGTTCCGGCCGAGCGACTGGGCGGAACGTCTGTGCGGTGTCTTGTCGTTCTGCGGCCGAAGCAATGCCGGCCCGAACGCATACATGCAGTACTCCCCCTACGTGCGTCCAATTATGGTGGGTGACGTCAAGTGCGTCGTCGTTGACGAGCGACTGCGCGATATCGAGCCGATGGCGTTCGATTTCGCGATGAATTTCGCGCGTGACAACGGTTTGCAACTGACGGAAGCCTGCATCGTCCCCGACGTCAAGTAATTCCCCCTTGGCCGTTTCCGGCCAGACGTGAGTGCCGGGCCTTTGGCCCTGACTCACCGTCGATCCGCCCGCCGCCCCGGCCGTCCTGAGGCCAACATCCCGCCTTCGTCCTTCTCCGTTCGCGATGCTTCCGGCCATTCATTCGCGCCGCTCTCCCGGATATGTCGTGGGGTTCATCGGCGATCAACGGCAGGCACGATTGAGGGGGAGGAGCGGGGCGTCACGCTGATGCGACGTTTGGCGCGGAAAAGAAAAAAGCCCGCGCGAAGCGGGCTTTTTAGTGTCCCGACCGTAGTCGGAACCGGCAAGCAACAGATGGTGTCTTGCTGACTTACGCAGCAGCCGACATCGCCTTGATGGCGGCCGACAGGCGGCTCTTCTGGCGAGCGGCGGTGTTCTTGTGAACGATGTTCTTGTCGGCAATGATGTCGATCGTCTTGGCCGAAGCGCGCAGCACTTCCTTGGCGGCAGCCTGATCGCCAGCGGCGATGGCCTTGCGGACAGCCTTCACTGCCGTGCGCAGGCGCGAACGCAGCGCCGAGTTGTGGGCGTTGATCTTAACGGTTTGACGCGCGCGCTTGCGTGCTTGTGCGGTATTTGCCATGTTCGGTGAATTCCTTGAATTGCTCCGCCTGATGCGGCTTCTATGCAGTTTGGCTCGGCTCCCTGGGAGACACGGTGGCCAGGAAGCAATCCATTGACTTCGAAACCGACGATTATAGCCGAAGGCCAACGGAAATTGCAACTTCTTTGCTGCGAGGCTGTGCGTATAATACGCGCAACATGAATTTGCTCAAAGCTCTCGCTACGGTCAGCGGCTTCACGATGCTCTCGCGCATCACCGGTCTGGTCCGTGAAATCCTGATCGCACGCATGTTCGGCGCGGGTCCCATGACCGACGCCTACAACGTGGCGTTCCGTATCCCCAATCTGCTGCGCCGCCTGTCCGCGGAAGGGGCGTTTTCGCAGGCATTCGTTCCGATTCTGGCCGAATTCAAGACGCAACGCAGTGAACAGGAGACGAAGACCCTCGTCGACTCGGTCACGACGGTGCTCTTCTGGGTACTGCTGGCCATCACCGTGCTCGGCGTGCTCGGGGCATCGGCGGTGGTCTACGCGGTGGCGACGGGCCTGTCGCGCGAGAACGGCACGTTCGACGCCGCGGTGTTCATGACGCGAGTGATGTTCCCTTACATCACGCTCATCTCCATTACGACGCTGGCCGCCGGGGTGCTCAATACGTGGCGGCAGTTTTCGATGCCGGCATTCGCGCCGGTGCTGCTCAACGTCAGCTCCATCGTGGCCGCGCTGTGGGTGGCGCCGCACCTGGAGACGCCGGTTTATGCGCTGGCCTATGCCGTGATCGTGGGCGGCGTGCTGCAACTGCTGATCCAGCTCCCGGCGCTCGCACGCATCGGCATGATTCCGCGCATCACGCTCAATATTGCTGCCGCGCTCCGCAACGTTGGGGTCAAGCGCGTGCTGGCGAAGATGGTGCCGGCCACGCTGGCCGTGTCGGTCGCTCAGGTGAGTCTCATCATCAACACGAACATTGCCTCGCGGCTCGCGCAGGGCAGCGTTTCGTGGCTGGCGTATGCCGATCGCCTGATGGAATTCCCGACGGCGTTGCTGGGTGTGGCGCTGGGCACGATCCTGCTGCCGAGCTTGTCGCGCGCCCACGCGGATGGCGATGCCGCGGAATATTCCGCCCTGCTGGACTGGGGACTTCGGCTGACGTTCCTGCTCGCGATGCCCAGCGCGGTGGGGCTGTTCGTCTACGCCGAGCCGCTGACCGCCACGCTATATCAATACGGACGGTTCGACGCCACCGACGTCGTGATGACCGCGCACGCGCTCACCGCCTACGGCGTCGGACTGGTCGGCCTGATTCTCATCAAGATTCTCGCGCCGGGCTTCTATGCCAAGCAGGACATCAAGACGCCGGTGAAGATCGCCGTGGTGGTACTCATCGCCACCCAATTGTCGAACGTGCTGTTCGTGCGCTGGTTCGCACACGCCGGTCTGTCGCTGTCGATCGGGGTGGGGGCTTGCATGAATGCCGCGCTGCTGTTCGCGGGGCTCTACAAACGCGGCATTTACCGTCCGGCACCAGGCTGGCGTCTGTTCTTCGTGCAACTGCTTGCCGCCTGCCTGATTTTGGCCGGCACGCTGCTGTGGTTCACGCAAAGCTTCGACTGGGTTGCGCTCGGCGCGCGCCCGCTCTCGCGCATTGCGTTGCTCGGCGCGAGCCTGGTGCTATGCGCCGTCGTGTATTTCGGGGCATTATTCCTCATGGGTTTCAACTTCTCGTTCTTCCGCCGCCGCACGCGTTGATCGCGTCCCGCCAGAACCCGATGGGCGATGGCCGGAGGCTTGACGGCTGCGGCACGGCAGCATTCACGGATACCGCATGGCGAATCGAATTCTCGAGTATTTTGCTGCGCTGGTCGCGTCCGACGACGGCCTGCCGCTCACCGAGGCGGCCATTGCCATTGCGCAGGACGTCTATCCCGACCTCGACGTGCAGGGCACGCTCACCCAGATCGACGCGCTCGCCGCACGCCTGTCACGGCGGCTGCCGCCTGACGCCGGGCCGCTGCAAAAGCTGCAGTTGCTGGACCATTTCTTCTTTCGCGAACTCGGGTTCGCCGTCAACCAGAACGACTACTACGACCCGGACAACAGTCATCTGCACATCGTGCTGGACCGTCGGCGCGGCATTCCGATTTCGCTCGCGGTGTTGTGCATGGAAATCGGGCACCAGATTGGCCTGCCGCTGCGCGGCCTGTCGTTCCCCGGACATTTCCTGTTGCGTCTGGCAGTGCCGGCCGGCGACGTCGTCATCGACCCGCTCTCCGGCAATTCGCTCTCGCCGCAGCGTTTGCTCGAAATGGTCGAGCCGTATCTGAAGCACTACCGGGACGAGAGCGCCGAGCCGATTCAGGAGTTGGCCCTATGGGCATTGCTCCACCCGTTTCTGGAGCCCGCCACGCCGCGTGAAATCCTCGCCAGGATGCTGCGCAATCTGCGGGCCATCTACACGCAGAACGAGCGTTGGGAGCGTTTGCTGGCGGTGCAGGAGCGCATGGTGCTCGTGCTGCCGGACCATCCCGTCGAGAAACGCGACCGCGGGTTGGCATACGCCCGGCTCGGGCTGGTACGTCCGGCGCAGGACGATCTTGAGTGCTATCTGAGTGCCCGGCCGGAAGCGGAGGATGGCGATGCCATCCGGCAAGTGCTTGACGATCTGAGCCGACGTCCCGGCGGTCACGGCTGACGCCGACGGCGCGCGCGCCGGTTTCGCCGTTCGCCACGAAAAACGCCAGTCGGTATCGACTGGCGTTTTGATTCTGGCGATCTTACCGCCGCGACGGCGTCGCGCGGCGAGCGGGTGCCCGGTGCCGCTTGCCGGACAGCGCCGCGTCAGACGTCAGGCGGACTGCGCCGCCAGCTCCTGCACGCGTCGTTGCAGCCCGGGTTTGTAACCGAAATGGAAGAACACTTCGGCCATCAGGAACATGGGGGCGATGAATATCTGGAAGAAGTTGTCGAGCAGGGCTGGTTTGCGGCCTTCGAAATGATGGCCGATCAGCTGAATGATCCACCCGCCCACGAACAAGACCCCGAACACGACGAGCGCCCACGTCCAAGGCAGGCGTGCGAGATGCTGCGTCACGGCCAGCAGCACGGCGAAGAACGCCGTCATGGCGAGCGCGAGCGGCACGTCGAGAATGAAGTAATACGACAGCAGCACCAGCATGACCACGTGCGCCAGATTCAGTCCGCTCGGGCCGAGCGGCACCCATGACAGGGCCTGCATCACGGCGAGGATGATCATGGGAACGCCGAAGAAATGCGTGAGACGGTTCTTGGGACTGCGGTGATAGCGCTGGTAGAACGACATCTGTTGCGCCAGTGATTTCATGCCAGCCTCCTGCCTCGGGGGGGACGGGAAGAACACGAGGGTGCCGGCGACTCGACCGGCGTCGGGACCGAGCGCGGTGGCGATCGGCATTCCATTGTAGTCACAGTCCGGAGGACGGCATGTTGCGGTGCGTCAAGGTACGCCCGGGAGCGTGCGTCTCGTGCCGTGCCTACTTCGGTTGCATCCGGATCGCACCGTCCAGACGGATGACTTCGCCGTTGAGCATTGGATTGCGCACGATCTGCTCCACGAGCATGGCGTACTCCGACGGTTTCCCGAGCCGAGGCGGAAACGGCACCATCTGGCCGAGCGACGCCTGCACTTCGGCGGGCATGGCGAGCATCATGGGCGTCTCGAAGATACCGGGGGCGATGGTCATCACGCGGATACCGCTGCGCGACAGGTCGCGGGCGACGGGCAGCGTGAGACTCGCGACCCCGCCCTTCGACGCTGCGTACGCGGCCTGCCCCATCTGGCCGTCGAAGGCGGCGACCGAAGCGGTATTGACGATCACGCCGCGCTCGCCTTCGCTGTTGGGCTCGCCGTGGCTCATGGCCGTGGCGGCGAGGCGAATCATGTTGAAGGTGCCGATCAGGTTGATCTGGATCACGCGCGAAAAGGCGTCGAGCGGGTGTGGGCCGTCGCGCCCCACGGTCTTACTCCCGATCGCGATGCCCGCGCAATTGACGAGACCTCGTAGCGTGCCGAGCGCTTGCGCCGTGACGACGGCGGCCTTGCCGTCATCCTCGCGGGTCACATCGCATTTGACGAACTTGCCGCCGAGCTTTTCCGCGAGCGCCTCGCCTTCGGCGACGTTCACGTCGGCGAGCACGACTTTGGCGCCGAGTCCGGCGAGCCATCGCGCGGCCGCCGCGCCGAGCCCCGAGGCGCCACCGGTGATCAGAAACACATTGCCCTGAATTTCCATGCGTCATCCTCCTTTGGCAAAAAAGGCGGCCGAGTCTGCACTGGCCGCCTTTTTCGTGGCGTTACGGCTGCCTGTATGGCGTCGACACGACCGGGCCGTGCCGTCTACCGCTGACGTTGGCGCGCTTACTTCAGGGCGTCGAACACGCGTGCACGAATCTCGTCCACGCTACCCTGGCCCGAGATCTTGCGGTACTGCGGCGCCTCGACGAGCGCGCCCTGGCTACCGTGCTTCGCCCAATCGGAATAATAGGCGACGAGCGGCTTGGTCTGCGATTCGTACACGGCCAGACGCTTCTTCACGGTTTCTTCCTTGTCGTCTTCACGCTGCACGAGCGGCTCGCCCGTCACGTCATCCTTGCCGTCCACCTTGGGCGGGTTGAACTTGACGTGATACGTGCGACCCGAGGCCGGGTGCGTGCGACGGCCGCTCATGCGGGTGATGATCTCATCGAAAGGCACGTCGATTTCGAGCACGTAGTCGATGGCCACACCGGCTTCCTTCATGGCTTCGGCTTGCGCGATCGTGCGCGGGAAGCCGTCGAACAGGTAACCGTTCTTGCAGTCGTCGGCCGTCAGGCGCTCACGCACCATGCCGATGATCACGGCGTCCGGCACGAGATCGCCGGCGTCCATGAAACGCTTGGCCTCGAGACCGAGTTGGGTGCCTTCCTTGATCGCAGCGCGCAGCATGTCGCCGGTCGAGATTTGCGGGATGCCGAATTTTTCTTTGATGAACGTGGCTTGGGTGCCCTTGCCGGCCCCGGGTGCCCCCAACAAAATCAGACGCATCGATGACTCCTGAAAGTTTGTGATTTGTGAATGCTGTGCGTGCGGCAGGCAGACATTTCCCGGCGATCTGCAGTGGGTTGCGGGTCCGTTGACCGGCCAACCTCACCGCGCGCCGGCGCCGCGCTCGGCAAGGCGCGACGCGCGCACGACCGGGATCTGCTCGCGAGAATCAGAGCGATTATGCCACGACGTGCCCGCCCGGCGGCGTTTTGCCGACGGATGCGCGGCGCGCCTGTTCGAATTCCGGGACGGACCTCGCGGTGCGCACGCGCGGTAAGACCCACGATGCCCAGGCGTTGGAATTCGCGTCGCCGGCCACTTCAACCTCCGTGCCGTCGTCGAGTCGGCCTGCCAACCGCGCCGCCTCGATGCCTGTCGCAGGCGACTTGCGTCAACCGCCTCGCGTCAGCCTTGCAGCAACGCGCGAACCCGCTCGAGGTCCTCAGCGGTATCGACGCCCGGCAACGGCGCGTCCTCGGTGACGAGTACCGCAATGCGCTCGCCATGCCACAGCGCACGAAGTTGTTCGAGCGATTCGGCGGTCTCGATCGGCGCCTGCGGCAGGCTAGGGTAGCTGCGCAGGAATTTCGCCCGATAGGCGTACAGCCCGATGTGGCGGAAGATCGGCGTGCCGGCTGCGGGCAACGTCGCCGTGTGAGCAAGTCCGGCCGACCATGCGTCGCGCGACCAGGGAATGGGGGCGCGGGAAAAATAGAGCGCGCGGCCGTGCGCATCGAGCACGACCTTGACGACGTTCGGGGAAAAGATCTCGGCGTTCTCCGTGATGGGATGTGCCGCGGTCGAGAGCGCACATTCGGGATGCGCCGCGAGGTGGGCCGCTACCGCATGCACCAAACGCGGATCGATGAGCGGTTCGTCGCCCTGGACGTTGACGACAATGGTGTCGTCGGACCAGCCTTGTTGCACTGCCACCTCGGCCAGCCGGTCGGTGCCGGTGGGGTGATCGGCTCGCGTCAGGGCAACGTTGAAGCCGTGGGCCGAGACGGCGTCGGCAACGCTTTGCGCATCGGTTGCCACGACGATCTGGCGGGCGCCCGACTCGCGCGCCCGTTCCGCCACGCGGACGACCATCGGCTTGCCGCCGATATCGGCGAGCGGCTTGTTCGGCAGGCGCGTCGACGCGAGCCGGGCCGGCACCACGGCGACGAAGTCGACGACAGCGGGGGCGGCGCTCACGATGCGGACGTGTCGTCGCTCGGGGGCACGGGCGTCCCTTCGACGGACTGACGCGCTTCGTCGGCCAGCATGACGGGAATGCCGTCACGAATCGGATATGCGAGCTTGTCGGCGTGGCAAATCAGCTCCTGGGCCTTCTTGTCGTACTCCAGGGGCCCCTTGCACAAAGGGCAGACGAGAATCTCAAACAGTCGGTTGTCCACGCAATTTCTCCACTACCAGTGATACGAGACGCGCATCGAGCGCTGCCTCGGCAGGCACGGCCCACACACGTGGGTCGGACCAGGTGACGCATTTTACTGCATCCTTTTCAGTGACCAGGATGGCATCGGCCGCCACGCCATCGAACGGATTCGTGGCGAAGTCGTAATGATCGGGCAGGGGGAGCGTCTCGATCTGCACGCCCGCGGCGCGCAACGCCGCGAAGAATCGCTCCGGGGCGCCAATGCCGGCGGCTGCCAGCACCCGCTTGCCGCGGAAGTGCGAAAGCGGCCGGGCGAGCGACGGCTGACTCACGCACCACGCGTCGCCCAGCGACAGGGTCAGGCGCGAGGTGTTGGGCCAGGCCGGCAATGTCTTGCCGTAAGGGTCGTTGATCAGGTTGGCGTCGCGCGTTCGCGAGAGCGGTTCGCGCAGCGGACCCGCCGGCAGCAGGAACCCGTTGCCGGCAAGACGATGATCGAACACCGCGATCTCGACATCGCGCGCCAGTGCATAGTGTTGAAGCCCGTCATCGCACAGAATGACATCGCACTCGGGATGCGCGGCGAGCAGCGCGCGTCCCCCTTCGACGCGCGCCGGCCAGACCCACACCGGGGCGCCCGTTCGTCTGGCGATGAGCAGGGGTTCATCGCCGACAGCTTCGGGGCGCGCCGTCGGGGTCACCTCGGTCGGGTGCGAGAGCCGTGCGCCGTAGCCGCGCGACAGCACGCCCGGGGTGTACCCGCGTGCGCGCAACGCGTTGACCAGCGCAATGACGGTCGGCGTCTTGCCGGTGCCGCCCACCGTGAGATTGCCGATCACGACGACGGGCACGGGCAGGCGCGTCGAGGCCTTCCAGCCGCGACGAAAACTCAGACGTCGCCATGCGGCGATCGCACCGAAGATCCATGACAGCGGCCAAAGCAGCCATGCGACGGCGCCGCGCCGCTGCCATTGCATGCCGACCCAGTGCACCAGCGAGCCGGACAGGCGCGGTACCAGCGCCCGAGCGCGCGCACCTCGCGCGACGTCGTGCGGAGGCGATGTCATCGGGACGGGCGCGCGGCCGTGGCGCGCGCGGCAAAGGTCAGTCGCGACAGCCCGGCTTCGCGCGCGGCCTCCATCACGTTGATGACCGACTGATGACTGCTTTTCGCATCGGCGTTGATGATGATGACGGGCGCTTGCGCGTCGTCGCTCGCCGGGCCCGCCGACTGGCGCAGCGCCGCTGTCAGGCTGGCCACGTCACGTTGCGCGAGCGCGTGCCGGTCGATGGCGTAGCTGCCGTCCGCACCGACCGAGACCACGATCTGGCGGGGGGGAACCACGGCCTTCTCCGCGTCGGCGGTCGGCAGATTGACCTTGAGCGCGGTGTAACGCGTATAGGTCGTGGTGACCATCAGAAAGATCAGGATGACAAGCAGCACGTCGATGAGCGGGATCAGGTTGATCTCCGGCTCGTCGCGTGTGGAGAGGCCTCGACGGAAATTCATCGCGCAACTCTCGCGTCAGTGCCGCGGCAGCGTGGCATCGAGAAAATGGACCGCCTGCGTCTCGAGTTCCACCAGGAAGGCGTCGACGCGTGTGCGGTAATAGCGGTAGAAGATCATTGCGGGAATCGCGATCATCAGACCGAAACCGGTGTTGTAGAGCGCGACCGAGATGCCGTGGGCGAGCTGCGCCGGGTCGGTTCCCGTGGCGTCTTGCGAGCCGAAGATCTCGATCATGCCGACGACCGTGCCGAACAGCCCCATCAACGGGGCGATCGAGGCAATGGTGCCGAGCGCGGGCAGAAATCGCTCGAGTTCATGGGCGACGGCACGTCCGGTCTCCTCGAGGGCTTCCTTGGCGGCGTCGCGCGGCCCCTGTGGATTGTGGGCAACGTAGCGCACCCCCGTGGCGAGCACACGACCGAGCAGCGAGCCTCTCGCCAGTGCGTCGGTGGCCTCCTGCTTGGCGCCACGACGAGCGAGTGTGATTGCATTCTCGAGAATGCCTGCGGGCAGCACGCGTGCGCGGCGCAGCGACAGGGCGCGCTCCACGATCAGGGCGAGGGCGATGACGGAAGCGATGAGAAGTGGCCAGATGGGCCAGCCGGCGGCCTGGATGACGGCAAACAAAGACGACCTCTTGCTTGTTGCGGGGGATGGGCAAACGAGTCCGCACTGTAGCGTGCAGGGTGGGGATGGGCAAGCACCGTTTTCCACATTGGACGAGCACAAGGATGTGGACAACAGTGGGATACGTTCGGCAACCCTTTGACGCAGCGAAGCTTTTTGGTCCGTGATTAAAAAATGCGCAGTGAGCTGTTTCAGAAATGAACACCACCGCAAGCTCGCGAATCCCAGGAAAACCCCGCGAGCCTGTGGATAACTATGTGCACATGTCCGCGCGTCAGGATATATCTTGGCCCCGGTACCGAATTCCGTGTTTGACACCATCGGTCTTCAGCTCGGAAATCCCGATAAATCAAGGGTTTGAGTTTCTCTGACTGGAAATGTCGGGCGTTTGCACGCGAAAACCCTTAAATTAGCGGGCCTGTGGACAGTTTTTCGTCAGCCAACGCGCATGAACCTTTCTTTCGACGACGCCCGGCCCACCGGTGGTGCGGATCGCGTGCTAAGCGTTTCAGATTTGAACAAGGCCGTGGCCGGCGTGCTCGAGCGGAGCTTCCCTCTGGCGTGGGTCAGCGGCGAAATTTCGAACTTCACGCGAGCGGCCAGCGGCCATTGGTATTTCTCCATCAAGGACGCGCAGGCGCAGATGCGCTGCGTGATGTTCCGCGGACGCGCCCAGCATGCCGATTTCATGCCCAAGGAGGGCGATCGCGTCGAAGTTCGCGCCTTGCTCTCGATGTATGTGCCACGCGGCGAAGTGCAACTCAACGTGGAGGCTATCCGTCGCGCCGGACAGGGCAACCTGTACGAGGCGTTCCTGCGACTCAAGGAAAAGCTCGCCGCGGCAGGCCTTTTCGATACCGCCCGAAAACGCGCGTTGCCAAAGTACGCACGCCGCGTGGGTGTGGTGACGTCATTGCAGGCCGCCGCGCTGCGCGACGTGCTCACCACGCTGGCCCGTCGTGCGCCGCATGTCGCGGTCGTGGTCTATCCGGCCCCGGTGCAGGGCGTCGATGCCGCCGCCCGCCTCGCCGCCGCGCTCGACATCGCCAATGCCCGCCGCGAAGTGGATACGATTCTGCTTTGCCGAGGCGGTGGCTCGATCGAGGACCTCTGGGCGTTCAACGAGGAAGTGCTGGCGCATGCCATTGCGCGAAGCGAACTGCCGGTCGTCTCGGGCGTGGGGCACGAAACCGATTTCACCATTGCGGACTTCGTGGCCGACGTCCGAGCTCCTACGCCGACCGCGGCCGCCGAACTCATCAGTGCCGCGCGCGACGAATGCCTGCGCGAGGTCGACCGCGAGCGCCAGCGTCTCACGCGCGCCATGTGGCGTACGCTGGAGCAACGCGCCCAGCAACTGGACAGCCTGTCACGCGGGCTGGTGTCGCCGCGTGAGCGTTTGGCGCGTCAGCGCGGCGAGCTCGCGCACTTGTCAGATCGCATGCGGCACGCGCTGGAGCGCCCGCTGGCGCAGCGGCGAGGCCGCTTCGAGATGTTGCGCCTGCGCCTGGCGCGCGCCGTGCCGGATATTGCGTCGCAGCATGAGCGCATGGCATTGCTCGGGCAGCGCATGCAGCGTGCCATGTTGCGCCGTGCCGAGCGCTCGGCGCAGCGTCTGGCCGACGCCAGTGCGCAACTGGAGCTGCTAAACCCTCGTCGAACGCTGCAGCGCGGTTATGCCGCGGTGCTCGACGCCAAGGGGCAACCGCTGCGCGACCCGCGCCGGCTGCAACGCGGCCAGCAGGTCACCATGCACTTGGCGCAAGGCGCGGCCGACGTCGGGATTGGTGACGTTCAAGTCAGGCTAGACGATACTTTTTAGGCGTGGACGGTTCGGGGAAGCTGGCAAATCGCAGGGATCCTGCGTCGATTGGCCGGGATCGGCAAACAATCGTCACATTCGACGGGCACATTGCGGGAAGCCAAGTACCCGTTGGGTTTGCGGGGTTATCGCATCTGCCCTAGAATCGATGGCTCCGGATAACGCAAATCGGGTTCCCCTCAGAGCACAAAGGACAATTGCCATGGAACACAAGCTCCCTGAACTGCCGTACGCCATCGATGCACTGGCGCCGACCATCTCCAAGGAAACGATGGAGTATCACTACGGCAAGCACCACCAAGCCTATGTGACCAACTTGAACAACCTGATCAAGGGCACCGAATTCGAAAACGCCAGCCTCGAAGACATCATCAAGAAGTCGTCGGGCGGCGTGTTCAACAATGCAGCCCAGGTGTGGAACCACACCTTCTTCTGGAACACCCTGACGCCCAAGAGCAGCGGCGCACCGACGGGTGATCTGGCCAAGGCCATCGACGCCAAGTGGGGGTCGTTCGACGCCTTCAAGGAAGCCTTCACGAAGTCGGCCGTGGGCAACTTCGGTTCGGGCTGGACGTGGCTGGTGAAGAAGGCCGACGGTTCGCTCGACATCGTGAACACGAGCAACGCCGCCACGCCGCTCACCACGACCGACAAGCCGATCATCACGATCGACGTGTGGGAGCATGCGTACTACATCGACTACCGCAATGCCCGTCCGAAGTTTGCCGAGGCATTCTGGACGCTGGTCAACTGGGATTTCGCCGCGAAGAACTTCGCCTGATCGAACGTCCCGGAACTTGCCGATCGACAATCGCGAATCGCGCATTTCGAGGTGCGGTTCGTGATGTGATGCCGCGTCAGGCGCCCAACCCGAGCGCGCGACGTTGCCGGCAATCGAAAAGCCCACCGCTTGCGGTGGGCTTTTTTCGTATTCAGCCGTTGCCGGATCGCATGGATGTGCGGTGGGCTTGATCGACATCAACGTTTGGCGATGCGAGCCCCGATAGAGTGAGGGCTCCAAACCAGACGAACGACTCATGCCAGACCCTGCGCCACCCTCCCGCGCCCCTTCCGGTGATTCCCTTCCCGAGCGCCACGTGCGTCGCGCGGGCCCGGAGGTCACCGCGGCAGACATTCAGCCCGTGGCGCCGCATCGGCGCCGGCTCGCCGATGCCCGGCTAATGCGCAGTTTGCCGAGTGCCGCATGGACGTTGTTCCGCCTGGCCGAACACAAGCGCGGTGGCACCGCCAGTCACATGTGGCGCGTTGGCACGCTCGCATGGCGTTTCGCGAAGTCGCTGGGACTGCCCGCCGTGGAGGCGCAGGCGCTCGGCCTCGCGGCCGCGCTGCACGACACGGGCAAGCTTTGCATTCCCAATACGATATTGGAGAAGCCGGGCAAATTGTCACCCGACGAGATGCAGGTGATGCGGATGCATCCCCGACTCGGCGCCGACATGCTCCGCGCCATTGGCGGGGCCGCGTGCGAACTGGCCGCCTCGGTGGCGCTGACCCATCACGAGCGTTACGACGGACTGGGGTATCCGTACGGGCTGTCGGGAAATCGCATTCCGCTGGCGGGGCGCATCGTTGCCATCGTCGACGTGTTCGATGCGCTCGCGAGTCATCGGCCTTATCGGGACGCGCTCAGCCCGACGCAAATCGTCGGTGCGATGCTCGGCGAACGGGGACGTCACTTCGATCCCTGGCTGCTCGACTGCTTTCTCGAGCGATCGCTCACATCCGCGCTGGGCGTATCGAGCGGCGCACGCTGAGTGCGCCGCCCCGGCAACTGACGATCAGCGCGGCAGGCCGGAGATTTTCATGCCCGGTCCAATACCTCGCTTACTGAACCAGCCCTGGTTCATTTCGAGCGCGAAGCGCACGGCGGCGCGAGGGCAGTGGTTGTCTTCGGTCTGCGGGGCCATGTCCTCGATGTTCACGATCGTGCCGTCGTCGGCCAGAAAGGCGATGGACAGGGGCAGATCAGTGTTTTTCATCCAGAAGCAGTGACCGGCGCGTTGTTCGAACACGAACAGCATGCCGGCGTTGTCGGGCATGGTCTTGCGATACATCAGACCCTGCTCGCGATCGGCTTCGTTGGCGGCCACTTCGGCCTTGATCAGGTACATGCCGGCGGAAAGCTGGACGGTGGGAAACTGGCCGGGTTGTTTGATTTGCGCGGCGGCGCTCGTCGGCGCAAGGGCCATGAAGGCGGCAGAGGCGGCAAACGCGGCGCTGGCGGCAAGCGCGGCCAGTTGACGTGAAATCCGGATCACGAACGACTCCTGAAAGATCGGGGGGAACGTCAGAGGGAGGCGGATCATTGTAGCCGCCGGACGAAAAAAAAGCAGGTTGCGAGAGCAACCTGCTTGTTACCGCACGTTGCGCAGACGTGCTGCGCCACGCGGGACTTACTTGCTGGCAGCGGCCGGCGCTTCAGCAGCCGAAGCCTTCTTTGCCGACTTCTTGTGCGACTTCTTGTGCGTCGACTTCTTCTTTGCAGCCGGCTTGCTTGCGGCGGCCGGAGCAGCACCCGCGTCAGCGGCCGGAGCCGAAGCTTGAGCGAACACGCCAGTTGCGAACAGGCCAGCGACCAGGGCAGCGATCAGTTTTTTCATGAGATTCCTCGTTGAAGCTCGATGTTGGGGTGATGTACTCGTTGACCCGCGAAGTGAGTCATCTCCTTTAACGTCCGTTCAGGACATCCGTTGACAACCCACCCGCAGATTTTTTCGAACCAAAGTATTACGGCTTGTTACCGACCGGGGGTTGGGCAGCCTTCTTGCCGGTCTTCTTGTGGTGATGCTTTTTGTGCTTGGCCTTCTTCGCCGGCGCGGCATGGGTAGCCGCTGCCGGTGCCGCCGGAGCGGGCGCTGCTGCCGCAGGCGCCGCCGGTGCGACAGGCGCCGTGGCCGGCGCCGATTGTTGGGCCATCGCGGCGCCGGACACGATCAGGCCGGCGGTCAATGCGAGCAGCAGTTTGTTCATGACTTGGTTTCCTCGTTTCAGTTCGTGGTGCGTATGTTGCGCACCTGTTCCCTCAACGAGATGGACGGTCGCGGCGTTGACCGGAAAGTGTAAGTATTTGTTGCGGCAGTTCGCACCATTGTCCTGGCGCCAGATTCAGCGCGAAGACGTCGACCGGACCGATGGCTACGCGTACGAGTCGCAGGGTCGGTTTGCCCACGGCGGCCGTCATGCGTCTGACCTGGCGGTTCTTGCCTTCGACCAGCGTGATCTCCAACCAGTGGGTCGGAATGCTTGCGCGATAGCGGATGGGCGGATGGCGGGGCCAAAGTGCCTGCGGCTCGGGAATCTCGCGGGCGTCGCAGGGCAGGGTGACGAAATCGCCCAGATCGAGACCGGCGCGCAGGCGAGCCACGGCCGCTTCTTCGTAAGCCCCTTCGACCTGCGCCCAATAGGTCTTGGGCAACTTGCGCTCCGGTTCCGCAATCCGCGCCTGAAGGCGACCGTCGTCGGTAAGCAGCAGCAGTCCTTCACTGTCGGCATCGAGGCGACCCGCCGGATAAACCCCGGGCTGCGCGATGCATTCGGCGAGTGTGGGGCGAGTGGGATGCGGCGAGAACTGGCAGATCGTGCCGAAGGGTTTATTGAGTGCGAGAAGTGTCATACCGGTAGCGCAAAATCGGAGAGTGCCGACGGACACGCCCGCCGTGGGACATGGCAGCGGAACGCAATATGCGTTCTTGAACCGCTGGTCAGCCCCGCCATGTTAATGCATAATCGGGAATGTAAGTCTTATGTCTTATATAAGAGTTGTCTTGCGTTACGCGCACCCTGCGATGCAGTGACTACAATAGGGACGAAATACGTCGAGCGTTCCCCCTCGGGCGCATTTGGCGAGCGCAGCCCGATTTTTCCATTGGAGCCCCACCATGTCGTATCAGCACATCAAGGTACCGGCCGGCGAGAAGATCACCGTCAACAGGGATTTCTCGCTGAACGTGCCGGACAATCCGATCATCCCGTACATCGAGGGAGACGGCACGGGCGTGGACATTACGCCGGTGATGCTCAAGGTCGTCGATGCGGCCGTGGAGAAGGCCTATGGCGGCAAGCGCAAGATCAGCTGGATGGAAGTCTACGCGGGAGAAAAATCCACGCGCATCTATGGCCCCGATGTGTGGTTGCCCGACGAAACGATGCAGGCCGTGAAGGACTACGTCGTGTCGATCAAGGGGCCGTTGACGACACCGGTCGGCGGCGGCATCCGATCGCTCAATGTCGCGCTGCGCCAGCAACTCGACTTGTATGTCTGCCTGCGTCCGGTGCAGTACTTCAAGGGCGTCCCGTCGCCGGTGCGTCATCCCGAGAAGATCAACATGGTGATCTTCCGCGAGAACTCGGAGGACATCTACGCCGGCATCGAGTGGGAGGCGGAATCGGCGGGGGCGAAGAAGCTGATCGCGTTTTTGCGCAATGAAATGGGCGTCACCAAGATTCGCTTTCCGGAAACCTCCGGCATCGGTGTCAAGCCGGTTTCGCGCGAGGGCACGGAGCGCCTGGTACGCAAGGCCATTCAATACGCGATCGACAATAACCGCGACACCGTGACGCTAGTGCACAAGGGCAACATCATGAAGTTCACGGAGGGCGGGTTCCGCGATTGGGGGTATGCGCTCGCCAAGAACGAATTCGGTGCGACGGAGATCGACGGCGGACCTTGGTGCAAGGTGAAGAACCCGAAGACCGGCAAGGAGATCACGATCAAGGATTCGATTGCCGACGCGTTCCTGCAACAGATTCTGCTGCGTCCGGCCGAGTACGACGTGATCGCCACGCTGAACCTGAACGGCGATTACATTTCCGATGCGCTCGCGGCGCAGGTCGGAGGTATCGGTATCGCACCGGGGGCGAATCTGTCGGATTCGGTCGCGATGTTCGAAGCCACGCACGGCACGGCGCCGAAGTACGCCGGCAAGGACTACGTCAATCCGGGGTCGGAAATTCTCTCGGCGGAGATGATGCTGCGCCACATGGGATGGACAGAAGCGGCCGACCTGATCATCGCGTCCATGGAGAAGTCGATTCTCTCGAAGAAGGTCACCTACGATTTTGCCCGTCTGATGGAAGGCGCGACGCAAGTGTCCTGTTCCGGCTTCGGTCAGGTGATGATCGACAACATGTGATCCGATATCTCGGATTGCTGAACAACCCCGCCACCGAATGGAACAGGCGGGGTTTTTTCTTGACGTCGTGCGCAAGCGTTTTGCCGCGAACCGCCCGGCAATGCCAACCTGTCCCGCGCGTCGCGCCGGCTAGTTCACGACGATCGTCGTCGTGACGCGGTGGTCGCCGGTGGTGGGGGTGTGGCTGCCGAATTCGCGCGGGAAGCCTACGGTCCAGGTGACCACGTCGGTGCCGGGCGATTTGCCGGCCTGGTACCAGACCACCATGCCGGGAAATCGCATGCTTTCGCAGCGCTGCCCGGCTGGCACCGTGTAGTCGATCCATTCGGGGATCACTTCGCCGAGCGTGGGTGTCGAGTCGAGTTCAAACGTCGGCTGGCCGAGCGAGCGGCACAGCACGCTGTAGTTGGGCTGCACCCAGATCGCCGCCTTCTCGCCGACGGCAACCGTAAGCGTGATTTCCCTTGGGGGATACGGGGGAAGCGCTGACTGAGCACGCGGCGCGCCGGGTGCCAGCGCGAGCATGGCGAGAGCCACCGCACGCCATGCGATCTCGATGGTATCCATGACGGATCTCCCACCCCCCGATACTGCCGACGCCGAGTGTTCTCCCGGCTCATCCCTGTCGTCGGCACGATGCTTCCATTACAGTTCACGCGCGCGCACAAGGCAAGGCGCCGCGCGATCGTGTGCCTCGGGGGTGTATCACCGTCCGTCGAAGCATGCGGCGAGGCGTTGCGCCTCGAAAGCCTGCACCACGTGATCGACGAAGACCCGGGTGCGCAGGGGAAGCTGCTTCTTGTTCGAGTAATAGATGAACACGCCGCCGTACTCTTCGTACCATCCTGGCAGAAGCCGGTGAATGCGACCCGACGCGAGCAACGGCGCGGCATGCGGCATCGGCAGCAGTGCGACCCCGTAGCCGAGCGCAACCGCGTGCGCCATCGCCTCGGGATCGTCGAAGATCATGCGCGTGCGCGCCTCGATGTTGACGCGCTCGCCCAGCGCGTTGCGCAAGTCCCAGGCGCGCAGACGCCCGGTCGCACCGGAGCGCCGGATCACGGCATCGAACGACGCCAGCGCGGACGGATGCGTGGGTGTCTCGCGTTCGGCCATGTAGCCGGGCGACGCACAGATGACCGCATAGGTTGGCGCGAGCCGTCGCGCGATCACTCCGGGCGTGAGCTCGATCCCGCCGCCGATGGCGGCATCGAAGCCTTCGGCCACGACATCCACGCTGCGGTTGTCGAAGCGCCAGTCGGGCACGATCTCGGGGTAGCGAGCGAGAAAGTCGCCGAGCAACGGCAAGAGGTACTGACGCCCGAACGCGTGCGCGACGCTGACCTTGAGCACGCCGGATGGCGCGCTCTCGCGCTCGGCGGCGCGGGCAAACGCATCGGTCAGCGCCGCGAATGGCGCGTCGACGTCGAGCAGGAACCGCTCGCCGCCCGCGGTGAGCGTCACACTGCGCGTGCTGCGGTGGAACAGGCGCAACCCCAGTTGTGCCTCCAGACGCGCGACATTCTTGCTCACGGCCGCGGGCGTCATCCCCAACCGGCGCGCCGCGGCGGAAAAACTTCCAGCGCGCGCGCTGAGCACGAAAGACTCGATCAGATGCATGGCGTCCATGGGTCACCTGTTCCAAATGGTTGAAATTGATGATCGATATTATCGTCTAGTGGGAATGTAATTCGCGAACCATACTGGCTCCACTTCTTAACCCGGTGGAGCAATGACATGGCGACGAACTTTCCAGGCAAGGTGGCATTCGTGACGGGGGGCTCGCGCGGGATTGGCGCGGCCGTGGTGCGGCGGCTGGCCGATGGCGGCGCGGCCGTTGCGTTTACGTTCAAGGGATCGAGGGCGGCCGCCGAGGATCTGGTCGCTGAAATCGAAGCCTCGGGCGGGCGCGCGCTTGCCTTGCATGCCGACGCGGGCGACGCCGCCGCATTGACGCAAGCGGTGAATGAGGCGGCGCTTCGCTTTGGCAGGATCGACATTCTCGTGAACAACGCCGGTGTGTTTTCCATGGCATCGATCGCGGACATTCCGGTCGACGAGTTCGACCGCATGCTCAACGTCAACGTGCGCGCCGTGTTCATCGCATCGCAAGCGGCGCTTGCGCACATGGGCGAGGGCGGGCGCATCATCAACATCGGCTCGTGCAACGCCGAGCGCATGCCATTCGCGGGCGGCGCGACCTACGCGATGAGCAAGGCGGCGCTGGTCGGGCTGGTCAAGGGCATGGCGCGCGATCTCGGCCCCAGAGGCATTACCGTGAACAACGTGCAGCCGGGGCCAACGAACACCGACATGAATCCGGCTGCCGGCGATTTCGCGGGGGCGCTGCACGATCTGATGGCGCTCAGGCGCCACGCTCGCCCCGAGGAAATTGCGGCGATGGTGGCGTATGTCGCGAGCGAGGAGGCAGGGTTCGTGACCGGCGCGAGTCTCACCATCGACGGCGGATTCAACGCCTGAGTCGTGGCCCGGCAGGTCGCGCGGCGCGCGCAAGCCCGGGGCCGCGGCGTCGTCGTCGCCAACGCGCCCGGCATGGGGCTTGGGCCGCTGCCGAGCGCGGCGACGGTCACTCCGAGAAGAGCTCGAACAGCAGCGTGCGCATCCATTGGCTTGCCGGCTCCTGATGATACCGGGCGTGCCAGAACAGGTTGATCTGGACGTCGGGCACGTCGAGCGGGTGATCGACGTAACGCAGGCCGAAATGCCGCGCGCTTCGCTCGGCGAACTTTTCCGTCACGGTGGCAATCAGGTCGGTCGCATGCAGGATGTCGGCCAGCGCGACGAAGTGCGGCACGCGCAGCCGGATGTTGCGATGCACGTGGGCGCGCGCCATGAATTCGTCGACCTGGCCGTGTCCAGTGCCCGCGGCGACGACCATCACCTGCTCGGCGCGTTCGAAATTCTCGCGCGTCATCCGTGTCTGCTTCGGTCGATCCAGCGGATGTCCCGGCCGGAACATGCAGACATATTTCTGGCGGAAGAGTCGCCGCTGGAAGAAGCCTGCCGTGAGATCCGGCAAATGCCCCACCGCGAGGTCGACCTGACCCGCCGCCATTTCCTCCTGCAGATTCACCGCCGTATTGCGCACGGTGCTGACGGTGATCCCGGGCGCCCGCTCGCCGAGCGCGTGCATGAGTTTCGGCAGGAAGTGCACCTCGCCGATGTCCGTCATGGCGATCTGGAACGCGCGCCGGCTGGTCGCGGGATCGAACGCAAGCTGACGGTTGAAGACGCCGTGCAGGGCGTCGAGCGCCGCCGCCACGGGCTCGGCCAGCGCAATGGCCATCGGCGTGGGCAGCATGCCGCGCGAGGTGCGGATGAACAGCTCGTCGTTGAACAGCTTGCGCAGGCGCGCGAGCGAATTGCTCACCGCTGGTTGCGTAACGCCCAGAGCCTCGGCCACGCGCGATACGCGTCTTGCGTTGTACAGGTGCTGAAAGACCACCAGCAGGTTCAGATCGACAGAATGGAGGTCCATGGGCGTGCCGGATCGCTCGATGAAATCACTGAAATTTATGGGGAATATAAACGAGATTCTATTGGTTTATATCGAGGGTTGCGCGATGCTGTCTGCAAACGGCGTCAAAACGCCATGCGCGGTGCGCTGGATGCACCGTCAGAACGGAGACAACCCCCATGCAAGTTCACGTGCAGCCGCTCGGCGAGCGCCTTGATGTCGCCCCCGGCGACAACCTGCTCAAGACGCTGACCGAGCGCCAGATCCCGATTTCCTACAGTTGTCTGTCCGGCCGATGCGGCACTTGCCGTTGCCGGGTCCTGTCGGGCGACGTGCGTCAGGCCGACGGGGTCGAGTACCGTCATCATGACGAACCCTCCCCGGGCGAAGGCGAGCGCCACGTGCTGGCCTGCCAGTCAACGGTGCATGGCGATTGCGAGATCGCGTTGCCGGAGGTCGACGAAGTCGTCGTGCATCCCGCGAAGATCCTGAAGGCGACGGTGCTCGCCATCGAAACGCTCACGCACGACATCAAACGGCTGGTCCTCAAGCCCGCGAAGCCCCTCAGCTTCTCGCCGGGCCAATACGCCACGCTGCAATTCACGCCCGCGCATGTCCGTCCGTATTCGATGGCAGGCCTCGACGCCGACGACACGCTCGAGTTTCACATCCGCCGCGTGCCGGGCGGCGCGGTGACCGGCTACGTCGCCGAGCAACTCAAAGTGGGGGATGCGGTTCGCGTATCGGGCCCGCTGGGCACGTCGTATCTGCGTACCCGCCATGAGGGGCCGATGCTTTGCGTGGCTGGCGGGACGGGGCTCGCGCCGGTGCTCTCAATCGTGCGTGGGGCGGTGGCGCGTGGCATGACCAATCCCATCGACATCTACGTCGGTGCCCGTTCGCCGGACGACGTGTACGGTCTTGCGTGGCTGCGCGAGCTGGCGTCGCGACACGCGGGCATTCGCCTGCACGTGGTGACGACCACAGCGGCGATCGACGCGGGTGCGCCGCGTGACGAAACATTCCGTGTCGGATATGTGACGGAGGCGATCGCGGCCGATTTCGCCTCGCCCGATGCGCTGGGCGGATGGCGCGCCTACCTGTGCGGTGCCCCGCCGATGGTCGAGGCCGCCACGCGATTGCTGCGCGAGCGTGGAATCGACGGCGCGCATATCTACGCCGACGCGTTCTACGCCACGGCCCCCTAGGCACGCAAAGGGCGTTCGGCCCAGGCGGGCGGCGGACGTGCACGTGCGCGCTGTCGACCACGTCGTGTGAGCGCCGACCGGCCTGACGTTTCGCCGTATCGATGGATTTCGCACACCCAAAGGAGACGATCGTGAGTACCACACCGCAGACCGGGTTCGACCCGGCGCCGTCCGACGGCCATTCGGCAACGGACATCTGGCCCGCCGAGGGATCGAGCCGCATTCCGTTTCGCGTCTATACGGACGAGCAGCTCTATCGCCGGGAACTCGAGCAATGCTTCTATCGCAAGCACTGGAACTACGTCGGGCTGGAGGCTGAGGTGCCCGGACCGGGCGACTTCAAGCGCACGGTGATCGGCGAGCGCTCGGTCATCGTCACGCGCGACGCCACGGGCGACATCAACGTGGTCGAGAACGTGTGTGCGCATCGCGGCATGAAGTTCTGTCGGGAAAAGCGCGGCAATCGCACCGATTTCCATTGCCCGTATCACCAGTGGAACTACGACCTCAAGGGCAATCTTCAGGGCGTTCCGTTCCGCCGGGGCGTGAAGCAGGACGGCAAGGTCAACGGCGGCATGCCGAAGGATTTCAAGCCCGAGGAGCACGGGTTGACCAAACTGAAGGTCGCCACGCGCGGCGGCGTGATCTTCGCGTCGTTCGATCACGAGGTCGAATCGCTCGAAGACTTCTTCGGGCCGGAGATCTGCGCCTATTTCGACCGGTTGTTCGACGGGCGCAAGCTCAAACTGCTGGGCTATAACAAGCAGCGCATCCCGGGCAACTGGAAGCTCATGCAGGAGAACATCAAGGACCCGTATCACCCGGGGCTGCTGCATACCTGGTTCGTCACGTTCGGCCTGTGGCGTGCCGATAACAAGTCGCGTCTCGTGATGGACGCGCACGGTCGCCACGCGGCCATGATTTCCACGCGCGGTCAGGGCGGTGGCGGAGAGGTGACCTCGGGCGTGTCGAGTTTCAAGGAATCGATGTCGCTCAACGACATGCGCTTTCTCGACATCGTCCAGGAAGACTGGTGGAAGGGGCCGACCGCCGTGCTCATGACGCTTTTCCCCAGCGTGATCCTCCAGCAGCAGGTCAATTCGGTGTCGACGCGCCACATCCAGCCGCGCGGGCCCAATGCGTTCGACTTCGTCTGGACACACTTCGGCTTCGAGGACGACACCGAGGAGATGACCCAGCGCCGTTTGCGCCAGGCGAATCTGTTCGGGCCCGCAGGCTTTGTCTCGGCGGACGACGGTGAGGCCATCGAGTGCTCGCAGGAGGGCTTCGCGCAGAAGCCGTGGCACCGCGTCATCGCCGAGCTGGGCGGCACCGGCGTGGAGAACACCGACCACATGGTGACCGAAACGCTGATTCGCGGCATGTATGCCTATTGGCGCCGTGTGATGGACGTTTGAGGAGACGACAGATGGTGGATTTCGCAACCTTTCAGGCCGTGGTCGAACTCAACGCAGCCTACGCGGCGGCGCTCGACGCCCAACAATGGGACGCCTGGCCCGACTTCTTTCTCGACGATTGCGTGTACCGGATCCAGCCGCGCGAGAACTACGACATGGGACTGCCGCTCGCCACCCTCTCGTTCGAGAGCAAGGGCATGCTGCGCGACCGCATCTACGGGATTCGCGACACACTCTTTCACGATCCTTACTACCAGCGGCACGTGATCGGCCTGCCGTCGATTCGCGAGCGCGATGCCGACACGCTCGAGGTCGAGGCGAATTACGCCGTTTTTCGCACCAAACCGGATCAGTTGAGCGACATCCTGTCGGTCGGCCGGTATCTGGACGTCATCAAACGTACCGACGAGGGATGGAAGTTCGCGTCGCGCCAATGCATTTTCGACAGCGAGATGATCCCCAACTCGCTGATCTACCCGATCTGAAGCGAGGAACGACATGAGTGGAAACTGGATGGAAGCGGCGTCGCTCGACGCCATCCCAGAGGACGACGTGATCGGCGTGGTGGTGGCCGGACGGGACATCGCCCTGTATGGCGTGGGCGGCGAGGTGTTCGCGACCGACAACGTCTGCACCCACGGGAACGCCCGCCTTTGCGACGGATTTCTGGAAGGTCATGAGATCGAGTGCCCGCTGCATCAGGGCAAGTTCGACGTGCGGACGGGCGCCGCCCTGTGCGCGCCGCTAACCGAGGCGGTGAAAATCTATCCGATCCGTATCGAGGCCGACAAGGTTTACGTCGACCTGGGCTGAGACGGCCTGCCCCCAAGCGGTGCAAGCGAAGCGGAGCACGGCACCTTCCCAGCCCTGAAACATCGAGACCACCTATGAACGGGCTGCCCCCAGGGGCGGCCCGTGGCTATTGCAGCGCAGCGCGGCCTCTCGCGAGTCCGCGTCCCGCCACGACGGCGTGACGCGATGAATCAAATGGGAAGACATGAAACAAATGGTTCATCCTGCGGATTGCCCGGCCCCCGCGCCGTGTGCTTTCGCGATCGTCAAATGCCTATTGCATTCTGACGCGCCGCGCCGGCGTATTGGTCGATACCTTTCCCATCGGCCGAATCGGCGGTATTGGGATGCGGAGATGCGGGAAGCGGCTGCGTAGGAATGCTTACATTATTGAAGTAAATGCGTAATTGATTTCCGCATTCCGGCAATCCCGTTGGGTAATTTAATAATTGAGCGGAATATTGCGATGAATCAACTTATATACAGGTTTTAATGCAGACAAATTTCGCACGACTTTGGGTCGTGAGTGGAAAGTCGCGTCGAATTCACTGAGCGAAAATGGATCCAAAATGAGACAAGCTGGTGCATATGTTGCTGCGGCGCAATAAAAAACCCGGCCGGAGCCGGGTTTCCAATGCGTCGAACCGTGGCGCTCAGGGAGCTGCCTGGATGTTCGAAGCCTGCTTGCCCTTCGGGCCTTGAACGACATCGAACTGCACCTTCTGTCCTTCCTTCAGGGTCTTGAAGCCGTTCATCTGGATTGCCGAGAAGTGCGCGAACAGATCCTCGCCACCTTCGTCCGGCGTGATGAAACCAAAACCCTTGGCGTCGTTAAACCATTTGACCGTACCGGTTGCCATACAAACTTCCCCTAAACAATTACGACTACTACATATCACCGCAACAACGAGCACATCTGAAAAACCCGCCGGCTGGCGGCGGCTTCTTAGGCTCACCCAGGCATCTTTTCTTTTAAAACGCTTATAGAGGAAAAGCGCCACGATGATTGTTTTCGCTAACCGCCAATAGTGTCAAGCCCTTTTTGAACGATAGAAGTAGCGTTCGATCAGGTTTTACCCTTATATCTGGCAGGGCATAAAGGGTGCCGCGACACACCCTTGAAATTTGGGTTAAGCTGACTCATATGGGTGTGGCACCCCCGGTGGTCGGGGGCTGCGGCGCCTTGCTGGACAACGCGCGCGATCATCGACGAGTGTTGGCATTCCGGTGGACGACCGGCCGGCAGGCGGCAATAGGAGCTCCGATTGCTTCCTGCGCCCGGGAGTTGTTTAGAATCCACGTATGGCAACCTTACCGACAACGCATGACGACACCGTACAGGAGCGGCAGGAGCAACAGCTCAAGCCGCCGTCGATGTACAAGGTGGTACTGTTGAACGACGACTTCACCCCGATGGAATTCGTGGTGATGGTCATTCAGGAATATTTCAATAAGGACCGGGAATCTGCCACGCAGATCATGCTCAAGGTCCATCGCGAGGGCAGGGGAGTTTGTGGGGTCTTTACGCGCGACGTCGCGGCGACCAAAGTTGAGCAAGTCGTTAGCCATGCAAGGCAGTCCGGGCACCCGCTGCAGTGCGTGATGGAGGAAGCATGATTGCCCAGGAATTGGAAGTCAGCCTGCACATGGCGTTTATGGAAGCGCGCCAGGCACGACACGAATTCATCACGGTCGAGCACCTTTTGCTCGCCCTCTTGGATAACCCGACCGCCGCCGAGGTGTTGCGCGCGTGCGCCGCGAATCTCGACGATTTGCGGCAGAACCTGCGCAACTTCATCGCCGACAATACGCCGACGGTGCCTGGCAGCGACGAGGTCGACACCCAGCCCACGCTCGGGTTCCAGCGCGTGATCCAGCGCGCCATCATGCACGTGCAGTCCACTTCCAACGGCAAGAAGGAAGTCACGGGCGCGAACGTGCTGGTCGCCATTTTCGGCGAGAAGGACTCCCACGCCGTCTACTACCTGCAGCAGCAGGGCGTGACGCGGCTGGACGTCGTCAATTTCATTTCGCACGGCATCACCAAGACCGGTGCGTCGGGCGAGTCGGCCAAGGCCGGTGAGGGCAGTGCCGAAGGCGAGGAGGGCGCCAACACCAAGGAAAGCCCGCTCGCGCAGTACACGCAGAACCTCAACCAGATGGCGCGCGACGGCAAGATCGATCCGCTCATCGGGCGCGAATCGGAAGTCGAGCGCGTGGTGCAGGTCCTGTGCCGCCGCCGCAAGAACAATCCCCTGCTCGTCGGCGAAGCCGGCGTGGGCAAGACTGCCATCGCCGAAGGGCTTGCGTGGCGCGTGACGCGCGGCGAAGTGCCCGAGATCCTGCAGGACGCCACTGTCTACTCGCTGGACATGGGCGCGCTGCTCGCGGGCACCAAGTATCGCGGCGACTTCGAGCAACGCCTGAAGGCGGTGCTCAAGGAACTCAAGGAGCGCAGTAACGCGATCCTGTTCATCGACGAAATTCACACGCTGATCGGTGCAGGCGCCGCCTCGGGCGGCACGCTGGACGCGTCCAATCTGCTCAAGCCGGCGTTGTCGTCGGGGCAACTCAAGTGCATTGGCGCCACGACTTTCACCGAGTACCGCGGCATCTTCGAGAAGGACGCCGCGCTGTCGCGCCGTTTCCAGAAGATCGATGTGAACGAGCCGACCGTCGAACAAACCGTGCAGATCCTGCGTGGACTGAAGTCGCGCTTCGAAGAGCACCATGGCGTGAAGTATTCGTCGAGCGCGCTGTCCGCCGCCGCGGAACTGTCGGCCAAGTTCATCACCGATCGTCACCTGCCGGACAAGGCCATCGATGTGATCGATGAAGCCGGTGCCGCGCAGCGCATCCTGCCGAAGTCCAAGCAGAAGAAGACGATAGGCAAGGGCGAGATCGAGGAAATCGTCTCGAAGATCGCGCGCATCCCGCCGCAGAGCGTTTCTGCGGACGATCGCGGCAAGCTTCAGACGCTCGATCGCGACCTGAAGAGCGTGGTGTTCGGACAAGACCCGGCCATCGACGCACTCTCTGCGGCGATCAAGATGTCGCGCGCCGGGTTGGGCAAGACGGACAAGCCGATCGGCGCGTTCCTCTTCTCGGGTCCGACCGGGGTCGGCAAGACCGAAGTCGCCAAGCAGCTTGCGTTCACGCTGGGCATCGAGCTGATTCGCTTCGATATGTCGGAGTACATGGAGCGCCACGCGGTGAGCCGTCTGATCGGCGCGCCGCCGGGTTACGTGGGCTTCGATCAGGGTGGCCTGCTGACCGAGGCCGTGACGAAGAAGCCGCACTGCGTGCTGCTGCTCGACGAAATCGAGAAGGCGCACCCGGACATCTTCAACGTGCTGCTCCAGGTGATGGATCACGGCACGCTGACGGACAACAACGGCCGGAAGGCGGACTTCCGCAACGTCATCATCATCATGACGACGAACGCGGGCGCCGAGACGATCAACCGCGCGAGCATCGGCTTCACGAACGAGCGCCAGGCCGGCGATGAAATGGCCGACATCAAGCGCATGTTCACGCCGGAGTTCCGCAACCGCCTCGACGCGATCATCAGCTTCAAGCCGCTCGACGAGCAGATCATCCTGCGCGTCGTCGACAAGTTCCTCATCCAGTTGGAAGACCAACTGCATGAGAAGAAGGTCGAGGTGGTGTTCACTGACAAGCTGCGTGCGTATCTGGCGAAGAAGGGCTTCGATCCGCTCATGGGCGCACGTCCGATGCAGCGTCTGATCCAGGACACGATTCGTCGTGCGCTGGCCGACGAACTGCTCTTCGGGCGGTTGACCGGCGGTGGGCGCGTGACCGTCGATCTGGACGAGCACGATCAGGTGCAGTTGTCGTTCCCCGAGGACGGCAACACGCGTCCCGAGCCGGAAGCGGCCGAGGTCGAGTAACCGTCAGGCCCCGTCAGTCAACTTCAGGGCCTCGCGCCCATGAAAAAGCGCCGCTTCGAGCGGCGCTTTTTTTTCGACGTCGGTGCGTCAGTGCTTGCCGGTGCTGCCGAAGCCGCCCGCACCGCGATCGCTCTCGGGGAACTCGTCGACGATATTGAACTCGGCCTGCACGACCGGCACGATCACGAGCTGTGCCAGGCGCTCGAACGGGTTAAGGACGAACGGCTCGTTGCCGCGGTTCCACGTCGACACCATCAATTGACCCTGGTAGTCCGAGTCGATCAACCCGACCAGATTGCCCAGCACGATGCCGTGCTTGTGGCCGAGGCCCGAGCGCGGCAGGATCAACGCGGCGTAGCCCGGGTCTTCCAGATGGATCGCCATCCCGGTGGGGACGAGCACGGTTTGACCGGGGGCGATGGTCATGGGCGCATCGAGGCAGGCGCGCAGGTCAAGCCCGGCGCTGCCCGGCGTGGCGTAAGCGGGCAACTGCGAGCGCAGGCGTTCGTCGAGGATCTTGACGTCGAGTTTCATGGCGTTAGGAAGTGGGTACGTTAGGGCGTGACGACGTTAATGAGGACAGCGGGGCCGAGCAACCCTGTGTGCGAACACATGGGGGCGCAAGGCGCATGGAAACTATGCCGGGACGTGGGGGCGGGGCGTGCCCGTAGTGGCTCGGGCACGCGCACCGGTTCAGTCGTCCGCTCGCAACGCGAAGGCCTGTGCGAGCAGTTCATGCGAGCGCAGGCGCGCGCGATAACTGCCGGCGACCGTAAGCACGACGATTTCGTCGGCTTCGAACTGCTCCTGCAATTCCATGACGCGCTCGGTCACCCGCTCCGGGGTGCCGATGATACTACGCGGTTTCTCGCGCGCGATCACCGACAATTCCCGTTCGCGATACTGCGCCCTGGCCTGAGCGCCCTGTTCCAGACTCGGGATCGGCTCGTTCATGCCGTAGGCCATTTGCACGCGTCGCAGATCCACACCGGCTTCGAGTGCTTCGGCCTCGGCCTGGGTGTCGGCGCAGATGACGAATAGCGCAACGGCGCAGTACGGCTTGTCCAGTCGTCCGGGCGTGAAGCGCTCCCGATAGGCTTGCGTGACGCGGTGTCCGTAATGCGCGTTGATGAAGTGCGCAAAGCAGTAGCGCAGACCGAGCTGTGCGGCGAGCAGTCCGCCGAATTCGCTGGAACCCAGCACCCACACCTCGGGCCGAGTGGCCACGGCAGGTTGCAGCAACACCCCGCGATAGGGATGGTCGTCGGCGAGCGTGCCATCGAACAGCGCCGCGAGTTCCGCGACCTGCTGCGGGAAGTGCTCGCCGGCGTCGTACGGGCCTTTCGCGACGGCGCGCGCGGTGCGCATGTCGCCACCCGGCGCGCGTCCCACGCCCAGGTCGATGCGGTTCGGAAACAGCGCTTCGAGCATCAGAAACTGTTCCGCCAGCTTGAACGGGCTGTAGTAGGGCAGCATCACGCCGCCCGAGCCCACGCGCAGCCGCTTCGTCACGCTCGCCAGCCGGGCGATCATGACCTCCGGCGCGGGATTCGCCACGCCGCGCAGGCCGTGGTGTTCCGCGCACCAGTAACGCGTGTAGCCGAGGTCGTCGGCGGCCTGGGCCAGCTCGACGGTCGCCGCGATGGCATCGGCCACATCATGGCCGTGGATGACGGGCGTCTGATCGAGGATCGACAGCTTGATGCGGGCAGTGGAGGGTTGTGACATGCGTTCGGGCTCCGAGGGGCCGACGGGCAGGGCGCCGGCGCGTCGTCTTGCGAGTCAGTGGCCGCTGCCGGCGGACGAATCCACCGGTACGGTACCGGGTCCTGCATGCGGCAGGCGCGCAATCATCAGAATCGCCACGATACCGCCCAGTGCGCCGCACAGGAAGATCGAGGCATATCCGAAAAAGTTGGCGACGAGGCCGGCCATCGGCCCGATCAGGCCGAGGGCCAGATCGAAGAACGCCGAGTAGGCCGCCAGCGCCGCGCCGCGGTTCTGTGGCGGCACCTGGCGCAAGGCTTCCACGCCCAGCGCGGGAAATACCAGCGAGAAGCCCACGCCGGTCAATCCTGCGCCCGCGAGCGCCATGTGCGGGCTCACGGCGCCCCAAAGCAGGAACTGACCGATTGCGCTGAATACCAGCGAGCACATGGCCACGCGGCGTCCGCCGAAGCGATCGACCGCATGGGCGAGCAGAATCCGCATGCCGATGAAGCAGGCACTGTACAGCGTGAGCGCGTATGCGGCCCCCGTCCAGCCATGGCTGGCGTAGTACAGCGTGATGAATGCCGCGATGACCGCGTACCCGATGCTGCCGAGCGTCATGGCGAGGCCCGGACGCCAGACCAGTCCGACGACACGGAAGAACGGCAGGCGATTGCCGCCCACGGGCGCCGCTGCGGGGAGACGCAAGGCGATCGCGAAGGCCACGGCCGGCAGCGCGATGTTCACGAGCGAGACGACGGTGAACCCTGCCGACTGCAGCAGATACGCCCCGAATGGAGCGCCGGTGGCCAGCGCCGTGTACATCGACACGCCCTGCCACGAAATCGCCTTGCTGGCGTGCGCGGCGCCGAGCAGGCCAATGCCCCACGACATGCCGCCGGTCAGGATCAGACTTTCGCCGAAACCCAGCACGACGCGCCCGGCAATCAGGATACCCAGTGCAAGCGCGGGATTCGGTGCGATGGACGCGACGAGATAGAGCACCCCCGCGGCGGCGCAGCCGCACAGTCCGGTGAGCACGGCGCGGCGCGGACCACGCGTATCGACGGTGCGCCCGGCATACGAGCGCAGCAGCAGCGTGACGACGGACTGGATGCCGATCGTCACCCCGACCACGAACGAGCCATAGCCGAGGGTTTCGTGCACGTAGACCGGCAGCACGGGCAGCGGCATGCCGATTGTCATGAAACCGAAGAACATGATCGCGGCGAGCATGCTCAGTGTCCCGTAGACACTGACACTCGGACGCGCGGACGTAGGAGGTTGCGTCATTTTCGATAGGGGGTGGTGCCATGGCCCGCCGGCCGCGATGGGCCAATGACGGGCGGACGTTGCGGCGACCGGCGGGCCACCGGTTTCCAGGAGTCTGCCAGCGTTGCCGGACAACGACGATGACAGACGCTCGCGCCGGGGAACGGCTTGGGGCAGCGCGGCGCGGCGGGGCGGATGCCCTCAGATGTCGCGCGACGGCTCGCGACCTCATGCGGCGTCACGCTGCCGCCGCGATGATCCGCCCGCGTCAGCCCGGGGCGCTTGACGGCAATCGGGCGGCGATCTCCACGATCAGGCTGCGCGCAAGCGAGGCCTTGTCGGCACGCGGCAGGCGTTTCTGACCGGCTTCGTCGAAGAGAATGACTTCGTTGTCGTCCTTGCCGAACGTCGCGGGGCCGAGATTGCCCACGAGTAACGGCACCTGCTTGCGGAGGCGCTTTTGCGCGCCGTGCTTTTCCAGATCGCCCGATTCGGCGGCGAATCCCACGCAGTACGGCGCGTTGGGCAGCTGCGCCACGGCCGCCAGAATATCGGGGTTCTGCACGAACTCGAGGCGCGGCACGTCCGCCTCGCCGGTCTTCTTGATCTTTTCTCCGGCGACGTCGCGCACCCGCCAGTCGGCCACTGCAGCCACCGCGATGAAGATGTCGTTGTGCGAGACGTCGGCCATGACCGCGTCGTACATCTGTCGGGCGGTCTGGACGTTGGTGCGCGTCACGCCGTAGGGTGTGTCCAGCGCGCTCGGGCCGGCCACGAGGTGCACCTCGGCGCCCGCTTGCGCGGCGGCGCGCGCGAGCGCGAAACCCATCTTTCCGCTCGACAGATTGGTCAGCCCGCGCACCGGATCGATCGGCTCGAAGGTCGGGCCGGCGGTGATCAGCACGCGTCGTCCGGCAAGGCGCTTGGGCTGGAAGAAGGCGGTGAGCGCCTCGTAGAGCGCTTCAGGTTCGAGCATGCGTCCGTCGCCGATTTCGCCGCACGCCTGATCGCCGCTGTCCGGGCCGAGCACCACGATGCCGTCGCCGCGCAGGGTTGCCGCGTTGCGCTGGGTGGCAGGGTTGGCCCACATCTGGCGGTTCATGGCCGGCGCCACGAGCAGCGGACAGTCGCGCGCTACGCACAGCGTGCAGAGCAGGTCGTCGGCCATGCCGTGCGCGAGCTTGGCGAGGAAGTCGGTGGAAGCGGGGGCGATCAGAATGGCGTCGGCCGCGCGCGAGAGGTCGATATGCGCCATGTTGTTGTCGATGCGGTTGTCCCACTGGCTCGTGAAGACGGGACGCCCGGAGAGGGCCTGCATCGTGAGCGGCGTGATGAATTGCGTGGCGGCTTCGGTCATCACAACCTGTACCGTGGCGCCTGCCTTGATGAGCAACCGGGTGAGTTCGGCCGACTTGTAGCAGGCAATGCCGCCCGTCAGGCCGAGAACGATGGTCTTGCCCGCCAGTTCGCCGCGTTCCATAGAAATGCTTCCTCCAAAGTGCCGCGCGGCGCCTTCGGGGCGCCGCGACGGTGTATGTCGTCCGCGCGCACGTGCCGTGGCCGTGCGCGCGGATCGCGCCGCGGCTGCCGCGGCGGATCCTGCGATGAGCACTACTTGCCGCGTCGCACGCGCCGCAGCTCGTCGATCACCAGCAGTACGGCGCCCACGCAAATTGCCGAGTCGGCCACATTGAACGCCGGCCAGTGCCAGCCGCCGACGTGAAAGTCCAGAAAGTCGATCACGTGGCCATAGATCACGCGATCGATTACGTTGCCCAGCGCACCGCCGAGAATCAACGACAGCGACAGGCAGAACATCTTCTGGCCGTTGTGACGCTTGAGCAGCACGACGATGACCGTTGCCGCCACCACGCCGAGCAGCGTGAAGAACCAGCGTTGCCACCCACCCGCGGCGGCCAGAAAGCTGAACGCCGCGCCCTTGTTGTACACCAGCACCAGATTGAAGAACGACGTCAGCGGGTGGAATTCGCCGTACTGGAACGTCTTCAGAATCGTCAGCTTGGTGACCTGGTCGAGCAGGATCGCAATGACCGCGATCCCCAGCCAGGGCGCCAGCCCGAAGGTGGCGCCACCACGCGCGCCGCCCCTGCTGCCATTGCTGCCGCTATTGCCGTTTCGTCGTTGCGCGCCTGAACGCGCGCCTGCTTTGCTTGCCATTATGCCGCGCTCCGGTGTTCGCCGCTGCCGAAGAGATTCGACACGCAACGCCCGCAAAGGGTCGGGTGATCTGCGTCGGCACCCACGTCTTCGCGGTAGTGCCAGCAGCGTTCGCACTTCTGGTGCGACGACGGCGTGACGACCACGCCTTCGTCGGCTTCCGCGGCCACCTGCGTGACGGTCGCGGCCGACGTGATCAGCACGAAGCGCAGATCGTCGCCGAGGCTGGCCAGCACGTCGAACTTGCGGCCCGAGACCCGCACGTCGACTTCGGCCTGCAGCGACGAGCCGATCTTCTCGGCCGCTCGCGCCTCTTCGAGTGCCTTGGTCACGTCGCCGCGCACAGCGCGCAACAGGTGCCACTTCTCCAGCAAACGCGTGCCCTGCGCGACTTCCGGATACGCGTAATACGTTTCCGTGAAGATCGTGTCGTTGCCGGGCTGGAACACTTGCCACGCTTCTTCGGCAGTGAACGACAGGAACGGCGCCATGAGCTTGAGCAGGCCGTGCGTGATGTGATGAAGGGCGTTCTGCGCGGCGCGGCGCGCGGGGGCGTCCGGCGCGCTCGTGTACAGGCGGTCCTTCAGGATGTCGAGGTAGAAACCGCCGAGGTCTTCCGAGCAGAACGTCTGCAGCTTGGCCACGACCGGGTGGAACTCGTAGCGGTCGTAGTGGCCGAGGACTTCGGTCTGCAGCGACTGGGCGAGCGCCACGGCGTAGCGATCGATCTCGAGCCATTGCTCCGGCGGCAGCGCATGCTTCGCATGGTCGTAGTCGGCCAGGTTCGCGAGCAGGAAGCGCAGCGTGTTGCGGATACGACGATAGCTCTCGACCACGCGCTTGAGAATTTCGTCGGAGATCGACAGTTCGCCCGAATAGTCGGTCGACGCGACCCACAGGCGGATGATTTCCGCGCCGAGCTTGCCGGCGACTTCCTGCGGCACGATGGTGTTGCCGATCGACTTCGACATCTTGCGGCCCTGGCCATCGACGGTGAAGCCGTGCGTGAGCAGCGCCTTGTAGGGCGGACGGCCATCCATCATCGACGCGGTGAGCAGCGACGAGTGGAACCAGCCGCGATGCTGGTCCGAGCCTTCGAGGTAGAGGTCGGCGGGAAAGCCGAGCTCGTGTGCGTGCGAGCCGCGCAGCACATGCCAGTGCGTGGTGCCCGAGTCGAACCACACGTCGAGCGTGTCACGGTTCTTCACGTAATCCTTGGCGTCGTCGCCGAGCAGTTCGACCGGATCGAGCGTCTGCCACGCCTCGATGCCTTCGGTCTCCACGCGCTTGGCCACGGCTTCGAGCAGTTCCGGCGTGCGCGGGTGCAACGCGCCGGTTTCCTTGTGCACGAAGAATGCCATCGGCACGCCCCATTGGCGCTGGCGCGAAAGCGTCCAGTCCGGGCGGTGCGCGATCATGTTGTGCAGGCGCTGCTTGCCCCACGACGGGAAAAACTCCGTGGCCTCGATGCCGGCCAGGGCGATCTCGCGCAGCGTCTTGCCGTCGCCCGGTGCACCGTCGACCGGCTTCACGTCCATGCCCGCGAACCACTGGTTGGTGGCGCGGTAGATGATCGGCGACTTGTGGCGCCAGCAGTGCATGTAGCTGTGCGTGTACTTGAACGAGTGGAACAGCGTACCCGCCTCGCGCAGCGCCTCGACGATCTGCGGATTGGCGTCCCAGATCGACTGGCCGCCGAACAGCGGCAGGCTGTCCTGATAGCGTCCGTCGCCGAGCACCGGCATGCGGATTTCCGAGTCCGGCATGCCGTGCGCCTTGCACGACATGAAGTCTTCCACGCCGTAGGCGGGCGCCGAGTGCACCACGCCCGTGCCCGTGTCGGTCGTCACGTAGTCGCCCAGGTAGATCGGCGAGGTGCGGTCGTAGCCGACGTCCGCCGTGGCGAGCGGGTGACGGAAACGGATCAGCGAGAGCGCTTCACCCTTCGCGCGGGCGAGGATCTCGCCGTGCAGGCCATAGGTCTTGAGGCTCTCCTCGACGCGCTCCGTGGCCAGGATCAGCAGGCCGCGTTCGGTCGACACGAGCGCGTACTCGATTTCCGGATTGACGTTCAGGGCCTGGTTCGACGGGATCGTCCACGGGGTGGTCGTCCAGATGACGATGAAGCCGTCGTCGCGCGGCAGCTTGGGCAGACCGAAGGCCCTGGCGACCTTTTCGGGTTCGGCGAACGGGAAGCCCACGTCGATCGACAGGTCGGTCTTGTCCTTGTATTCCACTTCGGCCTCGGCCAGCGCAGAGCCGCAGTCGAAGCACCAGTTCACCGGCTTGAGGCCACGGTAGACGTAGCCGTTTTCCATGATCTTCGCGAGGGCCCGAAGTTCGTTGGCCTCGTTCAAGAAGTTCATGGTCTTGTACGGATTGTCCCAGTCGCCGAGCACGCCCAGGCGCTCGAAGTCCGCCTTCTGGCGCTCGATCTGCACCGCGGCGTAGGCACGCGCCTTTTCCTGCACCTCGCGCACCGGCAGGTGCTTGCCGAACTGCTTTTCGATCTGGATCTCGATGGGCATGCCGTGGCAGTCCCAGCCCGGCACGTAGGCCGCGTCGAAGCCTGCGAGGCTGCGCGCCTTGACGATCATGTCCTTGAGGATCTTGTTGACCGCATGGCCGATGTGGATGTCGCCATTGGCATACGGCGGGCCGTCGTGCAGGATGAATTTCGGACGGCCTTTGCTGGCGCGGCGGATCTTGTCGTAGATCTTCTTTTCCTGCCACTGCTTGACCCACAGCGGCTCGCGCTTGGGCAGGTCGCCTCGCATCGGGAACGGCGTGTCCAGCAGATTGACGGGGTACTTGCTCGGGGCTTTCTTATCGCTCATGGTGCTTCGCTACGAATTTTGGATGTCGGGTGTGCGGCGCTCGCGCCGATGACGTTGCGTTCGGCCCCAGCGGGCCGGGAGATGCAACGCCCGGGCAGGTGCCAGTGGCGGCGGCGGGCCGCGCGCGCGGCGCGGGGCGCCGGCGCACGCGGGCGAAGATCAACTAATTCGGTCGGTCGCCGAGGTGGCGAAATCGCGTCGTGCGCTCGGGCCGTTGGCGTCAAGCGCATGGGCGAAATAGGCGCGGGCCTCGCGTGTGTCCTGCGCGATGGCGGCTTCGAGTTCGGTCAGTCCGTCGAATTTCGCCTCGTCGCGCAGCTTCTGCAGGAATTCCACGCGCACTAGCTTTCCGTAGCAGTCGCCCGCGAAGTCGAGCAGATGCACTTCGAGCAGTACGCGGCCCGAGTCGTCGACGGTCGGACGCAGTCCCAGGCTCGCCACGGCGGGCAGCGGCCGCTCGGCCAGTCCGTGCACCTGCACGACGAAGATGCCCGACAGGGCAGGGTGTTTGTGGGCGATACGCAGATTGAGCGTCGGGTAGCCCAGCTTGCGGCCGAGCTTCATGCCGTGCACCACGTGGCCGGTGATGGCGTACGGACGGCCGAGCAGCGCGTGGGCGCGCTCGAAATTGCCGTCGGCGAGCGCTGCGCGCACTTCCGAGCTGGAGATGCGCACGCCGTCATGCGCGATCGTCGGCATCTGCTCCACGACGAAATCGAAGCGGCGCCCGGCGTCGCGCAGATATTCGATGTCGCCGGCGCGCCTGGCGCCGAAGCGGAAGTCATCGCCCACGAGCAGCCAGCGGGTGTGCAGGCCGTCGACGATGATGTTGCGCACGAAGTCCTCGGGCGACTGTCCGGCAAAATGCGCGTTGAAGTGTTCCACCACCAGCCGGTCGACCCCCTGCGCGCGCAGCGCTTCGAACTTGTCGCGCAGGTTGGAGATGCGCGCCGGCGCCCGGTCGGGCATGAAGTATTCGCGGGGATGCGGCTCGAACGTCATCACGCACACCGGCAGGCCGCGCGCGGCCGCGGCAGCGCGCACACGTGCGAGCAGTGCCTGATGGCCCAGGTGCACGCCGTCGAAATTGCCGATCGTCAGCACGCAGGGCGCTTTGCTTTGCGCGTTGGGTAAACCCCGGAAGACTCGCACGATAAGGAAGCGTCAGTACAAGACGTTGATTGAGCGTTGGTGGATGGACTGCGCGGCACGGCTGCATGAGCCCGGCGGCCTGCGCGGGCCGTACCCGACCCGTTTCCCGCAGAACGGCCAGACCGACATTGCGGCGCCGCAGAACGTTGAATTATAAACGCTTCGGGGCCATCGCGGCGTGCATCGCGCTGTCTGGTGCGCCGCGCCAATGATAAAATCCGGCGATGAAGAACATTGTCATCCTGATTTCCGGACGAGGCAGCAACATGCAGGCCATCGTCCGGGCCTGTACCGCAGAAGGCTGGCCGGCCCGCGTGGCCGCTGTCATCGCCAATCGTGCCGAGGCCGAAGGCCTGGCGTTCGCCACGGAAAACGGCATCCCGGCAGCCGTGGTGCCGAGCCTCGGCAAGACCCGCGAGGCGTTCGACGCCGAACTCGCCGCCGAAATCGATCGCCATCAGCCCGATCTGGTCGTACTCGCCGGATTCATGCGCATTCTTACGCCGGCATTCACCGAGCGCTACGCCGGCCGTCTCATCAACATCCATCCGTCGCTGCTTCCGGCCTTTCCGGGGCTGCAAACGCATGCGCGTGCGCTCGAAGCCGGATGCAAGATCGTGGGCGCCACGGTGCATTTCGTGACGTCCGAGCTCGACCATGGCCCATACGTGCTGCAGGCCGCCGTGCCGGTGCGCCCGGGCGATACCCCGCAAGCGCTGGCCGAGCGCATCCTGCCGCTCGAACACATCATTTATCCGCGCGCCGTGCGCTGGTTCGTGGAAGATCGTCTGGTCGTGGCCGATGGCCGCGTGACGGTCCTGCCCGCCGCCGATGGCACGCCCGACCCGCAATGGCTCTTTGGTGAGGACGCATGAGCACACGCCCGACCCAGCGCCGCAATGGCGCAAATCACGCCGGTGGTCGCACCGGCGGTAAATCGTTCGATTCCCGTTCGTCATATGGCAGTAAGGGCGGCAGAAGCGCCCGCGACGGCGACCGTCGGCACGACGCCGCGCCGGTGGACAGTGCCAGCATGCGCGGCGAACACCTGTCGCCGGCGCTTTTCGAGCGGACGCAGGAATTGCTCGGCACCGTGCTGAAGTTCACCGGGCCGGCCGATACGCTCGTGAGTACCTACTTCCGGGCTCACGACCGACTGGGGCATCGCGAGCGCGGTGTGCTGGCCGAAACGGTATTCGCCATCCTGCGCCGCAAACTCGAATTCGGGCAGCACGCCGAGAGCGGTTCCGGCCCGCTGGAGCGCCGTCTCGCACTGCTCGGGCTGGCGTTCACGCGCGGTATCGCGTCGGTCAAGCTCGTGGCGTCCCCCGAGGAAGTCGACTGGCTGGAGCACGTCGGACAGATCGATCCGGCGACGCTCAAGCCGAGAGTGCGTACTAACTTGCCGGAGTGGCTTTACGAGCGTTTGGCCGCGCGTTTCGACGCCGCGGAACTCGAAGCCCTGGCCGCCGCGCTCAATCAGCCGGCGCCGCTCGACTGTCGCGTAAACGTCGTCAAGGCCAGCCGCGACGATGTGCTCGCGACGCTTCGCGAAGACGGGTTTTCGGCCGAGCCCACGCCTTATGCGCCCAATGGCATTCGCCTGGCCGGCAAGCCGGCGCTGCAAAAGCACCCGCTGTTCGTGTCCGGCGCGATCGAGGTGCAGGACGAGGGCAGCCAGTTGCTCTGTCAGCTGGTGGCGCCGCGCCGCGGTGAAATGATCGTCGACTTTTGCGCCGGTGCCGGGGGCAAGACGCTCGCGATCGGCGCGCAAATGCGCTCGACGGGGCGTTTGTATGCGTTCGACGTCTCGGAGAAGCGTCTCGCCAAGCTCAAGCCGCGTCTGGCGCGCAGTGGGCTGTCGAACGTCTATCCTGTGATGATCGACAGCGAGAACGACAGCAAGATCAAGCGTCTGGCGGGCAAGATCGACCGGGTGCTGGTGGACGCGCCGTGCAGCGGGCTGGGCACGCTGCGCCGTAATCCCGACCTGAAGTGGCGGCAGACGCCGCAGTCGGTCGAGGAACTCACGCAGAAGCAGGCGTCGATCCTCGCGAGTGCCGCGCGCCTGGTCAAGCCGGGCGGCCGTCTCGTTTATGCCACATGCAGTCTGCTCAACGAGGAGAATGCGGCCATCGCCGAGGCGTTCGCGGCGGCGCATCCCGACTTCGTGCTGCTGCCGGCGGACACATTGCTCGCATCGCAGAAAATCGGGCTCGATACCGGCAAGTACCTTGAGCTGCTGCCGAACCGCCACGCCACCGACGGTTTCTTTGCGGCGGTGTTCGAGCGCCGGACGGCACAGGCTTGAGGGTGAGGGACAGGGATGGGGGCGATGAACGGCGCCGGTTTTCGCCTCGCCCGGCCTGGGGTGATGTCGCTGGCCGGTGCAGCCCCATGATGTCGGCGGACAACAAGAGATAAAAGAGATGGCGATGCAGGAAAGTCCGGCTTTCGCGAGATTGGTGCGCGACGTCGTTCGCGACTTCGGCGACACGCAGATCATCTGGCAGATCGTGGCGCTGGTGGTCGCGCTCGCCGCCGCGTTCGTTCTGCGGCGCTGGATGATCGGGCGTCTCGAGCGCCATTTCGACCGGGTGGCGCCGGCGCGCCGGGCCGGGTCGTCGAGTCTGCGGCGCGCGTTCTTCCCGATGTTCGGGTGGATGTGCGTCGCGCTCACGCGCGTGGTGCTCCAGGAGCACACTCGCGTCTCGCTGCTGATGCTCGCCGAAGTACCGTTGTTCGGCACGGCGCTGATTTATCTGGCGTTCTACTTCGCCCGTCGACTGTTTGCATCGTCGCCGCACGCATCGGGCCTGCTCAAAGTCTTCGAGCGCGTGTTCACCACGCTCGCCTGGCTGTCGATGATCGCCTACGTGCTCGGCGTGCACGACGACATCCTCAAGTGGATGGGCAGCGTGCGCTTCGCGGTCGGCGCAAGCCATCTCACGTTGCTCTCGATTCTCTCCGGGCTGCTCTGGGTGGGGGTCACGCTGATGCTTGCGATGTGGGTCGGCTCGCTGATCGAAGACCGGATCATGCGCACGACCACGCTCGATGGCAACCTGAAGGTGGTGCTTTCGCGCACCGTCAAGGGGCTGCTCACGCTTGTTGCGGTGCTTGTCACGCTCTCGTTCGTCGGCATCGACATTACGGTGCTCGGGGTGTTCGGCGGTGCGCTCGGCGTGGGGCTTGGCTTTGGCCTGCAGAAGATCGCGTCGAACCTCGTGTCGGGCTTCATCATCCTGCTCGACCGGTCGGTACGTATCGGCGATCTGATCACCGTCAGCCCGTATCACGGCACGGTGTCGCAGATCAACACCCGCTACACCGTCGTGCGCGGCCTCGATGGCGTGGAGGCGCTCGTGCCGAACGAGCAACTGGTCACGAACGTCGTGCAGAACCATTCGTTTACCGAGACGCGAGGCCGCGCCAAGGTCAACGTGCAGGTTGCCTACAGTGCCGACGTGGAACTGGCGATGTCGCTGATGCTCAAGGCGGCACAGGACATTCCCCGCGTGCTGGCCGATCCGCCGCCGTCGGCGCTGCTGCTGAATTTCGGCGCCGACGGGATGGATCTGGAAATGGGGTTCTGGGTACAAGACCCAGCGCAAGGCAGCGGTGCCATCCGATCGGAGATCAATTTGCGGATTTGGCGCACATTTCGCGAGCACGGCATTGAAATTCCGTATGCACAGCGCGAAATACGCATCCTGAATGATTGGCCGTACGGTGTTCCTTCCCACCATGTCAACCAGCCGGATCCTTCGTCGGAACCGGCCCGGCGGGCTTTGCCACCGGGAGATGACGGCGTGAAGACGTCCTCGTAGAGGGTTTCGTCCGGGCGAGGGGATTGACCTGCGACAAAATGCGTGGCGGGCAGGCGACACACGGGCGACAGTCCGTCAGGTAAAATGTGGGCCAAACAATAACAACAGACGTTCACTGGCACGTTTTCCGCCCATATCGCCCCGGCAAGCCGCAACTTGCCGACCTCCAGCGAATCCAAGCGTCAAGCGAGCGAAAGAACGAGACCTTGACGCGACGGCCATCGATGCCGATTCGGCCCGACAAGACACGACACGGCATGGAGAACTTGCCGTGATGGCTACCGTATTGATCAGTTTGGAGTGATATTTTGCTGGACAGTCTTCTTGGATTTCTTTCGACCGGCCTGCTCGACTGGAGCGGCTGGGAGATCACGTTGTTCACGCTGGCCGTTACCCATGTGACGATTGCCGCCGTGACGATCTACCTGCACCGTTGCCAGGCGCACCGCGCGCTCGACGTGCATCCGATCGTCGCCCATTTCTTCCGCTTCTGGCTGTGGATGACCACCGGGATGGTCACCAGCGAGTGGGCGGCGATTCACCGCAAGCACCACGCCAAGTGCGAGACGCCGGAAGATCCGCACAGCCCGCAAACGCGCGGCCTGTGGAAGGTTCTCGCCGAAGGTGCCGAGCTTTATCGCGCCGAAGCGAAGAACGAGGAAACGCTGCGCAAGTTCAGCCACGGCACGCCGAACGACTGGATCGAGAACCACGTCTACAAGCGCTATCCGATCCTGGGCGTCAGCTTCATGATGATCATCGACATTGCACTGTTCGGGGCGATCGGCCTGACCGTGTGGGCCGTGCAGATGGTATGGATTCCGTTCTGGGCCGCCGGTGTCGTCAATGGGCTGGGCCACTACTGGGGCTACCGCAACTTCAACTGCGCCGACGCGTCGACGAACCTGCTGCCGTGGGGCATCATCATCGGCGGTGAGGAGTTGCACAACAACCACCATACGTACGCCACGTCGGCAAAGCTGTCGAACAAGTGGTATGAATTCGACATCGGCTGGATGTATATCCGCATGATGCAGGCGGTGGGGCTGGCCAAGGTGAAGAAGATCGCGCCGACGCCGAAGTTCGCAAAGAACAAGGCAGCGTGCGACGACGACACGCTGCAGGCCGTGCTCTCGAACCGCTACGAAGTGATGGCGCGCTATGCCAAGACCTTCAAGCGGGCCTACGGAGAAGAGCTGGCACGCTTCAAGGAGAAGCGCCAGCACGGCGAGTACCAGTTGTTCCGCGGCGCGCGCAAGTGGCTGCATCACGACGAAGCCTCGCTGCAGGAGCCGCAGAAGCAGCAACTCGGCGAGATCTTCGCGCACAGCAACGCGGTGAAGACGTACTACGAACTGCGCCGTGAACTGGCCGGCATCTGGGAGCGTTCCAATGCGTCGCGCGAGCAATTGCTGAGCCAATTGCAGAACTGGTGCCACCGCGCCGAACAAAGCGGAATTCATGCGTTGCAGGAATTCGCTTCGCGCCTGCGTCGCTACGCCTGAACGGACTTGCGCCTGAAATTCGTTTTTGACGCATAATCGAAACCCCGCCACGGCGGGGTTTTGTCATTCCCGGTCCCCCCACGGGACAAGTGAACATGAACGCCTCACTGAAATCCGTAGAATTCGAGCGCCCCGCACCGAGCGGCGCCACTTGCGTCGCCCATGCGTGGGCGCGTGTCCCGGAGGCGCCGTCGCAGGAGGAACGCGCGGCGCTCAAGGCCAGAATCAAGCGTTTGCTCGTCGAGCAGAACGCCGTGCTGGTGGCGCATTACTATGTCGACGCCGATTTGCAGGACCTCGCCGAAGAGACCGGCGGCTGCGTGGCCGACTCGCTGGAGATGGCCCGTTTCGGCCGTCATCATTCGGCCAGCACGCTGGTCGTGGCGGGTGTGCGGTTCATGGGCGAGACGTCGAAGATTCTCAGCCCCGAAAAGCGCATTCTGATGCCGGACCTCGACGCGACCTGCTCGCTGGATCTGGGGTGCCCCGCCGACGAGTTCGCGGCTTTTTGTGACGCGCATCCCGATCGCACGGTCGTTGTCTACGCGAACACGAGTGCGGCGGTAAAGGCGCGGGCCGACTGGATGGTCACGTCGTCCATCGGGCTGGAAATCGTGGCGCACCTGCACGCGCAGGGCAAGAAGATCCTGTGGGCGCCGGATCGGCATCTGGGCAGCTATGTCCAGAAGCAGACGGGAGCCGACATGCTGTTGTGGCAGGGGGCGTGTCTCGTTCACGACGAGTTCAAGGGCACCGAGCTGGAATTGCTGCGTCGTGAATATCCGAATGCGAAGGTGCTGGTGCATCCGGAGTCGCCCGCAGCGGTGGTGGCGCAGGCCGATGTGGTCGGCTCGACCTCGCAGATGATCGCCGCCGCGCAGACGATGGAGGCCACCGAGTTCATCGTGGCCACCGATAACGGCATTTTGCACAAGATGCGTGCCGCGGCACCGGGCAAGCACTTTATCGAGGCGCCGACGGCGGGCAACAGCGCGACGTGCAAGAGTTGCGCGCACTGCCCGTGGATGGCCATGAATAGCCTGCAGAACCTGGCCGATGTGCTGGCGTCGGGTCGAAACGAGATTCACGTCGATCCGGAGATCGGCCGCCGCGCGCACACCTGTATCGACCGTATGTTGAAGTTCGCCGAGGCGCGCAAGCAGAACGTGCGCGCAAGCGGCGATTTCGCGCGCGACGGCGCGCTGTTTTCCGGCGTGGGCCCTGCATGATGACACCATCGAAAGCGCTAAATACCGAAGCCGCGCTGTCCCCGCATTTCGCGACTTTCGGCGAACCGCTCGAGACGGCGCTCGCGCGTAATGTGCGCGACGCGCTTGCCGAGGACATCGGGGCGGGCGATCTGACAGGCCTGCTCGTGCCGTCGGAAGAAATGGCGCACGCGCGCATCGTGGTACGTGAGTCGGCGGTGCTGTGCGGCGTGCGCTGGTTCGAGCAATGCATGCGTGGCGTCGACGCCTCCGTGCGTGTGCAATGGCATTACCGCGAGGGCGAGCGCATGACGCCGGACTCGGTGGTGTGCGACATCCACGGACCGGCGCGCGCGTTGCTCACGGGCGAGCGCACGTCGATGAACTTCCTTCAGATGCTCTCCGGGGTGGCCACGGCAGTCCGCCGATACGCGGACATCGTGGAAGGCACGAAGGCGCGGGTGCTCGATACGCGCAAGACGTTGCCGGGGCTGCGCCTCGCGCAAAAGTTTGCCGTGCTTGTGGGCGGCGGGGCGAACCAGCGGCTGGCGTTGTACGACGGCATTCTCATCAAGGAAAACCACATTGCCGCCGCAGGCGGCATTCGTCAGGTGCTGGCCAACGCCGATCGTCTGGCGGACGGCGCGCCCGTGCAGATCGAGGTTGAGTCGCTCGAAGAACTCGAGACGGCGCTGGAGTGCGGCGCGAAGTCGATTCTGCTCGACAATTTCACGTTGGAGATGATGCGGGAAGCGGCGAGAGTGTCCGACGGGCGTGCGGTGCTCGAAGCCTCGGGTGGCATCAATCTCGAAACGCTGCGCGCGATTGCGGAGACGGGCGTCGATCGTATCTCGGTCGGCAGTCTGACCAAGGACATTCGCGCGACCGATTACTCCATGCGCATCGTTGAGACGGTCGGATAACGCGTCCGGGGCGGTGCCGACGGCCCTCCCGTTCCCATGTGAAAAGCGGCCACAGGTATACCTGTGGCCGTTTTGTTGCCCGCTCGAATGCGGGCGACGCGCGGCACGCGAGGATTTGCAGGCCTTGGCGAGTGTGGCGTCAGCGCACGCGACGGGGTAGCGCGGGGGAGAGCACGGTCGGTAGTGCCTTCGGCAGGGTGTCGGGGAAGTCTCGCGAGAAATGCAGGCCGCGGCTCTCGTGACGCGATAGCGCGCTGTCGACGATGAGCGACGCCACGTCGACCAGATTGCGCAGCTCCAGCAGATCGCGCGTGACTCGGAAGTTCGCGTAATACTCGGCGATTTCCTCGCGAAGCAGGGCAATACGATGTTGGGCGCGTTCCAGGCGCTTCGTCGTTCGCACGATGCCGACGTAGTTCCACATCATGCGCCGCAGCTCGTCCCAGTTGTGCGCCACCACGACTTCTTCGTCCGCATCCGAGACGCGGCTTTCGTCCCAGGCGGGGACATCGGTGGTCACGGGCGCCGTTGTCCCGCAGCGCTCGATGTCCTGCGCCGCCGCCTTGCCGAGCACGAGACACTCCAGCAGCGAATTGCTCGCCAGACGGTTGGCGCCATGCAGGCCGGTGTAAGTCGCTTCGCCCACGGCGTAGAGGCCCGGCAAGTCGGTGCGACCGTGCATGTCGGTGACGATGCCGCCGCACGTGTAATGCGCGGCCGGCACGACCGGAATGGGTTGCTTCGTGATGTCGATGCCCAATTCGGCGCAGCGCGCCAGAATCGTGGGGAAGTGCTCCTGCAGGAATTCCGGGCTCTGGTGACTGATGTCGAGATACACGCAGTCCAGCCCGTGCTTTTTCATCTCGAAGTCGATGGCCCGGGCGACGATGTCGCGCGGTGCCAGTTCGGCGCGCGGATCATGTTGCGGCATGAAGCGGGTACCGTCCGGCAAGACGAGACGACCGCCTTCGCCGCGCACGGCCTCGGTGATCAGGAACGACTTCGCGTACGGGTGATAGAGGCACGTCGGATGGAATTGGATGAATTCCATGTTCGCGATCCGGCACCCGGCCCGCCAGGCCATCGCAATGCCGTCGCCGGTGGCCGTGTCGGGGTTGGTCGTGTACAGGTAGACCTTGCCGGCGCCGCCCGTGGCGAGCACCGTGTGGCGAGCCGTCATCGCGTGGACTTCGCCCGTCGCGAGATCCTGAACGTAGAGGCCCTGGCAGTGACGACCGGCAGTCGGCGCGCTATGCGCGCGGTCCGACGTGATCAGGTCGACGGCGAAGTGATTCTCGAAGAGGGTGATGTTGGGGTGCTGGCGCACGCGTTCGGTGAGCGTGGCGATCACGGCGTGGCCAGTGGCATCGGCGGCGTGAATGATGCGCCGGTGGCTGTGACCGCCTTCACGCGTCAGATGAAAGCCCAACTCGGCGGCGTCGTCGCGGGTGAACGGCACGCCCTGCGCGATCAGCCATTCGATGGCTTCGCGGCTGTGCTCGACGATGCAGCGCGTGGCGGCCTCGTCGCAAAGGCCGGCGCCAGCGATCAGCGTGTCGGCCACATGCTCGTCGACACTGTCGGTCGAGTCGAGGACGGCGGCGATGCCGCCCTGTGCCCAGTCGCTTGCACCCTCGGGCATGGGGCGTTTGGCGACCAGCGCCACACGGCAGGTATCGGCCAGATGCAGGGCGACGGACTGGCCGGCAAGTCCACTGCCGACGATGACGACATCGAAATTCATGATTCGCGCGGTGTCTGGGATCTGCGCGACACATGTGGCGCGATCCCGGGGTGAAAGATGAGCCAGTATAGCGAGTCAATACGCGCTTGACACATCGCCCTATGCGCACATCGTGGAAATTGTGCGCGGTGCCACTACGCATAGCGTAGCGTTGCGAATTTCGGGACGTCCAAATGAAAAACCCCGCCAGAGGCGGGGTATCGAACGCAGCAGCGAACTGCTGCGAGAAAACCTGTTGATCTTATTTGATCTTGGTTTCCTTGTAGGGCACGTGCTTACGAGCCACCGGATCGAACTTGCTGATTTCCATCTTTTCCGGATGGGTACGCTTGTTCTTGGTGGTCGTGTAGAAATGACCCGTGCCTGCGGTCGATTCCAGCTTGATCTTGTCGCGAGCGCCTTTTGCCATGATGAGCTCCTAAAACTTAGATGGCGTTGCGCGAACGCAGGTCGGCCAGAACGGAGTCGATGCCGTTCTTGTCGATCAGGCGCAGGCCCGCATTCGAAATGCGAAGGCGCACCCAACGGTTTTCGCTCTCAACCCAGAACCGGCGATTTTGCAAGTTCGGGAGAAAACGGCGCTTGGTTTTGTTGTTGGCGTGGGAAACGTTGTTGCCGACCATCGGCGCTTTCCCGGTCACTTGACATACGCGTGCCATGAAGCACTCCTAACCCAGAATTCTGTGTAAAAAAATGGTGAGTCGAAAAGACAGACCGCGATGATACCACAAAAATCCCAGACAAATCAATCGCTTTAGTCGATGTAGGATGCGAGTCCCTGGCGGGAAACGTCTGTCGGAGATTCGGGGAAGGGACGGATTATAGCGCAAGCGCAGCCCGAACGCGACTCGACTGCCAAATTTCCGTGCAAGTGTTGTAGCGCGTCACCATCCACCATGCTCCGCGAGCGAGCAGACGGTGTCGCCGGCCACGATGAAATGGTCGAGCAACCGGATTTCCAGCAAGGCCAGGGCCTCGCCCAGTTGCCGCGTGAGCGTGAGATCGGCCGCGCTCGGCATGGCCACGCCCGACGGGTGGTTGTGGGCGACGATGACCGAAGCGGCATGCACCTCCAGCGCGGCCCGCACGATTTCGCGCGGGTAGGCGCATGTTTGCGTGAGGGTGCCTTCGAACATGACCCGTGTGCTCACGAGCCGGTGAGATGCGTCGAGAAACAGGCAGGCGAAACGTTCGCGGGAGGGGTCTTGCAGCGTGAGGCGCAGGTAGTCGCGGACCGCTGCAGGAGACTCGAGCAGACTCCCTGAGGCCATGCCTTCGCCCAGCATGCGTCGCGCCACTTCGACGGCCGCCTGGAACTGCAGGGATTTCGCCTGACCGAGGCCCGGAATCTGCCGCAGGGTCTCGAACGGCGTGACGAGCAGCCGCGCCAGGGACCCGCTGCGTGCGAGCAATTCGCGTCCGAGGTCGACGGCATTGCGTCCCTGCGAACCGGTGCGCAGCAGGATGGCAAGCAACTCGGCGTCGGACAGGGCGCCAGGCCCTCGGGCCAGCATTTTTTCACGGGGACGCTCGGCGAGCGGCCATTGGGCAATGGACATGACGACGACTCCACAGGCGGTCACGCCGCGCGCATGATCGCGGGTGCCGCATCGGTCACCAGGGCGGCGGCCGGTTATGGGGACGCTGCACCGTCGGACGAAAATCGGAGCAGCTTTTGATGGGGAGCCGGACGCGCAACGCGTCGTCATTTACAATAATAGCTTGACCTTGCTTTGAGACCCCCATGAGTTCTGTCGCACCCCCCGTGGTTCAAGACGATTCCTATCTGACGCTCCACTATCGGATTGCCGCGCCGGACGGCGCTGACATTGTCAACACTTTCGACGGCACACCGGCCACGCTGCAGCTCGGCGGCGGTCAGATGGCGCCGACACTGGAGCAAGCGTTGCTGGGATTGAAGGTGGGGGAGCGGCGCAGCATCGAGCTGGCGCCCGAGCAGGCCTTCGGTCCGCGCAACCCGGAACTGCTGCAACGCGTCTCGATGAAGACGTTGCAGGAAAACAGCAATTTCGGCGAGGAGTACAGCGTGGGCGATCTGGTCGAGTTCAACGCGCCGAGCGGTGGCCGCTATGCGGGCATCCTCCGCGAACTGGGCGACGGCTGGGCCTTGTTCGACTTCAACCATCCGCTGGCCGGCCAGCCGATCGTGTTCGAAGTCCAGATTATCGGCATTCTGTAGGAATCGAAATGAGCGCCACCCAAGTCGTTGCACCGACGCTGTCGGATGCGGAAATCCTGTTGGCTCAGCCGCGTGGCTTTTGCGCCGGCGTCGACCGCGCGATCGAGATCGTCGAGCGCGCCCTCGCCATGTATGGCGCGCCGATTTACGTGCGTCACGAAATCGTGCACAACGCGTACGTCGTCGAGAATCTGCGCAAGAAGGGCGCGATCTTCGTGGAAGAACTCACGGACGTTCCGCCGGGCAACACGCTGATCTTCAGCGCCCATGGCGTATCGCAGGCGGTGCGGGCCGAAGCGGAAGCACGCGGACTGCGGATTTTCGATGCGACGTGCCCGCTTGTCACGAAGGTGCACGTCGAAGTCGCCAAGATGCGCAGCCAGGGGCTCGAGATCATCATGATCGGCCACAAGGGTCATCCGGAAGTCGAGGGGACAATGGGCCAGTCGGGCGAGGGCATGTTCCTCGTCGAGACGATCGACGACGTGATGTCGCTCGAGGTCGCGGACGAAAGCAAGCTGGCGTATGTGACGCAGACGACGCTGTCCGTCGACGATGCCGCCGAGGTCATCAACGCGCTCAAGCAACGCTTTCCGTCGATCACCGAGCCGAAGAAGCAGGACATCTGCTACGCCACGCAGAACCGCCAGGACGCGGTGAAGTTCATGGCGCCACAGTGCGACGTAGTGGTGGTCGTGGGCAGCCCGAACAGCTCGAACTCGAATCGGTTGCGTGAAGTGGCCGAGAAAATGGGCGTGCCGGCGTATATGGTGGATTCGCCCGACCAGTTGCAGGCCGCGTGGTTCGACGGCAAGCGTCGTATCGGCGTGACCGCCGGCGCGTCGGCGCCGGAAGTGCTGGCGCAGTCGATCGTGTCGCGCTTGCGCGAGTTGGGTGTCAATCAGGTCAAGGTGCTCGAGGGTGTGGAGGAGAACATCGCGTTCCCGCTGCCCAAGGGGCTTACGCCGGTAACGACCGGCTGACGCCGGGCAGGAGGCGTACAGCAAGCGGGCTTTGCACGCCGACGAGGTCCCGCGACACGCGGGCCGCGCGCCCGATCCGCAGAACCGCTCAGGGCGCCAGCCGCCGGAGCTCCCCGAACCGGGTGACACGTTGCGTGCCCCGGTTTTTTTGCGCCCGCAGCAAAGCGTTGCAGTGGGTCATGCCTTACCCGACTCGCATTCGGCGAATCCCTCCTTCCCGGGATGAATCCCCTTGCGGAATCTTCGCGTTCCCGGCGCTCCATTTGCAAATAATCCGCACGACGTATTTATTGGCTTCTGACGTATCATCAGCCAAAACCGAATGGCGTCAGTTTTAATTCAACACATAAAGAATTGCGGCGCATTGATGAATTCCGGTTTTCCGGAATCTAATTATTTATATATTCCCTTAATTAGAATGAATGCTCTAACCCGGTTGGGCACGCTAATTGCTTATTAAATTGGCGGGCTGCTCAAGCCCATATATGGTGCATTGGTTGCACCACGAAGCCACCCGGGGCAGTGCGACCGGGTATGTAAAACCTTTCACAATTCCGGGGTTGCACTTTTGAAAAAATAGGGTTGTACAAGTTGGTATAAAACCTTAGTCACCGATTATGGAAAACCCTGTGGCGGCGAGCATCGCAGCCGCAAAGAATGGAGTTACAATGCGCGCGTTTCGCATACGAAACGTCGAATTGGCGTCATTGGCGTTAATCAATATACGCCGACAATCAGGAGATAATCACATGCACCTCAAGTTCGCGAAGGTACTGCCCGTAGTCGCCGCAGTGACGCTGTTGGCGGCCTGCGGCCAGAAGGAAGAAAAGCAGGCCGATTCGGGTGCCGCTTCTGCACCCGCCGCGACGACTGCCGCCAGCGGGGGCGGCGATGCGGTTGTAGTCAAAATTGGCCACGTTGCACCGCTGACGGGCCAGATTGCTCACCTGGGCAAAGATAACGAAAATGGTGCACGCCTGGCCATCGAAGAGGCCAACAAGGCCGGCCTGACGATCGACGGCAAGCCGGTCAAGCTGGAACTGGTGGCTGAAGACGACGCCGCCGATCCGAAGACCGCCACGCAGGTTGCCCAGAAGCTCGTCGACGAGAAGGTCGTCGCCGTGGTGGGCCACCTGAACTCCGGCACGACGATTCCGGCTTCGAAGATTTACAGCGATGCGGGCATCGTGCAGATCTCCCCGTCGGCCACCAACCCGGCCTACACGCAGCAGGGCTTCAAGACGACCTACCGTGTGGTCGCCACCGATGCCCAGCAAGGTCCGGCGCTGGCCAACTACGCCACCAAGTCGCTCAACGCCAAGTCGGTCGCCATCGTCGACGACGCGACGGCCTACGGCAAGGGGCTGGCCGACGAGTTCGAGAAGACCGCCAAGGCCAACGGCATGAAGGTCCTCTCGCACGACGCGACCAACGACAAGGCCACGGACTTCCGCGCGATTCTGACGAAGATCAAGGGTGAGCGTCCGGACATCATCATGTACGGCGGCATGGACGCGACCGGCGGCCCGTTCGCCAAGCAGTCGAAGGAACTGGGCATCGGCGCCAAGGTGCTCGCCGGCGACGGCGTGTGTACCGACAAGGTGGCCGAGCTGGCCGGCGACGCCATCGACAACATCGTCTGCTCGGAAGCGGGCATGGCGCTGTCGAAGATGGAAAACGGCGCGGACTTCTCCAAGCGCTATGAAGCCCGCTTCAACCAGCCGATCCAGATCTACGCCCCGTTCACGTACGACGCCGTCAACGTGATCATCGACGCCATGAAGCGCGCCAACTCGGCCGACCCGGCGAAGATCCTGGCCGCCATGCCGGCCACGGACTACAAGGGTGTCATTGGCCACATCGCCTTCGACAGCAAGGGCGACATGAAGGAGCCGGTGATCACGCTCTACAACTACAAGGACAAGAAGAAGAGCGTGCTCGACGTGGTGAAGATGTAACTCCCGGGCGCTTGCGCCATGAGACGGCACCGTTGCCTACCCGTTCGGTGCCGTTTCTTCATCTGCGGAACGATGCCGTGCCTGCATGACGGGCACGGCCCCTTTCCTGACACAGGATTACGCCTCATTACCCGCAGTTCTCTCGACCCCCTCGCGCGCCCTATCGGGCAAGCGTGTCGAGAGCCCGTTTTCGGGACAAGGAGTTAGCTTCATGGATATCTTTATCCAACAAATCTTGAACGGCCTCGTGCTTGGCAGCGTCTACGCGATCATTGCACTGGGCTATACGATGGTCTATGGCATTCTGGGCATCATCAACTTTGCCCACGCCGACGTGATGATGATCGGCGCGATGGTCGCGCTGTCCACCATCAACCTGTTGCTGAAGATCGCGCCGGACATGAACCCGGCGCTCATGCTGGCCATTGCCACACTCGTGTGCATGCCGGTCTGTGCCTTGACCAACTTCGTGATCGAGCGCGTGGCCTACCGGCCGTTGCGCAACGCGCCGCGTCTCGCGCCGCTGATCACGGCCATCGGCGTGTCGCTGCTCCTGCAGACGATCGCCATGCTGATCTGGTCGCGCAACCCCCTCTCGTTCCCGCAGTTGCTGCCCACCGACGCCATGACCGTGATCCCGCAACGCGGCGAGCATGCGGGTGCCGTGACCAATGGCACGGGCATCGTGATCGTCGTGGTCGCCTTCCTCGTCATGTTCGGTCTCACGCAACTCGTGAACCGCACCAAGCTCGGCCGCGCCATGCGTGCGACGGCGGAAAACCGCAACGTCGCGGGCCTGATGGGCGTGAACCCCAACTTCGTGATCTCGGCGACCTTCGCGCTCGGTGGCGGCCTCGCGGCGCTCGCGGGCGTGATGATGGCGTCGAACTACGGCAACGTCCACTTCTACATGGGCTTCATTCCCGGCATGAAGGCGTTCACGGCGGCAGTGCTCGGCGGCATCGGCAACCTGCAGGGCGCCATGGTCGGCGGCGTGCTGCTCGGCCTCATCGAAGCGTTGGGCGCCGGCTACATCGGCGATCTGACCGGTGGCGTCTTCGGCAGCAACTACCAGGACGTGTTCGCTTTCGTCGTGCTGATCGTGGTGCTGGTGTTCCGTCCGAGCGGTCTGCTCGGCGAACGCGTGGCCGATCGTGCTTGAGCGGGGAGGATCGATACCATGAATCAACCCGTGCAAACCTCCAACGGCGGCACCACGCAGATTTCTGCGGCGGCCGCCACGCGCAAGGCCTATCGTGGCCTGGCGTTCTTCCTGATCGCCGCGATCTTCGCGCCTGTGCTCGTCGGCTATGCCGGCGGCAACTACTGGGTGCGCGTGCTCGATTTCGCGCTGCTCTACATCATGCTCGCGCTGGGCCTGAATATCGTGGTGGGCTTCGCCGGCCTGCTCGATCTGGGTTACATCGCGTTCTATGCGGTGGGCGCGTACGTCACGGCATTCCTCAGTTCGCCGCACCTCACCACGCAGTTCGAATGGATCGCGCATCTGTTCCCGAACGGACTGCATGTGCCGGTGTGGTTCACGATTCCGATCGGGGCGGCGGTCGCGGCGATATTCGGCATCCTGCTCGGTGCGCCGACGCTGCGCCTGCGCGGCGACTATCTGGCCATCGTGACGCTGGGCTTCGGCGAGATCATCCGCATCTTCATGAACAACCTCGACCGGCCGGTGAACATCACCAATGGCCCGAAGGGGATCACCGGCATCCAGCCCGCATCGCTGTTCGGCTTCGATTTCTCGAAGGCGCATAGCGTCTTCGGGTTCCAGGTCAGCTCGGTGTACATGTACTACTACCTGTTCGTGTTCCTTGCGCTGCTCATCGCGTTCGTCTGCGTGCGCTTGCAGCATTCGCGCATCGGACGCGCCTGGGTCGCGATTCGTGAAGACGAAATCGCCGCCAAGGCGATGGGCATCAACACGCGCAACATCAAGTTGCTCGCATTCGCCATGGGCGCGTCGTTCGGCGGTGTTGCCGGCGGCATGTTCTCGGCGTTCCAGGGCTTCGTCTCGCCCGAGTCGTTCACTTTCTGGGAGTCGATCATCGTGCTCTCGATGGTGGTGCTCGGCGGCATGGGCCACATTCCGGGCGTGATCCTGGGCGGTGTGCTGCTCTCGGCGTTCCCCGAGGTGCTGCGCTCGACCATGGGCCCGTTGCAGACGCAGTTGTTCGGTAGCGTCATCGTCGATCCCGAAGTGATCCGGCAGTTGCTGTACGGTCTGGCCATGATTCTGATCATGCTGTACCGTCCGGCCGGCCTGTGGCCGTCGCCGCGTCCGGAAGAGCGGACACTGTAAGTCGAGGGAGACGATCTGACTATGAGCGAACAAATTCTTCTGTCCGTCAAGGGCGTGAACAAGCGCTTCGGCGGTCTGCAGGCCCTCACCGATGTGGGCCTGGAGATCCGGCCGGGGCAGATTTACGGGCTGATCGGCCCGAACGGCGCCGGCAAGACCACGTTCTTCAACGTGATCACCGGTCTCTACACCCCCGACTCGGGCGAATTCCGTCTCGACGGCACGTCCTACAAACCGACTGCCGTGCACGAAGTGGCGCGCGCGGGCATTGCCCGCACGTTTCAGAACATTCGCCTGTTCGGTGGCATGACCGTGATCGAGAACGTCATGGTCGGTCGCCACGTGCGCACGAAGATGGGCGTGATCGGCGCCATTCTTCGCCATCCGGGGGCGAAGGCCGAAGAGCGCGCCATTCGCGATCGTGCGATGGAGCTGCTCGAATACGTGGGCGTGGCGAAGTATGCCAACTACACGGCGGCGAACCTCTCGTATGGCCACCAGCGCCGTCTGGAGATCGCGCGTGCGCTGGCGACCGATCCGAAGCTGCTCGCGCTCGACGAGCCGGCCGCGGGCATGAACGCGACCGAGAAGGTCGAGTTGCGCGGCCTGCTCGACAAGATCCGCAGCGACGGCAAGACGATTCTGCTCATCGAGCACGACGTGAAGCTGGTGATGGGGTTGTGCAATCGCATGACGGTGCTCGATTACGGCAAGGTGATTGCCGAAGGTTTGCCGCAGGATGTGCAGAAAAATCCGGCGGTGATTGAAGCGTATCTGGGTTCGGGAGGCCATTGATGAGCGCAATGTTGACGATCAAGGGCCTGAAAGTCGCGTACGGCGGGATCAAGGCGGTCAAGGGCATCGACCTGAGCATCCAGCCCGGTGAACTGGTGACGCTCATCGGCGCGAACGGCGCCGGCAAGACGACCACGATGAAGGCGATCACGGGGCTGCTGCCGTGGGCCGATGGCGACATCGAGTACCTGGGCAAGTCGATTCGCGGCGTGAAGGCGTTCGATCTGCTCAAGCAAGGCTTGGCGATGGTGCCGGAAGGTCGCGGCATCTTCACGCGCATGACCATTCTCGAGAACATGCAGATGGGCGCCTATCTGCGCAACGACAACGCGGGCATCAAGCAGGACGTCGACAAGATGTTCGGCATCTTCCCGCGTCTGAAGGAGCGCAAGGACCAGCTCGCCGGCACGCTCTCGGGCGGTGAGCAGCAGATGCTCGCCATGGCGCGTGCACTCATGAGCCAGCCCAAGCTGTTACTGCTCGACGAGCCGTCGATGGGGCTCTCGCCGATCATGGTCGAGAAGATCTTCGAGGTGGTGCGCACGGTGTCGGCGGAGGGCGTGACGGTGCTGCTCGTGGAGCAGAACGCGCGTCTGGCGCTGCAGGCCGCCCACCGCGGCTACGTGATGGACAGCGGGCTCGTCACCATGACCGGCGACGCGAAGGACATGCTCGACGATCCGAAGGTGCGTGCCGCCTACCTGGGCGAGTGAGTCGGCGGCGATCCGTCGGCAAGCGCCGACGTGATCGCATCGCGACGAGACAAGGGCGCCGAAGGCAACTTCGGCGCCCTTGTTTTTTTGCGTGTGCGCGCCGTTCCGCTGTGTCAGTGCGATAGCCAAACGTTCGCGGGCGACATGAGCGGCAGGCGCTTGCCGAGGCTCACCACGTCGTCGGCCGCGTAGCCATGTGCCGTGTAGAACGCCAGGGCTTCGCGCGATTGGGTGAGCACTTGCAGATTGAGCTTGAGGCAACCACGCTCGGCCAGCGCGGCTTCCGCGTGGCGCAGCAGGGCGCTTGCCACGCCGCGGCGGCGCAGCGCGCGCGCGACGGCCAGCGAATACACCCAGCCGCGATGCCCGTCGTAGCCGGCCATCACCGTGCCGGCGATCTTGCGATCGCGCACGGCAACGAAGAACAGACCGTCGCGCATCGCCACCTTGTTGGCGATCGAGCGACGCGGTTCGCGATGCGGCTTGTCCGGGGCGTTGTATTCCGGGAACGCGTCGCGCCACAGCGCCAGCACCGCGTCGGTGTCGGCGTTGTCGAACGCGCGGATATGAATCTCGGCGGGCGTGGCGATCATGGCGCTTCCTGTGGGCCGGTGTAGATATCGGGGCGGTGGATCTGCATCATCTTGTTGACCGGACCGAGCGGTTCGAAGCCATAACGGGCATAGAGACCCGCGGCATCGGTCGTGGCAAGCAGAAACCGACGCAGGCGCTGCAGCGCGGGATGCGCCAGCACATTTTCGCAAAGGCGCTTGCCGATGCCCAGGCCGCGCATCGACGGATCGACGAACACATCGGCAAGGTAGGCAAAGGTGGCACGGTCGGTAATCACGCGCGCGAAGCCGACCTGACGCGACGGCCCGCCTTCGACGTGTGTGGCGTACGCGCCGAAACACAGCGAATTCGCGACAGCGCGCATGAGCGTGTCCCTGGGAATGTCCCTGGCCCAGTGCGTTTGTGTCGAGAGCGCGTAATGAATGTAGGCGATGTCGAGCCGTGCCGGATCGGACGAGATCTCGACGATGGCGTCGGCCGGTGGGGTCGGGTGCCCGTGGCTGAGGTCGTTCATGGAAGGGGTCTCCGTGGATGTCTTTGGGGCGCCGTGTGCGGCATTGCCCCGGGGCATTCCCGGGGCGCCGGCGCCGACGGCCTGGGGTCAGCCGTGCCTCGCGAGCAGCGAATCGAGCATCGAGAGCATCTGATCGATCTCGTCCCGACTTACGTTCAGCGCGGGCATGAAACGCAGCAGCCCGGGACGCGGCGAGTTCAGCAGCAGGCCATCCGGGGCCATGTCGCGCGCGGCCTCGACCAACTGCGGACCGATGTCGCGACCGAGCATCAGCGCGCGCAGCAAACCCGCGCCGCGCTCGCCCTGGCCGCCGTAGCGCGAGGACAGATGTTGCAGGCCGGCGCTCAGATAGTCCGCCTGCGCCCGCACGAATTCGAGAAAGCCCGGTGCGGCGAGGGTGCGCATGACCGCGAGGCCGACGGCGCACATGAGCGGGTTGCCGTTGTAAGTCCCGCCCTGGTCGCCGGGCTGGAACACCGCGAACGCGTCGCCGCACAGCATGGCGGCGAGCGGCACGCCGCCGCCGATGCCCTTGCCGAGCGTCATGATGTCGGGCACCACGCCGGCCTGCTGATGCGCGAACATCGTGCCCGTGCGTCCGCATCCGGTCTGGACTTCGTCCACGATCAACAACAGGCCGCGCGCCTTGGTGAGTTCGCGCAGCGCCTTCATGAACGTGTCGGTCGCCGGCACCACGCCTGCTTCACCCTGAATGGGTTCGAGCATCACGGCAACGGTGTCGGGGCCGATGAGGGCTTCGACCGAGGCGATATCGTTGAGCTCCGCCTTCGGGAAGCCCGGCACCTGGGGCGCGAAGATCGTGTCCCAGCCGGGCTTGCCGCTGGCCGACATGGTGGCCAGCGTGCGGCCATGAAATGCGTTCTTGAACGTGATGATCTCGTAGCGCGCACCGCCTGCCGCGTTCGGGTGCAACTGCCCCCACTTGCGCGCGAGCTTGATGGCGCTCTCGTTTGCCTCGGCGCCGCTGTTGGCGAAGAAGACCTTGCCGAGTCCGGAGAGCCGTGCGAGCAGATCGGCCAGTTCGATCATCGGCACGTTGTAGTACGCCGGGCTTGGGTTGAGCAGCAGCGAGCCTTGCGTGGCGAGCGCATCGCGCATCACCGGATGACAGTGGCCGAGGCTGTTCACGGCCCAGCCCTGGATGAAATCCAGGTATCGCTTGCCTTCGTGATCGTAAAGCCAGCCGCCCTTGCCGTGCGTGAACACGAGATCGGGACGCGTCGTGATGGGGAGCAGCGCACCGGTGGCGAATTCGGAGAACTTCGCGCTGCGCGCCGATTTTGATGCGGCGGGTGCGGGGGTGGCGGACGTTTGGGCAAGCGACATGACGGTCTCCGAAGGGCAAGGTGGAAGAGACGAGGAAATAAAAAAAGCCACGGGGGTTGCCCGTGGCTTCGCTGTGCTTGAGAACTTGCGTGTTATCGCAGTCGATAGCGTGCCGCGCGGCATCCCGGTTGGGGCAGCGTACGGCGACGTCGGATCGAGGCGATGGCGGTCAGGTTCATGTTGGCAAGCATAAAGCGCTCAAGCGGCGCTTGTCAAAGGGTATGCACGCACTGTGGCGTGCGTGCATCTGCGGGCCGGCGCGATGTGGCGCCGCGTGTCACTGACCACCGCCCGGATTGTCGGCCTCGGTGGTGAAGGCGTCGGCGAAGAAGGCGTCTTCCGGCAGCCGGTGGTGGGCGACGAAGTCGCGGCGTGCGGACTCGACCATCACCGGCGCGCCACAGGCGTATACCTCGTAGCCCGACATATCGGGCAGGTCTTCGGCCACGGCGCGGTGCACGAAGCCCGTGCGGCCTTGCCACTGGTCTTCCGGCGCGGCCTCGGAGAGCACGGGCACGAACTTGAAGCCAGGGATCTCTCGCGCCCACTGCTCGGCGAGGTCACGCATGTAGATGTCTTTCAACTGACGCGCGCCCCAGTAGAGCGTCATCGGCCGCGTGAGCCCCTTGTGAACGGCGTGCTCGACGATGGCCTTGATCGGCGCGAAGCCGGTGCCCGAGGCCAGCAGCACGATCGGCTTGTCCGAGTCCTCGCGCAGGAAGAACGTGCCGAGCGGGCCTTCGAAGCGCAGGATCTCGCGCACCTTCATGTGGCCGAACACGTGGTCCGTGAACACGCCGCCGGGCATGTGACGCAGGTGCAGCTCCATGAAGCCTTCCTCATGGGGGGCGGTGGCCATCGAGTAGCTGCGGCGCCTGCCGTCCTTCAGGATGAATTCGATGTACTGGCCGGCAAGGTACTGGAACCGCTCGTTGGCGGGCAGTTGCAGGCGCATGACCATCACATCGTCTGCGCGACGCTCCAGCGCGTTCACCCGGCACGGCAGCCGCTTGACCGGAATGTCGCCGATGCCCTTGACCTCGCGCGATTCCACGATCAGATCGCTCTTGGCGTGCGCGCAGCACAGCAGCGCGAAGCCGCGCGTTTCCTCGTCCTTCGACAATGCGGAACTCGAGTGCGCACCATGCTCGGCGGCGCCCTCGACGAGCTTGGCCTTGCACGACCCGCAACCGCCGTTCTTGCAGCCATAAGGCAGCCCGATGCCCTGGCGCAGCGCCGCGGAAAGCACGGCCTCGCCGTCTTCGACCTGGAACTCGCGCCCGCTCGGCACGAGGGTAACGTTGTAAGCCATACTACAATCCGAAAAATGAAAAATTCGTCGAAACTCTTCGGTCGTCCGCGCCTGCTCGTGGTGGGCTGCGGCGACGTCGGCATGCGTGCACTGCCCGCCCTCGTCAAGCGCTTTCGCGTCTTCGCGGTGACTTCCAGCGATGCGCGCCACGCGGCCTTGCGCGCGGCCGGCGCCGTGCCCGTCGTCGCGAATCTGGACGATGCCGCGAGTCTGCATCGCATCGGCCGCCTGGCGCCTCGGGTGTTGCATCTGGCGCCGCCCGCCGGGGTGGCCGGCAGCGGCCGGCTGGACCTTCGCACCCGCCGCTTGCGCGCCGCGCTGACCCGAGCGCCGAAGCCCGTCATTGTACCCGACGAGGGGCATCGGGCCATGCCACGACAACCGCGCCGGATATTGGTCTACGCGAGCACCAGCGGGGTGTACGGCGACTGTGGCGGCGCGCGGGTGAACGAGACACGCACGCCGTCGCCGCGCTCGCCGCGCGGGCAGCGGCGCGTCGACGCGGAGCGCACCGTGCGCATGCTGGGTCGTCCGGCATCGCACGCCCGGAACACGCGGCGCACCCTGGCAGCCGGACCCGCGCGCGCCTTGAGCCCGACTGCCGGCGGCGCGCGCGCGGGCTGGCGTGGACCGGTGCACGCGCGCACCCCGTGGCGCACGACGCTCGTACGCATTCCCGGCATCTACGCGGCCGACCGTCTGCCCGTGGGGCGTCTGCAACGCGGCACGCCGGCATTGCTGCCGGCCGACGACGTCTTCACCAATCACATTCATGCGGACGATCTCGCCGCGATCCTGATTCGCGCGATGTGGCGGGGCAAGACGCAACGCGTGATTCATGCGAGCGACGACACCGAGTGGCGCATGGGCGAGTACTTCGATCGGGTGGCCGATGCACTCGGGCTACCGCGGGCCCCGCGCGTGTCGCGCGACGAAGCCCAACGTGTGCTGGAGCCGACCCTGCTGTCGTTCATGTCGGAATCGCGTCGGCTCGACAATACGCGCCTCAAACGCGAGTTGGGCTACCGGCTGGCATATCCGGACGTGGCGGCGCTGCTGGCCACGCTTGCGCCTCTGCGCCATCCAACCCTTTCCGTCCCCTCGGCGTCCCCGGCCCCGTCCGTGCCACCCGGTGATAGCGCCTGAACGGGGGGGTGACGATCGGCCGCAACGGTGCGAGTCCCGTCGTGGCCTCGCGCAGGTCGCTCTCGCCGGGCGTCGTGAAAGGCGTCACGGCTCGGGAGCACGTTAATGGCTTGCGCGCGGCGCGGACCTGTTGGCGATCCTAATCAATGGGGCGGTGCAAGCCGATTCCAGTTGTTGAGACTTTGTGATCAGCGTTGAACCGCCCGATTACGGCAGCGCGCGCGCGCCTTCCGGCAGTTCCGGGTGCGCCGGCGTCGGATAGGTCAGGCGCGGGAGCGGCGCGCCGGGGCGGCGTACGACGGTCTGATCGACGACCGCTTCGACGTCGGCCGTCTCTGCGAGCGCCTTGATGAACTTGGCCATGGGAAAGCCTGGCGCGACGCAGCCCTGCACGACGACGATGCGGCGCTGGAAGGTGAGCCAGAGCGATGTTTTCGACGCCCACGGCAACGCGGCGGCCAGGCTCGAGAGTCGGCGCTGGGCTGACTCGGCGATCTCGGCGTCGTATCGATAGCTGTTTGACAGGCGGCATCGCCCCTCCAGCCAGCAGTGGTTGCCTTTCTCGATGCGGTGATGCGCCTCGGCAAGCCAGTCCGACTCGCGCATGGCAGGCCCCAGCGGGGTTGGGCAGTCGGCGATGGCCGATGAAATGTGAAGGAACGGATCGTGGCCGAAATTGCGCAGCTCGCCTTGCGCGCCGGGGCCCACGGACGCGCCGGGCAAGGCGTCCGGCGCGGCCTGCGCGTGGGCGAGTGCAAGGCTGGCGAGCGCAGCGCACATGGCGGCGCGGCTGCACAACGTGAAGATGGCTCGGCACATGCTGCCTCCGATGCCCGTCTCGGGCGGTGCGGACCGCGCCGTGGTGTCGGCGCGGGTACGGCCGGAAAGCTATAATTGCATGCTATGCCGCGCAACGTCGGCTTATTTTCCAAATTTCTGGCTTTTCGCGACTGCGGCGTTTTCGTCGCGGTCCGGAGGCGCCTTTCCAATCCTTTCTTACATAAGGATTGAGCGTCATTCTATAAGATGCTTCGGCCAACGCCGGAACGGGCGGACGTGCAAACTTCGGTGCCTCTCGACATCGAGGAGAGCACGAATCATGTCCACTGGGATCGGCGCGCCGGGGGTAGCACCGCATCGGGCCTGGCGTTTGCCGGGGCAGGGATCGGCGTCGAGCGTCCGCAGGCGGCGCGCCTCGTCGTCGCCGGATCGATTTTCGAGTGCGCTGAAGGCGCTCTCCAGTATGCCGGCCGTGCCCCATTTCAATTACCGAGAGAGATTCATGAGTCTGCATGTCCTTCTGGTCGACGACGATCCCGTCGTGCGCGACCTGCTGCGCGAATTGCTGCATGCCAATGGCATGCAGGTCTCGGTGCTGCACGACGGGGCGTCGTTGCTGCGCCGCCTCGAACTCGAGCGCCCGTCGGTGATTCTGCTCGACATCATGATGCCGGAGCGCGACGGCCTGCGCGCGCTTCAGGACCTGAGAGCCGCCGGCGAAGACATCCCGGTCATCATGCTGTCCGCGCGCGGCGGGCCGCTCGACCGGGCGCTCGGGCTCGAGCTGGGGGCCGACGACTATCTGGCCAAGCCGTTCGATCCGCGCGAATTGCTCGCCCGAATTCACGCCGTGCTGCGCCGCCGCGGGCCCGTGGCGGCGAGCGCGCCCGACGCACGCGCGCCGTATCGTTTCGGGCCGTTCGAGCTCGATTACTCGCTACGCACGTTGCTGCGCGAGGGCGAGCGGCTGCCACTGCGCGACACCGAATTCGCCATGCTCAAGGCGTTCACGCAGCATCCGATGCAGGTGCTGCCGCGCGTGAAACTGCATGCCATGCTGTACGGCGACGGCATTGCCTTTCGCGACCGGAGCCTGGACGTGCCCGTGTGGCGCCTGCGGCGTCTCATCGAGGCCGACCCGTCCGAGCCGCGCTACATCCAGACGATTCGCGGCAAGGGGTACGTGTTCGTACCGGGCGGTGAATTGTCCGAGGACGCCGCGTCCGAGACGGGCGAACGCTCCGGAGGCGCGGAAGGGACGGGCGGTGTCGGCGGCGCCGACGATCTCGATGCCGATGCCGGCGGCATGCCGCTTGCGCCCGCTGCGGCGAACCGTGGCGCCGTGCGCGGCTGGCGGGAGTCGACGGCGTGAATTGGCGCCGGTTGCTGCGCGACTCGTTGTTTGCGCGCATGGCATGGCTGGGCATTGCCGTCTTGCTGGTGATGCATTTGGTGTGGAGCGCGTTGGTGTTCTACCAGCGCCCTCGCCAGCAGGTCGACGGCTTTGCGCGCGGACTGCTCGTGGCCATTCGGAGCGTGGATCAAAGCGCCGTCGATCCGGGCAGTCTCGCGCCGCCGCACGGCTTGCGCCGTGTGCCATTGGCCGACGCGCCGGCGTTTGCCGCCGAAGCCGACGACGCGCGTGCGTCGCGGCTGCGGCATGAATTGCTCTCGCGTCTGCCGCCGGGCACGCAGTTGCATCTGGTCAACGAGCGCAAGCGCGGCAATCTGTGGGTGCTGCTGCCCGAACACACGGAATGGATCGTCATCGGCCTCGATCTGCCGCCCATGCCGCCGTTCGTGCGAGAGACGGTCGGCATTCTGATCGGTGCCGTGCTGCTCGCGCTGCTCGTCGCCTGGCAAATGCAGCGGCCCATCGCCCGCGTGGCGCAGGCCGCCCGTGTAATCGCCCGCGGGCGCCGCCCGGCGCTGCTGCCGGAGCAAGGACCGCACGAACTGCGCGACCTATCGCACGCGTTCAACGACATGGCCAAGCGCCTGGCCGAGGCCGAGGACAATCAGGCGATCATGCTCGCCGGCATTGCGCACGACCTCAAGTCGCCGCTCACGCGACTGCGTCTGCGCGCGGACCTGATCGACAACGAAGGCTCGCGCGAAGGCTTCGTGCGCGACATCAAGTCCATCGATCACATCGTGCAGCAGTTCCTCGCGTACGCCCGCGATGAGGCGGACACGAGCCCGCTCGTAAGCGTCGACGCGTTCCTGCGCGAGCAATTTCCGGCGGATGAAGACACGCAAGCCCCGTCGACACCGGGCGCCTGCCCTGCCGCTCCCGTGCCATCCATCCCGGTCACCGTGCCGGGATCGGAGGCGTCATGTGCCTCGAATGCGCCGGCGGCCGACGCGCCGAACGAAGACGGTTCGCTGTTCGTTTGTCACCTGCGCGCGGGCGAAGCGTTTCAGCTTCCGCGCACGCTGCTCGATCGGGTGATGTCGAACCTCGTGGACAATGCGCTGGAGCATGGCGAGCCGCCGGTGCGGCTCGCAACGTGGTGCGACGGCGCGGCGGGGTACATCGAAGTGAGCGATTGCGGCGCGGGGATCGCCGAGGATCAGGTGGCGCTGGCGATGCGCCCGTTCGTACGGCTCGACGCGTCGCGCGGCGGCGAGGGGCACTGCGGACTCGGTCTGGCGCTCGTCGGCCGTCTGGTGGAGGGGCTCGGGGGGAGTGTTCGGCTGGACAGGTCGCCAGGCGGTGGCTTGCGGGTGACGCTGTGCCTGCCGATCCTGCCGGGGCTCTCCGGACGCCCGGTATGCCGGGGACAGGACGCGGCAGGCGCTCGGGCCGCCGGATCGATGGCGTGACGCCGCAGGGGCGGCGTCGCCCCGTCGCCGCCCGATGTCAATAGATTTCCGGCACGATCATCTCGGGCGGAACGGGGTGACGCATGTAGTCGTCGCTGCGCGCGCGCTCGGGCAGCACCACCGGCGAGCGCTCGACGTCGTGATAAGGCACCTGCGCGAGCAGGTGGTGAATGCAGTTCAGCCGGGCGCGCTTCTTGTCGTCGGCCTGCACGACCCACCAGGGCGCTTCGGGAATATGGGTGCGTTCGAGCATGACTTCCTTGGCCACGGTGTATTTCTCCCAGCGCGTACGGCTTTCGAGATCCATCGGGCTGAGCTTCCATTGCTTGAGCGGGTCCTGAATCCGCGCCATGAAGCGCGCTTCCTGCTCTTCATCGGAAATCGAGAACCAGTACTTGACGATCTGGATGCCGCTGCGCACCAGCATCTTTTCGAACTCGGGCACCGAGCGGAAGAACTCCTCGTATTCGTCCTGGGTGCAGAATCCCATCACGTGCTCCACGCCCGCGCGGTTGTACCAGCTGCGGTCGAACAGCACGATCTCGCCCGCTGCGGGCAGATGCTGCACATAGCGCTGAAAGTACCACTGCGTGCGCTCCCGGTCGTTGGGCGCAGGCAGGGCGGCCACGCGGCATACACGCGGATTCAGGCGCTGGGTGATGCGTTTGATCGCACCGCCCTTGCCGGCCGCGTCGCGGCCCTCGAAGATCACGACGAGGCGGTGACGGCTGCGGATCACCCAGTCCTGGAGCTTGACGAGCTCGCCCTGCAGCCGGAACAGATCGCGGAAATAGTGCAGACGATCGTCTCGCGCGGCATCGGTCAGGTCGTTCAGGCCGGGCAGGCGAAGATCATCGATCTCCATCTCGATCTCTTCGTCGTAGCTGTCGATCAGGTCGTCCTGCAGACGGCGCGCGAGCCTGTCGTCGGGCGTATGGGCGGCGTCGGAATCGAATTTGGTCATGGCGGCGATCTCTTGCGAGCCGGAAAGACGAAGGGCACCCGTAAAGTCCGGGGGGGGGGCGACGGGCAGACGGCCTGCGCCGTGGCGCCGGGCGGAGGGCCGCGTTCGGCGCGTTCGTGAGGCTGCGTCGAGTATGCGACGATTTTATGACAACCGCATGGCGTTGACGAACGCGTGGCGCCGGCGAAGCCGGCAATTGCGCAACTGCGCGACGTATGGGGTGCCAGAGTCTCGTTGCGCGGCGGCGCCGGTGAAAGCGTTGTCACGAAAGCGAAATATGACATTGTCATGATGGCCCCTCCCACCGCCATGCGGTGCGGCACCCGTGATTCCTCTCGCTCGTTCAGACACCGCGCGCATGTTCGCTGACCTGATTCACAACGCTTACGGCTGCGATCAGGCCGGCCTGATCTATGGCTACCGCTTCGTCGATGGCGCGTCGCCGGAGCCGATCGATTCGGACGACGCGCTGGCGTGGCTGGCGCAGGGCGAGCGTGCGCAGGGATTTCTATGGCTGCATTTCAACTTCGCGCATGCGGCATGCGAGAAGTGGCTGCAACAGCACCTGTCGATCCCCGGCGAGTTCTACGACAGCCTGAGCGAGGGGTCGCGCTCCACGCGCATCGAACATTCCGACGACTGGCTGCTGGCCGTCATCAACGACGTGATCTTCGCGTTCGATATCGCGCAATCCGAAATTTCAACGCTACGTGTGGCGGCCAACGCACGACTGCTGGTGACCGGACGCGTAAAGCCATTGCGCTCGATCGACAAGCTACGCGCGTCGGTCAAGCGCGGCGACGCCTTCCGCTCGCCGCTTGCGCTGCTGGTGCACCTGCTGCGCGACCAGGCCGACGTGCTCGAGCGCATCGTGCGCGAGACGAGCCGCCGGGTCGATACGGTCGAAGACCGCCTGTTGCAGCAACGCATCGAGAGCAATCGCGCCGATCTGGGCTCGCTGCGCCGGGTGCTCGTCCGGCTGCAGCGTCTGCTGGCGCCGGAGCCTGCCGCGCTGTTTCGCCTGCTCAGCCGCCCGCCGGCCTGGGGCCACGCGGAAGACGTGCAGGAGTTTCGCCAGGCGACGGAGGAGTTCGCGGTGGTGCTCAACGACCTCTGCGCATTGCTCGAGCGCATCAAGCTGCTGCAGGAAGAGATTGCGGCAATGGTGAGCGAACGCACGGATCGCACCATCTACACGCTCACCGTCGTGACGGTGCTGGCGTTGCCTATCAACATCGTGGCGGGCTTCTTCGGCATGAACGTGGGCGGTATTCCGCTCTCGGATCATCCTCACGGCTTCTGGGTCCTCGTGGCGATTGTCGCCACAGGCACGGCGGCGGCGGGCTGGTGGGCGTTTCGCCGGCGGCCGGAGTGATCGCGGCGGCGCAACGGCCGCCCGAACCCCATCGCCGCCGCCATGTCACGCGCTCCGTGACGATCGCCGAACATTCCGGCGTCGCGGGTGGGCCGTGCTTTAAACGATCGTTCAAAACCAAGGTTTGAAGTCGACTGCGCGCATCTTACGCGGGCTCGGTGCGTTGCTGCGGGGGAGGCGATGGCAAAACCGTGCGGCGCACGTCCATCTCATTATTCAAAATTCCATTTGCATGACGAACTAAATGGGCAGCGAAAGCATTCGTCTTCCTCGTATAATTCTTCGAATCGAGGATTGACCAGAGAGAGTCCATTCAACCGCTTTCAGGCGAGGAGACCGACAATGAAGTGTCCCCCTGTATCGCCGATGGAAACCGAGAGACTCGCGGCGCTGGCTGAATACGGTCTGGGAAGTGACCGTCCGCTGCCGAGTCTCGATGCTGTTGTCCAGATCGCCGCGCGCATGTTCGACGTGCCGGTGGCCGCGGTCAACATGGTTGGCGATGATCATGTATTTTTTGCCGCGGCCACGGGGTTTGGTTGCGACGGCGTCGACATGAGTCGCGACGCTTCGTTCTGCGCACACGCGATTCTTCAGGACGGCGTGATGGTCGTGCCGGACACGCACGCCGACGAGCGTTTCCATGACAATCCGCTCGTCACCGGCGCCGCGAGCGTGCGGTTTTACGCCGGCGTGCCGTTGCTGTCGGTCGGTGGCCACGCGCTCGGGGCGATCTGCATCATGGACACACAGCCGAATCCCCATTTCTCCAACGTGGATCGAGAGCGCCTGCGAGAACTGGCGAAGATGGCGTCCGATCGTCTCGAACTGCGCCGCGTCGAATTGTTTATCGAGCGCGACAGGCACACGTTCGCCGAGCCCGAGCGTCGGTCGCCGACGGCCATGATCCGCTTCAGTGCCACCGGCGAGATCCTAGACTGGAATCAGGCCGCTGCCTCGCTCTATGGCTACGACGTGGCCGAGGGCCGCGGGCGTGCCGTCCTGTCGCTCGTCTCCGATCGGGGGCGCGGGCCGCTGTACGACCACTTCGAACAGGCTGTGCTCGCGGGCACGGTCGACGGCATGGCCATGCCGGAAAATCTGTTCGGTTTACGAAAGGACGGAAGCGAGTTTCCGATGAGCGTCTCGCTGTTTTGCTGGCGAGAGAACGGCGTGCCGACGTTCAATGCCCATGTTCACGACCTGGGGGTGGCGCGGCGCGAGGCGGATGCGGACCGGAGTCTGGCGAGCACCGATGCGCTTACCGGCGTGGCGAATCGCGCGCGCTTCTACCGCGACACGGAGGTGGCATCGGTATGCCGCAACGGCGCCGCCGTGGTGATCCTCGATCTGGACGGCTTCAAGGACGTCAACGACACGCTCGGGCATGCGGTGGGCGACGCCATTCTGCGTGAAGTCTCCCGGCGCCTGTGTCGCAGCGTTCGGCCGATCGATACGGTCGCGCGCGTGGGCGCCGACGAATTCGGGCTGCTGCTGCCGGGGGTGACCACGGCCGCCGATGCGCGGCATCTTGCGGACGCGGCGGCCGCCGCCGTGGCCGAGCCGATGGTCGTCGACGGCTTCGACGTGCGGGTCACGGCATGCTGCGGCATCGCGGTCAAGCCGATGCATGCCAAGGAGGCGTTGAGCCTGATCAGCAATGCCGATCTGGCGCTCTCGCGTGCCAAACGGCACGGTCCGAGCCAGGTCTTCGTCTACGTTGATGCCCTGCGTGCGGAGGCCGTCGAGCGCCGCGTCTACAACATCGAATTACATCGCGCGGTGAGCGACGGCGAGTTCGTGTTGTTCTACCAGCCGCAGGTGGATTTGCGCGACGGCTCGCTCACCGGTGCGGAAGCGTTGATTCGCTGGCGACATCCGCAGCGCGGTCTGCTCTCGCCCGCGGCGTTCCTGCCGGCGCTCGAACGCGGGCCGCTCGCGGCCACCGTCGGTGCGTGGGTGATCGACGAGGCATGCTCGCAGGCCGCGTTCTGGCGGCGTCAGGGCGCGCCGCAGTTCCGGATGGGGGTGAACCTGTTCGGCTTGCAGTTCCGCGTTGGGAACATCGCCCACGACGTGATGACGGCGCTCGACCGGCATGGATTACCGCCCCACGCGCTGGAGCTCGAAGTCACCGAGGGCATCGTGCTCGAAGACGACGTGGTGCTCGACGCGTTGCAGCGCCTTCGCGGGCACGGCGTGGGCATCGCGTTCGACGACTTCGGAACGGGGTATGCCTCGATCAGCCAGCTCAGGCGCTATCCGCTCAGCCGAATCAAGATCGACCGGTCGTTCGTGCAGGCCATGATGGAGGCCGAGCGCGATGCGTCAGTCGTTCGCGCCCTCGTGGACATGACGCGCAGCTTCGACCTGCACACGATCGCCGAAGGCGTGGAGACCGTGGCGCAACGCGACACGTTGCGGCGGTTCGGATGCGACGAAGGTCAGGGGTACCTGTTCGGCGTGCCGATGCCCGCGCGTGAGTTCGGGGAGACCTTCGGCATCGGGCAGGGGCCCCAGCGCCGGTGGAGCTTCGCGTGAGCGTGGCGCGCGGCGCCACGGCGATCACCCGGCGGATTTTGCTGCCTGAATCATCTTCCAGCCATTGCCGGCCGGGTCCCGGAAGCCTGCGTCGACGCTGCCGTATCGATCGACTGGCGCTTGCGTGAATTCCACGCCCTTCGCCCGCATCCGGGTGTAGCTCTCGCGGCAGTCGTCCACATACAGCACGAGCGGCGGCATTGCGCCCTTGGCCACCATCGCGTCGAGCGTCCGTGCGCTCGCCTCGTCGTGAATGGGGGGGCCGGGCCGGAACAGCCCGAGCTGGAAGGACGGCTGATCCGGGTGTTGTACCGTCAGCCACCGATATGGACCGTTGCGCACGTCCGTATGGACGTGAAAGCCGAGTTTGTCGACGTAAAACGCGAGGGCCGTATCCTGATCGTCGACGTAAAGTCCCACCACACCGATACCTGAGTTCATGAGTGCTCCTTGGTTGATGTGCCGACTTTACCTTCGCGCATGCGGCGGCGCTTCTCCAAAACTGCGATGTTGAGGTCGGGTCGTTGCGCTGCTTTCAGCACGCAGGCCGGCACGCGATCGAGTTCATGTCCTGCTTGCCGGGCCCTTACACGAGCGCTGCCGGGCGTGTGCCCGGTAATGACGCGGAAGATGCGGCCGAACGTGCCCACGCTTTCCCATCCGGTGGCCAACGCAATGTCGGTGATGCTCATGTCGGTGTCGCGCAGCAGCGTATTCGCCTGCTCGATGCGGCGCGTGAGCAGGTAGCGATGCGGGGGCAGGCCAAAGGCCTGCTTGAACGAGCGCGCGAAATGCGCCTCGGAGGTCCCGCTCACCGCGGCAAGGCGCCGGACCGGCCAGGCCTCGTGCGAAGCGGCGTCCATGCGGTCCTTCGCCCGCAGCAGGCGGCGCAGCAGGGCCGGCACTTGCGCCGGTGCGGTGTCTGAAGGCGCCGCGCGGGCGCGGGGACCTGCGTGGGAGACCATGAGATTCGCGATTGGCGTGGAGGGAGCGACTAGTTTATGCCCAACGCGCGGTCCACGGCCGCGAGAACCCTCTCGGGCGTGATCGCCCGCGTGCATTCGAACGCGCGGGGTGTGCCCCGGTGGCGCGGGCACCAGTGGAAGTCGTCGTGGTCGTAGCGCAGTGCCGGATCGTGCCAGCACCCGGTGCATACCTGCGGCGCGAAGACGCGGTACGGCGTGTCGAACTCGTTGTGCGGCAGCGTGAAGCCGGAGACGAGCACCGTTGGCGTGCGCATGGTCCATGCGAGCCACGACAGTCCGCTCGACAGCCCGACAAAGGCGCGCGCGTTGGCGAGCCATCGCGCCCGTTCGGTCAGCGGCAGATCGCCCGTGGCGTCGATGGCGCCCTCGGGCACGCACTGCCAGAAATCGCCCTTGCCGTGCCGCGGCTTCTGGTCGATGCACACCACCTCGAGGCCACGCGCACGCAAGCCCGCCACGACGGTCTCCCAGCCATCCGGGTGGTTCCAGTACTTGCACTGCGCCGTGCTCTGCACCGCGATGCACACGTAGTCAGCCGCCATTGGGCGCGACGTGTCCGGCAGTGCGGTTCGCGCACGCACCTCGCTGTCGTCCACGCCGAGAATGTGCGCGGCCGTGCGATGCAGGCCCGTCTCCCGAAAGTCGCGCGGTTGCTGGACGAGTGCCTTGTCGTCGAAGAACAGGCCGACGTTGTAGGTCGCGTAATACTTGCGTCGCTCGACCTGGTCCTGCGCGACGAAGTCGACGTCGGGATACGCGTCGCGGAACAGCGCGGCAACCCCCGGCGTAACCACGCAGGCAAGGCGGCATCCGTGGACATCGGAAAAACGCAGGGCATATGGCAGCCAGCCGAGCACGTCGCCCAGGGCGGCGAGCGGGAACTGGACAAGCACGTCCTGATGCCGGGCGTCGTAACGATGCTCGAAGACCACGACGTCGTTCAGCCAGATCGTGATGCCATACGGTACGTAGTATTTCGCGGGGCTGCGCACCACCCCGGAAGACAGGGACACGTCGGCGAGTGTGGCGTCGTTGCGCAAATCGCTCAGTCGCACCCGCCACGGCAGCGGCTGGCCGAAGTCGGGAATCACCACCCGTGCCCCGTCGTTGAAGTCGTACCGCAGGCCGGCCGGACCGACTTGCGTCGGCAGCAGCGCCGGCGAGAGGAAAATCTGTCGGGGCGACGGCGCGAATGCGGCGATCGGGGCGCTGGCCGCGCCGGGAGGGAGCGCGATATCCGCCGCCGACGAGGGCGAACCGTCGAGGGAGGGCGTGGGGGGGCCGGCGGGGGGAGACTCGATGTCGTTCATGGACGACACCTTACGCCAGTCGCTTGCTTGCCAATCGGGCGGCAAACGAGTGGAAACGGGCGCTTTTCGCGAAATTGGCCGGTATTCACCTCAAAAGACCCTTCCGCGGCCTTTCTCCCCTTTCCGTGCCTTTGCGCCTTTCCCGGCCACCGGCCCGACCGAGAGCGTATCGCCGCTCAGGGCGCCGCGGTCATCGACTGGTACTGGGCCCGCAGGGCCTGGGTGAACAGTCGATGGGTCTCGCGTGGATTCTCGCGACGGGTGAACATCGCCACGGGTGGCAGCGTCCAGGTAAGCGACCACGGCACGATGGCCACGCCGGCGATGCGCACGAGTTCTTCCGCGATATCGGCCGGCAGCAGTGACACTGCGCGTTCACTGCTGGCAAGAAGCTCGCCGGTCAGGCGCGACGAGAAGCTCTCGACGATCGGCACCGGCGGTACCACGCCCGCATGCAGGAAAAGGTCGGCGAGCTGGTCGCGCATCGGCGTGTGTGGGGCGCCCATGACCCAGTCGAGTTCGGCGAGCTGCGCCCATACCGGTGCGCTGCGCCCGAGCCGTGCGGCCAGACGGCGGCTGGCGACCACGCGCGGCATCTGGTGGTGCAGCACCTCGAACTGCACCTGCGAGAGATCGACGCTGGCGGCCGCGCGCCCGATCACGACGTCGAGCGTGTGGTCGCGCAGTTGCGCCATCAGCGCCTCGCTGGTGCCCTCGTGGAGGGTGACGGTCAGCCGTTGCGGGATCTGCGCGAGTGTCTGCTGGATAGCCGCCGCCAGGGTCTTGCCCGAGATGTAGGGAATCACGCCGACCTGCAGCCGGGCCGCGTGACCGGCCATCACGGCTTCGATGTCGCGGGTCAGGTGGTCGAGGTCGTGCACCATCGCCTGCGCGCGGGCCAGAACCACGTCGCCCAGCGGCGTGGGCGTCATGCCGCGGGGGGTGCGGTCGAAGAGCGGGCCGCCGAGCATGCTCTCGAGCTCGGCCAGCGCGCTCGTTACCGCGGGCTGGCTCGTCGCCATGTGTTCGGCCACCCGCGTGAGCGACCCGTGCTGCTGGATCTGCAGCAACAGCACGAGATGTCGCATCTTGAGCCGAGTGGTCAAGCGCCGGACCACTTCCCCGGTATCGAATGGCACCGCCCCCATCTGTCCTGAATCCCCTGGAACCCCCGATATGCCGGGCTTATAAGAAAACGTGATGCCCCCATAGTAATTCAGAATCGCCCCCGGCTGGCGGCTGCCTAGAATGGCTTCACCTCTGATGCGACATCGCCGGAGCCGTCAAAAGAACGGTTGTGCAGCGCAAACCAGAGTCGAGACATTCACCGAGGACGACATTGCCATGAGCACCAACAACGATCACCAGGCCGCCCTGGAATATCACCAGTTCCCGACCCCGGGCAAGATTTCCGTCACGGCGAGCAAACCGCTCGTCACGCAGCGCGATCTGGCGCTCGCCTACACCCCGGGCGTGGCCATCCCCTGCCAGGAAATCGCGGCGGACCCGGCTGCATCGTTCAAGTACACCGGGCGCGGCAACCTGGTTGGCGTGATCACCAACGGCTCGGCCGTGCTCGGCCTGGGCAATATCGGTGCGCTGGCGTCCAAGCCTGTCATGGAAGGCAAGGCCGTGCTCTTCAAGAAGTTCGCGGGCATCGACGTCTTCGACATCGAAATCACGGAAAGCGACCCGGACAAGCTTGTCGAGATCATCGCGAGCCTCGAAGCCACGTTCGGCGGCATCAACCTCGAAGACATCAAGGCCCCCGAGTGCTTCACCGTCGAGCGCAAGCTGCGCGAACGGATGAAGATTCCGGTCTTCCACGATGATCAGCACGGCACCGCGATCACCGTGTGCGCCGCGTTCATCAACGGCCTGAAGGTCGTGGGCAAAGACATCCGCGAAGTGAAGGTCGTCACTTCCGGTGCCGGCGCCGCCGCGCTCGCCTGTATCGATCTGATGCTTGACCTCGGCCTGCCCATCGAGAACGTCTGGGCGACGGACATCGACGGTGTCGTGTACGAAGGCCGCACCGTCGGCATGGACCCGGACAAGGCCCGCTTCGCGCAAAAGACAGACAAGCGCACGCTTGCCGAAGTGATCGAGGGCGCCGATGTCTTCCTCGGCTTGTCCGCCGGTGGCGTGCTCAAGCCGGAAATGCTCGCGACGATGGCCGCGCGCCCGCTGATTCTGGCGCTCGCCAACCCGACCCCGGAAATCTTCCCGGAAGTGGCCCGCGCCGCGCGCGAGGACGTGGTGCTCGCCACGGGCCGTTCGGATTTCCCGAACCAGGTCAACAACGTGCTGTGCTTCCCGTACATCTTCCGCGGCGCGCTCGACGTGGGCGCCACGACCATCACGCGCAACATGGAAATCGCCGCGGTGCACGCGATCGCCGGGCTCGCGCAGGAAGAGCCGAACGATTCCGTCGCGACCGCCTATGGTGCGTATGACCTGTCGTTCGGGCCGGAATACCTGATTCCTAAGCCGTTCGATTCGCGACTGATCGTGCGCATCGCGCCGGCCGTGGCACGCGCGGCCATGGAGGATGGCGTGGCGACGCGTCCGATCACCGATTTCGACGCGTACGCCGATCAGCTCCAGCAGTTTGTGTACCACTCGGGCGCGTTCATGAAGCCGATCTTCTCGGCCGCGAAGCAACTGGTGCGAGACGGCGGCAAGGCCCGCATCGTGTTCGCCGAAGGCGAAGAAGAGCGTGTGCTGCGCGCGGTCCAGGTCATCGTCGACGAGAAGCTGGCCCGCCCGATTCTCGTGGGCCGCCCCGAAGTGCTGCTCGCCCGCATCGAGAAGTTCGGCCTGCGCCTGCGTCTGGGCGAGGACGTCGAAGTCACGAACCCGTACTACGATGAGCGCTTCCACCAGTACTGGACGAGCTATTGGGAGCTGCGCTGCCGAGACGGCATCACCAAAGAAATGGCGCGTGTGGAAATGCGCCGCCGCCTCACGCTGATCGGCGCGATGATGGTGCGCCTGGGCGATGCCGACGGCATGATCTGCGGCACCGTGGGCGCCTATCACGACCACCTGCGTTTCGTCGATGAAGTGATCGGCAAGCAGGCAGGCGCGAAGACTTACGCCGCGATGAATATCCTGCTGCTCGACAAACGCACCGTGGCGCTGGTCGATACGCACGTCAACGACGATCCGACGGCCGAGCAGATTGCGGAATTCACGCTGGCGGCGGCAAAGCAGATGTCGTGGCTGAACCTCAACCCGAAGGTGGCGCTGCTCTCGCGTTCGAACTTCGGGTCGGGCAGTGCGGCGTCGGGCACGAAGATGCGTCGCGTGCTGGAGATGGTCACGGCTCAGGCGCCGGAGCTCGAGATCGACGGCGAAATGCACGGCGATTGCGCGCTGGACGAAGGCCTGCGCAGCCGCATTCTGCCGCAATCGCGTCTGAAGGGCGCCGCCAACCTGCTGGTGTGCCCGAACGTCGATTCCGGCAACATCGCCTACAACCTGCTCAAGACGGGCGCCGGCAGCAACGTGGCCGTCGGACCGTTCCTGCTGGGCGTGGGCGCGCCGGTCAACGTGCTCACGTCGAGCTCGACCGTGCGACGCATCATCAACATGACCGCGCTTACGGTCATTCAGGCCAATCGGGACTGACGTACGCTCGGCGCCGCCATCCGGGACAAGCGCCCGATGCTGCGCCGAACGCGATCGCCGAGGACCTTCGCGAGCCCCGTCGGGACAGGCGAGCGCATCGACACGATGCGCCGCCCGGCCCGCGGGGCTTCGTCGTTTGCGCAGCCGCGCAACGCGACTTGCCGATGTCTTGCGCAAGCGGCGAAGCAACACGTGTGGGTCGCGTTTCGATATCCCAAAATGGAAAACGCCGAGGCTCAAGCGCATCGGCGTTCCGGTTACCGCAGGGTTGCGCCGCCATGGGCGGCGACATCGATGTCAGCGAGGTGGCGCATGCCACCTCGCTGCGACGGATCAACCGTGATCAACCGTGATAACGGTCGTGGTCCTGTTGGTGATCGTCGTGGCGATCCCGGCCCCAGCCGCGGCGTCCACGGTCATCGCGGCCCCGATCGTCGTGCCCCCAGCCGCCGCGGTCAAGCTGCCAGCCGTGCGGTCCCTGATGCCAGGCGGGGGCGCGATAGGCGTAGCCCGGACGTACGCGTTCCCAGTGCCCGCCGCGCCATTCGTGCCGGTGGCCGTCCCAGTCCCAGAAGCCCGGCGCCCACACATAACCGGCGCGCGGCGGCGGCACCGGCTCGTAGCGCGGCGGCGGCGGTGCGCCGATGCTGATCGATACCCCCACCTGAGCATGCGCCGGTGCGACGGCAATGCCGCCGAGCGTGGCGGCCACGAGTGCGATGGTCAACGTTAATTTTTTCATTTTCGCCCCCTTTGAAAGCGATGTCTTGGTACGCCTTTATCGTACGAGGGAAGGGGCGGGAGACGAAGCAAATAGTCGTAAGAAAGTGTTGGAATTGTTTCTTTCCCTTTCCTGAAACGTCGAATTGGCGCGGCTTCCCGGGGCACGTCCCCCGGTCGATATCCGGCCTGTCGTGGGGCGAAAGCGGCGCGGACGCGCCCCGGATGGTAATCCCTCACCGGTGCCGAACGCGCCACCGCCATGACACGTCACAGAGGACGTATCGGCATGCCTGAGCAGACCTGAGCCGACCTGGTCGCGCCTGAGCGTTTTCGCTTCAGGTCGCAGGGTGCTGATGCCGATACTCCTGCGTGCGTCCACCGTAGCCATAGGCGGCGCCGCGTGCATCGATGATGTGGATGTACGAACAGGGATGCACGTTGCCGAGTAGTCCGGACAGGGCCTCGAACACCTGCGCGATGAACCTCGCCTTCTCGGCCTTCGTGTTTGTCTCGTCTGTCACGCTGATGTCGAGGTGGAACGCATTCCTGCCATGTTCCGAGAGGGGCGCGCCGGCGATGAACCAACGCTCGTGTGCGATGAAATCGACGGTCATCGCGATGACGTCCGGCGCCTTGTGCAAGGTGTCGACCGTCAGTTGCGAGACTTCACGCACGGCGCGGCGGGCGAGCGCGTCGTTGGGGGTGCCCGAGAGTTGCAGAACGATGTGCGGCATGGTGTGACTCCTGAATCGGAAGGACTGTGGAAACAACGCCCTCAGTCTAGGAGGTGGTTTGACATCGGAAAAGCGGGAATATACGATTTTATCCATCGGTTTCTTTAATGGATGGAATCATGATCCCCGGATTCGATTTCGATCAACTGCGCACCTTCGTGGCGGTGGCCGAGGCGGGCAGCCTTTCCGCTGCGGCACCTCGCGTGTTCCTGTCGCAGTCGTCGGTGAGCGAGCAGATACGCAAGCTCGAAGAGCGCATCGGGGTGACGTTGTTCACGCGCGGAAAGCAAGGCGTTGCCACCACGCCAGCCGGCGAGCGCCTGCTTGCCCATGCACGTCAGTTGCTCGCCCAGTCGGAGCACGCCTGGCATGACGTGCGCGGCTATTCGCTGGCGGGAGAGTTGCGACTGGCGATCACCGATTACTTCCGCCCGGGCGACGTTGCGCGCATGCTGCGGCATCTTGGGGTGGCGTACCCGGCACTGCGCATTCACGTCACGATTCTCAAAAGCGGCGAGATCGAATCGGGCTACGAGACCGGCGACTTCGACATCGGGCTGTCGATGCGCATCCTCGGCAAATCGCTTGGGCGCGACTCGGTGGCCGGTACCCGTGCGCTGGGGCGCGAGTCGCTCGATTGGGTCGCCGCCGCCGACCTGACGTTGCAAGCGGGGGAGCCGCTGCCCTTGCTGGTGTTGCCCGACACGTGCGCGTTGCATCGGTTCACCACGCAATGGCTTGACCGGCATAGCGTGCCTTACACGATCGCGCATGTGGCGTCGGGGGTGGCGGGGTTGCAGTTGGCGTTGAGCGCGGGGCTCGGGGTGGCATGTCTGAATGCCTCGGCGACGGGGCCCGGGCTCGCACGCATCGAGACTTTGATGCCCGGGCGCCACCTGCCGGCGCTGCCCGAGGCCGAGTTTCACCTGCTGCCCGCGCGTCGCGGCGAACCGGCGTGGGTCACGCAGGCGCGCGAAGCGTTGGCCGGGCAACTCACAGCACGTTGAGCGGGATCTTCAGGTAACGCGTGCCGTTGGCTTCGGGCGCGGGCATGTCCCCGGCGCGAATGTTGACCTGTACCGCCGGCAGGATCAGCGTGGGCATCTCGAGCGTGCGATCGCGTGCCTCGCGCATGGCCACGAAGGCGTCTTCATCGATGCCGTCGTGCACGTGAATGTTCGCGCGGCGCTGATCCGCGACCGTCGTCTGCCAGTTGGGCGCGCGCGTCGCCGGCGGGTAGTCGTGACACATGAACAGGCGCGTTGCTTCTGGCAGCGCCAGCAAACGGCGAATCGAGCGGAACAACGTGTGGGCATTGCCGCCGGGGAAATCGCAGCGTGCGGTGCCCACGTCGGGCATGAAGAGCGTGTCGCCCACGAAGACGGCGTCGCCCACGCGGTAGGCCATGTCGGCCGGCGTATGGCCCGGCACGAACATCGCCTCGGCCTGCAACGCACCGATCGCGAATGTCTCGCCGTCTTCGAAAAGATGGTCGAATTGCGAGCCGTCCGGTGGCACGTCCGCGCCCAGATGGAACAGCTTCTTGAACACCTGTTGCACGTCGCGGATGTGCGCGCCGATGGCGATACGTCCGCCCACGTGTTCCTTGAGCCAGCGCGCCGACGACAAATGATCGGCATGCGCATGCGTCTCGAGAATCCAGTCGACGGTGAGTTGCTTGTCCGCAACGAAGGCGAGCACCCGCTCGGCCGACGCCGTATGGGTGCGACCCGCCTTCGGATCGTAGTCGAGCACGGGATCGATGATCGCCGCCCGGCCCCCCGGGGCATCGAACACGACGTAAGTCACAGTGGCGGTGACCTTGTCGAAGAAGGCTTCGATGTGTGCTGAGGTGGCTGACATGACCGGCTCCTGCAATAATTTATGAATTCATATATTATAAATCAGTAAAGTGTCCGCAATGCCAGTGCCAGATGGACAACGGCTTGCGAAGGGTGCGACATGGCGTCGCGCCCGACTTTCCGATTTGCTTCGATCCTGCCATGCCCAGAACCAGCACGCTATCCCTGCTGTCCGCTCCGTCGGCCCAGTCGGCTCAGTTGGCTCAGTCGGCCCAGTCGGCCCAGTCGGCCCAGTCGGCCCAGTCGGCTCAGTCGGCTCAGTCGGCCCCGCCCGTCGAATCGACGCCCTCCGCCGCCCCGTCGGGGCCGCGGCGCGATACGGACGAACAGGACAACAAGGGTGTTGCCGTTGCGCTCGATGTCACGCCGCTGCGCGCGGCCGCGCAGGAAGCGAGCGCCTTGCTGCGGGCGCTGGCCAACGAGGACCGTTTGCTGATCCTGTGTCAATTGACGCAGGGTGAACTGTCGGTCGGGGAGCTCGAAGCCCAGCTCGATATTCGTCAGCCCACGCTCTCGCAGCAGCTCGCCGTGCTTCGCGCGGAAGCGCTCGTGACGACGCGTCGCGAGGGCAAGCGCGTCTACTACTCGGTGGCCGACGGCGCGGTGCTCGCCGTGCTTGCCTGTCTCTACGACCAATTCTGTCCCAAAGCCTGACTGCCATGACACTCGATACTCTACATTTCACCCCCTGGTCGGCGCTCGCCGGTGGGGTTCTGATCGGCGCCGCGGCCGTCTGGCTGATGCTGTCCGATGGGCGGATTGCCGGGATCTCCGGCATCGTGGGCGGCCTGCTGCGACCGTATGCCGGCGACGTGGGCTGGCGGATCGCCTTCATCGTCGGCATGCTGCTCGCACCTTGGGCGTACCGTCTGGTCGCCGTGGTGCCGGAAGCGCAGATCGATGCCAGTACGGCAATGCTCGTGACGGCGGGACTGCTGGTGGGCTTCGGCACGCGGCTTGGCTCGGGTTGTACGAGCGGTCACGGCGTGTGCGGCTTGTCGCGGTTGTCGTGGCGTTCGCTGGTTGCCACGCTTTGCTTCATGGCGACCGGCTTCCTGACGGTGTTTGTGGTGCGCCATGTGCTCAACGTGGGAGGTGCCGCATGAAAAAGCTCGCATTCGCGTTCATCGGCGGCCTCGCTTTCGGCGTGGGGCTGATTCTCGCAGGCATGGCGAACCCCGCGAAAGTGCTTGGATTTCTCGACCTTGCCGGTCGCTGGGACCCGTCGCTTGCCTTTGTGATGGGCGGCGCCATCGCGGTCGGACTCGTCGGATTCCGTCTGGCTCGCGCAAACCCGCTTGCGTGGTCGGGCGAGCCGCGTGCGTGGCCTGCGCTGCGCCAGCTGGACAAGCGGCTGGTCGTCGGCGCGTTGGTGTTCGGCGTGGGCTGGGGGATCGCGGGAATCTGCCCGGGGCCGGCGCTGGTATTGCTCGGCGCGGGCTCGGGCAAGGGGTTGATCTTCGTCGTCGCCATGCTGATCGGGATGGCGATTCACGCGGTCGCGACACGGTCCGGCGCGAAATCCTGACGCCGTGCCGTGCCGAGCCGTGGCTTCAGTGCTTGCGTGCCAGTTCCGTCCCGGCGTTGGCGGGCAGTTGGCGGGTAATCGGGATCGAGAGCACCGAGAACAGGCCGATCACGAGAAACGCCGGCAGGAAGTCGCCGGCGGTGAGTCGGTCGTGCCCGGCCAGGCGGCTGCTCGCTTGCAGCACCATGCCTGAAATCGTTACGCCGAGCCCCAGCGACAGTTGCTGGACCACGCTGGCCAGGCTCGTCGCACGGCTGGCGTCGGCGCTCTTGATGTCGGCGTAGACGATCGAGTTCAGGCACGTGAACTGCAGCGAAGGGAAAAAACCGCCGAACGCCACCACCGCGAGCATCACGACGACCGGCGTGTCATGTGTGAACAGGCCGTAGGACGAGAGTGCCACGCCCGCGAGCGCGGCATTGACGATCAGCACGCGCCGGAAACCGAAGGTCGCCAGCACGCGCTGGGCGATCGCCTTCATGAAGATCGCGCCGAATGCCGAGGCGCAGGTGATCATCCCCGATTCGAACGGGTCCATGTGCAGTCCCTCCTGCAATGCCAGCGGCAACAGGAACGGCACGGCGCCCAGACCGATGCGAAAGAGCGAGCCGCCCACCACACTGGCATGAAACGTGGGAATGCGCAGCAGCCGGAAGTCGAGCAGCGGCGCCTGCACCCGATTGGCGTGACGCCAGTAGGCAAGGACGCACAGCGCGCCCGCGACACACATCGCGATCACCACGCCGTTGTCGACCTGGTGCTCGCCGATCAGCGCCAGACCCAGCATGAGCAGGCCGCTGCCGAGCGCGGAGAGAATGAAGCCGAGCGTGTCGAGGCGTCCCGCGTTGCCGCCCCGTTCATTGTCGATGAACTCTCCCGCGAGGTAGATGCCGAGCAGGCTGACGGGAATGTTGATGAAGAAAATCCAGCGCCAGTGCAGATAGGCGGTAATCGCGCCACCCAGCGGGGGGCCGATGACGGGGCCGAGCAGCGCCGGCATGGTCAGATACCCGATGGCCTTGACGAGGTCGTGTTTTGGCACGGTGCGAAAGATCACGAGTCGGCCGACCGGAACCATCATCGCGCCCCCCACGCCCTGCAGAAAGCGGGCGAACACGAAGGTCGGCAGCGAAAACGACACCGCGCACAGAATCGAACCCGCCATGAAGATGCCAATCGCGGTGCGGAATACGTTTCGTGCGCCAAACCGATCGGAGACCCAGCCGCAGACGGGAATGAAGATCCCGAGCCCGACCACGTAGGCGGTGAGCGCCATCTTGAGCGAGATCGGATCCTGATGGAGGTCGCGTGCCATGGCAGGCAGCGAGGTGGTGATCACCGTGGCGTCGATGTTCTCCATGAACAGGGCGCAGGCGATGATGAGCGGAATGATGACGGCGCGCGACACGTTGGGGGGCTGCTGGCGCAAAGAGCGCAATTCTCCCACGAATTAAACGGGTGCTTCAATCGCGGAGGCGACGCCTACCGCGTGCCGCACGCCAACGCGTCTGCTTCGAGACGGTACAGCACATGACGGCGCAGGCGGTGCCCCGGGGGAATCAGCGGGTGAAGGAAGTCCTCCTCGGGACAGTGGCGCATGCCGATGCGCTCCATCACGGCGCGCGAGCGCACGTTCGTCGGCACCGTGAACGACACGAGCTCGCTCAGTCGCAGCGTGTCGAAGGCGAATCGGGCCGCGGCAATGGCCGCTTCCGTCGCGTACCCTTTCGACCACCACGCTTGCGCCAGCCGCCAACCGATCTCGACCGCCGGCACGAACGGCGCGTCGAAACCAACGCGCATGAGACCGACGAATCCGGCGAACGGCGTCACATCGGGAATTTCCAGTGCCCACGGGCCATAACCGTGGGTGTGAAGATGTTTCGCCAGCCGATGCGCGACGGCGTCGCTCTGCGCCCGGTCGAGCGTCGTCGGGAAGTGACGCATGACCTCGCGGTCGGCGTTGAGCGCGGCGAACAGCGGCAGGTCGTCGGTTCGCCATTGACGCAGGATCGTGCGCTCGGTGCGCAGCACCGGCGCGTCGGTGTCGAACGGCGAACTCGAAGTGACGGACGAAGGGATCATGCGCGTGGAGTGTCTCCATGGAGTCGACGTGAGTATTTGCCGAATGCGACAAATCAGGAAATACTTAATTTCGATGTTCCCAATCGGAATAAGCCTTGCCAATCCAGACCTGACAGGCCACGACGAGCGTTACGCCTATCTTACGAAAACTCGTGCGATTGAGGAAATGACATTGCCGCATGAGTTTGACGTATACGTCATTGAATCGGGCATAAGCGCCATTCCCCGCTGGATCTTCATAATAACGACTCGCGAACGCTCATCGCCAACAATACGATTGCGGATACTTCCGATATCGAGGAAACGTTCATTAGGATGGACAACCTTGTCGAAATCCGGCGGCGTCATTAATGTTCGCCGAAAGCAAGGTGGACGAATTTGCCGGGATTCGTGGTTTGGTATCCGTAGCTTGCGTCACTTCGATGCGAATCTCCCAAGTGGCGACACTGCTTTGGATAACAGAATGATCGGATAGCGCTCGAATATTCGCGATCGTATATTTTGCCGCGCCGAATCATCGGGAAATGAAAACGTGACGCTCCCGTGTGTCGCGGGGAAATGCTTTCCGGGTCTTGTCAGATGCGCGGTGAACTAAATCGGCATTGTGGAGTCCTGATGACAGAACGCCCGATTCACCGGTAATTCCGAAGACATGGAAGAGAAGTGCATCGGGATCGGGATGTGAAGAATCCGATGGTATTCTCGGAATCATGCCCTGACTTTGTGCATATTCCGACGTGCCGCTCGGATAATTCAACGCTTTTTCGCTTCTCAAGCCTCATTTGCCGGAAATGCGGTTTTCAAATAATTAAAACTCGTGTTATTTTAAGTGGCGATCCATTTTAACAACGTAAGGACACGCCAGATGGCAAGCTATAAGGAACTCGTCGCCCAGCGCGAAAAGATCGAAAAGCAGATCGAAGAGGCTCGCGCCCGTGAAGTGGCGCAGGTCATTGCAGAAGTCAAACAGAAGATCCAGGAATACGAACTGACGGCGAAAGATCTGGGCCTGGCGGCCACGGATGGCCGTCGTCGCGCCGCCCGTGCGCAGATCGCGCCGAAATACATGAACCCGGCGACGGGCGAAACGTGGTCGGGCCGCGGCCGCGCGCCGAAATGGGTCGGGAAGAACAAAGAGAAGTTCCTGATCAAGTAAGCCGCCGGCAAACGCCGGACCGGCGCTGCCGGTCACATGTCAGGGAGAGGTCGGGGAGCCGCGCGTCGCGGCCGCGCATGCCAACAGGTTCCAGCGCGAAGCGGCGGGCCATCTTCGCCGTGTCCCTGGGAGCAGTAAAGCAGCAGCCCAGTTATCGCATTGCCCCCAACCCGGATCGTCTGGCTGTGGCTTGATGTGATGCAGCGCCACGCATAAAAAAACCCGCCCTTCGTAGATCGATGGCGGGTTTTTTCATGGGCGGCATGCGGCGCGCTAGGCGGCGTTCGTATCGTCCGGCGGGAACATCAAGGTGACTTGCAAGCCGCCGGCAGGGCGGTTGCTGAACGACACGCGCCCGCCGAGTTGCTGCGTGAGCTTGTCGACGATGGCGAGCCCCAGCCCGCAGTGCGCATTACCGCCGCGCGCGGGGTCCAGGCGAACGAAGGGCCGCACGATACGGTTGATGTCCTCGTTGGGAATCCCTGGACCACTGTCTTCGATGACGAGACGCCAGCCGCCTGGGTCCTGTGATGTGCGGATCGTGAGCGGTGCTCGCCCGTAAGTCACGGCGTTATCGAGCAGGTTGTTCACGATGCGCTCGAGATAGGTCTGCTTGAGCTTGAAGCCGGGACCGGCCTGGAGGTCCAGATCGATGGCGTAACCCTGGTCGAGGAACGGTGCGATCAAGGCCGGAATGCGCGCTTCCACCGGCGACGCCGTCCCCTCCGTCTCGACGCCTCGGGCGAACAGCAGGAACTGATCGACGATACGGGTCATCGACTCGGCGTCGCGCGTGATGCCTTCGCTCATCTGGACGTCGTCCAGCATTTCCGCGCGCAACCGCAAGCGGGCGAGCGGTGTTTTCAGGTCATGGGCAATGCCCGCGAGCATCGTGTTGCGCTCCCGGTCGGTTTGCACGATGTCGTGGCTCATGCGGTTGAAGCGCTCGGTCAATTGCCGCAGTTCGAGCGGCCCGCGCTCCTTGACCTGCGTGCGCACGCGATGTGTGGCGAGTTGCTCGGCCGCCGCGGCCATGTCGCGCACGGGGCGCTGCAACTGCCAGGCGGCGAACAGCGCGAAGATGACGGTAATGCCCAGCACCGCGGCCAGGCCCGGCAGAATGGTTGCCGTGCCAGGCGGATTCCGCACGGACAACACCGGCGTGGCAATCCAGTAGTCGCGGTTGGGCAGACGTGCCCAGATGCGGGGCGGCGGCGTGCGCTCCACACGCAACTGCGTGCCGGCGGGCAACCGGCGCGCCAGTTCGGTGGTCAGGCGAGCGCTTTTACTCGCGGGCTCGAACACGTCGCCATGCGCGAACGACACGGGCACGACCTGTACGAGGTCGGGCAGCGTGAGGGCCGAGTTGCCGTCATGCACCTCGGCGGCGGCCTTGATGATGAATGCCATCTGCTCGGCGGCGTTCTGCACGCGCGTTTCGTCGTGATCGCTGCGAAGAATCGTCAGGTACGAGAAATGGCTGATGACCAGCGCCGCGATGATGAGCACCGCGAGCCGGCCGAACAGCGTGTCGAAGCGAAGCCCCTTCATGCCATGCTCCGCATGTGGGCCGGGATGTCCAAAATCGGCTGCATGCCGGAATCCTTGTCAGACCGAAAATATCGGCTCCGGACGGCATTGCGCCGCGCCGTCGCGCGCCGAGCCCTCCGGTTCATCAACCGGTGGCCATGTCGGCGCGCTGGCCGTCGGGAACGAAGATGTAGCCGCGCCCGCGCACGGTCTGAATGAAGCGCGGGCTCTGTGCGTCCTCGTCGAGCAGCCGGCGCAGGCGCCAGATCTGCACGTCGATGCCGCGGTCGTTGACGTCGCTGTCCGCGCCGTAGAGCAATTCGATGATGCGTTCGCGCGAGAGTACCTGCATGGCGTGGTTGACCAACAGGCGCAGCAAGCCGTACTCGCCATCCGAGAGCGTGAGCAATTGCGCATCGCGGGTGAGCGTGCGACTACGGAAGTCGAGCACGAACGGACCGAACGTGTAGTTCTCGCGCTGTTCCGGCACTGCGGCGTCGGGCGTCTTGCGTCGGCGCAGCACGGCATTGATGCGCGCGAGCAACTCGCGCGGGCTGAACGGCTTGCCCAGGTAGTCGTCGGCGCCGATTTCGAGTCCGACGATGCGATCGATCTCATCGCTGCGCGCGGTGAGCAGAATCACCGGCACGTCGTCGTTGCGCGCGCGCAGGTCGCGCAGGGCCGTGAGGCCGTCGACCTTCGGCATCATCAGGTCGAGCACGATCAGGGCGGGGCGCTCGCGCTCCAGGCGCGCGGCCAGCCCGTCGCCGTCGTGCATGACCGCCACGGAGAAGCCGTGGCGGCTCAGATACTCTCGCAGCAGGTCGCGCAGATCGGGATCGTCGTCGACAACAAGAATTTTCATATTCGATCGGACAGGGTGAGTGGTCATGATAGTGGCCTCCGCGCGCGCCCAGACAGGCATTTTGTTTCCGGACATTACAGTCTTGGCGGCCTGTAACGATGCGTAATAATAGAGCGAGCTCACGTAACGCGCGATCTTCGCACGCATCACGTAAGCTTCAATCTCACCATTTCCGCATACCCAGTCGCGCATTTCGCACGTTTTCATGTGATGAGAATCGGCGCGATCAGGCATTGCACGGCATCGCAAGGCCGGACCGGGTGAAGTTCCGCGACGAATCGCATCGACACGATTGGATCGACGGAGCGTGGCGAACATTGCCGCGATACGATGCATCGCCGAAATGCCGCGCAAGGATCCGACGCGAACCATCTCGCGCGCCTTCGGTCTTTTCACAGCACTGCCAATTTTTTTGTCGGGTGCGAGAAAAATCCAGACAGGCGCGGCGCCCGCCGCAACCGCTGCGCCGCTTCATGGGTCTCGGCTGCGCGGGGGCATGTCGGTCTGCTATGCTGGTCGACCAAATCCGGCTTCAGGCGCGGCCCCGCAGGGTTTCGGGCCTATTTGCCGCGGCGCAGCAAGCCGATCGAAAAAAACGTCGTCCCCAAGGGACGAATCCGCCAACGACTCCGCTGTTACGAGGAAGTTATGACCGAGCACGGTCCCCACGGTTCGGAACCACCGAACGGTTCTGATCGGCCCACGTCCCCCAACGGGACGCCACGCACCGCCGCGCCCGCACCTGCCGAATCGCGCCGGCGCCGATGGCTCGTGCCCGGCATCATCGGATTGATCGTCCTGCTCATTGCCGGTGGCGTGTATTACCGCTTGCACGCGCAAAAGGCGCAGGGTCCGGGCCAGGCGATTGGGCGTCGCGGGGGGCCGCCGGGCGGCATGGCCGGCGCGGGCATGCCGGCCACGCCGGTGACGGCCGTGGAGGCGAAAACGGGCGACCTGCCGGTCTTCCTCAACGGACTGGGTACCGTCACGCCGACACGCAGCGTCACCGTGCACTCTCGCGTGGACGGCCAGCTCATGAAGGTGCACTTCAAGGAAGGCGACATGGTCAAGGCGGGACAGCTGCTTGCCGAGATCGATCCGCGGCCGTTCCAGGTGCAGGTCACGCAAATGGAAGGTCAGTTGGCCCGCGACCAGGCGCTGCTCAAGAACGCGCAACTCGACCTGGCGCGCTATGAAACGCTGCTCACGCAGGATTCGATCGCGAAACAGACAGTCGACACCCAGCGCGCGCTCGTCAAGCAGTACGAAGGGACCGTGAAGTCCGACCAGGGGCAGCTCGACAACGCGCGGCTGCAGCTGAACTATGCGAGCGTCACGGCGCCGGTGGCGGGCCTGGCGGGCCTGCGCCAGGTCGATCCGGGCAATATCGTCCACGCCTCGGATACCAACGGTATCGTCATCATCAACGAGGTCACCCCGATCACGGTCGTCTACACGATCCCCGAGGACAATCTGCCGTCGGTGGTCAAGCGATCGCGCGCGGGCGAAGCGCTGCCCGTCGAAGCGTTCGACCGCGCGAACAAGGTCAAGCTCGCCGACGGCAAGCTGGCGTCGATCGACAACCAGATCGATACGACCACGGGTACCGTCAAGCTCAAGGCCGAGTTCGCCAATCTCGACGGCGTGCTGTTCCCGAACCAGTTCGTCAACGTCAAGATGCTCGTCGACACGCTCAAGGGCGCCACGCTCGTGCCGAGCGCCGCAGTGCAGCGGGGCACGCAGGGCAGCTTCGTCTACACCGTGCAGCCCGACCAGACGGTCAAGTTGAAGACGGTGAAGCTCGGCCCGACCGACGGCGTCAATGTGGCGGTCGAATCGGGTATCGCGCCGGGCGAGAAGCTCGTGATCGACGGCATGGACAAGCTGCGCGATGGCGCGAAGGTGGAGGTAATCACGCCCGAGAGCCGGGCGGCGGCCGTCGCCCCGCGAGCGCCGGGCGAGAAGCGCGGCGCCGCCAACGGCGGTCATCGCCGCCAGGCGCAGTGAGAATGCGCCGCGCGATCCCGCGTGAGGCCGGGCCTGCCCCGGCGACGCCGGACGCCGCCGCGCCCGAGACCCCGCGCGAGCATGCCGCCCGGCCAGGCGCCGGATGGCGGCCCCAGAGACGCCTTCGAACGTAGCCAATGAATCCGTCACGCCCGTTTATCCTCCGGCCGGTCGCCACATCCTTGTTGATGCTGGCGATCCTGCTTGCCGGTTTCGTCGCCTATCGGCTGCTGCCGCTCTCGGCATTGCCGGAAGTCGACTATCCGACCATTCAGGTGGTCACGCTCTACCCGGGCGCGAGCCCGGATGTGATGACCTCGTCCGTGACCGCGCCGCTCGAGCGCCAGTTCGGCCAGATGCCTGGCCTCAACCAGATGTCGTCGACCAGTTCTGGCGGCGCATCGGTGATCACCCTGCAGTTCTCGCTCAATCTCGGCCTCGACGTTGCCGAACAGGAAGTGCAGGCCGCCATCAACAGCGCGAGCAATCTGCTGCCGAGCGATCTGCCGATGCCGCCGATCTACAGCAAGGTGAATCCGGCCGACACGCCGATTCTCACGCTGGCGATCATGTCCAGGACCATGCCGCTGCCCAAGCTGGAGGATCTCGTCGACACTCGCGTGGCGCAGAAGATCTCGCAGCTGCCCGGCATCGGTCTGGTGAGCCTCTCGGGCGGGCAACGCCCGGCGGTGCGCATCCAGGTCAATCCGCGCGCCGTCACGTCGTACGGATTGAACATCGAGGACGTGCGCACGTCGATTGCCGCCGCGAACGTCAACGGCGCGAAGGGCAGTTTCGACGGACCGCTGCGTGCATCGACCATCGACGCCAACGACCAGCTCGCCTCGGCCGACGAGTACCGCAATCTCATCATCGCCTACAAGAACGGCGGGCCGATCCGGCTGTCCGACATTGCCGACGTGGTCGACGGCGCGGAGAACACCAAGCTCGCGGCGTGGGCCGACACCACGCCCGCGATCGTGCTCAACGTGCAGCGTCAGCCGGGGGCGAACGTGATCGAGACGGTCAACAAGGTCAAGGCGCTGCTGCCGCAACTGCAGGCCTCGTTGCCGGGCAGCATCGACGTCAAGCTGCTGACCGATCGCACCACCACGATTCGCGCCTCGGTCTCCGACGTGCAGTTCGAGCTCGTGCTCGCCGTCGCGCTCGTGGTCATGGTGATCTTCGTCTTCCTGCGCAACGTCTCGGCGACCCTGATCCCGAGCGTGGCCGTGCCGCTGTCGCTGGTCGGCACATTCGGCGTGATGTATCTGTCCGGCTTCTCGATCAACAACCTGACGCTCATGGCGCTGACCATCGCGACGGGCTTCGTGGTCGACGACGCCATCGTCATGATCGAGAACATCGCGCGCTACATGGAGCAGGGCGAGAAGCCGCTGCAGGCGGCGCTCAAGGGGGCCGAGCAGATCGGCTTCACGATCATTTCGCTCACGTTCTCGCTGATCGCCGTGCTGATTCCGTTGTTGTTCATGGGCGACGTGGTGGGCCGGTTGTTCCGGGAGTTCGCGATCACGCTGGCCGTGTCGATCCTGATCTCGGCGGTGGTGTCGCTCACGCTCACGCCGATGATGTGCGCCAAGCTGCTGCGCCACGTGCCCGAAGAGAAGCAGGGCAAGTTCTATCGCAAGACCGGCGAAATGTTCGATCGCATCATCGCGAAATACGGCGAGTGGCTTACCTGGGTGCTTGACCGTCAGCGGGCCACGCTGCTCGTGGCGCTCGGCACGCTCGTGCTCACGGTGTTGCTGTATCTCTGGGTGCCCAAGGGCTTCTTCCCGGTGCAGGATACCGGGGTGATCCAGGGCATTTCCGAGGCGCCGCAGTCGATTTCGTTCGCCGCGATGAGCGAGCGCCAGCAGGCGCTGGTGGCCGCGGTGCTCAAGGATCCGGCCGTCGAATCGGTGTCGTCGTTCATCGGCGTCGACGGCGTGAACACCACGCTCAACAGCGGGCGCCTGCTGATCAATCTGAAGGACAAGCATACCCGTGGGCTCGACGCCTCCGAGGTCATCCGCCGCATTCAACCCGAGGCGGCGAAGGTGCCGGGCATCGCGCTCTACATGCAGCCGGTGCAGGATCTGACGATCGAAGACCGTATCAGCCGGACGCAATACCAGTTCACCCTGCAGGACCCGAGTCTGGACACGCTCGGCGTGTGGGTGCCCCGGCTGGTCGACAAGCTCCGTGAGGTGCCGGAGCTGGCCGACGTGACGAGCGACCTTCAGGTCAACGGACTGCAGGCGTACGTCGAGATCGATCGCGATGCCGCGAGCCGACTGGGCGTGACGCCCGCCGCCGTCGACCAGACGCTATACAGCGCGTTCGGCCAACGCCTGATCTCGACGATCTACACGCAGGCGTCGCAATACCGCGTGGTGCTGGAAGTTGCCGACGACTTCCGGCGCGGGCCCGACGCGCTCAAGGGCATCTACGTGGCCTCGACCTCGGGCGTGCAGGTGCCGCTCACGTCGTTCGCGAAGGTCATCGAGAAGCCCACGCCGCTCGCGATCAACCATCAGGCGCAGTTCCCGTCGGCGACGATCTCGTTCAACCTGGCGAAGGGCGCGTCGCTCGGCCGGGCGGTCAAGGCGATCACCGCGGCGGAGCAGTCGATCGGCCTGCCGGTCAGTACGCAGACCACATTCCAGGGGGCCGCGCAGGCGTTCCAGGCATCGCTCTCGAATACGCTGTGGCTGATTCTCGCGGCCGTGATCACGATGTACATCGTGTTGGGCGTGCTCTACGAGAGCTACATCCATCCGATCACGATCCTGTCGACGCTGCCCTCGGCCGGCGTCGGTGCGTTGCTCGCGCTCATGGTCTCGGGCAACGACATCAGCATCATCGCAATCATCGGCATCATCCTGCTGATCGGCATTGTGAAGAAGAACGCCATCATGATGATCGACTTCGCCCTCGAGGCGGAGCGTGAGCACGGCATGACGCCGCGCGAGGCGATTTATCAGGCGTGCCTGCTGCGTTTTCGCCCGATTCTGATGACGACCATGGCCGCCGTGCTCGGGGCGCTGCCCCTCATGCTCGGCTCGGGCGTGGGCTCGGAGCTGCGTCAGCCGCTAGGGATCACGATGGTGGGCGGGCTGATGGTGAGCCAGGTACTCACGCTCTTCACCACGCCGGTGATCTATCTGTGGTTCGATCGACTCGCATACCGGGCGCGCGCCTGGCGCGAGCGACGTTTCGGGCCATCGGACGACGTATCGCACGACGACCGCGGCGATGCTGACGACTCGGGCGGCCAGGGGGGGCAGGGCGGCCCCGCAACCACGGACGGTCCTGCGCGATGAACCTGTCGGCTGTCTTCATCAGGCGCTCCGTCGCGACGGTCCTGCTCACCATCGGGGTGACGCTGGCGGGCAGCGTCGCGTTCGGGCTGCTGCCGGTCTCGCCACTGCCGCAGGTCGATTTCCCGACCATCTCGGTGTCCGCATCGCTGCCCGGCGCAAGCCCGGAGACCATGGCCGCCAGTGTGGCCACGCCGCTCGAACGCTCGCTGGGGCGCATTGCTGGCGTGACGGAAATGACGTCGAACAGCACACTGGGCTCGACGCGCGTCACGTTGCAGTTCGACCTCTCGCGCGACATCAACGGCGCCGCGCGCGACGTGCAGGCCGCCATCAACGCCGCGCGCAGCCTGCTGCCCACGGGCCTGCCGAGCAATCCGACCTATCGCAAGGTGAACCCGGCGAGCGCGCCGGTGATGATCATCGCGCTCACGTCGGAGAGCATGACGCGAGGCCAGATGTACGACGCCGCCTCGACCATCCTGGCGCAGAAGATCTCGCAGCTCGACGGCGTGGGCGATGTGACCGTGGGCGGCAGTTCGTTGCCGGCGGTGCGCGTCGAGCTCAACCCGACGGCACTCAACAAGTATCAGATTCCGTTGGAAACGGTGCGCACCACGATTCAGTCGGTGAATGCGAATCGTCCCAAGGGAGCGCTCGAAGACGGCGATCGCCGTTGGCAGATTCTCGCCAACGACCAGGCGAAGACGGCCAGCGAATACATGCCGGTCATCGTGAGTTACAAGGACGGTCGTCCGGTGCGTCTCTCCGATGTGGCCGACGTGGTGGATTCGACGCAGGATCTGCGCAATGCCGGATCGGCAAACGGCAAGCCGTCGGTGCTGCTGATCGTCACGACCCAGCCGGGCGCGAATATCATCCAGACGGTGGACGGCATCAAGCGGATTTTGCCGAATCTGCGCGCGTCGATCCCGGCGGCGATCAATCTCGATGTGGTGCTGGATCGTACGTCGACGATTCGCGCGTCGCTCAGGGAGGTGGAACGCACGCTGCTGATTTCGATCGCGCTGGTGGTCATGGTGGTGTTCCTCTTCCTGCGGAACTGGCGCGCGACGCTCATTCCGAGCGTGGCGGTGCCCGTGTCGCTGATCGGCACCTTCGGGATCATGTACCTGTGCGGGTTCAGTCTCGATAACCTGTCGCTCATGGCGCTGACGATCGCGACGGGCTTCGTGGTCGACGATGCCATCGTGGTGCTGGAGAACATTGCGCGGCACATCGAGGAAGGGCTGAGTCCGTTCGCGGCGGCGCTCAAGGGCACCCGCGAGGTGGGCTTCACCGTGTTGTCGATGAGTATCTCGCTGGTGGCGGTCTTCATTCCGCTGCTGCTCATGGGCGGCATCGTGGGACGCCTGTTCCGCGAGTTCGCGGTCACGCTCTCCGCGGCGATCATGGTGTCGCTGGTCGTGTCGCTCACGACCACGCCGATGATGTGCGCACGTCTGCTCAAGGGGCGCGCTGCGCCGGGTGTTCCCCCGGAGACGGCGCCGCTCGCACCCGAGCCGCCGCGTCGAGCGTCGGTCTGGGCGCGCGTGGGCGACTGGACCGAGCGCATGTTCGCGGCGATGTTGCGCGAGTACGAGCGCTCGCTCGGATGGGCGCTGCGACATGGGCCGCTGATGCTGATCATTCTGCTCGCCACGATCTGTCTGAACGTCTGGCTCTATGCCGTCGTTCCGAAGGGTTTCTTCCCGCAGCAGGACACGGGGCGCATGATCGGCTTCATCCAGGCCGACCAGGCTATTTCGTTCCAGGCGATGGAAAAGAAGCTGGCCGACTTCATCACGATCGTGCGGGCCGATCCCGATGTCGCGACGGTGACCGGCTTTACCGGCGGGTCGAACCGCAACGGCGGGATGATGTTCGTCACGCTCAAGCCGCTGGGCGAGCGAAAGATTTCGGCCGATCAGGTAATCGCACGCCTGCGCGGAAAGCTCGCGAAAGAGCCCGGGGCGATGCTCTATCTGCAAGCGGCGCAGGACATTCGCGTGGGCGGGCGGTCGAGCAATGCGCAATATCAGTACACGTTGCAGGCCGACGATCTCCAGCAATTGCGCGAGTGGGAGCCGAAGGTGCGCAACGCCATTTCGCGTCTGCCGAACCTCGCCGACGTCAACACCGATCAGCAGGACAAGGGCCTGCAGACGACGCTCGTGGTCGACCGGGACCAGGCGTCGCGTCTGGGGCTGACGATGAGTCAGGTCGACAACGTGCTCAACGACGCCTTCGGACAGCGTCAGGTGTCCACCATCTACAATCCGCTCAATCAGTACAAGGTCGTGATGGAAGTCGCGCCGCGCTGGTGGCAGAGCCCGGAGTCGCTCAAGGACATCTATGTGGTGACGTCGGCGGGCGCGCAGGTGCCGCTCTCGGCGTTTTCGAGCTACAAGCCGACCAACACGGCGCTGGGCGTGTCTCACCAGGGGCAGTTCGCCGCGAGTACGATCTCGTTCAACCTGCCCCCGGGCGTCTCGCTATCGCAGGCGCAGGCGTCGATCCAGGACGCCGTGGGCCGGCTTGGCATGCCCACTTCGGTGCACGGCAGCTTCCAGGGCACGGCGCAGGCATTCCAGTCGGCGCTGTCGTCGCAACCGATCCTGATTCTGACGGCGTTGCTCACGGTGTACATCGTGCTCGGCGTGCTCTATGAGAGCTACATCCATCCTCTGACGATTCTCTCGACGTTGCCGTCCGCGGGGGTGGGGGCATTGCTGGCGTTGATTCTCTTCGACACGGAGTTCAGCATCATCGCGCTCATCGGCGTGATCCTGCTGATCGGCATCGTGAAGAAGAACGCCATCATGATGATCGACTTCGCGCTCGATGCGCAGCGGCGCCACAACATGCCGCCGCGCGAGGCGATCTTCCACGCTTGCGTGTTGCGTTTCCGCCCGATCATGATGACGACCATGGCGGCGATGCTCGGGGCGATCCCGCTGGCCCTGGGCACGGGCGACGGCGCCGAGCTGCGCCAGCCGCTGGGAATTTCCATCGTGGGCGGCTTGCTGGTGAGCCAGGTGCTCACGCTGTACACCACGCCGGTGGTGTATCTGTACCTCGACCGTTTGCGTCTGCGTTGGGCCCGCTGGCGCGCCCGCGCACGCACCGGTCACGGCGACGCCGGGGAGGTGGAACATGGCTGATCGCGTTTGCCGTCGGCGAGGGTCTGCCCGCGCGAGCATTGGCGTCATCGCCTCGCTCGCCACGCTCGCTTCGTCGCGATGGATCGCCATCTTCGGCCCGTCGGCTGCATTGGCGGCGTCCGTCAGTTCGTTACCGGGCGTGCGCGCCGCCGCGTTACCCGATGCGTTTTCCAAAACCCAAGTCCCGGCCGATGGGCCGATGTGTGCCATGTCCCGTACCCCGAATCGTCAAGCCGTTCCCGCCTGCTCTCGCGCCGTCCCGGCCGCGTGCGACGTGCGAGGGCGGAGTGTGCAGACGCCGCGGCTCATGCGTCGCACGGCCACATTCCTCGCCGCGAGCGCCGCGCTGTGGCTCGCCGGCTGTGCGGTGGGGCCGGACTATGTTCGCCCGGAGATCGACATGCCGGCGGCATTCAAGGAGACCGGCGACTGGAAGTTCGCGCAGCCCAACGACGCCGCGGCCAAGGGCGATTGGTGGGCGATCTACCAGGACCCGATACTCTCCGACCTGATGTCGCAGGTCGACGTCAACAACCAGAACATCAAGGTGGCCGAGGCGAACTACCGCCAGGCCCTGGCGGTGGCGTCGCAGGCACGCTCGGCGTTCTTCCCGACGATCGGCGCCGACGCCGGACTGACCCGCTCCAGTTCGCGGGTGAGCAACACGGCGGTCAGCGGCTCGGGCGCAGGCGGCATATCCAACAGTTATTCCCTGTCGGGCACGGCGAGCTGGGAGCCGGATATCTGGGGCAGCGTGCGTCGCTCGGTGGAGGCCGGCAATGCCAGTGCGCAGGCGAGCGCGGCCGATCTGGCCAACGCGCGGCTGTCAGCGCAGGCGCTGCTCGCGCAGAACTATTTCGATCTGCGCGTGACGGATGCGCAGAAAGCGCTGCTCGATCGTACCGTTGCCGCGTATGAGGAGACGCTCAGACTGACGCAGAATCAGTACGCGGTCGGCGTCGCACAGCGATCCGACGTCATTCAGGCGCAGTCGCAACTGCAGTCGGCGCAGGCGTCGGCGCTCGACATCGAAGTCACGCGTGCCCAGCTGGAGCACGCGATCGCGTTGCTCGTCGGCAAGGCGCCAGCGACGTTCTCGCTCGCCGCCGCGCCGCTGCGTGCGGCCCTGCCGCCGGTGCCGGTCAGTCTGCCGTCGCAATTGCTCGAGCGCCGGCCCGACATCGCAGCGGCGGAGCGCGCGGTGGCCGCGGCAAACGCGAAGATCGGCGTGGCCAAGGCGGCCTTCTTCCCGTCGCTCACGCTCTCGGCCACGGGCGGTTTCCAGAGCAGCAGCTTTGCCGACTGGCTCACGTTGCCGAGCCGGTTCTGGTCGGTCGGACCCGCGCTGGCCGCCACGCTCTTCGACGGCGGTCTGCGCCGGGCACAGACCGACGCTGCCATCGCGGCCTACGACGCACAGGTGGCGACCTACCGACAGACGGTGCTCACGGCGTTCCAGGCGGTCGAGGACAACCTTGCCGCGCTGAACTATCTCGGCCGCGAGGCCGCCGTGCAGACGCAGGCTGTGCAGTCGTCGCGCGAGGCGGCCCAGCTCATCCTCAATCAGTACAAGGCCGGCACCGTCGCGTTTCAGAACGTGCTGACGGCCCAGGCCACGGCCTATGCGACCGAGCGCACCTCGCTCACGATTCTCGGACGTCAGTTCACCGCGAACGTGTTGCTCGTGACGGCGCTGGGCGGCGGCTGGCATGGCCTGCCGACCGACAACGGGGGTGCGACCCGCGACGACGCCGCGCCCGAAGTGGCGAAAGCCTCGGGCGCCATCGCCGGGAAGTGACCCGGCGGCACCCGAGCCACTACGCATCCACCGATGCCTGGCCGTGGCCGAGCACTAATTTCGCCTCCGGTGTTTAAGTAATTTCCGAACTTCGCATTCGGAATGCGGTAAGCGCGCCCGGCGAAACCGCCGAACGCCGGTGACGCGAGTAGCACAGACTCGGGCACCGCGTGTCTGAGCTATTTCATCTCCGTGCGAGTCGCGTCAAGCAGTTAGACGGCAGTTACCGCTCTATCGGGCAGCACGTGGGCCTCGCGCGGGATGAGCACGCCGCGTGGCAGGGTCAGGCGGCCTGCGTGACTATGTGACGTTTCCCACCCGATCGGCACGACCGCTTTTTGCCAGAATGATCCCGCTTCGTGGCGACGGCAGACGCGGGGCACCCACCGTGCATGGTATGTGGCGCGCACGGCCACTACGGGGCTGCCAGATGACGAATAAGGAGGGGGACAGGGATGACGATCAATGTCGTGGTCGCGGATGACCATCCGATTGTGCGCTTTGGGATACGACGCCTGCTCGAAGAGCGCGAAATGATTCATCTGGTCGGCGAAGCGGCCAATTCGTCGGAACTGGTGACCTTGCTGGCCAGGGCGCCGTGCGACATTCTCGTGACCGATTTCTCGATGCCGGGCGGCCATTTCAAGGATGGTCTGTTTCTCATCGGTTACGTGCGCCGCTACTTTCCCAACATCAAGATCATCGTCGTGACGATGTTGGAGAATCTGGCGATACTGCGCGGCATGCTCAAGCTGGGCGTGCATTCGATTCTCTCGAAGCTTGATGAGCAAAGCTCGATCGCCGACATCGTGTGCGTCGTGGCGGACGGCAGCCGCTACATCCCGGCGGGACTGGCAACGCGACTGCACGACGCCGTGGCCGACGAGACCGAGATCGATGCGACGAAACTCTCGGGACGGGAAGTCGAAGTGGTGCGGTTGTTCGTCTCGGGGCTCACCATCAGCGAAATCGCATTCAAGCTCAGCCGCAGCGTCAAGACCGTCAGTTCCCAGAAGACCAACGCCATGCGCAAGCTCGGCCTCGACCGTGACGTTGATCTCTATCACTACGCCACGCGCTCGGGCATTGCCTGACGCCGCGGGCCATGCCCAGGCCCTCCCGCCGGGGGGGGCGACGCGTGACATGTGGCGGCTGCGCGTCACGCGGGCAGACGAATCCCTCGCATGTCCCGAAGAATCAGCTCACCGGCGCGCAGCATCTGCTTGAGTTGATGCACCACCTGCTTGATTTCCTGCACCTGCGCCTCGGACGCATTCGGTTGCTGTTCCTGCGCCACGACGAGCGCATCGAGACGCCGCGTGTAATCGCGCATGGCCTCGGTCGCGGCCTGCACGTCCGTCGGGACCGACGCCGCCGGCGCGGCCACCGCCTGCGACAGCAGATCGCTGATGGCCGAGACCACCTGCTCGAGCTCGCCGCTCTTGTCCGCCGCGATCCTGCGCGGCAGCACATCCGCCATGCCCGTGATGTACGACGCCATGACGTGGTTCTGCACCAGCAAATCGTTCAGTTCCCCGACGCAGACCTGCTTGGACTTCGGCTCGAGCATCATGCGCTTGAACGCCGCGCCGAAATTGCCGAATGCGATGTGCATGTCCTTGCGCGCCATGCGATAGGCCAGGTCGTCGCGTTTGCCGTCGCGCCCCGCGCTCGCTTCCAGGTAAGCTCGGGTGGACTGCACGGCCTGACGAATGAGCGGTCCCATCAGACGGTACTCCCAATACGGGAAAAGGTACGAGCACACCAGCGCGACCGCCGAGCCGATCAGCGTGTCGATGGCGCGCTCGCCGATGACCGACAGCGATCCCGGCAGCAGGAAGTGGAACAGCAACAACACGTACGACGACATGAAGACAACCGACAGGCCGTAGTTGAAGAGCGAGAGACTGTTGCCCATGACCATGCAGAAGAACATGAGCGCGAGCAGCACCCAGGACTTTTGCACGAACGAGAGAATGACCAGCACGCTCACGCAGCCCACGAGCGTGCCCGTCAGACGCTGGGCGTTCTTCTGCTTCGTCAGGCTGAAGCCCGGCTTCAGAATCACGATGATGGTGAGCAGCACCCAATAGCTGTGCGCCTGACCGGCGAGCACCGACCAGTTCTCGCAGATGATCAGGCCGGCCGTGATGGCAATCGTCACGCGCAGGGCATGACGAAAACTCGGCGACGAGAAAGTCAGGTTTTTCCAAAGCAGCTTCGGCGAAAAGCTCTGGCGCGAGGTAAAGCGCAGCAGTGCCTGATCGATCTGCACCTCGGTGGCCGTGCCGGCCGTGGAAAGATCCGTATTGCGATGCATGCGCTCCACAATGCGCGTGGCGCTCCACACACGACGGAAGGTGCTGGTGAGCGCCTGATAGGCCTCGGGCGAGCGCTGCGGCAACTGCTGCTTGCGCATCAACTCGATCTCGTACTCGATGGCCCGAAATTCGGCCCGCCAGCTGCGCTGCGCCCGCGAGGGCTCGTTCGTGGCGATGGCGTAGCCGATGGCATCCACCTCGTTCGCGATCTTGCGCACCATGTCGCGGAAGAACAGCAGTACGTCGTTGTCCGCGAATTCGCGGCGCAACATCGGGTAGTCGGTGTGCACCGAAACTACCGTCTCGTGCAGATCGACGATGTTGATGAACAGGTTGAACAGCATCGTGCGGCGCGGCTCGAGCGTGCCGGTACGCAGACGCGGCAGGTTGCGCAGAATGATCTCGCGCGCGGCCTGCTGCTTTTCCACGACATTGACCTGCGCGGCGATCAGGCGCCGGTAGCACTCGTCGATGTCGGTCGAGGTATCGTAAAAGGCTGCCTTGGCCGCCAGATATTCCGAGGTGACGAAGAAGCTCTCCGCGAGCGTCTGCTGTTCGATGCGAAACCACCAGATGCGGCATACGACCAGGCTGAAATAGGTGTACCAGAGCCCACCCGCGAGCACGGCGCCCGCGTCCAGCACGGCCTGATGGCGCGTGAGATCGGCCTCGACATTCAGGACCATCATCATCAGGCAGGCGAAGCTCACGAGCGAGGCGCGCATGCCATACACGACCAGCATCGAGAGGCCGAACGTCAGGATCAACGTGGTGATCCACAGTTGCCATGGCTGGGCGGCCGTGGCCATGCCGGTGATGAGGACGGTGAGGGCGCCGAGCAGCGTGCAACTGAGCAGCTCCGTGTGCTTGTGTCGCAGCGGCCCGTTGATGTCGACCACGCTCGCGCAGAGCGCTCCGGAGGCGACTTCGATACCGAGCAGGTGCTGGTCCATGCCCCAGAACAATACGAGAGCGGGCAGCACGACACCCACTGCCTGACGGGTGCCGCTGAAAAAGTAGTGGCTATAGAGGAACTTCTTGATATCGGTCTGGTAGTCCATGCGTCGGGTGCGAGGGTTCCGCAGCAAAGGCGGCCGCGCGACGGGGTACGGCGCGGCGCACAGAGAGTCTAGCCGAAGGCCCGCGCGCCGCGAAGAGGGGATACCGCCGGTTACACGCGTTGCGCCAACGTGCGCCAATGCGCGCATGCGCGGTGTAGTCGGCAGGCGTCACGCATGCAGGGGCGGAATTCAGGATCCGTCCGATGGGCTGTGCGGCAGGCCATTTGCTATGCTTGCGAACAGACCCGATCAGCCGCCACGCCCGCATGCTCCACCTATTCTTTTCCAACCGGTTCACCACGCTCGAAGCCGCGTTGCTGCGCGATCTCGCGCAGTCTCCCGGCCAGGGCGACGCCGCCGGGAATCCCTTCGACACGGAAACCATCGTCGTGCCGAGCGTGGCGGTGCGGCGCCGGCTCGAACTGGACTACGCGGACGTCTTCGGCGTGTGCGCGAACGTCCGGCTGACCTATCTCGCCCAGTGGCTCTGGGACATGGCGGGCAAGCTGCTCACGGTGCCGGAGAGTTCGCCGTTCGCGCCGGACCGGCTCGTCTGGCCGCTGTACCAGTGCCTGGCCCAGCCGTGGGTCAGGAACTCGCCGCGTTTGGCCGGCTATCTGGCAGGCGCCGACGACGTCATGCGCTTCGAACTGGCGGAGCGGCTGGCGCACATCTACGACCAGTATCTGACCTACCGGCCGAACTGGCTCGAGCGTTGGCAGGCCGGCGAGCCCATCGATGCGTGCGCATCGCCGGGCTGGGGCCAGGTGCAGCGTGACGACGAAGCTTGGCAGAGTGCGTTGTGGCGAAAGGTGCTGGCGCATCTGGACATCCGCGAGCGTCATCCCACGCTCCGGGCAATCGACCGGATCGAACAACTGACGCAGGAGACGGTGCCTCATGGCTGGCCGAGGCGCGTGTCGGTGTTCGCACTGTCGTCGATGCCGCCGTTGTCGATGGCCCTGCTCAAGGCGATGTCTCGCCTGATCGACGTCCATCTGTACGTCCTCAACCCGTGCGAGAGCTATTGGTTCGACATCGTCCCGCCGTCGCGCCTGTCGTATCTCACGCGTCGCGAGGGCGCGGCGCACCGGGAGGTGGGGCATCCCCTGCTCGCCGAGTGGGGCCGCCAGACGCAGTCCCACATCGACGCGCTGTATGCCGATCTCGCGCCACAAGCGATCGAAGACCGGGCGCTGTTTCAACCCAATCCTGCCCCGACGCTGCTCGCTGCCTTGCAGAACGGCATCCTCACGCTGGACGACGGTCGTCACGGCACCCCGCAGGGGGTCGGTGCCGATGGTTCGGTGCAGGTGCATGTGTGCCACAGTCTGGCGCGCCAGATCGAGGTGTTGCACGACCGGCTGCTCGCATGCTTCGACGAGATTCCCGATCTTCGGCCCGACGACGTGCTCGTCACCGTGCCCGATCTGGGGCGCGCGGCGCCGCTCATCGATGCCGTATTCGGGACGGCCACCCCTCGCATTCCCTATCTCGTGACGGGGCTGCCGCCCACCCGCACCAATCCGGTGGCCCGCGCCTTCGCGTCAATACTGGCGTTGCCGCAGCAGCGGGTCGCGGCATCGAGTCTCGTGGAACTGGCGCGCACGGAAGCCGTGGCGCAACGCTATGACCTGGGGGGCAATGTGCTCGACGCCATCCAGAACTGGCTGCACGCCGCCGGTGCCCGTCGCGGCTGGCGCGGCGACGCGCTGCTGCGCCTGGAGGCGCCGCGGCAGGCCGCCGTCGACGACGGGGCGGCGGCACCCGCGCTGGAGCGTCATACGCTGGGAGACGCCATGATGCGGCTGTTCCTCGGCTACGCGCTGCCGGATGACGCCCTGCCGGTCGACGACTGGTTGCCGGTCGGCGGCATCGAGGGCGGTCGCGCCGAGTTGCTTGGCCAACTGGCGCGCCTGATCGACGATCTCGATATGACGTCCGTTGCGCTGCAGACCGAGCGCACCGGGCTTGAGTGGCGCGATCAGTTGCTCGCGATGCTGGAGCAGTTCTTTTCCGACGAGCCGCGTTTTGCCGACGATGTGGCCGAGGTGCGCATGGCGATCGAACAGATCGGTTCGGCCATTGCCGACGGCGCACCGGAGGTTCGCGTGCCGGTCGAAGTGGTCGCCCGCGTGCTGGCCGACGCCCTCGACGATCCCACGCGCGGCGGCGTGCCCTCTGGGCGCGTGACGTTCGCCGCCATCCCGAGCCTGCGCCTCTTGCCCTACCGCGTGGTGTGCATGATCGGCATGGACGACGGCGTACTCCCGGGGCGCGTACGCGCCGACGAGTTCGACCTGATGCGCGTTTTGCCGCAGCGAGGCGATCGTCAACGACGCGACGACGAGCGCAACCTCTTCCTCGACCTGATGCTCAGCGCCCAGGATCGTTTTCTCATCACCTATACGGGGCGCAGCGTGCGCGACAACGCGCCGCTCCCGCCGTCCACCGCGGTCGACGAACTGCTCGATTTCATCGGGCAGCTGCTCGCGCCGGTAGCCGGGGGGTACACGCTCGAGGCGCAGCGCGAGGCGCGCGACGCCCTGATCGTGCTGCATCCGTTACAGCCGTTTTCCCCGGCATATTTCGACGGTCGCGATGCGTCCCTCTTCAGCTACGACGCGTCCAACGGCGAGGCCGCACAGGCATTGGCCGAGCCCCTGGCGTTGCCCGCAACAGACGCTCCCGAGGCGCCCTTCGTGCGAGAAGCACTGCCCGCCGTGGCACAGACCCATCTGACGCTCGACGACTTGCTCCGCTTCTGGCGGCATCCGGGCCGTGCGTGGGCAAGGGACAGGCTGGGACTGTCGCTTGGGGAGATGCTCACTGAAGTGGAGGACGACGAGCCGTTCGTGCTGGATTGGGCGGGCCGCGATGCGCTGGCGGCCCGGTTGCTGCCGCGACTGCTGCGCGACGATGCACGCGACGCCAGCCGTCCTGCCGACGCCATCGAACGAATTGCCAGCGTGAGTCACGAGTTGCCGGGCGGCGCGACCGGGGCGGTGTGGCGACGACGCGAGCTGGGCGGTTTGCGCGCGCTCGCGGCGAAGGTGCGCGAGGCCCAGGCTGAAGGGACGCAGGAGCTAATGGTGACGCTGCCGTTGACGCCCGCACTGCCGCCGTCGTGGAAGGCATCGACGCCGGCGGCATGGCACGGTGACGCGACCCTTTCGGCGCAGTGTTTGCTGCAAGGGCGGCTCGCACCGGTTTCGCGTTACGGCCTGGTGATGTATCGCTATGGCAGCATGCGTCCAAGCGATCTGCTCGCCGCGTGGCTTGCGCATCTTGCCTTGTGTGCGCATTTGCAGCAGGGCGCCCATGCCGGTTTGGAGGTGGCGCCAAGAACGTTGTGGTACGGCGAGGACGAGACATTCGCGCTTCGTCCCGTGGAAGACGCGGCGACGTTGCTCGCCCAATGGGTGGCGTTGTACCGGCTGGGGCAGACGCGCCCGCTACCGTTTTTTGCACGCAGCGCGTGGAAGCTGGCGAGCACCGGCAAGGCCGCCGAGGCCGAGAGCGCCTGGCAAGGTTCGGCGTTCGCGCGCGGTGATGCCGACGATCCCTACACACGGCTACTTTGGCGCGGCGTGGAGAATCCCTTGGCGACGCCTTTCGATTTGCTCGCGAATACCGTGTTCGGGCCGGTGGTTCAACATCTCGAAGTCGTGGAGGGCGCATGACGCAGCTCATCGACCTCGACGTGTTCGGATGCGATCTCGACGGCGTCTGCCTGATCGAGGCGTCGGCCGGCACCGGCAAGACGTGGAATATTTGCGCACTTTACGTTCGGCTGTTGCTCGAGAAGCAACTGACGGTCGAGCAGATTCTCGTCGTGACTTTCACCAATGCCGCGACCGCCGAACTGCGCGAGCGGATTCGCGCTCGCCTGGCCGGACTGGTGGCCGCCATGGCACCGGTGTTCGATGAGGCATTGAACGACTGGCATGACGAGGACGTGGATGAGGTGGAGCGGTTCGAAGATTTCGATCCCAATGCCAGCGACGACCCGTTGTTCAGCGTGATGATCGCCGGGCTGATCGAACGCGGCGAGATGACGCCGAAAGCGGTACGCGACTGTCTTCAGACGGCATTGCGCGGGTTCGATCAGGCGTCGATTCATACGATTCACGGATTCTGTCAGCGGGCGTTGGCGGAAGTCCCGTTCGCGGCCGGGCTGCCATTTGCCTACGAGTTGGTGCCGGACGACAACGGTGTGCGCCACGATCTGGCTGTGGAGTACTGGCGACGGGTTGTCGAGCCGCTCGCGTCGCAGGACGACGGCTTCGCGGCGTGGCTCGTCGATCGCAAACGGTCCCCGGGCACGCTCACCGACCAGTTGGCACGCCGTTTGAAGAAGCCGATGTCGGCGTTGCGTTGGCCGCCCGCAGTCGACGCGGCCCAGACATCGCCAGACAGCGCCTTGCTCGCGACCTACGGGGCCGCGCGCGAATGCTGGGAGGCGCAAGCCACCGTCATCGCCGATCTGATGCGCGCCGCGCTGCCGTCGTATAAAAAGAACATCTATCACGAAGGGTCGCTCGCCCAGGCAGTTGCCGCGTGGCGCCGGTACCTGTCGGCCGGCGACGTCGGCGCGCTGCTCGGGCAGAAGGCCGAACTGCTCACGAGCACACGTCTGGCCAGGGACATCAAGAAGGGAGAGGCGCCGCCCGAGCATCGGTTCTTCGACATGGCGGATGTGCTGGTTCGTGCGCGCGCCGACGCCGACGAACGCTACGCCATGCAATGGCTGCGAATCCTGCGCGACTGGCTGGCGCAGGCGCCCGAGCAACTGGCGCTTCGCAAGCGCGAGTTGCGTGTGGTGTCGTTCGACGACCTGCTCGGCAACATTGCGCGCGCACTCACGCAGCATCCGGCGTTGGCCGACGCCCTGAGAGAGCGCTATCCCTGCGCTCTGATCGACGAGTTTCAGGACACCGATCCCTTGCAGTTCGCGATCTTCAGCGCCATCTACGGACGCCGCACGTCAACCTCGCAGGCGCAGGGACGCGGGCCGATGTTCATGGTGGGCGATCCGAAGCAGGCCATCTACAGTTTCCGCGCGGCCGATCTGCACACCTATCTGTCCGCGCGCGAGAACGCCGACGCCGCATACACGCTGGCGGTCAATCAGCGTTCGACGCCGGCCATCATCGACGCCGGCAACCGTCTGTTCGGTGCCAACGACCGGGCGTTCGTGCTCGAAGGGCTCGAGTATCCGCCGGTGCGGCCGGGCGCGCGGCGTCGCCCTGCGCTCGCCGACGTGCGGGACGTCGCCGACTTCACGGTCTGGTGGCTGCCGGACGATGACGAGCCGCTGTCGAAGGACGATGCGTTGCAAGCCTGCGCGAAGGCCACCGCCGCCGAGGTGGCGCGCTTGCTGTCCGGTGCCTCGCGTGGCGACGTGCTCGTTGGAGAGCGTCCCCTCGCGCCGGGAGATATTGCCGTGATCGTCCAGACCCACCGTCAGGGGGCGCTGATGAAGGCGCGCCTTGCCGAACATGCCGTGGGCAGCGTGGAACTCACGCAGGACTCCGTATTCGCGAGCGACGAGGCGGAAACCCTGTTGCGGGTGCTGCGAGCGGTGGAGTCGCCGGGCGACGTTCGTGCGCTGCGCTCGGCGCTGGCGACAGAACTGTTCGGTCTCGATGCCACCGCGCTGTATCGCATGCAGACGAGCGAGGCGTCCGACGCCGAGGCCATCGCGTGGATCGAGCGACTTCAGCGATATCGGCAGCTATGGGCGGATCGGGGCTTCTCGGCGATGTGGCGTACGCTCATGCGCGAACTCGGGCTGGCGGCGCGTCTGGTGGCGCAGCCCGGCGGCGAGCGACGGCTGACCAATTTCATGCACCTGGCGGAGCTGGCGCAGGCGCGCTGGGCCGAGCAGCCGGGCATGCCGGCGTTGTTGCGCTGGCTGGCCTCGCAGCGCAATGCCGGCGGTGGCGAGGAAGCGCAATTGCGTCTCGAGTCAGACCAGAACCTGGTTCAGATCGTGACCGTGCACAAATCGAAAGGCCTGGAGTACGGCGTGGTGTTCTGCCCGTTCCTGTGGGACGGCGCGGTGCGCGACGGCGGTGGTCTCGACGGACTTGAGTATCACGACGGACCGACGGCAGTGATCGATTTCACCGACGCGGCGGGCAAGGGTTCGCCGGCCGCCGCCGCGCTGCGGCAGGAGCAATCGGCAGAGCAGGCGAGACTGCTTTACGTTGCGTTGACACGCGCGGTTTACCGTTGCTATCTGGCCGCCGGCATTTACTCGTCGCGGCGCAGCGTGAAGGAAGCTTGCGGCGGCATGCTCAACTGGCTCGCGGCCGGGCAGGGGATCGCGTTCGACGCGTGGATCGCGTCGACGATCGATACGGACGAACGGGTGCAGACCATCCGGGCAGCATGGAAATCCCTGGTCGGCGGCCCGCTCGATGTGGTGCCATTGCCGACCGGCGATGCGCTTGACGCGGGCACGCGTGTTGCGCATCAGGCGGCCCCCGAGCTCGCCACGCGCACCAGCTCACGTGCATTGCGTGAAGCGTGGCGCATCGGTAGCTTCTCGGGCCTGCTGGCCGGGATGCACACTGGGCCGCAACTGGGTGGCGGACAACTCAGCGCGCCTGAGCGTACGCGTCCCGACTACGACGCGCAGGCCAACGCGGGGCCGACGTTTGCCTTGCCGCCGGAAGGCGATGACGTTTGGCCGCCGTCCGACGACATTCTTCGCTTTCCGCGAGGTCCCGCGGCCGGCGAGAGCCTGCACCGGGTATTCGAACTGGCGGATTTCCAGTCGCGCGCGCAGTGGCCTCACGCCGTCTCGCGTGCATTGCGCGAGCGTCCGCCCGGCCGCGGCGCCGAAAGCAACGACACCTGGCGCGCCATGATGATGAACATGCTCGCCGACACGCTCGTCACGCCACTGAGGCCCGGCATGCAGCTCGCCGACGTGTCGCTGGCCGAGCGACTCACCGAAATGGAATTCACCTATCCGGCCGATGCCGTCTCGCTCGAAGCACTGCGAGGTTTGCTGCGACAGTTCGGCTATCCGGACCTGCCACTTGACGCCACGGTGCTGCGCGGCTATCTCAAAGGGTTCATCGACCTGGTGTTCCGTCACGGCGGACAGTGGTGGATTCTCGACTGGAAGTCGAACTACCTGGGCACCGCCCCGGAGAACTATGGTGCCGAGGGCTTGCGCGAGGCGATGGCCGAGCATGGCTACCATTTGCAATATCTGCTCTACACACTGGCGTTGCATCGCTACCTGCGGCGCCGTTTGCCCGATTACGACTACGACCGTGACATGGGCGGAAGCCTCTACCTCTTCGTTCGGGGCGTGAGGCCCGACTGGGCCACCGCCCATCTGGCCGGTGACGATGTCCCCGGCGTCTTCTTCGACAAGCCGTCGCTCGCGATGGTAAACGCGCTGGATCGGCTATTCGCCGCGGGAGACAACGCCGCGCTCGCCGAGGCGCTGGCGCTGGACGCGCGACCGGCCCCGCTGGCGGCCGATGGGGAGGGCGCATGAACGATCTGCGTCGCACCGCCGAGACGCCGCCGGGGGCGCAGGCCGACAGCGGCGTCGTGCGTCTCGCGCAGGGCTTCGCTCGCCGCATGGCCCTGCTTGCCAAAGGCAACGGCGCCGACGAGGTCATGTGCCGCTACGTCTGGCGCGCCTCGCTTGCCGTGAGCCTCGCGACTGCCGAAGGTCACGTGTGCGTGCCCCTGGGGGACCTGCTCGATACTCAGGCCAGCGGCGAATTGTTTCCTGGCGATGCCCCCGCGCTGGCCGTCTGGAGAGAAGCCCTGTTCGCCAGTGGTCTGTGCGCCCGGGCTAGCCTGGCGCATGCCTTGACGAACGCTGCGCCAACAATCGCGTCGACCGGCGCGTCGACGACCGATGCGCCGGCCGGGGCGTTCCCTCTGTTGCTCGACGAGCGTGATCGTCTCTATCTGGCACGCTATTACGGCTACGAAGCGCGCCTGGCGGCAGCGCTCGGACGCAAGCTCTCGTCCGGGCAGGGCGCGACCGTCACGCCCGAGGACCGTGCGCGCTTGCGGCGATACTTCGGCGAGGGGATGCTGACGGGGGCGGATGGACAACCGGAGCCGAACTGGCAGATGGCGGCCGCCGCGCTTGCGCTCCAACGCTCGTTGGTGGTGCTCAGCGGTGGTCCTGGCACAGGCAAGACCACGACCGTGGTCGGTCTGCTCGCCTGTCTGCTCGAACGCGATGCCGACCTTCGCGTTGCGCTGGCGGCGCCGACGGGCAAGGCCGCGCAACGCATGCAGGAGGCGCTCACCGCGCGCCAGGACCTGCCCGAGACCGTACGTCAGGCGCTGCCCGAGGCGGCACTCACCCTGCACCGTCTGCTCGGCGTGCTCCCCGAGTCCGCGGATCAGGTCGGACGTCGCTTCCGGCATCATGCGGGCAATCCGCTGCCCTACGATCTGATCGTGGTGGACGAGGCATCGATGATCGACTTGTCGATGGCGACGCAACTGCTGGAAGCCGTGCCGGAGGACGCTCGCCTGATTCTTCTGGGTGACAAGGACCAGTTGGCCGCCGTGGAGGCGGGGGCGGTCTTCGGTGAACTGAGTGCGCGGCGTGCATTTTCGCCGCAGATGCGTTCGCGTCTGCTCGACGCGCTGGGGTGGCCACAGGATCGTCCACCGCTTACGGGCCCGTTGGCCAGGCCTCGTGCGCACGGTCAAGGCGGTGGCGACGCCACTGCCGATGATGCCAAAGCGGCGAGCACGCAGAGCGCACGCGGGCTTGAAGATGCGGTGGTCTGGCTCGAGCGGACCTATCGTTTCGGCGCCCACTCGGCCATTGGTCGACTGGCTAGCGCCATCAAGGCAGGCAAGGTCATCGAGGCGCGCAAGGAGTTTGTCGCGCCGGACACCGTTCAGGTGGCGGAAATGACGGAAATGGCGGGAGCGGACAGGGTGACGCTGACCGAGGATGGCGGCGTCCAGTTGTCGCCAATGAGTCTCCACGCGCTCGCCGACGGCTATTCGGCCTACCTCGAGGCGTTGACGCAGGCCTTCGAGACGATCGATCGGCTCGGCGACCCTGCGGCGGCGAGTGCGGCCGACATCGCCATGGTCGCGCAACCGGTTTTCGCCGCCTTCGGACAATTCCGGGTGCTGTGCGCCACGCGCGGCGCACGCCGCGGCGTGGAGTTCCTTGGCGCGCAACTGACGGCCGTGCTGGCGCGACGCGCGGGGGTTGCCCTCGGGGCAGGGGGCGGGGCATGGTTTGCGGGGCGTCCGGTATTGGTCACACAGAACGAGTACGCGTTGAACCTGTTCAACGGCGACATCGGCATAGCCCTGCCGCTCGGTCCGTCCCATACGCTGCGTGTGGCGTTCGCCACGCCGGACGGCGGCTACCGACTTTACTCGCCGGCAAGCCTGCCCGCGCACGAGACCGCGTTCGCGATGACGATTCACAAGTCGCAAGGCTCGGAGTTCGATCGCGTCGCGATCGTACTGCCCGAGCAGGCGAGCCGTGTGCTCTCGCGGGAATTGATCTATACGGGCGTGACGCGTGCCCGCCGGCAAGCCGCGCTTTATGCGCCGTGGCCGGTCATCGCATCTGCCATTGCGCGGCCGACGCAGCGCGACGGTGGCCTGACCGACCGCTTGCGCGAGGTGGTGGCTACGATGCCGGCTTCGCCGCCGCCATCGCGGCTTCCGTGACGGCGCCCAGGCGCGTGACGAGTAACTGGTCGATTTTGTAGTTGTCGATGTCGACCACTTCGAATTTGTAGCCGGCGGCCTCCGTTGCTTCCGATTTCTTCGGAATGCGCTTGAGTTGATAGATCATGAAGCCGGCGATGGTCTCGAACTCACCTTCGCCCGGCAATTCGTCAATGCCAAGCGCCTTCTTGACGTCTTCGACCGACGTTACGCCGTCGACGAGCCAGGAGTACTCGTCGCGCTGCACGATCTGGTCCTCGTCGGCGGGGTGGACAACGTCGCCCATGAGGGCACCGACAATGTCGTTGAGTGTCACGACACCGACGACGAGGCCGTATTCGTTGATGATGACGGCGAACCCCTCGCGGGTTTCCTTGAAGCGCGCAAGTGCCTCGGACAGGTTCAACGTGTCCGGAATCACCAGCAGCTTCTTGGCATAAAGGCGATCCAGATTGCGGATGACGCTCGACAGGTCTTCGCTGGCAATGCGCTGGAGCAGATCCTTCGAGTCGACGTAACCGAGCACGTTGTCGATTTCATCGCGGCAGACGAGATACTTCGAATGCGGGCTTTCGGTGATTTTCTGACGAATGCTGCGCTCGTCCTCGGCGATGGTGAAGTACACCACGTCGTCGCGGAATGTCATCACCGATCCGACCGTGCGCGACTCGAGCTCGAAGACGTTTTCGATCAGATGCAACTCCTGCTTGCGCAGCACGCCGGCCTGTGCCCCGGCCCCCACCATCGCCGCGATGTCCTCGGACGTGATGTTCTCGATGGCGTGCGTCGGCAGCTTGAAGATGCGCAGGAACAGGTTCGCGACGCCGTTGAAGACGAACACCAGCGGGCGCAGAATCTTCAGGCAAAGCAGCATCGGATCGATGATGGCCGTGGCGACGCGCTCGGGATTGACCATTGCAAGACGCTTCGGGATCAGGTCCGCGAACTGAATGAAGGCGATGGTGATGAACAGGAACGAGCCGATGCCGGAGAGCCGCAAGGCCAGCGCCTGATCCACGAACGGGGAAATCCAGGCAAACAGATAGCCGGTGAGGAAGCTCTCGCCGAGGACGCCGCCGAGCACGGCCACGGCGTTCACGCCGATTTGCACGACCGTGAAGAAATTGCCGGGTTGCTCCTTGAGCGCAAGCACCTTCACCGCTTGCTGGTCGCCTTTTTCCATGAGCACCTGAAGTTTGGTGCGCTTGGCGGCGGTCAGCGAGATCTCTGCGGCGGAAAAGAAGGCGCTTGCCAGCACCAACAGAAAGATACTGAAAAGAAAGCCGTAACCACTCATATTGTTTTCCCTGAACGTGCGATGGCGGTACCTGGCCGCGACGCAGGCCGGACCGGTTCGCACGGGGGAGGGTCCGGTGGCAGGGAGACATTTCAAAACAAGGCCCGTGGGGGCCGTCATTTTGAGATGCCTTCGGGCTGGGCGCGCACTGTGCGCCCGGGGTCGGTCCTGCCGTCTGGCGGGCCGCGTCAGCCGTTCGGGCTGTACCGCTGTCCGATAGCATGCCATAAGTCGGGGCCGTATCGACAGGCGATCCTGCCGTCGTGAGCGTAATGGGACACGCCATGCGTCGCGGGCGACGGGCGTGCGCCACGGGACACGCGTCGTGCAGCACGCGCCTTGTCTACTCCCGGGCGGTGGCTTGCACGAGCCGCGAGACACGCCGTACAGAACCGACAATCGGCGCGGCACCTCTCGTGCATCGTGATGCCTGCCTCGACACGGTGTCGGGGCCGTGGCCACGAACCACGCCTTCTCCGATGAGGACTTCACGATGATGCAAGGCATTCAACCCGCGATCCCCGCGCCCGGCACGGTCGGTCTGACATCCCTTCCTCCGCTCGCATCCATGGAGCCGGTTTCCCGGGCGGGCGGCATCGCCGGCGCTGCGTTGGCGCACGTCGCGAACGCACGTGTGGCGGCATCGCATCACCCGTGGTCGGTCGACCGGGCATCGGCCAGGTCGATGCCGGTCGTTGCGAACCACGCAATGCGTCCCGATTTCCAGGCGGTCTCATCCGGCGGCGACGTTGGCGTCGTGACGGACGGATCGGTGGAATCAATGGAATCGATGGAATCGATGAAATCGGCCGAAGCCGACCCGACGCATGGGGGCGACTCCCTACTCATGGCGCCACGCACCGGCGCCCCGCGTGTTGCACAGCCGGTACTTTGCCCATCTGCGCTGGCGGCGCTGCATGTATGCGCAAGCGTGCCGTTGCCCAACGGGCGTGGCGCGTCGATCGATGGGCGTCAGCATCCGGTGGTCATGCCGGACGGGCGCAGCGAGCGTGCGCAGATCTGCCGCGATATCGTCGCGGGCGCCCTGCTGGGCACGGAAGGGCGCAACGGCACCGTGTCCTTCGAGTCCACGCGGGAAACGGTGACGCGGACCGTGGCTGATACGGCGCGCCGCTGGACGGGCAAGCCGTCGCTCGCCGGCAAGAAGGAGTGGACGCAGGCCTGTATGACATTCGAGGCACCGGGCGGCTTCATTGGGAAACTCAACGATCGGCTGCACTCGGGATCGCGGGTTTTGCCCGACGAGCAAAGCACCGAATGGATGCTTCGGGTCGGGTTCGCCGACAGTTTGCCGATGCATCAGGCCCTGGTCCGCGGCGACTTGCCGCCGTCCGTTGGCATGGGAACCGACGAGTGGGCGCGGCTGGCGCTGGGTGTCGAGCATCTGGGCGCCCGCCACTGGGAGATGCGTCATACCGAAGTGATGGATGCGGCAGTGCTGCCCGCAACGAACACCAAGGCATTTACCGCCCTGGCTACGTCGATGTCGACGCTGCCGGCGCACATCGCCACGCAACGCCTGCGCAACAAGCTCTCGATGTATGGCGTCCCGACGGCACCCGCGCAAGCCAGCAGTCCCGCGCCAGCCGTCGGTTGATGGGCTTGCCTGAGGCTCTAGCACGTCGCGAATGAAAAAAGCGCCCGGGGTCATTTCATGACCTGCCCCGGGCGCTTCGCATCGCAACGTCCGCGCCGACGCCCATGGCGTTGGCGCGCGGAGATGCATCAGGTACGGCGATAGATCTCGGCGCCGCTCTTGACGAACTCGACGGCCTTGACTTCCATGCCCTGCTTGAGGGCGGCTTCGTCCGTAATGCCTTGCTTGGCCGCGTAATCGCGCACGTCCTGCGTGATCTTCATCGAGCAGAAGTGCGGACCGCACATCGAGCAGAAGTGCGCGACCTTGGCCGAATCCTTCGGCAGCGTCTCGTCGTGGAACTCGCGAGCCTTGTCCGGATCGAGGCCCAGGTTGAACTGATCTTCCCAGCGGAACTCGAAACGCGCCTTCGACAGCGCGTTGTCGCGAATCTGCGAACCGGGGTGGCCCTTGGCGAGATCGGCGGCGTGGGCGGCAAGCTTGTACGTGATGATGCCTTCCTTGACGTCGTCCTTGTTCGGCAGACCCAGGTGCTCCTTCGGCGTGACGTAGCACAGCATGGCCGTGCCGTACCAGCCGATGGTCGCCGCACCGATGCCCGACGTGATGTGGTCGTAGCCCGGCGCGATGTCCGTCGTGAGCGGTCCGAGGGTATAGAACGGCGCCTCGTCGCAGTACTCGAGCTGGAGATCCATGTTCTCCTTGATGAGCTGCATCGGCACGTGGCCCGGGCCTTCGATCATCACCTGGACGTCGTGCTTCCACGCGATCTGGGTGAGTTCGCCCAGCGTCTTGAGTTCGGAGAGCTGCGCTTCGTCGTTGGCGTCGTAGATCGAGCCGGGGCGCAGGCCGTCACCCAGCGAGAAGGCGACGTCGTACGCCTTCATGATTTCGCAGATTTCTTCGAAGTGCGTGTACAGGAAGCTTTCCTTGTGATGCGCGAGACACCACTTGGCCATGATCGAGCCGCCGCGGCTGACGATGCCGGTCATGCGGTTGGCCGTCATCGGCACGTAGGCGAGACGCACGCCGGCGTGGATCGTGAAGTAGTCGACACCTTGCTCGGCCTGCTCGATGAGCGTGTCGCGGAACATTTCCCACGTCAGGTCCTCGGCCTTGCCGTTGACCTTTTCGAGCGCCTGATAGATCGGCACGGTGCCGATAGGCACCGGGCTGTTGCGCAGAATCCACTCGCGCGTTTCGTGGATGTGCTTGCCGGTCGACAGATCCATCACCGTGTCGCCGCCCCAGCGGATTGCCCACGTCATCTTGTCGACTTCCTCGCCGATCGACGACGTCACGGCCGAGTTGCCGATGTTTGCGTTGATCTTCACGAGGAAATTGCGGCCGATGATCATCGGCTCCGATTCCGGGTGGTTGATGTTGTTCGGGATGATGGCGCGCCCGCGAGCGATTTCGCTGCGCACGAACTCCGGCGTGATCTCCGCGGGGATGCTGGCGCCGAAATGCTGGCCGGGATGCTGGCGCGAGAGCAGCTTCGCCAGACGCTCGCCCTGCGGGCCGGTCTGGCGCACGCTCTCGATGTACTCCTGACGGCGCAGGTTTTCGCGGATCGCGACGTATTCCATCTCGGGCGTGATGATGCCCTGGCGCGCGTAGTGCATCTGCGTCACATTCTTGCCGGCCTTGGCACGACGCGGCGTGCGATGCAGGCCCGGGAAGCGCAGGTCGGCCGTCGCGGCATCGTCGGCGCGCTCGCGGCCGTAGGCCGAGGTCAGGCCGGGTAGGGCTTCGGTGTCGCCGCGCGCCTCGATCCATGCGGCACGCAGAGCCGGCAGGCCGGAGCGGATGTCGATCTTGGCGTTCGGATCGGTGTACGGACCCGAGGTGTCGTACACGTAGATCGGCGGGTTCTTTTCGCCGCCAAAGCTCGTCGGGGTGTCGGCTTGCGAGATTTCACGCATCGGCACCTGAATGTCGGGGCGCGAGCCTTGCACGTAGATCTTGCGGGAATTCGGCAGCGGTGCGATCGCGGCTTCATCCACGCGCGCGTTGGCTGAGAGGAACTTCGGGTTGGCGTTCATGCAATGTCTCCTGGCGGGGCACGTGTTGACGCCGACAATTTCGGCGCAAAGCGGCTCAGGAGCATGAACGGGGGCGAGGAATTTCTACGCTCCCTGCGCTGGCATTATCCAGATCAGGTTCTAAGGGTATTTCTCACCCACAACTCACGTTGCAGGACCCCTGCGCTTAGCTTTGCGGCAACGATACACCGACATGCCGGGCGAGCACAAGCACGATGTGTCCCGAAAAACGTGAACGGATGATGGTGCGGCGCGTCATGCAGGCTGCATCCGGGATGCGGGCAAACCGGATGGCGAATTATGGCGCCGCGCGGGCTTTGTCATCGTTCTCGAACGCGCGCGCAAGCCGTTGCGCAACGTCTGCAGCCTGGGTTTGCGGCACATTGGTGAAACTCATGACGAGCGCGGGCGGCATTGTCCGGGCAACGCTGAAAAACGATAACGCACCTGGCGCGAGACCCTGCGCGAGCGCGGCGCGGCACAGGTCGCGATCCTGGCGATGCGCTTCCAGCCAGCCGAGCAGGTGCATGCCGCCCGCCTGCTGCGCGAGTTCCAGGCGCGTGCCGACGTATTGACGCAGTGCCTGCGCAAGCGCGGCGCGGCGCTCGCCGTACAGTTGCCGCATTCGCTTGATATGGCGGCTGAAATGCCCCTGAGTGATGAAATCGGTCACCGTTGCCTGCTCGATCCACCCCTGGGCAGGCGAGGCGAGCGAAGTGCTGGCCACGAAAGCGTCGCGAAGTGAATGCGGCACGACGAGGTATCCGAGACGCAATCCGGGAAACAACACCTTGCTGAACGATCCGGCATAGAGCACGCGCTCGCCGCCGTCGAGGCTCTTGAGCGCGGGCAGCGGTGCGCCGGTGTAACGGAATTCGCTGTCGTAATCGTCCTCGACGATCCAGGCATCGCGCGCCTGCGCCCACGCCAGCAGGGCCAGCCGCCGAGCGAGGGGTAGTGTGACGGACAGCGGCGATTGATGCGATGGCGTGACGACCGCAAGGCGCGCGTCGGGCGCCGTGCGCTCGCCGGCCGCCACATCGATCCCATTCGCGTCGACGGGCACGGGCACCAGCGTGGCGCCCGTCATGCGCAGCGCCTGCCATGCGCGGAAGTAGCCGGGATCCTCGCACCACACGGCATCGCCCGGGTGGAGCAACACCCGGGCGATGAGCGAGAGCGCGCCCTGGTAACCCGCCGTGACGATGATCTGCGCGGGGTCGCAGCGGATGCCGCGAGCGATGGCCAGATAGCCGGCGATGGCGTCGCGCAACGGCGCCCAGCCGACGGCGCTTTGGGAATGAAGTCCGTCGGCACCGAGGTGCCGCGCGTGACGCGCCGCCAGGCGAGCCCACAGTTTGCGCGGGAATTCGTCGAGCGCGGGCATGCCGTTCTGCATGGGTAACGGCATGCCCGCCGCGTTCAACGGGAGGCTGCCGGGGTTCTCGCCGAAGTCGCGCCAGGCGGCGCTGCCCAGGTCGCCGGACCTGGCGCCGCGCGACCCGATGGTCGCAGGCGGCATGACCTTGGCGGCCAACTGCGGGTTGACGCGACTGCCGGCCGCCCCCCGCCCGATAACGAATCCTTCGGCGACCAACCGCTCGTAAGCGGCTTCGACAGTGCCACGCGCCACGCCGAGTTCGCTGGCGAGCGCACGGGTCGATGGCAGGCGCGACGCGGGCGCGAGCTTGCCGCAGAGGATGCCGTCGCGAATCCGCTCGTACAACGCGCGATACGCAGGCAGGCCGGCGGACTGAGGGGCGTCGGCCAGATGCAACACCGCGAGCGCGGACGGACTCGATTTATCGGACATGGCACACGGTTCCAGGACGGTGACTCGGGCGGCGGACGGCGGGTGTCGTGCCAAGACGATCCGACGGTCTTGGCGCGCCGTGCGAGCCGCGCGGTTCGCCCGACCGGGAATATGCGCGGCTTGGCTCACTATGGCCTAGCAATTTTATTCGCTTTTGGCTCTTCTGATTAAGACAAGACGTGCGTATCGTCAACGATGAGAATTCCCGATACGAACCGACCTCAACCGAACGGAGAGCATCCATGCTGCGTCTGAACTACATCAAAGCCGCCCCGCGTCCATATGAATACCTGGGCACCTTGAGCCACTACTTTCACGATTGCGGACTGCCGGGCGGTCTCGTGGAACTCGTGTGGCTGCGCGCCTCGCAGCTCAATGGCTGCGCGTACTGCATCGACATGCACGTGAGCGACGCGCTGAAAGTCGGTATCGAGCCGCGCCGCCTGCACTTGCTCGACGCCTGGCGCGAGACGGAGTTGTACTCGCCTGCCGAGCGCGCTGCGCTGGCATGGACGGAGGCCGTCACCAATGTGCAGGACGGACACGTGCCCGACGAGGTATTCGCCGAGCTGCGCGCCCATTTCGATGACAAGGAAATCTCCGACCTGACGTTCGCCGTTGCCACGATCAACGCATGGAACCGGATGGCCATCGCATTTCGCGCACCGCTGCCGAAGGTGCCGCAAGGCGTGCGCTGAACTGCGTCCGGACGTGGGTTGGCGGTGCGATGGATCTGCGCCGAGCGGGCCGCGAGTTCCGCTCGCGCACGCTCGCCGCGCGATCCATGTGCGACCGGTGTGCGACTGGTGTGGCGCAGGCTCACTGTGCCTGCCGGACTTCACGCTGGAACTCGCGTGGCATGAGTGGAAGCGCGTCGCGGAAGAAGCGTCGATCGGGAGGCGGAAGCATCGGCAGCACCCTTCCCAGCGAGCGAGCCGCGTGTAGCGCCTGCGGGGAGTCCCCGTCCTGATGCAGCGCGAACCACAACATCTCGAACCATAGGTTGGCGAGCTGCAGCGGCTCGAGGCGAACGCGCCCCTCTTCGTGATCGGCGAGCGTGGTGGCCAGTACATCGGTCCAGCGGGTGAATCCCTTGGCTCGCGAAAACGGTGCGCCGAACGGCTGCACGGCGTCGAGAAACGCGTCGACGGCAAGCGGCGTGCTTGCGCGCAACGTTGCAAGATCGGGATCGCGCCGCACCGGCACGGCGCCGCGCGCGATACGCAACAGGAACACGGTGTTCCAGACGGAATTGCCGCCCACGCCGAAACGATCGCAGATCCATTCCGACAGACCGATCCACCGCAGCGCCTGGCGCTGCACATCGGCAGCGGCGAGGCGGCGTCCCGGGTCGATGAGCGCACCCTGCCAGAACAACCAGAGCGTCAGCCCGATGTTGGCCGCAACGTGTTGCGCCAGTTCGATGGAATCGGCTTCGAATGCGGCCTGCAGCGCGTCGGAAAAGGCGGCCAGTGCATCGGCGGCGGATTGGGCGCGCGCCGGCATTGGACCCGGGCGGGCGGCGTGCGACTTGTACAGCAATGCCTGCAGGTTGCGGCTCTCGAAGCGAATCCGGGGGTTGTAGACGAGGCACGGGGCGAGCGTCGCGTCGTCGCCGATGCGTTGCAGATGGGCGAACGCGCCGGCTTCGTCGCGCAACGCATAGGCTTGCCACGCCTGAACGATCCAGTGCATGGCGCGCAGCGTGGGCGAGCCCGGCGGGTTCGCGCCGAACGTTTCCGCCAGCGTGGCGAGGGTCCGCTTCGTGCGCGCGGCGTCGCCCGTGCGGCGCCAGACGATCGTCTCGGCGAGCAACGCGATGCCTCGCTGCACGTCGTCGACCGCGCAGACTTGCGCGGCATGGAACGATGGGATGGCGCCCGTGCGCTGACGCCGTAGGTCACCTGGTGCGCTCGCTTGCGCTGGCGCGAAGAACACGCCGTCCTGCATGTCGCGCTTGCCCAGCGTCAGGTGATGCCAGAACGCGATGTCCTGCATGACGTAGTCGAGTGCGGGGGATTGTGTATCGGGCGCCGTGTCCTGCGGCAGGCCGAGAAAGGCGGCAAGCGCGCGGCGCGGGGTGTCCGGCGCGGTATTGCCGATCGTCACTCGGATCCGCGGAATTTCCCGGGGCGCGAGCCAGAACGGTCCCTTGCCACGCCCCCGCGTGGGCAGCAGGCGCGGGTCGGCGAGGCGATCCTCGCCCCAGCCGACCGCGACATGCCAGCGCGCGAAATCCGAAAACGCGCGGCTGATCAGCATGCGCAGATCGCCTGCCGCGCCGGACGTCTGCCCGAAGCGGGACTTCAACGACGCGAGCGAGACGGGCGAAGTCTCGTAGAGCGCCGCGAAATACACCCGCATGAGCAACCAGAGGCTTTGATAGCGGACCGCCTCGCCATTGATTTTTTGTGGCGCGTCGAGGCGCACGGCGAGAAGCGAGGCGCCGGCGGCGCTGACGTTCGTGACGGTGGCGGGAATGTCTGGCATGGCGTCGAGTTTCGTCGAATGACGTCAGAGGAGCACCCGCTTCGCGCCGGGCGGCGCGCAGCAAGCGCCGCAATGTCGCGGGCTTGGGAGGGGCGCACCGATGATACGGCGGTTACGTCGGTTACGGTAGCTTTGCTTTGCGTCTGTCGAAACCCGCACTAATCTGCATACGCTCTTGAGAGCGGGCGCCTGGCCAGCGTCCGGACAGCATGCCGGCGATGCCCTCGAAAGGTCCGCAACGTCCCGCATGCCTGACGAACCTCCCACGAAATCAGGATAACGAAATGAAAACGATAATCTCTTGCCGGTGGCGTGCTGCCCTGTGGCGGCGTCTGGTCGCCGCGGTCGTCTTGCCGGTCTCGCTGGCGGCCCATCCCGCAGCCTATGCGGCCGACGCGACCAAAGTCGCGCCGGTGCGCATCACCGAGCGCGCCGACTGGGGCAAGCTGTTCACCGCGGAAGGCGTGAAGGGCACGATCGTGGTGCTCGATGCTCGCACGCAGACCTATCAGGCCTACGACGCCGCACGTGCCGAGAAGCGCATGTCGCCGGCGTCGACTTACAAGATCTTCAACAGTCTGCTGGCGCTCGATTCGGGCGCGCTGGACAGCGAGCGCGAGATCATTCCCTGGGACGGCAAGCCGCGACGCATCAAGCACTGGAACGCGGCGATGGACCTGAGGACTGCATTTCGCGTGTCGTGCCTGCCCTGCTATCAGGTCGTCTCGCGCAAGATCGGGCGCCAGTATGCGCAGGCGAAGTTGAACGAGGCGGGCTACGGCAACCGCACCATTGGCCGTGCACCGGACGCCTACTGGGTCGACGACAGCCTTCAGATTTCGGCGCGTGAGCAGGTGGACTTCCTGCAGCGTCTTGCGCGTGGTTCGTTGCCGTTTTCTGCGCGCTCGCAGGACATCGTGCGCCAGATGTCGATCGTCGAAGCCACGCCGGACTACGTGCTGCACGGCAAGACTGGCTGGTTCGTCGACAAGAAGCCCGACATCGGTTGGTGGGTTGGCTGGATCGAGCGCGACGGCAACATCACCAGCGTGGCGATCAACATCGACATGATGTCGGACGCGGACGCCCCGAAACGCGCGCGCATCGTGAGGGCGGTGCTGAAGGATCTGAAGTTGATCTGATGGCGCATCGGGTCATCGCGGTTTGGCGTGCCGTCGCGGTCGGTGATCGGTGATGAGTGACCGGTGATCGGTGATCCGGTGCCGCCAGTTCGGCTGCGGGCCGACTGCGTTCGATTTCCTGCCGCACTATCCGAATCAACCGAAATCCACCGAATCAACTGGCGAAGGGCGCTGCGCCGTGGGAACGCGTTGGGGCGTGACCACCGCGCCGCGCCTGGCGCGGATTACAGTGCGCGTCCGTGTTTGAGGGCGGCCGCAATTTCGGCCACGTGCCGGCCTTGCGTGCGGGCGATCTTCAATTCGTTCTCGCTGGGCTGGCGGGAACCGTCGGCAGCCGCCAGCGTGGTTGCGCCGTACGGCGTGCCCCCGGTGATTTCCGACATGTTGGTGAGCGCGGGTTCCGTGTAAGGCACGCCCACGATGATCATGCCGTGGTGCAGCAACGTGGTGTGGAAGCTCGTGATCGTCGTCTCCTGTCCGCCGTGCTGGGTCGCAGTGCTGGCGAACACGCTGCCGACCTTCCCGGCGAGCGCACCCTTGGCCCACAAGCCGCCGGTCTGGTCGAGGAAGTTGCGCATCTGGGCCGTCATGTTGCCGAAGCGCGTGGGCGTGCCGAAGATGATCGCGTCATAGTCCGGCAGTTGATCGACGCGTGCGACAGGCACGTTCGCAAAGGCCGCTCGTGCCGCTTTCGCGCCACTTTTTTCCAGCACGTCGTCGGGAACGAGTTCGGGGACCTGCATGACGCTCACTTCCGCACCGGCGACGCCGCGAGCCCCTTCGGCAACGGCTTCGGCCATCGTGTAGATGTGCCCGTACATGCTGTAGAACACCACCAGTATCTTGGCATTGGCCATGTGAATCTCCTATGGGTCGAGAATGGCTGGCGTCGCGGACGTCATGTCGCGCGAGGTGAGCCGTTCCATCATAGTCGACGCACATGACGAAACGTGAACACGATCACGCGAGGCACAGGTCCGGCGTACCGAAGGTCAGGCGCCGGCCGAATGTGGGCCTGACGCCCACGCCATGCCGGCTCGGGGCTGACCCTGTGCGGACGTGTTGATTGCGTGGTGCCGCACCGCAGGCGCGATGTCGCGACGAGCGGGGGGTTACGTGGGAATCAACGCAGGCGCGAGCCAATGAGGCACCCCAGGGCGAGTGCCGCCATCAATACCGTGACGCTGGCCGATACGCCACCCGCCAGAGCCAGTCCTGCCGCGGCAAGGCCGTGCGCCAGCAGGGCCGCGGGCACGAGCAGCATCGCGCTGACAACGCACCAGCGCATCACATATCGCCACAGGAATCGACTCACGACGTGCATGCGTGCGTCGAGTTGATGCCGCTGCCAGAACGACAGATCGGCGGCCGCCTCGAACAGCCAAAGCGGGCTGAAGTATTTGATGAACAAGTCCATGACGCCATACGAGAAACACAATGCCCGCCAGCGGCGGGCATGTCGTCGAGGCGCGATGGACAGACCGTCACGCGCTTTGGGGGGAGTCGACGCACCGCAATTGTAGCAGGCGCTCACTCACAATGCTCGGGTGGCATGCGATTGTCTACGGATTTATTTCGGCAAATGTCGCCTAATTTTGATCAAAAAGCGACATTTAGTTGTTATTTTTACTGTTGCTGTCTTCGCTCCGAGTTGTGGGGGGCGATGGTGCCGCGAGCGCGTGCGGTGTGGCGGCCGTGACCTGCTGGATCAATTCCCACACGGACTGGGCCGCGGGTGACAGGGTGCGGTTCTTGCGGCGCACTAGCATGATCGTCCGGTCGATCTGCGGTACGAGCGGCAGGGCGATGAGTCGCCCGCCATTCTCGGGCCCGGGCATCGCAGGCAGCGCCAGTGCCGGCATGATGCTGATGCCGATGCCGGCCTCGACCATGCGAAACACGGTGATTGCGTGTCCGACTTCCTGCGCCACCTGACAGTAAGCCCCGTGTTCTGCCAGCGCGCGGTCGATAAGCGGGCGGCTACCCGACGCGTAGTCGAGCAGCACGAGTTTCTCGCCATTGAGCGCTTTCCAGTCCACGGCCGCCTGTTTCGCGAACCGATGTGAGCGATCGCACACCACCAGGAACGGCTCGACCATAATCGGCTCGCCGACGAGATCGTCGGTGCCCTCGGACGCGACGATCACCCCGAAGTCGACTTCGCCATGGCGCACGCTGTCGGTCGCCAGCGTCTGGACCTGGTCGCGCAGCATCAGCGTGATGTCCGGATAGCGGGCGGCACAGGCCGAAATGCATTCCGGCATGAGATTGGCCGAAATGGTCGGTGCGCTGGCCACGCGAACCCGGCCACGGCGCTCCTCGGCCAGGCCGTGGGTGTCGCGCAAGGCACTTTCCAACTCGTCGAGCACCCGGGCGAGGGTGGCCGACAGGCTCGCCCCCACTTCAGTCAGCGTGACTTCACGAGTGGTGCGGTCCACCAGCTTGAGGCCGAGCTCTTGTTCCAGTTCCCGAATACAACGGCTTACGGCTGGCTGAGTCAGGCCAATATCCTCTCCGGCGCGGCTGAAACTACCGAGTTCGGCCACTGCCAGGAACACCTTGAGCTGGCGCAGCGAGATATTCATGCGGATTTGGTATGAATAAAATTTTTAAATGAATTTGTATTTTAACTGGCCTTGCGGTCTAATACGTGAAAACCCGTATCGCGAGCGCACACTTCCGGTCACTTCTGATCGCCCGCCGATCGATTGAGACCCCACGGGCGGCGACATGCCGCCGGTGCGTGTCCTGGCGTACGGGCTTTGTCTTTTCAGGCGTAATCGAGATCGACAATGGCCAGACCGCGTTTTCTTCCCGACAATTTCACGTTGATGCTGGTGGCGACCGTCGCACTGGCCAGCTTCCTGCCGGCGCATGGCGAGGGCGAGGTGGCCTTCAATCTGTTGACCAACGTGGCGATTGCCGCCCTGTTCTTCCTGCACGGCGCGAAGCTCTCGCGTGAAGCGGTACTCGCCGGCGCCACACACTGGCGCCTGCACCTGCTGGTGTTTGCCAGCACGTTCGCCATCTTCCCGATCGTCGGTGTGGTTCTCAAGCCGCTGCTCTCCTGGATGGTGACCCCAGAGCTGTACCTCGGCGTGCTGTTCCTGTGCACGCTGCCAGCAACGGTGCAGTCGGCTATCGCGTTTACGTCCATCGCGCGAGGCAATGTGCCTGCGGCGGTGTGTAGTGCGTCGGCGTCGAGCCTGTTCGGCATTTTCATCACGCCGCTGCTCGTCGGGCTGGTCGTGGTTCACCACGATGGCAATACCGGCGCCTCGCCGTTCGACTCGATCGGCAACATCATGCTCCAGCTGCTTGTGCCGTTCATTGCGGGTCAACTCTCACGCAAGGCGATCGGCAAGTGGGTCGAACGCAATCGCGGGATGCTCAAGTTCGTTGATCAGGGCTCGATCCTGCTGGTGGTCTATACCGCGTTCAGCGAGGCGGTTAACACGGGGCTGTGGCACCAGATTCCGCCGCTCGCGCTGCTGGGCCTGCTCGGCTGCTGCGCCGTGATCCTTGCGGTCATGCTGGCGTTCACTACCTTCTCGGCGCGCTGGCTCGGCTTCTCGCGAGAAGACGAGATCACGATTGTGTTCTGCGGCTCGAAGAAGAGCCTCGCCAGCGGGATTCCGATGGCCAAGGTGCTGTTCGCGACCGGACCGCTGGGCGCGATCGTGCTGCCGCTCATGCTGTTTCATCAGATGCAACTGATGGTGTGCGCCGTGTTGGCGCAGCGATACGCGAATCGCCAGCGTGAGGCGCAATCGTCGAAGACGCTCAAGGCCGGCCCCGCCAAGCCGGTCGCGCTCGACGCAAAATCCGACGGCAGCGCCAACGCCGGCGCGGGCCGCTGAGCGTCCGTCGCGCCTGCATCACGGCCCGGCTGGGCCCGTTGTCACACGTTGGTCGCGCGCAAGTGCTAGAATTGCGGTTGTTTCGCTTCTTGACGACCACCCCGGTCCGGCGGCGCCCGACGCATCTGTCCCCTGACAGACCCCTCTCGCGCCACCTTGAGCATGGCGCGCAGCGCCCCTTGAATCTTCGCGAGTGAGCTTTGATGCGGATCCTTCCGCGTGGCGGCCCCCGTTTTTTTTAAGAGATGTCCCATCACCATGGCTGATGTAAATGCTGTTCCGACCCCCGGCTTCGATAGCTTTGGGCTGCATGCGGACATCTTGCGGGCCATTGCCGAGCAGGGCTACACCCAGCCGACGCCGATCCAGGCGCAGGCCATCCCGGTGGTGCTGTCCGGTCGTGACGTCATGGGTGCCGCGCAGACGGGGACCGGCAAGACCGCGAGTTTCTCCCTGCCGATCATCCAGCGACTGCTCCCCGACGCGAACACGAGTGCATCGCCCGCCCGCCACCCGGTGCGCGCGCTGATCCTCACGCCGACGCGCGAACTCGCGGATCAGGTGGCCGACAACGTGCGTTCGTACGCGGGGCACACGCCGTTGCGCAACACCGTGGTGTTCGGCGGCGTCGACATGAACCCGCAGAAGGATACATTGCGCCGCGGAGTGGAAATCCTGATCGCCACGCCGGGACGCCTGCTCGATCACGTCGAGCAGAAGACGGTCAACCTCAGCCAGGTCAAGATGCTCGTGCTCGACGAAGCCGATCGCATGCTCGACATGGGCTTCCTTCCGGACCTGCAACGCATTCTGAACCTGCTGCCCAAGCAGCGTCAGACGCTGCTGTTCTCGGCGACGTTCTCGAACGAGATCAAGAAGCTCGCTTCGAGCTACCTCACGAATCCGGTCACGATCGAAGTGGCGCGTCGCAACGCGACGGCCGACAAGGTGGAGCAGGTCGTCTATGAGGTCGACGAGGACGACAAGCGCGCCGCCGTGGTACAGATCCTGGGCGAGCGCGACCTCAAGCAGGTCATCGTGTTCGTGAACAGCAAGATCGGCGCGAGTCGTCTGGCGCGTCAGCTCGAGCGCGATGGCATCGTGACAGCCGCCATTCACGGCGACAAGTCGCAAAACGAGCGCATGCAGGCACTCGAGGCGTTCAAGCAGGGTGGCATCCGTGCGTTGGTCGCCACCGACGTGGCCGCGCGCGGTCTCGATATCTCCGACCTGCCGGGCGTGATCAACTACGACCTGCCATACAACGCCGAGGACTACGTACACCGGATCGGCCGTACGGGCCGTGCGGGGGCGTCGGGCGAAGCCATTTCGCTGTGCGCGCCGGACGAGCGCAAGCAGCTCGTGGAAATCGAAAAGCTGATCAAGCGAGAGCTCAAGCGCGGCCAGTTGACGCTGGAGCGCCGCAGCCGTTCGCGCGACGACCGCGGCGATCGCTACGAGCGTAGCGATCGGGGCGAGCGCAGCGAGCGCCACAGCCGTCATGACGGCGGCTTGCGTGTCGGTCGCAGCGTTGGCAGCGGGGCACCGCGTCGTGTGCGCCCTGAGGACGAATTCTTCTACAAGCCTTACGAGCCGTCGCCGAGCGCATCGGACGCGCAGCGCGACAGCCGTGCCGTGCAAGACGCCGGTGCGCCGACGGCTTTTGGCGCACTGCCGGAGAAGGCGCCGAAGCGTCAGGTTGCCGCCTTGCTCGCCGGTTTCCCCCGCAAGGCGAGTAACTGAGCGCTCCTGGACATGGCGTCAGATTGAGCCCCGTCCGCAGCCGATAACAAGAAAGCCAGCGTGCATACGCTGGCTTTTTTTGTTGGACGAACGCTGACGAGGGTGCCGACCCGGGCGGGGCTTTCGACTGATCGGGCTGTTCCGTTCGGTCGGGGCGATCAGGTCGATCGGGTCGATTGGCGATCGAATGATCCGCGCCCGTCATGCCTTGTTGGACATGGTGTCGGCCGCTCGCCCTTTGTGACGCTATTTGCCCCATCGCTCCCGCCATGCCTGGGTGGCGGCGGCATAGAAGTCCTCGCGGTGCGACACCATCGTGAGCGACGCCGGCAGGCCGAGATGACGCGCGGCATCCTTGAGCGCCGCGAGCACGGCATCGGGCGTGCCCAGCGCGAGCGGCGAGGCGCCGTTCTGCTTGCTCAGTTTCTCGCCGTCGTCCGCCACCACGAGCGGTACATGCAAGTAGCGCGGCGTGGGGGCATCCAGACAGGCCTGCAAATAGATCTGGCGCGCCGTCGAGTCCAGCAGGTCGGCGCCGCGCACGACATCGGTGATCTGCTGCGACTGATCGTCGACGACCACGGCCAGTTGGTAAGCCCACTGACCGTCGGCGCGCTTGAGCACGAAGTCACCGACCTCCGTGGCCAGATTCTGCGACTGTGCGCCCATCCAGCGGTCCTCGAAGTCGATGCGCGCGGCGTTGCCGTCGGGCACGCGCAGACGCCACGCACGGGCCGTCTTGCCATGCAGGCCGTCGCGGCAGGTTCCCGGGTACGCGAGCGTGGTGTGACGCGCATGCATGCGCGTGAGGGAGTCGGCGATTTCGCGGCGCGTGCAGCCGCACGGATAGATCCGTCCGCGCGCCGTGAGTGAGGCCAGCGCCGCTTCATAGCGCGCATGGCGTTGGCTTTGCCAGACGATCGGCTCGTCCGAGTGCAGGCCCAGACGGCCCAGGGTGCGCAGAATGTCGTCGGCCGCGCCAGGCACGCATCGCGGCTCATCGAGATCCTCCAGGCGCACGATCCAGACGCCGTTGTGGGCGCGTGCATCGAGCCAACTGGCCAGCGCGGTGACGAGCGATCCGCGATGCAGCGGCCCGGTCGGCGAGGGGGCAAAGCGCCCGCGATATCGACCGGGATGTTGCACGTGCGCAGGTTGCCCGTCGTCCCCCCGGGGTGCAACCCCGTCAGGCGAGCGCGCGCCGTTCGCCGGCAAACGGTTCACCGAAGGGCTCAGGCCGACGCCGCCAGCGACGCGGCGCACTCGGCCGTCTGCGTTCGAGCATCGGCGCTCGCGCGGGTGCCGGCGCATGCCGGGCACTGTACGCCTTCGATGTATTCGGCGCTGCGTTGCGCCTGCTCCGTGACGACAGCACGGCACGCGAAGCACTGTTTCGTCGTGGACGGGGCCAGCTCAGGCGTGAGCGCCGTGCGGTAGTCGAACACGAAGCAGTCGCCCTGGTAGTGCGCGCCGCCCACGTCTTCGAAATACTTGAGAATGCCGCCGTCGAGCTGGTAGGTGTGCTCCAGGCCGATGTCGCGCATGTAGATCGCGGCCTTCTCGCAACGGATGCCGCCCGTGCAGAACGACACGATGGTCTTGCCCTCGAACTCGGCCCGATGCGCGGCGATCACGTCGGGGAATTCCGAGAACTTGGTCAGGCGGTAATCGACGGCGTTCTCGAACGTGCCGACATCGACTTCGAAATCGTTGCGCGTATCGAGCATCACGACCGGGCGGCCCTCGTCGTCCTGTCCGGCGTCGAGCCAGCGCTTGAGCGTGACGGGGTCGACGCCGGGGGCGCGGCCGTCAGCCGGCTTGATGACCGGCATCTTCATCGTGATGATCTCTTTTTTGGGGCGCACGAGCATCCGGCGGAACGGCTGCGTGTCCGAGAGGCTTTCTTTGACCTCGAGATCGGCGAAGCGGGCGTCCGCCCGAAGGCCGGCGAGAAAGGCGTCGATGGCGTTGCGTGCGCCCGCGAGAAACAGATTGATGCCTTCCGGCGCGAGGAGAATGGTGCCCTTCAGGTCGAGTGCCTGGCAGCGTTCGAGCAGGGCCGGACGCAGGGTCGCGATGTCGTCGAGCGTGACGAACTTGTACGCAGCGATATTGACGATGGACATGGCAACGGAATTCGCAGGATGCGTGAAGCAATAAACCGCCATTATCGCCGATTCGGCGCACGTTCGTGCTTGATTCAGGGCAAATCGCACGCGGGTGGCGTTGGCAGGCCGCCGGATATCCGGGCGGTGCCGCGCCAGGGCCGTCGTGGGGCGGGGCGCGCTGTTATCGGTGGTCAGGATGCGATGCGGCGACGAGACCTTGTTGCGCGACCCCCTGTCATTTTGAATGGCGCGCGCGCCTGGCGATTCCTGTATTCGCTCATGCGGCGCGTGGCAGGCGTTCATCCGGCATGCGCGGCGATTTCGGAATTCCGGAAGGCGCGGAAGACGGGGAGGCCGCGTTACAATGTCGCCCATGTCAGAACCTCGCTTCGTCCACCTCCGTCTCCATTCCGAATACTCGATCGCCGATGGCATCGTGCGGCTCGACGACGTCGTCAAGGCCGCCGCCAAGGACGGTCAGGGCGCGCTTGCGCTCACCGACCTCGCGAACATGTTCGGCGCCATTCGTTTCTACAAGGGAGCCCGCGGCAAGGGCGTCAAGCCGATCATCGGCTGCGACGCCTGGATCACGAATCCGGCCGATCGCGACAAGCCCTCGCGGCTGCTGCTGCTTGCGCGCGACCGTGAAGGCTACCTGAACCTCTGCCAGTTGCTGTCCAAGGCATGGCTGGGCAACCAGTGGCGCGGGCGGGCGGAAATCGAGGCGTCTTGGCTGCAGCCCGACGGCATGGCGCGCGGTTTGCTGGCGTTGTCAGGCGCGCAGATGGGCGACGTCGGCATGGCGCTCGCGGCGGGCAATCCGGAATTGGCGCTGCAATGCGCCAGGCATTGGGCCGACGTATTCCCGGGCGCGTTCTATATCGAGTTGCAGCGCACGGGCCAGCCGGGCATGGAGGCTTACGTGCAGCAGGCCGTGCAGCTCGCGGCCAGGGCCGGATTGCCGGTGGTGGCCACGCATCCGATCCAGTTCATGACGGCCGACGATTTCACCGCGCACGAGGCGCGCGTGTGTATTTCGGAAGGCGAGATGCTCGGCAATGCGCGCCGTGTGCGGCGCTTCACGCAGGACCAGAGCTTCCGCACGCAGGACGACATGATCGCCGCGTTCGAAGACGTGCCGTCGGCGATCGCCAACACCGTCGAGATCGCCAAGCGCTGCAACCTCACGCTCGAACTGGGCAAGCCGAAGCTGCCGCTGTTCCCGACGCCCGACGGCATGTCGCTCGACGACTACCTCGTGCAGTTGTCCAAGGAGGGGCTGGAGAAGCGTCTCGAAATGCTTTTCCCCGACGAGGCCGAGCGCGACAAGCAGCGTCCCGATTACTACAAGCGGCTCGAATTCGAGACGGGCACCATCATCAAGATGGGCTTTCCCGGCTACTTCCTGATCGTGGCCGACTTCATTCAGTGGGCGAAGAACAACGGGGTGCCGGTGGGGCCGGGCCGTGGCTCCGGTGCCGGCTCGCTCGTTGCCTACGCGCTGGGCATTACCGATCTCGACCCGCTCAAATACAACCTGCTGTTCGAGCGCTTCCTGAACCCGGAGCGCGTGTCGATGCCCGACTTCGACATCGACTTCTGCCAGGATGGGCGCGATCGGGTCATTCAGTACGTGAAGGAGAAGTACGGTGCCGACGCCGTCTCGCAGATCGCCACCTTCGGCTCGATGGCAGCCAAGGCCGCGGTGCGCGACGTGGGTCGCGTGCTCGATCTTGGCTACAACTTCGTTGACGGCATCTCCAAGCTGATCCCGTTCAAGCCTGGCAAGCACGTCACGATCGACGACGCGCTCAAGGAAGAGCCACAACTCGCCGAGCGCTATCAGACCGAGGACGAAGTCAAGCAACTGATCGAGCTGGCGCAGCGTGTGGAGGGCCTGACGCGTAACGTCGGCATGCACGCGGGCGGTGTATTGATCGCCCCGGGCAAACTGACCGACTTCTGCCCGCTCTACACGCAGGGCGGCGGGGAAGACGCCAGCGGGGTCGTGAGTCAGTACGACAAGGACGACGTGGAGGCGGTCGGCCTCGTGAAGTTCGACTTTCTGGGACTGACCACGCTCACGATCCTGAACTGGGCGGAGCGCTACATCAAGCGGTTGCATCCGGAGATGAAGGACTGGTCGCTCGATCAGGTGTCGCTCACCGATCCGGCAGCGTTCAGCATTCTGAAAAAAGCCAATACGGTGGCGGTGTTCCAGCTGGAAAGCCGGGGCATGCAGGGTATGTTGAAGGATGCCCAGCCCGACCGCTTCGAAGACATCATCGCGCTCGTGGCGTTGTACCGTCCGGGCCCGATGGACCTGATTCCGAGCTTCTGTGCACGAAAGCATGGCCGGGAAAAGGTGGAATATCCGGATCCGCGCGTCGAGCCGGTGCTCCAGGAGACCTACGGCATCATGGTCTATCAGGAGCAGGTGATGCAGATGGCGCAGATCATCGGCGGTTACTCGCTCGGCGGCGCCGACTTGCTTCGTCGCGCGATGGGCAAGAAGAAAGCCGAGGAGATGGCCGAGCATCGCGAGATCTTTGCCAAGGGGGCGGCCGCCAACGGCCTCACGCGCGAAAAGTCGGACGAAATCTTCGACTTGATGGAGAAGTTCGCCGGCTACGGCTTCAACAAGTCGCACGCCGCCGCCTACGCGCTGCTCGCGTATTACACCGCCTGGCTCAAGGCGCACCATCCCGCAGAATTCATGGCCGCCAACATGAGCTTGGCCATGGACGACACGGACAAGGTCAAGATTCTCTACGAGGACTGCCTCGCGAACGGTCTTGGCGTGTTGCCCCCCGACGTGAATGTCTCCGCCTACCGCTTCGAACCGGCCGACGCGAAAACCGTGCGCTATGGTCTGGGCGCCATCAAAGGCAGCGGTCAGTCGGCCATCGAGGAAATTCTGCGGGCGCGCGAGGGCAAGCCCTTCACCGATCTTTTCGACTTCTGTGCGCGAATCGACCGTCGCGTGGTGAACCGTCGCACCATCGAAGCATTGATTCGTGCCGGGGCGTTCGACACGATTCACGAGAACCGGGCCCAGTTGATGGCGTCCGTGCCGATGGCGATGGAGGCCGCGGAGCAGGCGAGCGCCGCGGCCAATCAGGTCAGCCTCTTTGATCTCGGCGACGAGAGCCTTCAGGCGCCGCTTGAGTTGGCCGACGAGCCCGCATGGACCGACAAGCGCAAACTGCAGGAAGAGAAGCAGGCGCTCGGCTTCTATCTGTCGGGTCACATGTTCGACTCGTATGCGGAGGAAGTGCGGCGTTTCGTGCGCACGCGAATTCGCGATCTCACCGACGGCCGCGACAAGCTGGTCGCCGGCGTGATCTCCAGCATGCGCACGATGATGACGCAGCGCGGCAAGATGCTGATCGTGCAGCTCGATGACGGCACGTCCACGCTCGAAGTCACGATCTTCAACGAGCAGTTCGAGGCCAACAAGCATTTGTTCAAGGAAGACGAGTTGCTGATCGTCCAGGGCAATGCGCGGCCGGACAGCTTTACGGGCGGGCTGCGTTTCACCACCGAAAGCGTGATGGATCTCGGCCGCGCGCGGGCACGTTTTGCGCGGGCGCTCAAGTTGTCGTTCAACGGCAATGCCGACTGGACGCGCCTGCGCGCCACCCTCCAGCCGCATTGCACGATGTATCGCGTGGCCGCGACGGCCGGGGCGGGCGGTGGTGGCGGTGGCTTCAATGGTGGTGGCGGGTTTAACGGCGGTGGCGGTGGTGGCTTTGGCCGGCGCAACGGTAGCGGTAACGGCGACGGCGATGGCGAAAAGCAGAATGGCCTGCCGGTGCACATCGTCTATCGCCGCCCGGACGCCGAATGCGAGTCTAGGCTGGGCGACGACTGGAAGGTGCAGCCGGGCGACGAGTTGCTCGGCGAGCTTCGCCAGTGGCTCACGACCGACTCGGTGCAGGTCATCTACTGACACGAGCGGCCCGGCGCAGAAATGCGCGCAGGCGGTCGGCAGCGGTGCCGCGTTGCGCCGCTGCCGAAAGACACAACAAGGAAACCCCGATGTTCTCCATCATCGTTCCGACGTGGAACAACCTGGCGCTGCTGCAGCTTTGCGTGCGCAGCATTCGCCAGAACTCGCGCTACGCGCACCAGATCATCGTGCACGTGAACGACGGTTCCGATGGTTCGCTCGACTGGGTGCGAGCTGAAGGCCTGGACCATACGGCATCGCCGGACAACATCGGTATCTGTTACGCGGTGAACCAGGCGGCGGCGCTCGCGCGCGAGAAGTACATCGTCTATCTGAACGACGACATGTATTGTTGCCCCGGTTGGGATACCGCGCTGATCGAGCGCGCGGAAGCGATGCCGGACACGGCGTTCATGCTGTCGGGCACGATGATCGAGCCGGTGGACACGGGCAATCCGTGTGTGCTGGTGCATGACTTCGGCCGAGAGGTCGACACGTTCGACGAAGCCGCGCTGCTTGCCGCCGTGCCGAACTACCGCAAGCCCGACTGGTTTGGCGCCACCTGGCCGCCGACCCTCGTGCATCGCGACTGGTGGTTCCTGGTGGGCGGTTACAGCACCGAGCTGAGCCCGGGCATGAGCAGCGACAACGACTTCTCCATGAAGATGTGGGCCGCGGGCGCCCGGCGTTTCGTCGGCGTGGGGGCGAGCCTCGTGTATCACTTCCAGTGCAAGAGCACGGGCAAGGTCGTGAAGAACGACGGCCGCACCCAGTTTTTGCGCAAGTGGGGCATGACACAGTCGATCTTCGATCGCTACTACCTGCGCCGTGGCAAGCCGGTGCCGACCGGCAATGATGGACGCCTGGCCGAGCCCGTCCAGGACGGGAAGTTGCGTTGGGAGCTTTTCCGTTCCCGCGTGAAGCGGGCGTTGGCGAGGTAACGCGTCGGCGCGGACGCGCAGGCCGTGACTGCCATTCCGCCTGGGGGCGACGTCAGCTTTCCCCGCGTCGCAGCAGGTCGTACTTCAGAAAGGCGCTGCGCGCGTTCATCCGCGCGATGGCGGCGCCGGTCGCGCCATCCAGGAATCCTCGGCGCAGGAAGTAGGTGCGAACAAAGGCCCACCCACCATTGATCCACGGCTTGAGCGGCGAGACTCGCTTGCCGCGCAATGCCATCTCCCTGGCGCCGGCTCGCGCGTAACGCTGGATCTTGTCCTCCACCTGACGTACTTCCGTGTAGCTGTAGTGCAGCAGATGGTGCGACAGCGTTCCGATCGCACCGTCGACGATCACTCGTTCGTGGACGAGATTGTCGGAGAAGCGTCCGGCTTCGCGGCGGAATAGCCGCAGCACATGGTCGGGATACCAGCCGCAGTGCTGCACCCAGTGGCCCAGAAACTGCGACAGCCGGGGCATGCGGAAGCCGGCACGGGAGGTGTCGCCGAGCGCGGCCGCGATCTCGGTCGCCAACTCGGGCGTCACGCGTTCGTCGGCATCGAGCGAAAGCACCCACGGTTGGCTGGCGTACGACAAGGCCCGGTTCTTCTGCGGGCCAAAGCCCGGCCAATCCGGTGTGACATACACCTCGGCGCCGGCGGTGCGGGCGATGTCGGCGGTGCCGTCGTTGCTCGCGTTGTCCACCACGACGATCTGCGACGCAAACGATTGCACCGACGCGATGCACTCGGCGATGTTGTGGCGCTCATTGCGCGTGAGGATCGTCACCGTCAGTGGCAGACGCTGCGCCGCAGCGGCACTCAACGGCGCGGCGGACAATGAGGTTTCGGTCATGAACGCTCACGAAATAGCAATATCGGGGCCGAGGCCCGGACGTGGTGTCGACGCCGGTCGGATCGACGCGTCGCGCGCCTAGGCATTGAGCAGCTCGACGAGGGCTTCGCCATACCGTTCGATTTTCGCTTCGCCGAGGCCTGTAATATCGGCCAGCCCTTCACGATGTCGCGGACGGCGCTGTGCGAGTTCGCGCAGGGTGCGGTCGTGCAGGATAACGTAAGCCGGCACCTGCTGCGTCTTGGCCATGTCCTGCCGCCAGGCGCGCAGCGTTTCGAACAGTTTCTGATCGGCGACGTCGAGCTCGATGGCCGGCGACGAGGCGTAACCGGCAAACCGCCCCTTCTTGCCCACGGCGGCGCGCTGACGTCGCAGCATCAGCGTCGTTTCTCCCTTGAGCACTGGCTTGGCCGCCGCGTTGAGCGTGAGCGCACCGTACTGGCTGCTGTCTGGCTCGATCAGGCCATGGGCGATCAATTGACGGAAGACGGCGCGCCAGCCCTGGTCGTCGAGTTCGCCGCCCACGCCGAATGTCGGCAGCGACTCATGGCCGAACATGCGGATCTTGTCGGTACTGCGCCCGCGCAGCAGATCGATGAGGTGACCGGCGCCGAAACGCTGGCCCGTGCGGAGAATCGCAGAGAGTGCCTTTTGCGCGGCGATGGTCCCGTCGAAAACTTCGGGCGGGTTCAGGCAGACGTCACAGTTGCCGCACGGCTCGCTCATCTCGCCGAAATATGACAACAGCACGGTGCGTCGGCAACGCGGCGCCTCGCAATAGCCAAGCAGGGCGTCGAGCTTTTGCCGCTCGATGCGCTTCTGCAGCTCGGGCGCATTCGACTCGTCGATGCGGCTGCGATGGACCACCACGTCGTTCAGCCCGTAAGTCATCCAGGCTTCGGCCGGCTCGCCGTCCCGGCCCGCGCGTCCCGTCTCCTGATAGTACGCTTCGAGGCTCTTGGGCAGGTCCAGATGCGCGACGAAGCGCACGTCCGGCTTGTCGATGCCCATGCCGAAGGCGACCGTGGCCGCCATGACCAGCCCCTCCTCGCGCAGGAACCGCTGCTGGTGCGTGCGTCGGACCTCGGCGTCGAGCCCCGCGTGATACGGCAGGGCCGGAATACCCTGAGTTTCGAGCCAGGCTGCCGTCTCCTCCACCTTCTTGCGCGACAGACAGTAGACGATGCCGGCCTCGCCGCGATGCCGCCCGAGAAAGGCGAGCAACTGCTTGCGGGGATTGTCGCGATCGACGATCTCGTACCGGATGTTCGGCCGATCGAAACTGGAGACGAAAAGGCGCGCCTCGGTCAGTCCCAGGCGGGTCTGAATCTCGTCGCGCGTCGCGGCATCCGCAGTGGCGGTCAGCGCGATGCGCGGTACGCGCGGATAGCGTTCGTGCAGTGCGGAGAGCTGGATGTACTCCGGGCGGAAGTCGTGGCCCCATTGCGAGACGCAATGCGCTTCGTCGATGGCGAACAGCGCCAGTTGCCCGCGCTCGTCGAGCCGATCGAGCAGATCGAGAAAGCGCTCGGTCAGCAGGCGCTCGGGCGCAACGTACAGCAGATCGAGCTCGCCGCGTGCGGCGCGGCGCTCGGTATCGAGCGCTTCGTCGAAACCGAGGCTGGAGTTCAGATAGGCGGCGCGCACCCCGGCTTGCAGCAGCGCATCGACCTGGTCCTGCATGAGGGCGATGAGCGGCGAGACGACGATGCCGATGCCGGGGCGCAGCAGCGCCGGGATCTGATAGCAAAGCGACTTCCCGCCGCCGGTGGGCATCAGGACGAGCGCATCGCCCCCGTCGGCCACATGGTCGACGATGGCGGCCTGATCGCCACGGAATGCGTTATAGCCGAATACGGTACGGAGGACTTCGAGTGCGCTTGCCATGGGCGGGAGTATACCGGTTCCCCCCGCGCCGCGGCGCGCCTGACGACCCGAATCGCAGGCCCCACGGCGAATTTTGCGGTGGCGTCCGAGTCTCGCTCGGACACGTCCCGGCGAGACCGGCCGGTACGTTAGAATAGCGGTTTTTCCGCCGTTCCCGACTTACATGAGCGCAACGCACAAGCCCACCGGCCCGATTCTTCGCCGTCTGCTGGGCTATCTCCAGCCGTATTGGCACATGGGCCTTCTGGCCGTTCTTGCCATGGCGCTCGTGGCGGGAACCGAAGCCGCCATTCCGGCCGTTCTCAAGCCGGTACTCGACAAGGGCTTCTCGGGCGGCGATCCCTGGAAGCTTTGGTACGTACCCGCCGCAGTGATCGGCCTGGCGGTCATCCGGGGGCTGGCGCAGTATTCGGCCAACTACATGCTCTCGTGGGTGTCGAACCGCGTGCTGCTCGATCTGCGCGTGCGGATGTTCGAGCGTCTGCTGCACGCCCCGGCGGCGTACTACCAGCGCGAGACGACCAGCACGCTCATCAACGCCATCGTCTACGAAGTCAACCAGGTGCTCGGCGTGTTGACCACGGTGCTCATTACGCTGGTGCGCGACTCGCTTACCGTCGTCGGTCTGCTGGGCTATCTGTTTTATCTGAACTGGCGGCTCACGCTCGTGGTGGCCGTCATTCTGCCGCTCATCGGCTGGCTGGTCGGCAAGATCAACCGCCGTCTGCGCCGCCTGAACCGCGAGCAGCAGACACTGACCAATGCGTTGTCGTACGTGGTCGAGGAGGCGGTGGGCGGCTACAAGGTCGTGAAGATCCACAACGGCGAAGCTTACGAGAAGTCACGTTTCGACAAGATGACCGGCACGCTGCGCGGTTACGCCATGCGCGTGACTGTGTCGGGCGGGCTTGCACAACCCGTCACGCAGGCGCTCGCGTCGCTCGCGCTGGCCATCGTCATCACGGTGGCGATGATCGAATCGTCGTCGGGCGAGATGACCGTCGGCGGCTTCACCGCCTTCGTGACGGCGTTGCTGCTGGTGGTCTCGCCGCTCAAGCACCTGATGGACGTCAACCAGCCGCTGCAACGCGGCGTGACGGCCGCCGAGCTGATTTTCGAAGTGATGGACGTGGAAGTCGAGCCCACGGGCGGTGATCGCCGGCTCGAGCGCGCCAAGGGGCGCGTGACGTTCGATCAGGTGAGCTTCAATTACGGTGCGGCCGAGCGTCCGACGCTCGACAGGATTTCGCTCGATGTCGCGCCTGGCGAGATGGTGGCGCTGGTGGGTCCGTCCGGCAGCGGCAAGACGACACTGGTCAATCTGGTGCCGCGCTTCTTCGACCCTACCGGCGGGCGCATTCTGCTCGACGATATTCCGCTGGATGAACTGCGTCTGGCCGACCTGCGCAGCCAGATCGCGTTCGTCAGCCAGGACGTGGTGCTGTTCAACGACACCATCGCCGCGAACGTGGCCTACGGCCAGGAAATCGATCCGGAGCGCGTGCAGGCGGCGCTGCGGGCGGCCAACCTGGCCGATGCGGTCGCGGCCATGCCCGACGGCGTGCAGACGATGGTGGGCGACAATGGCATGCGCCTTTCGGGCGGTCAGCGCCAGCGTCTGGCGATTGCCCGCGCGATCTACAAAAACGCCCCGATCCTGATTCTCGACGAAGCGACTTCCGCGCTCGACTCGGAGTCCGAGCGTCATGTGCAGGCGGCGCTCGAGGTGCTGATGGAAGGGCGCACCACGCTGGTGATCGCGCACCGTCTGTCGACCATCGAGCGCGCCGATCGCATCGTGGTGCTGGAACATGGCCGCATCGTGGAGCAGGGCTCGCACAACGAACTGGTGGCGCATAATGGCCTTTACGCCCATTTGCACCGTATCCAGTACGCCCAGCAACAGGAAGCCTGAGGGCGCGCGGGCGTCTCGTAACGTTTCGCTACGTTTTTTTACCTTTGTTACGTTTGGATCGCGATGTCGCAGGCGCGCGAGAAACCTGCGTTACCCGTCGATGAGGTGAACACGATGAGTCAACCGCCGATCAGTCGCTTTCCCGTGCCCGAGCTCGCCGGGCTGCCGGCCGATATTCGCGCGCGAATCGACGAGGTGCAGGAAAAAGCGGGGTTCGTGCCTAATGTATTCTTGACGCTTGCGCATCGTCCTGACGAATTTCGGGCATTTTTCGCCTACCACGATGCCCTCATGCTCAAGGGTGGCAACCTGAGCAAGGGCGAGCGCGAAATGATCGTGGTCGCAACCAGCGCGGCGAATCAGTGTTTGTATTGCGTGGTGGCGCATGGCGCGCTGGTGCGCATTTACGAGAAGCAGCCGTTGCTGGCCGACCAGGTGGCCGTCAACTATTTGAAGGCGGACCTCACGCCGCGCCAGAAGGCGATACTCGCTTACGCCATGAAGGTGTGCGAGCGCTCGCACGAGGTGGGCGACGACGATTACGCCACGCTGCGCGAGCACGGTTTGGACGACGAGGACATTTGGGACATTGCCGCGATCACGGCCTTCTTCGGGATGTCCAACCGTCTGGCCAACGCGATTTCGATGCGTCCGAACGACGAATTCTTCCTGATGGGGCGCGTGCCGCGTTCCCGTTGAACCGACTCCTTACAAACTTTCGATACTTATGATCTTCGTGACTGGCGGCGCCGGTTTCATCGGCGCAAACTTCGTTCTGGACTGGCTCGCGCAACACGACGAGCCGGTCGTGACCATCGACAAGCTGACCTACGCCGGCAACATGGCGAACCTGGCCAGTCTTGAGCACGATACTCGTCATCACTTTGCACGGGTCGATATTTGTGATCGCGCCGCGCTTGACCGTCTGTACGCCGAGCACCGCCCGCGCGCCGTGGTGCATTTCGCGGCAGAGAGCCACGTCGACCGTTCGATCCATGGTCCGGGCGATTTCGTGCACACGAACATCGTCGGAACCTTCACCATGCTCGAAGCCGCGCGCGCCTATTGGGGCTCGCTCGAGGGCGAAGCGCGCGAAGCGTTCCGATTCCTGCACGTGTCGACCGACGAAGTCTACGGCTCGCTGAGTCCGACCGATCCGGCCTTCACCGAATCAACGCCGTACGCACCCAACAGCCCATACTCGGCCTCGAAGGCCGGCTCCGATCACTTGGTGCGCGCCTATCACCACACCTACGGCCTGCCGGTGCTCACGACCAACTGCTCGAACAACTACGGCCCGTACCAGTTCCCCGAGAAGCTGATTCCGCTGGTGATCGCTAATGCCGTAGCGGGCAAGCCGCTGCCGATCTACGGCGACGGAAGCAACGTGCGGGACTGGCTTTACGTCGGCGATCATTGCTCGGCGATTCGCGAAGTGCTTGCCCGGGGGACGCTGGGCGAGGTCTACAACGTGGGTGGCTGGAACGAACAAAACAATCTGTCGGTGGTGAAGCATCTGTGCAAGTTGCTTGACGAATTGTCACCGCGTGCCGACGGCAAGTCGTACGCTGACCAGATCACGTTCGTGACTGATCGCCCTGGCCACGATCGCCGCTACGCCATCGATGCACGCAAGCTCGAGCGCGAACTGGGCTGGCGTCCGGCCGAGACCTTCGAGACCGGCATGCGCAAGACGGTACAGTGGTACCTCGCGAACGGCGAATGGGTGCGCCAGGTGCAGTCGGGGGAGTACCAGCGCTGGATCGAAACGCACTATCAAAAGAAGGATTGAGGTACCTATGAACATCAAACGCAAAGGCATCATTCTGGCCGGAGGATCGGGCACTCGCCTGTACCCGGCCACGCTGGCCGTCTCCAAGCAACTGCTGCCTGTGTACGACAAACCGATGATCTATTACCCGCTGACCACGCTGATGCTGGCTGGCATTCGCGACGTGTTGATCATCTCGACGCCGCAAGACACGCCGCGCTTCGAGCAGTTGCTCGGCGACGGTAGCCAGTGGGGCTTGAATCTGCAATATGCCGTGCAGCCGTCGCCGGACGGTCTGGCGCAGGCATTCCTCATTGGGGCGGACTTCATCGGCAACGATCCCTGCGCCCTGGTGCTTGGCGACAACCTGTTCTACGGTCATGAATTCGCCGGGTTGCTGTCCAAGGCCAACGCGCAGCAGGACGGTGCCTCGGTATTCGCTTACCCGGTGCACGATCCGGAGCGCTATGGCGTGGTGACGTTCGACGAGGCCGGCAAGGCGATCGAGCTGGTCGAGAAGCCCAAGGAGCCGAAGTCGCGCTACGCCGTCACGGGGCTGTACTTCTGCGATAACGACGTGATCGACATCGCGCGTTCCATCAAGCCTTCGGCGCGCGGTGAGCTGGAAATTACCGACGTCAATAACGAGTACCTCCGTCGCGGCAAGCTCAATGTCCAGATCATGGGGCGTGGTTATGCCTGGCTCGATACCGGCACGCATGAGTCGATGCTCGAAGCCAGCACGTTCATCCAGACCATTGAGAGCCGTCAGGGTCTGAAGGTGGCGTGTCCGGAGGAAATCGCCTATCGCCGCGGCTGGATCACGGCCGCAGACATCGAAAAGCTGGCGCAGCCGCTTGCGAAAACGGGCTACGGCCAGTATTTGCTGACGATGCTGCGAGAGCGCGTTTTCTGATCGCCCCGACCCACAGAGATATCCGTCATGCAACTGATTGCTACCGCCATTCCCGACGTCAAGGTCGTCGAGCCGAAAGTGTTCGGCGATGCCCGGGGTTATTTCTTCGAGAGCTTCAATCAGCGCAACTTCGACACCGCGCTGGGCGAGACGCTCACGTTCGTGCAGGACAACCAGTCCCGGTCGGCGCGCGGCGTGCTGCGCGGGTTGCACTATCAGGTGCAGCAGCCGCAAGGCAAGCTCGTGCGCGTGCTTCAGGGTGAGATCTACGACGTGGCCGTCGACATCCGCGAGGGCTCGCCGACGTTTGGCAAGTGGGTCGCCGAAGTACTGAGCGCCGAGAACAAGCAGCAGCTATGGATTCCCGCGGGGTTCGCCCATGGATTCGTCGTGACGTCGGAGACGGCCGAGGTGCTGTACAAGACCACCGACTACTGGGCGCCGCAATTCGAGCGTTGCATCCGCTGGGACGATCCGACGCTGGCGATTCCCTGGCCGCTGGAGGGCATCACCCCGCTCGTCTCCGACAAGGACCGACAGGGCATGCTGTTCGCGGACTACCGGCACGAAGGCTGATGTCGCGACGGGGCGTCGCTTGCCCCGTCCGATCCTGGTGCCCGATCCGCATCGGCCGCCGTGGTGCTCGCGTCAACCGACCGAGGGCCCGGCGGCCGATTCATTTTTTGGCTACGGAGTGGCGCCGGGGGTGTCGGCCCCGGCGTCTGCCGCCATTGCCGACGTCTCGCCCGTAACCCGTAGCACCCGGACGTGACGCAGTCCGAGCGGGGCAAAGTGTGCGGCGAGCGCGTCGGCGACCGTCTGCGACGCCGGTTCCCAAGCGCCATCGGTCGGCTCGGCCGAGTATGCGGGCGACGCCGGTTCGGGTTGCGTCTCGACGGTCACGTCGGCTTCCAGCCTGTTGTTCAGGTAGTGCAGATTGACGTCGCGCAGGGCCAGGCCATTGGCCCGGCACAGGACTTCGGCCGCGCCCACAACCACGGCGCGCGCGGGCCACTCCTGCAAGGCGGTACCCTTGGCGTCGCTTTCGGGATCGACGTGCACGAGCACGTCGAGAATCTGCGGCTCGCGCATGACTGCGGCGCGGGCCTGTTCGGCGATGTAGTGCCCCTCGGACACTGACAGCCGGGCGTCGACGAGGATGTGCACGTCGACGACGATCTCGTCGCCCATGCGCCGCGTGCGCAGCATGTCGAGCGCACGTACGCCGGGTGTGGCGAGCAGGCGTTCGCGAATCGTGATGGTCGTGGCGTCGTCCACGCCGCGATCGATGAGATCCTGCAAGGCGTTCCAGCCGAATTTCCAACCGGTGCGCCCGATCATCAGCCCCACGAGAGCGGCCGCGAGCGGGTCGAGAATGCGATAGCCGGCGAGATTGCCGAGGATGCCGCATGCGACCACGAGCGACGACAGAGCGTCGGAGCGGGCGTGCCAGGCGTTGGCGACGAGCATCGCCGAGCGCACGCGCTGGGCGGCGCGCAGCATGTAGCGAAAGAGGCCTTCCTTGCTCACCAGCACGAATACCGCGACCACCAGGGCAATCGTGTGGACTTCCGGAACTTCCTCCGGATGCAGCAAACGCTCGACGCCTCGCCACAACATCCCGACGCCCACTGCCAGCAGGATCGCGCCGAGAAACAGCGAGGCCGCATTCTCGTAGCGGCTGTGTCCGTATGGGTGATCGGCGTCCGGCGCGCGCGCGCTACCACGGGCGGCCGCAAGCACCACGAAGTCGGACACGATGTCTGACAGCGAGTGAATCCCGTCGGCGATCAGCGCCTGCGAGCGCGCGAAGATGCCGACGACGATCTGCGCCGCCGTGAGCACCACGTTGACCCAGATGCTCACCCAGGTCGAGTGACGTGCAACCGCGTGCTTGTCGAGCGCCTCGCTCGATGCCGCAAGATTGTCGTAGTTCGTGTAAGGCATGACGTCGGCGCGAACGAGGGATAAGACGCGTTACATCAGAATGATGTCGTACTGCTCCTGGTGGAACGTCGATTCCACTTGCAGCGAGATGGGCTTGCCGATGAAGTCGATGAGCATCGCCAGATGCTGCGACTCCTCTTCGAGGAACAGGTCGACGACTTCCTGCGAAGCGATCAAACGAAACTCGCGCGGGTTGAACTGACGCGATTCGCGCAGAATTTCGCGCAGGATGTCATAGCACAGCGTACGCGGCGTCTTCACCTGGCCCTTGCCCTGGCACACGGCACACGGCTCGCACAGCACGTGGGCAAGCGATTCGCGCGTGCGCTTGCGGGTCATCTCGACGAGCCCCAGTTGCGAGAAGCCATTCACGGTGATGCGGGTGCGGTCCCGGGCGAGCGCCTTCTTCAGCTCGGCGAGCACCGAGTCGCGATGCTCGGCGCTTTCCATGTCGATGAAGTCGATGATGATGATCCCGCCCAGGTTGCGCAGCCGCAACTGGCGCGCGATCATCAGCGCCGCTTCGAGGTTGGTCTTGAAGATCGTGTCGTCGAAGTTGCGCGCACCGACGTAGCCACCGGTGTTCACGTCGATGGTCGTCATCGCTTCGGTCTGGTCGATCATCAGGTACCCGCCGGACTTCAGGTCGACGCGACGCGACAGCGCCCGCTCGATTTCCGTCTCCACGTTGTACAGGTCGAACAGCGGACGCTCCCCGGTGTAATGCGTGAGCTTGCCGAGCACGGCCGGGGTGTAGGTGGCGGCGAATTCGGCCAGCTTCTGGAACGTCTCGCGCGAGTCGACGAGAATCTTGCCGGTTTCCTCGTGGACGAAATCGCGCAGCACACGCTGCGCCAGGTTCAGGTCCTGATAGAGCAGCGCCGGAGCAGGCACGCGCGTGCTCTGTTCTCCGATGGTCTGCCACGACTTGCGCAGGTAGGCGATGTCGTTGGCCAACTCGGCGTCGGCCGCGTCTTCGGCGATCGTGCGCACGATGAAGCCGCCTTTCTCGTCGGCGGGGACCAGCGCCTGGATCTTGCTGCGCAACGCTTCGCGCTCGGCCTCGCTTTCGATACGCTGCGAGATGCCGATGTGCGGCTCCTGCGGCAGGTAGACGAGCGTGCGCCCGGCAATGCTGATCTGCGTCGAGAGCCGGGCGCCCTTGGTGCCGATCGGATCCTTGATGACCTGCACCATGAGCGTCTGGCCTTCGAACACCGTCTTCTCGATGGGTGGCTGCGGGTGTGGCGTGGAGGTGTCGTTGTTCGTGCGCGGGTGCCAGATGTCGGCCACGTGCAGGAACGCCGCGCGCTCCAGCCCGATATCGATGAACGCCGATTGCATGCCCGGCAGTACGCGCACGACCTTGCCCAGATAGATGTTGCCGACCAGCCCTCGCGAGAGCGTACGCTCGATGTGCAGCTCCTGCACCGCGCCGAGCTGCATGAGCGCCACACGGGTTTCCTGTGGCGTGATGTTGACCAGAATGTCTTCGTTCATAAGGTGTCGACCGGACTCGAATGGCTTGGCAAATGCAGTACGCGTCAGAAGTCGACGCCCGCCTGGCGCAACAGCGCGGCGGTCTCACACAGCGGCAGTCCCATGATTCCGGAGTAGCTGCCATCGATTCGCATGACGAATTCCGCGGCCTTGCCCTGGATGCCGTAGGCGCCTGCCTTGCCTTTCGGTTCGCCCGACGCGACGTAGCGCTCGATTTCCTCGCGACGCAGCGGCCGGAACCAGACGTGCGAGATGTTCAGGGCCTGATGAATCTGCCCGTGCGCGCACACCGCCACGGCGGTCAGCACGCGATGACGCGTGCCGGACAGGCGGGCGAGTACGGCACGTGCGTCGGCGTCGTCGAAGGGTTTGCCGAGGATGGTGCCGTCGAGGCAAACCGTCGTGTCGGCGCTCAGAATGGGCGCGGCGGGCAGGCCGGCGCGAGCCAGCCGCGCCACGCCGGCTTCGGCCTTGGCGCGCGTGACGCGCTGCACGTAATCGTCGGGTGGCTCGCCAGGCAGTACGGCTTCAAGCGCTTCGGCGTCTTCATCGGCCCCGGGCAGCAGCAGTTCGTAACGAACGCCGAGCTGGTGCAGCAGTTCCTGACGGCGGGGGCTTTGCGAAGCGAGATAGATGTACGGCATGGCGGCTTGGCTTGAATTCGTCCAGCCCGGCACACGAATTCGTTTCGATTCGCAATCGTGTGCCGGGCCGCTGGATGGGCTGGGCGAGGGAACGCCCTATTATGCCGCCTTGCGCCCACGCCCGCCAGCGTGGGGGGTGGTGCGCCCGAAGGCATTTTCAAGGGGTTCAGGCGCCTTCGAGGAAGTCGGCGCCGATCAGGTCGATGCGGTCGGTGCAGATGGCGTCGACCCCCCAGGCGGCCAACTCGCGAGCCAGCCCCGGGTCGTTGACCGTGTAGACGAGCATGTGCAACCCGGCCGCCTTGATTTGCGCGACCTTGGGGCCGTCCAGATATCGATGGCTGGCGTGCAGGGAGACGGTACCGAGACGGCGGGCGTCATCGCGCCAGTGTTCGGGAATCGCCTCGTAGAGCATGCCGCGCGGCAATTCGGGCACGGCCGCGGCCGCGGCTTCGAGCGCTTCATACGAGAACGACGACAGCAGCGGCATCTGTGCCTGTCCATCCCACAGCGCCCGCACGGCTTCGGCGACGCGCTTGCCGGTGTGAGCCTCGCGGCCCGGGCACGGCTTGATCTCAACGTTCGCGGCCAGCCCCAGCGCGAGACAGCGTTTGGCGACCTGCTCGAGCGTGGGCATCGTCTGCCCCGCGAACCGGGCGTCGAACCAACTGCCCGCATCGAGCTTCTCGATCTCGGCGTACGTCATGTGCGCGGCGTCGCCATGACCGTTGCTGGTCCGGTCGACCGTGTCGTCGTGCAGCAGGAACACCACGTCGTCGGCCGAGAGCTTGGCATCGAACTCCACCATGCGCAGGCCGAGTGAGGCGCCCATGTCGAAGGCCGCCAGCGTGTTCTCCGGAGCCAGCTTGCCGCCGCCGCGGTGCGACACGATGCGCGGATAGGGCCAGTGGGGCCACAAATGCGGGGGGAGGGCGGTATCGCTCATGCTTCGACTCGCTTGCCCGTGGCCGGATCGAACAGATGCAGCGCCTTGGCGGAGATGGCCAGCGGCACGATCGAGCCCGCCGCCGGGCGCAGTTCGTGCGGCAGGCGTACGGTCACGCCCTGGTCGCCCCAGCGGCCATGCACGAGGTTGTCGGCGCCAAGCAGTTCGAGCTGGTCGACCTGGATGCTCGTCTGCGCGGCGAAGGCGCCCAGCCCGTTCTGCTGTTCGGCGGGAATCAGGTGCTCGGGACGCACACCGAGCACGAGTTCGCGGTTGGCGTGCGCGAGGCTCGTGGGCGGCAGGCGCAGCGACGGACCGCCGCCATCGACCTGGAACGTGCGGCCTTCCGAGTCGATGCGCCCCTTGAGCAGGTTCATCGCGGGCGAGCCCATGAAGCCGGCCACGAAGAGCGATGCGGGGCGCTCGTAGACTTCCGTGGGCGTGCCGATCTGCTCGGCGTAGCCCTTGTTCATGACGATCACGCGATCGGCGAGCGTCATGGCTTCGACCTGATCGTGCGTGACGTACAGGCTGGTCGTTTTCAGGCGGGCATGCAGGCGCTGGATTTCAAGACGCATCTGCACACGCAGTTTGGCGTCGAGGTTCGAGAGCGGCTCGTCGAACAGGAACACGGCCGGTTCGCGCACGATGGCCCGCCCCATCGCCACACGCTGGCGCTGACCGCCCGAGAGTTCGCGCGGCTTGCGCGCGAGCAGCGGTTCGAGCTCGAGAATGCGCGCGGCGGCGAGCACACGCTCGTCAATGGTCTTCTTGTCGATGCCGCGAATCTTCAGGCCGTACGACATGTTCTGGCGCACGTCCATATGCGGATAGAGCGCGTAGTTCTGGAACACCATCGCAATGTTGCGATCCTTCGGCTCGAGCTGATTGACGACCTGCGAGCCGATCAGGATGCTGCCCTCGCTCACCGATTCCAGGCCGGCGACCATGCGCAGCAGCGTGGATTTGCCGCAGCCCGACGGGCCGACGATGACTACGAACTCGCCGTCCTCGATGTCGATATCGACCCCGTGCAGGACGTAGTTCTTCTGGTCGTAGGTTTTCTTGACGCTATGGAGTTTGAGATTTGCCATGATTACTTTTCCGAATCGACCAGACCGCGCACGAACCACCGCTGCATGAGCAGCACCACCGCGAGCGGGGGCAGCATGGCGAGCAGCGTGGCGCTCATGACGAGTTGCCATTGCGTGGCGGTGTCGCCGCTGCCGATCATGCTCTTGATGCCCACCACGGCCGTCGTCATCGACGGTGCGTTGGTCACGAGAATCGGCCACAGGTACTGATTCCAGCCATAGATGAAGGTGATGACGAACAGCGCCGCGATGTTGGTCTTCGACAGCGGCAGTACCACGTCGACGAAGAAGCGCATCGGACCGGCGCCGTCGATGCGCGCGGCTTCGACGAGTTCGTCGGGCAGTGTCATGAAGAACTGCCGGAACAGGAAGGTGGCGGTGGCCGACGCGATGAGCGGCACCGTCAGGCCCACATAGCTGTTGATGAGCCCGAGGCTCGAGATCACCTGCACCGTCGGGAAAATGCGCACTTCGACCGGCAGCATCAGCGTGACGAAGATGAGCCAGAAGAACAGGTTGCGCAGGGGGAAGCGGAAATACACGATGGCGAAGGCCGACAGGATCGACACCGAGATCTTGCCGATCGTGATGACCAGCGCCATGAACAGGCTGTTGCCCAGCATCAGCCCAAATGGCATGGCCGCGTCGCCCGTGCCCTGTCCCCAGATGGTCGAGAGGTTCTCGAACAGATGGGTACTCGGGACGAGCGAGAGCGGAACGCTGAAGATTTCCTGCTCGTTCATCGTGGCGGCGACGAACGCCACATAGAGCGGGAAGACCACGAGCAGCACGCCGATGATCAGCATGACGTGGCAGAAGATATCCAGGCCGCGACGGTTCTCGATCATGCGTATTGCACCTTGCGTTCGATGAAACGGAACTGCACGACCGTGAGCACGATGACGATCGCCATCAGCACCACCGACTGGGCAGCCGAGCTGCCGAGGTCGAGCCCCTTGAAGCCTTCCGAGTAGATCTTGTAGATCAGCGTCATCGTCGACTGGCCCGGGCCGCCGCCGGTCGCGGCATCGATCACCGGGAACGTGTCGAAGAACGAGTATACGAGGTTCACCACGAGCAGGAAGAAGGTCGTCGGCGAGATCAGCGGCAGCACCAGACCGAAGAAGCGCCGCACCGGGCCTGCACCGTCGATGGCCGCCGCTTCCACCAGCGAGCGGGGAATGGCCTGCAACCCGGCGTAGAAGAACAGGAAGTTGTAGCTGATCTGCTTCCAGATTGAGGCGAGCACGACGAGGAACATCGCCTGGCCGCCGTTCAGGGCGTGGTTCCACTCGATCCCGAGCTTGGCCAGGCCGTACGTGACGAGTCCGATGCTGGGATTGAAGAGGAAGGCCCACAGCACCGCGGCGATGGCGGGTGCCACGGCGTACGGCCAGATGAGCAGCGTCTGGTAGGCGCGCTTGCCGCGTGTGACGCGATCGGCCATGGCCGCGAGCAGCAGCGAGATGACGAGCCCGCAGACCGTGACCAGTCCGCTGAAGATCATCGTGGTGCGAAACGATGCGAGGTAGAGCGGATCGCCCCACAGCGCGGTGAAGTTGTCGAGGCCCACGAACTGGCTCGACAGGCCGAAGGCGTCCTGCGCCGAGGTGGACTGCCACAGGGCCTCGCCCGCCGGCCACAGGAAGAAGACGACCGTAATGAAGAGCTGCGGGGCGACGAGCGCGTAGGGCAGCCAGCCGGTGCCGAAGCGGGGGCGTTCTCTGGTGTTATGCGCCATAAACGTATCGATCAAAAAAAACCAACCCGGCCCGCGTTGACGGCGAGCCGGGTGGTGTCATTGTAACGTCGCGAGTTTCGCGGCGATCGCAGGAATCGTCCCTGCGGCACCGGTGTCGTCGCGCGTCAGGGGCAGCTTAGCTGCCCTGCTTCTCGAAGCGGCGCAGGAGGTCGTCGCCACGGCTGACCGCCTTGTCCAGTGCGGCTTTGGGCGTTTGCTTGCCATTCCACACGCCTTCGAGCTCCTCGTCGATGACAGTGCGGATCTGCGGCATGTTACCCAGACGCAGGCCGCGCGTGAACGGCAGGGGCGGCTTGTTGAGCATCTGTTTGATGGCCATGTCGGCGCCCGGGTTCTTCGCGTAGAAGCCCTGCTTCTCGGTCAGTTCATAGGCCGCTTTCGTGACGGGCAGGTAGCCGGTGTCCTGGTGCCACTTCGCCGCCACGGCCGGCGAGGCGAGGTAGTTCAGGAACTTGGCCACGCCCTTGTACTCGGCGGCCGACTTGCCCGCGAGCACCCACAGGCTGGCGCCGCCGATGATGGCGTTCTGCGGAGCGCCCTTCACGTCGGCGTCGTACGGCATCATGCCCACGCCGTAGCTGAACTTCGCATACTTGGCGATGTTCGCGAGCGCACCCGACGTCGTCATGGCGATACCGCAATCGCCGCTGTAGAACTTCGAGGTCACCTCATCCTTGCGGCCCACATACGTGAACGAGCCTTCCTTGGCCATGTCGGCCAGGAACTGGATGTGCTTGGTCTGCTGCGGGCCGTTGAATTCGAGTTTGGCGTCAAGACCGTCGAAGCCGTTGTTCTTCGTGGCGAACGGCAGGCCGTGCCAGGCGCTGTAGTTCTCGAGCTGCGTCCAGCTCTGCCAGCCCATGGTGAAGCCGCACGACAGCCCTGCGGCCTTGAGCTTCTGTGCATCGGTGCGCACGTCGGCCCAGGTCTTCGGCGGGGTGTTCGGGTCGAGGCCCGCCTTCTTGAAGGCGTCCTTGTTGTAGTACAGCACCGGGGTCGAGCTGTTGAACGGCATCGACACGAGGTGGTTGGTCTTGCTGTCGGCGTAGTAGCTGGCCACGGTCGGCACGAAGGCCTTCTCGTCGAACGGCTCGCCGGCGTCCTTCATGACCTGCCAGACCGGCTTCACGGCCTTCTTGGCCTGCATCATGGTGGCGGTGCCGACTTCGTACACCTGAAGAATCGCCGGCGCGTTACCGGCGCGGAATGCCGCGATACCGGCGGCGAGGCCCTGCTCGTAATTGCCCTTGTAGATCGGGACGATCTTGTAATCGCTCTGCGACGCGTTGAAGTCGTTGGCGATCTGGTTGACGCGTTCGCCGAGGGCCGATTCCATCGAATGCCAGAACTGGATCTCGGTGGCGGCCAGGGCCGACGCGCTCATGCCGAGCATCATTGCGGCGCCGACGCCGGCGAGGGCGAACTTGCGCAGGGAAGGTTGCTTCATGCCAATCTCCGGTGGTTCACGAGAAGTCTTGTTGTTCGCGATGCGAACCTTGTAGCGCCGCGTAGACTAACACGCTGTCATGTTTTTTCCACTCGCAGTGCACAAACGCTGTTGCAACGCCACGTCTGGCGGGGATTGACAACGTTGGGGGACAGGCCTGCCGACGCAGGGTTGCGGGCAGCGGCAAGCGCGGTGCAACGTGGCGTTGCACTGCACAAGACGGTATGACTTATTTCTGTCTTATTCCCGACATCGGGAAGGTCCGGCCGGAGTCGACGCCGCGAGTGCGCTCAGACCCGGTGATAGGGATGATTGGCGGTGATGCTCCACGCGCGATAGAGCTGCTCGGCGAGGAGTACGCGCACCATGCCGTGGGGCAGGGTGAGGCTGGAGAGCCGGATAAGGGTGTCCGCGCGTGCCTTGAGCGCCGGGTCGAGCCCGTCGGCACCGCCGATCACGAACGCCACGTCGCGCCCGTCCTGCTGCCAGCCGGTGAGCGACTGCGCGAGGCGCATGGTGGTGAGATCCTGCCCGCGCTCGTCCAGGCACACCAGACGGCAGCCCCGGGGCAGGGCGGCGTCGATGCGCTGCGCTTCGGCGGCCATGACCGTCTCGGCCGTGCGGGAATTGGAGCGTTGCTCGGGCTTGATTTCCTTGAGTTCGATGCGCAGCTCGGGCGGCATGCGCTTGGCGTACTCGGCGAAGGCGGTCTCGATCCAGCCGGGCATCTTGTGCCCGACCGCGAGAATGAACAGACGCATGACGGCAGGAACCTGGGAGCGGCCTACGCCAGGCTTACTTTGCCTTGCGGCGCGTCGACGGGGCGCTCGCTTCGCCGCTCTCGTCGCCCTCGTCATCCTCGTCGTCCGGAGCGGCCGCGCTGGCCTTGGCACCGGCCCGGGTGCCGGCGGCCTTCAGGCGTACCGGCTTCTCGCCCCAGATCTCTTCGAGGTTGTAGTACTGGCGCAGGGCCGGCTGCATGATGTGCACGATGGCGTCGCCCGTGTCGACCAGCACCCATTCGCCCACGTCCTCGCCTTCAATGCTCACGATGTCGCCACCGGCGGCCTTGACCTTGTCGCGCACGCTTGCGGCGAGTGCCTTGGTCTGGCGGTTCGAGGTGCCGCTGGCGATGATCACGCGCTCGAACAGGGCGGTGAGGTGCTCGGTGTTGAACACCTTGATGTCCTGTGCCTTGACGTCCTCGAGGGCGTCGACGATGAGGCGCTGCAGTTTACGAATATCCATAGTGCGTCTATTTGGTGATACAGGGGCGCCGGGTGGCGGTCCGGCGGTTCGATGCGGGACCGTCAGGCGCGGTACAGGTGTTGCGCGCGAATGTACCGCCACACGGGTTCGGGCAGGTTTGCCGGGGGCGTGGCCGCGTCTCGCGCGTGCGCCAGCGTGGCGCGCAACTCGGTGGCGGAGATGTCGACGGCCAGTGAGTCGTCGATCAGGATGCCGCCGCATGGCGTGGATTGTACCCCGAGCGCGGACTTTTCCCGCTCGGCGAACACCTCTCGCAGCTCTGCGGAGGCGGCATCGCGGTCGAAACCCGGTCTGGCGGCCGCGCACACGTGCGCATAGTCGAACAGTTCGCGCCAGGCGTGCCAGGTGTCCAGGCGGACCAGCTGGTCCGAGCCGATGAGGAGCGAGAGCGAGGCTTGAGGCCCGAGTTCACGGCGCATTTCCCGTAGCGTGTCGACGGTATAGCTGGGACCGGCACGTTCGATTTCGCGCGTGCTCACGAGCAGCTGCGTGAAGGGTCGCGAGCGTTCGAGCTCGGCCGCGAGCTGTTGCGCGGCCAGACGCGTCATCGCCAGCCGGTGGGCCGCAGGCGTGCTGCCCTGCTTTTGCGGCTGCTGCCCGGCGGGCATCAGTACGAGTTCATCGAGGGCAAGCGTACGGGCGAACAGCGCGCCGAGCGCCAGATGGCCCGTGTGAATCGGATCGAACGTGCCGCCGAGCACGCCGATGCGCCGCGGCCGGGCGCCCATGGCCGCAGTGACGGCGCTTGCGGCGCTGGTGGCCGTTGCGGGCGCCGGGGCAGGGGCGTCGGAGGTGCCCGGTGCGGTGTGCGCGTCGCGGGTATGCGGTGCAACGGAAGACGAGGCAGTCATGCGTACGCGGCCCTTAGACCCACTCGCGGCGCACGAGGAAATCGGTGTAGAGCTGCGCTTCGGGCGTGCCCGGCTCCGGCTTCCAGTCGTAATGCCACTTCACGATCGGGGGCATCGACATGAGGATCGACTCGGTGCGCCCGCCCGATTGCAGGCCGAAGTGCGTGCCACGGTCCCAGACCAGGTTGAATTCGACGTAGCGGCCGCGGCGATGCGCCTGAAAATCGCGCTCGCGCTCGCCGTACGGCATGCCGCGACGACGTTCGACGATGGGCACATAGGCGTCGAGGAAGGCGTTGCCCACGCTTTGCATCACGGCAAAGCCCGTATCGAAGCCGCCGCCGGAGAAGTCGTCGAAGAAAATGCCGCCGATACCGCGCGGTTCCTGACGGTGCTTCAGGTAGAAGTACTCGTCGCACCAGGTCTTGAAGCGCGGATACCACTCGGCGCCGAAGGGGTCGAGCGCATCCTTGCAGGTCTGGTGGAAGTGCTGGCAGTCCTCTTCGAACGGGTAGTACGGCGTGAGGTCCATGCCGCCGCCGAACCAGTACGCGGGTGCTTCACCCGCGGCGGTTGCAATCAGGATCCGCACGTTGAAGTGCACCGTCGGGCAGTAAGGATTGCGCGGGTGAAGCACCAGCGAGACGCCGAGGGCTTCGAAGCCGCGCCCCGCGAGTTCAGGGCGCGAGGCACTGGCGGAGCCCGGCAGCTTGTCGCCGACCACGTGAGAGAAGTTCACGCCGCCGCGCTCGAAGAAGTCGCCGTCGTCGAGCACCCGGGTGCGGCCGTCGCCGCGCAGCGCGCCATCGGCCGGACGTTGCCAGTCGTCGGCGAAGAAATGTTTGCCGTCGAGGCGCTCCAGCGTCTCGACGATGCGGTCCTGAAGCCCGAGGAGATAGGTGCGTACCGCGCCCGTATCCGGCGCCGGTGCGGCGTCTTGCGCTGCCATGCTGTGACTTCCCTGAACGTAGTGGTTACCGCGATTGTACCGGCAGCCACCGGTTCGGGGGCAGACCCGCGTGGCGCGCCGTCCGGCCAAACGCCTCCCGGATGACCTGCATCAAGCTATCTGATCGGCTCCCGCTCATGCCGGCGAATTGGGCAGAGGGGGCGCCGAGGCCGTGCCGCCGGCCGCCGGTGCGGCGGGCATGGCCTTGGGCACCTCGCCCGGGGGCGGCATGAAGATCTGGCGCGGGGCGGGCACCGGCCAGTGCGCCGTACCGCCGACTTCCGCGATCGCCTGGTTGGTGTCGAAGTACACCTGCCAGTAATCCCGGTTGTGGCAATAAGGACGCACTGCCAGCACGGGGCCGGACGGGTTGAACTCGAGGATGGCTACGTCGACCGCCGGCGTGGTCATCACATTGGGAATCTGAGCGACGCGCGCCTTGAGCCGAGCCACGGCATCCTGGACGTCGACCGTATGCGCAAGTTGCGCGGTCAGGTCGACGCGACGAAACGCGTTCGCGTCGAAGACGGTGATGTTGTCGCTGAACACCTTGGTGTTGCCGACGTACACGCGCAGGTTGTCCGCCGTCGTCATCGTGGTGACGAACAGGCCAATTTCGTCGACCACCCCGGTCACGCCGCCCGCACTGATCATGTCGCCGGTCTTGAACGGACGCAGCACGATCAGGAAGATGCCGGACGCGAAGTTCGACAGCAGGCCGGACCATGCCGCCCCGATGGCGACACCGGCGGCGGCGAGCAATGCGGCGAACGAAGTCGTCTCGATGCCGCAGACGCTCAGAATGGAGATGATCAGGGCGATGCGCAGGGCGATGCGCAGCGTCGATTCGGTGTAGCGAACGAGGGTGGGATCGATGGCCCGCCGGGTCATCGCGCCGCGCACGAGGCGCGCCACCATGTTGATGATGATGCCGCCCACGATCCAGATGACGACGGCCATCAGGATCTTCAGGCCGAACGGCACCAGATAGTCATTGACCAGCTTGTCGAGGTCGAACATGTGAGTCTCCGTCGAGCGAGGGGTCTGTCGGGAAAACTGCATGAATTCCGCCGAGGCTGGCCGGATACGCGGAACGCGGTGTCCACGCGGTGCCAGCGTGCCAACTTGCCCCGCGCTTGTCAATCACGGCGGCGCGACGATGTGACGGACCCCAAACAGCAACGGCCCGGGTGGACGCGAAGTCCCCCGGGCCGTTGCTGTTGGTCCCCCGCGCGGGCTGACTTCCCGCGCCCCGGACCCTGATGCCGGATTACTCGGGCTTGCGCGCGAGCGCGCGATTGCCGATGTCGTGGCGATACTGCATGCCGTCGAAGTTGATCTGGTTGACGGTCTGGTAGGCCACGCTTTGCGCGCCGCGCACGGTGTCGGACAGGCCGACGACGCACAGTACCCGCCCGCCCGTGACCTTGAGCACGTCGCCCTCGAGCTGGGTGCCCGCGTGGAAGGTCACGCAATCGGCCGTCTCCGCGGGAATCTCGGAGATGCGGTCGCCCTTGCGAGGCGTGTCCGGATAGCCGTGAGCGGCGAGCACGACGCCCAGCGCATATCGGCGGTCCCAGTCGAGTTCGACCTTGTCGAGCGTACCGGCGATCGCGTGCTCGACCACCACCGAGAAGTCGCCCTTCAAACGGGCCATGATCGGCTGCGTTTCCGGGTCGCCCATGCGGCAGTTGAACTCGAGCGTCTTGACGTTGCCGTCGGCGTCGATCATCAGGCCGGCGTAGAGGAAGCCGGTGAAGCGGATGCCGTCGGTTTCCATGCCACGCACGGTCGGCATGATGATTTCGCGCATGACTTTCGCGTGGATCTGCGGCGTGACGATCGGTGCCGGCGAGTAAGCGCCCATGCCGCCGGTGTTCGGGCCCTGATCGTTATCGAGCAAACGCTTGTGGTCTTGCGACGTGGCCAGCGGCAATACGTTCTTGCCGTCGACCATCACGATGAAGCTGGCTTCCTCGCCCTGCAGGAACTCCTCGATCACCACGCGGGCACCGGCGTCGCCGAGCTTGTTGTCCGCGAGCATCATGTCCACCGCGTGGTGCGCCTCGTCGAGCGACATCGCCACGACCACGCCCTTGCCGGCGGCGAGGCCGTCGGCCTTGATGACGATCGGCGCACCCTTGGCGTCGATATAGGCGTGCGCGGCGGCGGCGTCGGAAAACGTCTCGTAGTCCGCTGTCGGAATGCCATGGCGCTTCATGAACGCCTTGGCGAAATCCTTCGACGATTCGAGCTGTGCGGCTTCCTTCGTCGGGCCGAAGATCTTCAGGCCGCGAGCGCGGAAGATATTGACGATACCGGCGGCGAGCGGCGTTTCCGGACCCACGACCGTGAGGGCGATGCCTTCGCGCGCGGCGAACTCGGCCAGCACGTTCGGATCGGAGATCGGAACGTTGCGCAGGCGCTCGTCGAGCGCCGTGCCGCCGTTGCCCGGGGCGACGTAGACCAGCTGGATGCGCGGCGATTGCGCGAGCTTCCAGGCCAGCGCGTGTTCGCGGCCACCCGAGCCGACAACCATGATTTTCATCTTATTCCTCGATGACGGCGTTGGTGAACACTTCCTGCACGTCGTCGAGGTTTTCGAGCGCGTCGAGCAGCTTTTGCATCTTCACGGCATCCTCGCCGGTGAAGACCACTTCGGTTTGCGGTTTCATGGTGACTTCGGCGACTTCGGCCTTCAGGCCGGCGGCTTCGAGCTTGTCCTTGACGGACTGGAAGTCGTTGGGCGGGCAGACCACTTCGAAGCTGCCGTCATCGTTGGCGATGACGTCGTCGGCGCCGGCGTCGAGCGCCACTTCCATGAGCTTGTCTTCCGGCGTTTCCGGCGAGAACAGGAACTGGCCGCAATGCGTGAAGAGGAAGGCCACCGAGCCGTCGGTGCCCATGTTGCCGCCGAACTTGGAGAAGGCGTGACGCACTTCCGCCACTGTGCGCACGCGGTTGTCCGTCATGGTGTCGACGATCACCGCCGCGCCGTTGATGCCGTAGCCTTCGTAGCGAATTTCTTCATAGTTGGCGCCGTCCAGACCGCCCACGCCGCGATCGATCGCGCGCTTGACGTTGTCCTTGGGCATGTTGGCGTCGGCGGCCTTTTCCACGGCCAGACGCAGGCGCGGGTTGCTGTCGGCGTCGCCGCCGCCCAGACGGGCGGCCACCGTGATTTCCTTGATCAGGCGTGTCCAGACTTTACCGCGCTTGGCATCGGCTGCTGCCTTCTTGTGTTTGATGTTGGCCCATTTGCTATGACCCGCCATGAATTTCTCCGTCGTGCCGCGCTCGGCGGCGATGTGTGCCCTGTCGTTCGAGCGGCAACCAGCCGCTATAATCGGAGGCAATTTTATCATGCCGCCGCACCGTGCCACGGGTGTTTGCTGCGCCGTGTCACGATCCCCGCCGCGTCTACCGCCGAGGTCTCTCATGCCCAAGAAGCCCGTGCCGTCGCAAGCCTCCGCAAGCGCAGGCGTTGTCGACGATCAAGCCGCCCAGGCGGCCCAGGCCACCCCGAACGATCCCGCCGCCGACGCCGCGGACGGCCTGTTCATCGCCCGCAACGACCGGCATGTGTTGCACCTGTTGCCCGCGATGGGCAACCGCCATGGCCTGATCACCGGTGCCACCGGAACCGGCAAGACCATCACGCTTCAAGTCATGGCGCAGGCATTCTCCGACATCGGCGTGCCGGTCTTTCTCGCCGACGTGAAGGGCGACCTGACCGGCATCACGCAGCCCGGTGTCGAGACGCCCAAGCTCAAGGAGCGCATCGCGAATCTCGGCTTCGCCGCGCCCGACTGGCACGGCAGTCCCGCCACGCTGTGGGATGTCTTCGGCGAGCAGGGGCATCCGGTGCGCGCGACCGTCTCCGATCTCGGCCCGCTGCTCCTCGCGCGCCTGCTCGGCCTGAACGAGACGCAGACCGGTGTGCTCAATCTCGTCTTCAAGATCGCCGACGACAACGGCCTGCTGCTGCTCGACAGCAAGGACCTGCGAGCCATGCTCCAGCACGTGGGCGACAACGCCTCGACCTTCACCACCCAGTACGGCAACATCTCGGCCGCGTCGATCGGTGCCATCCAGCGCGGACTGCTCACGCTGGAGCAACAGGGCGCGGACAAGTTCTTCGGCGAGCCGATGCTCAACATCGAAGACTTCATGCAGACGGACGCCCAGGGACGCGGCATCGTCAACATTCTCGCCGCGGACAAGCTGCTCGCCGCGCCGCGCATCTACGCGACGTTCCTGCTGTGGCTGCTCGCGGAGCTGTTCGAGCGCCTGCCCGAAGTGGGCGACCCGGACAAGCCCAAGCTCGTCTTCTTCTTCGACGAGGCGCACCTGCTCTTCAACGAGGCGCCCAAGTCGCTGCTCGAACGCATCGAGCAGATGGTGCGCCTGATTCGTTCGAAGGGCGTGGGTGTGTATTTCGTGACGCAGAATCCGGTCGACGTGCCCGATACCGTGCTGGGGCAGTTGGGCAATCGCGTGCAGCATGCGCTGCGCGCGTATTCGCCGCGCGACCAGAAAGCGGTGAAGGTGGCGGCCCAGACCATGCGCGCCAATCCGTCGCTCGATATCGAGACGGTCATTGGCGAGCTGGGCGTGGGCGAGGCGCTGGTGTCGCTGCTCGACGAGAAGGGACGCCCGGCCGTCACGGAGCGGGCGTTCATCGCGCCGCCGGCCTCGCGCATCGGCCCCATCACGCCGCAGGAGCGCGCGGCGCTGATGGCGGGCTCGCTCGTGGCCGGCGTGTACGAGAGCACCGTGGACCGCGAATCGGCGTACGAGAAGCTCGTCGGGCGCACGCAGGCGCGGCAACCCGATGGCGCGCCCGCGACACCCACGCCGGGCGGCACCGCCGAACCGTCCTCCGGCGGCGGTCTGCTCGACGCCATGAAGGACTCGCTCGGCGGCCTGCTGGGCGGGGCGGGCGGTTCGCGCCGCAAGGACACCGCCGTGGAAGCCATGGTCAAGAGCACGATGCGCACCGTCGGCAGCCAGTTGGGCCGGGAGATCGTGCGCGGCGTGCTGGGCAGCATTTTCGGCGGCAACCGTCGCCGATAAGCCGATAGTGGCGCAATCCAGGAAGGGAATCACGCCAACTCATGTCGCTGAAAACCTCGATGGCACCGGTGCGTACCGGTGTCGCTCACGATCCGCTGTGGCTGCGCGCCGCGCCGCTCATCTTTCTGTTCCTGTGGTCGGTCGGCTTTACCGTGGCGAAGATCGGTCTGGCCTACGCCGATCCGCTGACCTTCCTCGCCTTGCGGTACGGGCTGGTGCTCGCGCTGCTCGCGCCGCTGGCGATCGTCATGCGCCCGCCGCTGCCGAAGACCGCTGCCGCCTGGGGGCATCTGGTAGTCATCGGCCTGCTGATTCAGGCGCTGTATTTCAGCATGACGTATCTGGCCTTGCGGCTGGGGGTTTCGGCGGGAAGCGTGGCGCTGATCACGTCGCTGCAGCCGATCCTCGTGGCGCTGGCCGTGCCTTATCTGGTGGGCGAGCGCGTGAGCGGGTTGAACTGGATCGGCCTCGGATTGGGGCTCGCGGGCGCAGCACTCGTGATCGTGGCGCGTTCGGCGGTCGAGGCCACCTCCGCGTTGGGGCTGGGGCTCACGTTCGTGGCGCTTGGCGCCATAACCTGCGGCACGCTTTACGAGAAGCGTTTCGGCGTGGGGCAGCACCCCATCACGTCGAATCTCGTGCAGTACGCCGTGGGGTTCGCGGCCACGCTGCCGCTCGCCTGGTGGCTGGAGCCGATGCGCGTCGACTGGACGTGGCAACTCGGCCTGACGCTCGTCTATCTCGTGATCGGCAATTCCATCGTGGCGATCTCGTTGCTGCTGGCGATGATTCGTCGCGGCGAGGCGTCGCGCGTGTCCGCGCTGTTCTTCCTCGTGCCGCCTTGCGCGGCACTTGCGGCGTGGGCCATGGTCGGCGAGCACATGCCGCCGCTGGCCTGGGCCGGGATGGTGCTGGCGGCCATCGGCGTGGCAATGGCCACGCGGCGCAGGGCGGGCCGAGGCCAATGAAAAAGCCCCGGTTCGACCGGGGCTTTATACGTCCGCATCAGTTCTTGGTGCCGAACAGGCGGTCGCCCGCGTCACCCAGGCCCGGAATGATGTACGCATGATCGTCAAGGCGCTCGTCGAGCGAGGCGACGTACAGCTTCACGCCGGGATGCGCATCGTGCAACACCTTGACGCCTTCGGGCGCGGCCACGAGTGCGAGGAAGGCAATGTTCTCTTCGGCCACGCCGCGCTTGCGCAGCACATCCACGGCATGCACGGCCGAGTAGCCCGTGGCGACCATCGGATCGCACAGAATGAAACTGCGGTCGGCCACGTCGGGCAGGCGTACCAGATACTCGACCGGACGATGTTGCTCGTCGCGATACACGCCGATGTGGCCGACGCGCGCCGACGGCACCAGATCGAGCAGACCGTCGCTCATGCCGACGCCCGCGCGCAGCACGGGCACGATGGCGAGTTTCTTGCCTGCGATGACGGGGGCGTCCATGGCGACCATCGGCGTGTCGATGCGCTCGGTCGTGAGCGGCAGGTCGCGCGTGATTTCATATCCCATGAGCAAGGTAATCTCGCGCAACAGGCCGCGGAACGTGCGCGTCGAGGTTTCCTTGTCGCGCATGTGCGAGAGCTTGTGCTGGATCAGCGGGTGATCGCAGATATAGAGATTGGGGAAGCGGGTGTCTTGTTTCATGGCAGGCAAATCGGGGGCAGGGCCGGTGTGGCCCGCATGGCCGCGATTTTAACCGATGCGGGTGGCAGCGGCGTGCACGCGATTCCCTTAGAATCGCGGGGAGACGGCCAGAGGGCTGTCTCCGACCAATGCGTAACTTGTCTGGAAGACCGAACATGGATCTGGGAATCAAGGGCCGCACCGCACTCGTGTGCGGTGCGAGCAAGGGCCTGGGGCGTGCCTGTGCGCAGGCGCTGGCCGAGGCGGGTGTGAACCTCGTCATCGTCGCGCGCACGGCCGACGCCCTGAACGCCGCGGCGAACGAGATTCGCGCGGCCACCGGTGTGAACGTGAGCGCGGTGGCCTGCGACATCACCACGCCCGATGGCCGCGCCCAGGCGCTTGCCGCCTGCCCGCAGCCCGATATTCTCGTGACGAATGCGGGCGGTCCGCCTCCGGGCGATTTCCGCGACTGGCATCGCGACGACTGGATTCGCGCGCTCGACGCGAACATGCTCACCCCCATCGAACTGATCAAGGCGACCGTGGATGGCATGATCTCGGGCGGTTTCGGGCGCATCGTGAACATCACGTCGTCGGCCGTGAAGGCGCCGATCGACATTCTCGGCTTGTCGAACGGCGCGCGCTCGGGGCTGACCGGCTTCGTCGCGGGGCTGGCGCGCACGACCGTCTCGCACAACGTCACTATCAACAACCTGTTGCCGGGTGCGTTCGATACCGACCGTCTCGCGGGCACCATGCGGGCGTGGGCCGACAAGAGCGGGCAGACGGTTGACGAAGCGCGGGCCAGGCGGGCCGCGGCCATTCCGGCGCGCCGCTTCGGGCAGCCGCAGGAGTTCGGCGCGACCTGTGCTTTCCTGTGCAGCGCCCAGGCGGGCTACATTACCGGACAGAACGTGCTGATCGACGGCGGCGCGTATCCGGGCACCTTCTGAACCGTCCTCACCACACCGTGTCTCGACCCAGCGAAGGGATCGCATCAATGACTGTATCGACCGTACCCAAAGTCCGAATCGCGCTCATCGCGCACGACAAGAAGAAGGACGAGATTCTCGCGGTCGCGCGCGACTACGTGGGCGTCCTGCGTCAATGCCAGCTCGTGGCCACGGGCACCACGGGCGGGCGCATCGCCACCGAACTGGGCCTGGAGGTGGAGCGCATGCTCTCGGGGCCGCACGGCGGCGATCTCCAGATCGGCGCGCAACTGGCCGAAGGGCGGGTGGACATGGTGCTGTTTCTGCGCGACCCGATGACGCCGCAACCCCATGAACCCGACATCAACGCGCTGGTGCGCGCGTGCGATGTTCACAACGTGCCGTGTGCGACCAACAGTGCCACGGCGCGGTTGCTGCTCGAACAACTGATCGTGCGTCTGGCGGCGCAGCCGCAGGGCTGACGCGTCGCGACAGGCGGCCCGATAACCCGAAGCATCGAAGGAGCGAGGATGACCAAAGCGATTCGCATTGAACAGAATGGTGGGCCGGAAGTGATGAAGTGGGTCGACGTCGAAGTCGGCGACCCCGGTCCGGGCGAGGCGCGCGTGCGCCACAACGCCGTCGGCCTGAATTACATCGACGTCTATTTCCGGACCGGTCTGTATCCGCAGCCACTGCCCGCCGGCCTCGGCATGGAAGCCGCGGGCGTGGTCGAGGCGGTCGGCGAGGGCGTCACGCATGTCAAGCCCGGCGACCGTGTCGCTTACGCCAGCCGTCCGTGCGGGGCCTATTCGCAGGCGCGCATCATGCCCGCCGCGCCGCTGGTACGTCTGCCGGACGCGATCAGCGACGACCAGGCCGCCGCGATGATGCTGCAAGGCATGACCGCGCAATACCTGCTGCGCCGCACCTATCCGGTCAAGGCGGGCGACACGATCCTGATTCATGCGGCCGCCGGCGGCGTGGGCCTGATCGTCTGTCAGTGGGCCAAGGCGCTCGGCGCGACGGTGATCGGCACCGTCGGCTCCGACGAGAAGGCGGCGCTCGCACGTCGGCATGGCTGCGACCATCCGATCGTGTACACGCGCGAGAACTTCGTCGAGCGGGTCAAGGAAATCACGGGCGGTGAGGGTGTGCCGGTCGTCTACGACTCCATCGGCAAGGACACGTTCATCGGTTCGCTCGACTGCCTGCGTCCGCTTGGCATGATGGTGAACTTCGGCAATGCGTCCGGGCCCGTGACGCAGATCAACACGTCAGACCTCGTGTCGCGAGGCTCGCTGTTCTTCACACGTCCGACGCTGTTCAGCTACACGGCCAAACGCGCCGATCTCGAAGCCAGCGCGAACGAGCTGTTCGACGTCGTGGCCCGCGCAGACGTGAAGATCGAGGTCAATCAGCGTTATGCACTGGCTGACGTGGCCCAGGCGCACCGCGATCTCGAAGGGCGCAAGACGACCGGCTCGACGCTGCTCATGCCCTGAGGCTTGGCAGCGACGCCGACGAAGCCGGTAACCTGACAAGGCCTCGGGGTCGCCGGGGCGACCTCGCGGGCATTGGCCGGCATTGGGGTATTTTCGGGCCGGGTTCCGTGCAGCACGGAACCCGGCCCGTTTCGTTTGCAATGGTGTGGTGCGCGATGGCGCATGGTCGAGGGCAGATCGTCGCCCGGTCGGCCTGGCAGGCTCGATCCGCTCGTTTGGCTCGCTTGGCCCGACTCGCGCGAATCGATTCCGACACCCGGACTCAGGCGCGTTGCGTGAACACGTGAGCGCGGGCGTCCTCGCGGACATCGAACGGCAGACGGCCGATCAACCAGTGCACCACCATGCCGATCACGACCACGTCGTCGAGCAGGCCGAACACTGGCACGAAATCGGGGATGAGATCGATCGGGCTCAGCAGATACACGACGAGCAGGGCCACGGCGGGCAGCAGCCACCACGGACGGCGCGGGTCGCGGGCCGCGTGCCAAAGCACGCGGAAGTCGTGGCGGGCGATCTGCCACAGGCGGAGAAAACGCTTCACTTGCAGGCTCCTGATACTGACGTGCCCGCCAAATGGCGACGGGCATTTTCGTTCAATGACGGCAAACATCGCCAAAATTGAATGAATGTCTCGCATTTTGTCGCGATTATACGCGCATCCATTTCTGTCCGGCCGACCCGGCGCGCAGCCACACGATGCGTGACAATTCCGTTCGACATCGCGGCGACCGGACGGTTTCATCGCCACGCAACGGGCGGGTTCTGGCGATCGTCGGCCATCGGTATCCCGCACGCGTGGCGCCGCGCGGTCGGCTTTCCCGGTTGCGGCGGGACCGGGGCGGCGGGATAATTCCCCGGCCGCAGTGGTCAATTCATCTTTCCCCCTTCGCGGACGCCTTCCAAACGCCATCATGACCGACGCTCAAGACCCGAAATCGCCGCAGCAGCCCCAGAAGCCTGAATCCGAGACGAGCAAGAGCGCAACGCCACAACCGATACCTCCGGCCACCGGCACCGGCAGCACTGCCGGCGCGTCCGGGGCGGCGGCATCGACACCGTCCACGTCATCGACCGCCGCCGCCGCACCGGCCGCACCGGCGGCGACGCGGGCCACCGCAACGCCGGTCGCCGGCACCGCGCAAGGCTCACCGGACATGCCACCGAATCCCGACACGCTCACGCGTCCGGTCCAGTCTGGCGACGCCCGGGCACAGACTTCGCAGCCTGTGGCGGTCCAGTCCGACAAACCGGTCGCCCATGCGTCGGCTGCCGAGGTGGCGTCGGATCGCAATCCGATCGGCGCACCGGCGCCGGCATCGGGAGACGACGTCAAGGCGGCCGGAGTCGGCAGCGCTGGCGGTCACATCGGAGAGGTGGGGGCTGCCGCGGGTGGTGGCGGTGAGGCGCTGCATCAACCGTCGTTCGGCTCGGCGCCGCGTCCCGGCAGTCCGGCGTCGATGGGCGGTCAGCCGTCCTATCTGCAGGCGGGCGACTCCCCGTGGTCGGTTCTGCGGCGCATCATGTCGGCCCGCTTTCGCGCTTGGTACGACCGGGCGGGCCAGCGCATCACGCAGCGCACGCTGAAGATCGGCATCTCGGCGCGCATCTTTCATCCGGAGCCCGGCTCGAAGGGGCTGCGCAGCAAGACGCTGCAATACCTCGAAGAGTCGATCGCGCACTGGGTGATGTCGCGCGACGTGCTGGTGTTCATGATTCCGACGGTCGACACGCAAGGCCTGCTCCACCCGAGCCACATTCGACTGCACGATTACGCGAAGCATCTGGATGGTCTGGTGTTGCAGGGCGGCGCCGACGTCTCGCCGCTGACCTATTCGGAGGTCGCGACGCGTCACGAATGGCAGGGCGACCGCATGCGCGACATGTACGAACTCGAACTGCTTCACGAGTTCGTCGAGCAGGGCAAGCCGATTCTCGGTGTGTGCCGGGGGTGCCAACTGATCAACGTGGCGTTTGGCGGCACGTTGCACCAGGATATTGCGACGGATCTGCCCGAAGCGATTCCGCACGTCACCGAGACATACGAACACAATCGCCACACGCTGACGTTCCCCGAGGGATCGTCGCTCGCGCAAATGCTCGCGCCGGTCGATGTGCCGATCGTCAACTCGATCCACCATCAGTCGGTGAAAACACTTGGGCGCGACCTGAGCGTGGAGGCCGTGTGCGCGGAAGACGGTGTGGTCGAGGCGATCCGCTACCGCAAGGCGCCGTTCGTGATGGGCTTGCAGTGGCATCCGGAGTTTCACCGGGCCGGCGGGCCGGAGTTCCTCGATTGCACGCCGGTACTCGACAACTTCCTGCGTGCGGCGCGCGAGACGCGCTTCTGAGGCGCAGGGTAGACAATGGGCGACGACGCTGCCGAGTGCAGGCGTCGCACCCACGAAAAAAAGGGCAGCCCGGAGGCTGCCCTTTTTTGTGTCAGGCGTACCGCGATGTCGCTGCGGTACGCGCGCCGCCTGGCTTAGAAGCGGTGACGGATACCCGTGCCCACAACGGTTTGCGAGCTGGTCGACGACATACCGCCGGCAGCGCCGACACCGGCTGCGAGGCCCGTGCCTTCGTTGTCGGAGATGTGCTGGTACGAACCCGTCAGGTACACATCGGTGCGCTTCGACAGACGGTAGTCAGCTTGCAGCGTAACGGTGTGGAACTTCGGCTTCTTGTCCGTCGAATCCTGCTTGGCCATCGTGTACGTGTACGCGGCCGACAGCGAGACTGCCGGGGTCAGCATGTAGCGACCGTTGACTTCGAAGTTGTCGAACTTCAGGCCGTCGTTGTTGAAGCCAACGGCGGTGCTGTTGAAGTTGATGCCCGACAGACCCTGGAGTTGCGTGTGGGTGTACACCAGGCCGACCGTTGCCGGGCCGAAGGCGTAGTTACCACCGATACCCCAAACGCGTTGCTTCTGAGCGTTGAAGACCGAGTCGCCACCGGCCGACGTGTCGACGGCACCGGCAACGTTGTTGTTACCCGGATTGCCTTGGCGTTCCAGGTAAGCGGCACCCACCGTCAGCGGGCCGTTCGCGTAGTTCACGCCGGCGCTGAATGCACGGTTGTTGGCGAAGTCGCCGGCCTTGTTCGAGAAGCCGTACAGGCCGCCGAAGGTCAGGCCGTTGTAGTTGGCGCTCGAGTACTTGACCGAGTTGTTCACACGGAACGAGTTGTTCGTGTTGTCGTTATCGTACGGGTGCGCTGCGATCGTGCCGCCGAACGACGAACCGTTCAGGGTCAGCGGAGCCAGGTAATCCACCACCGAGTCGTACTGACGACCGATCGTGACCGAGCCGAACTTGTCGTTCTGCAGGCCGACGAAGGCTTGACGACCGAACATGCGGTTGTTTTGGCCCAGGCTGCCGTTATTGATCGAGAAACCGTTTTCCAGCACGAAGATGGCCTTGTTACCGCCACCCAGGTCTTCCGAGCCCTTCAGGCCCCAACGGCTGCCGTTGACCAGGCCGCTCGTGGCGCGGAAGTTCTTCGAACCCGAAGCACCGATCGTGTTGGTCGAGTTGCTGGTGTAAGCAACGCCAGCGTCGATCAAACCGTACAGGGTGACGCTGCTTTGTGCGTGCGCGCCCACCGAGAACGCGCCGATAGCGGCCGCGGCAAGAAGAGTTTTTTTCATGGTTTAAGCTCCAGTAACGTGACACGAATCGCAGAATTCGCGTGAAAACAGAACGCGGCGAAACAGAACATGTCGAGGTGACGGTTTGTCATTCGCGGACCCGATCAGGTATCGGCACTGCTCTGTTGACAGGGGGCAGTGTATGAGTGAGCGCTACTCCCGCCTATTTCAGAATCCGCAAGAATCTATTTCATATCTGAAAAGAATCATGCAAACGCGTCGCAAAGCGTTGTGCGACAAGGGATCAGCCTGATTAAGCGTAGGCGAGAAATGCCGATGCAAGCGAAGTGTGTTGCGCTCGGGACACAGTGAGAGCGACCTGCGAAAGCGCGTCGGAAGCGTTGTCATTGCTGGGTTTGCGCGCGACACGCATGGTTCCGTTTGGTTCCGGTGCTGCGCGATCATGTCGCAGAGGCGGCTCGCGCGGGGGGCGCATCGAACGATAAGCGCTACGTCGCGTCCGCACGCTTTTCGGTCTCACTTGCCACATCGCTGATGAAGACGAAATCGAACATCGCACGTCACGCGCACGTTCGCCGCGACGCGGATCTCATCGCTCGCCTCCCATCGCGCGTAATGAGAGATGTCTTAGATTTCGGCGAGCGGAAAATCTAGGAGCTCGCCAAAAAACCCTTTATTTATGGAGTTTTACGAGACTATTGCGAGTCCTCGAATAATTCATTGCGTCGAATGATGACAATGATTTTCGACGCCACACCTATACTACGTTCCGCGAGAAGTAGACTTTTGCGTTGAGTGAAAAGTCTCCAAACCTTGGCGCGGCCTCATTGGCCGCGCTTTTTTTTGCCCGCGTTTTTCATCCGCGTTTTTCCCATTCCCCATTTGGCCTGCGTCGTCGTCTGGCGCTAACGCTCGGCATTTCGTCCGTGGCGTTCGGGGCTATGCGAAGTGAGCCGCATTGAGGGCATCGCCGCAGTCGCGCACGTGCGGAATGCTCAACTGCTTGAGCTTCCGGTATAGCGACGCGCGACAGAATCCGAGCGTGCGTGCGGCCGCCGAGATATTCCAGCGATGTTGCGCGAGCGCTTGCAGAATGCGGTCGCGCTCGACTTCGCTCTCGTTTGCTCTGCGTGCTTCGAGCGCCTGGCCGCGGTGCATCGCGCCAGGCGTTTCGCGCGACGCCACCGAATCATCGACGTCACCGCGCAACCGGGTCGCGGATGCCATCGCTGTGCCGGCCGCCGATCTGGCTTGCGACGCGGCAACGAGGTCCGGTGGCAGATCGTCCACGCACAACTGGCTTGTGCTCATGACGGCGCATGCGTAGCGCAACGCGGCGCGCATTTGACGCAGGTTTCCCGGCCACGCGCTAGCAAGCAGACACGAAAGCGCTTGCGGCGACACGCGGGCCAGCGCCTGATCGGCGCGCAGTCCGGGCCACTCGTCGCAAAGCATGCGCGCGATCAGCTCGGCTTTATCTTCGCGCTCGCGCAGCGTGGGCAGCGTGAGAACGCCGACAGCGATGCGGTAGTAAAGATCTTCGCGGAACGTGCCGTTCGCCACAGCGCTGGTCAGATCCTGGTGCGTGGCGCAAATCAGTTGCACGTCGACGGGTACGGGATGGCTCGCCCCCAATGGCGTGACTTCTCGCTCGGAGAGCACGCGCAGCAGGCGCGTCTGCATTGCGTAGGGCATGTCGCCGATCTCGTCGAGAAACAGGGTGCCGCCGTCAGCCTGTTGCAGCTTGCCCTTCATCCCGCCGGGCAGGGCGCCCGAGAATGCGCCGCGCTGATACCCGAACAATTCGCTCTCGACGAGATGCTCGGGCAATGACGCCGTGTTGATGGCGACGAATGCCTGCGCGCGCCGCTCGCTGTAGGCGTGCAGCGCGCGGGCGAGAAACTCCTTGCCGGTGCCTGTCTCTCCAAGAATCAACACCGGGATGCCACGATCGACGAAGCGCTTGCCGCGCGCGAGCAGTTCGCGCATGCGGGCATCGGTGCCGCTCAGTTCGTCGATGGCGAGATAGTCGGGGCGCATGCGCCGGGTCGATGCCGAATCGGGCGCGACGGCGGTCATGGGCTCGGCTGGGGGGGCAGGCAGGCGGGCGATGCGTTCGGCGATCGCCGCGATGTTGCTGAACGCGGTATGGGTATTGGCGGCGCCGTGGGGGACGGCGTGGCCGACAGGTCGAGCGGGGGCAGACGCTACAGCGAGGTGAGCGGGCATGACTTGTCTCCTTCTCGTATCGGTACGAAAGGGCGCCGTCGGTGGCTTGTGGCCTGGCGATTCCTGACGTCTCTTTATGTTGCGACCGGCTCGGGTGGCCAACCGCCAACGCAGGATACGACTCACGAGTCATAACATCCAATACAATATTGATGCGCTATTAATACCCTTGAGGTATCAAATGATTGAGCTGCGTCATTTTCAGTATTTCGTGGTGCTCGCGGAGACGCTGCATTTCGGCCGCGCGGCGCAGCAGTTGCACATCTCGCAGCCGCCGCTATCGCGCCAGATCGCCCTCATGGAGGCCGAGCTGGGGGTGCGGTTGTTCGAGCGCACGCGCAGAAGCGTGCGCCTCACGCGCGCCGGGGCGCGCTTCTATCAGGATGCGGTGGAAATCCTCAACTCGGTCGAGCGGGCGCGGCGCAACGTGGTCGCGGCGAGCCGGGGAGAAGACGGCGCCATCACGGTCGGCTTCATGATGTCCTCGGCGTACAACATTCTGCCGGCGCTCACGCGCACGTATGCCGCGGCGTACTCGCGCGTCGACATGAAACTCGCGGAGACGTTGCCGAACCTGCTGGCCGACGCGGTGCGGGCGGGGCGGATCGACGTTGGCATCATGTACCGTCCCGAGGATCTCACGGGGGTGGAGACGGCGACGGTGTTTCGCGAGGAGATGGTGGCCGTGCTGCCGCGCACCCATGCGCTGGCCTCGGTCGACGTGCTCGACGCCTCCCAGCTCGCCGACGAGTCCTTCGTGAGCATTCCGCGCGAGATCGCGCCGCTGGTCTACGACCTGATCGTCGACCACTGCCGCCGCGCGGGGTTCTCTCCGCATATCCGGCTCGAGACCAATCTGCAGCAGACGATCATCAACCTCGTGGGGGAGGGGCTGGGCGTGGCGATGGTGCCGATGTCGATGAGCAGCGCGAGCGCGTCGGGCAGTGCGGTCTTCAAGCCGTTGCACAACGCGCCGGTGGCCGAAGTGGCGCTGCTGTGGAGCCGCGACAACCACAACCCGTGCGTCGCCACATTCGTGGAGAATGCCCGCCAGGTGTGGCGCGAGATGCAGCGCGCGCCAGGCGCGCGGCTGGTGCCCGACCTGCCGGACACCCGCCTGCGCTGAGCGATGGGAGCGAAGTGACGCGCCCGGGCGGCGTCAGATCTCGAGAATGCCGGCCGCCACGAAACCGCCGTCGACCGGCAGGATATGGCCGGTGACATAAGACGAATCTTCCGACGCCAGGAAGCTGACCGCGCCCGCGATCTCACGCGGTTGGCCGTAGCGGCCCAGCGGCGTGGTCTCCGTATAGTGACGGCGCGAGATGTCGGAGTGCAGCGCTTGCGTGAGCGGCGTGTCGACCGGGCCCGGAGCAATGCCGTTTGCCGTAATGCCGAAAGGGGCGAGTTCGATGGCCATCTGACGCGTGAGACCGATGACCGCTGCCTTCGACGTGCCGTAGGCCGTTCGCCCGGCGCTGGCCAGAATGCCCGCGACCGACGCCAGATTCACGATCCGCCCCCAGCGCTGCTCGCGCATGAGACGCGCGGCATGCTGCCCGCACAGCAGCGTGCCGGTGAGGTTCACGTTCATCACCTGATGCCAGTGATCGATCGGATAGTCGAGGAACGGAAACGTCTTGGCGATCCCCGCGTTGTTCACGAGCACGTCGCAGCGCCCGTGCCGCTGCGCGACCTGGGCGAAGCCGTCGGCGATCGATTGCGCATCGCCCACATTCATGGACAGCGCCCACGCGTTACCGCCTGCCGCGCTCAGCTTCGCCGCCGTTTCCGTCGCGGCGCCTTCGTTCAGATCGGCCACCACCACCGTCATGCCGTCCTTGACCAACCGTTCGCAAATGGCGGCGCCAATGCCCATGCCGCCGCCCGTGACTACTGCAACTTTCTCCGTCATGCTATGGACTCCTAAATTTATTGACTTCTACGGCACGGGCCCCGCCGCCAGCAGCGCGGCGGAGCCCGTCGGTAAAAACGTTAGTGAATGTCGCTTACTTCAGGAAACCGATCGAGATCCAGGGCACGAAGACGACGATCAGCAGCGCCACGAAAAGTGCACCCATATAGGGCCACATCCGATTGAAGACCTTGTCGGGCGAGGTCTTGCCGATGGCGCATGCGGCGTAGAAGCCCACGCCCAGCGGCGGCGCGAACAGGCCCATGCCCATCGACAGGATCACGACCATGGCGTAGTGCACGTCGTGAATGCCCATCGAACGGGCGACCGGGAATAGCAGCGGCCCGAACAGCACGATGGCGGGAATGCCCTCGAGCACGCTGCCCAGCACGATGAACACGACCATGGAGATGAGCAAGAAGCCGATCTGCCCGCCCGGCACGCCGTGCATCAGGCCCACGAGCTTCGCGGAGAAGCCCGACTGCGTGAGTGCCCAGGCCATGGCGGTGGCCATGCCGATGATGAGCAGGATGGCACCGGACAGTGCGGCCGTTTCGGTGAGCAGCGGGTACAGGCGCTTGAAGTCGAGGTGCTTCTTGAAGAGGTGGACGATCAGACCGATCACGATCGTGTAGGCGATGCCGACGGTCGAAACCTCGGTGGCCGTGGCGGCGCCCTCGATCACGGCCGTGCGAATCAGGATCGGCAGGGCCAGGGCGGGCAGCGCCACGATGAACGTCTTGGCGATCACGCTCCACGGCGCGCGTTTCGCTGCGTTCGGGGCTTCCTTGCGCGACCGTGCGAAGCAAACGACCACGATGGCGAGCGTGGCGATGACCGCCGGCAGCAGGCCGCCGACGAACAGGGCGGTGATCGAAACGCCACACACCGCACCGATGGTGATCAGCACCAGACTTGGCGGAATCGTCTCGGTCATGGCACCGGTCGACGCGAGCAGCGCGACGAGGTCTTCCGGCTTGGAGCCGCGGCGTTGCATTTCAGGAAAGAGCGCCGGCGCCACGGCCGCCATGTCGGCGGCCTTCGAGCCGGAGATGCCGGACACGAGGAACATCGCACCGAGCAGCACGTACTGCAGGCCGCCGCGCACGTGGCCGAGCAGCGAGCCCATGAATTCGATCAGGCTGCGGGCGAGACCGCTCATTTCGATGAGCGCGCCGAGCAGCACGAACAGCGGCACCGACAGCAGGATGAGGCCGGACATGCCCTCGTCCATGCGGCTCACCACGATCTGCAACGGTGCGTCGGTGACCAGCGCGAGATACGCGAGCGTCGCGGTGCCGAACGCGAAGGCGATGGGAATGCCGCCTGCCACGCAGGCGCCCACGATCAGCACGAAGAACACCAGCAGGTTGTAGTTGCCCATGGCGATGAGCGCCGGGCGCCCAAGCCAGAGTGCCGCACCGAGGGCGGCCACGACCAGCACGCCCAGGCCCAGTTGTCGCATGCTGGAGCAGCGAGCCAGGCGCGATATCGCGGCGATGAGCATCAGGCCCGCGCCGACCGGGAGCGCCGCGGCACGCAGTCCGTCGGGAATTTCCAGCGCCGGCGTGGTGATGTCCATCTGTTCGATGGCATGCGCGTAGGCGGGCATGATGATCAGTGCCACGAACACGCAGACCGTGAGCGCGGCCATGGTCTGAAACCATTCGCGCCACGCGACGGGGAGCTTGTTGACGATGGCGGACAAGCGCATGTGCTCGCCCCGGTCGAGCGCCAGCACGGCGCCGAGCATCGAGAGCCAGATGAACAGGATCTGGGCGAGCTCGTCCGACCACGTGAGCGGATTGTCGAACCCGTAACGCGAGACCACGCCCGCGAGCAGGATGAGTGTTTCCGCCACCACCAGCAGCACGGCAACCGCCTCGGTGACTTTCATCACCGCGCGGTTGACGTGGCAGAAGAGGCGGGCGAGCGCGTGCGTCGGCTCGGCCGTCATCGTCAACGTTTCCATTTACGCGAGCTTCCCGGTGTACTTTTCCAACATGGACCAAGCCTCATCGCCGAACTTCTTGTGCCATTCGGCATAGAAGCCCGCGCTGCGCAGCTTGTCGCGGAATTGCTCATTGTTGGGCGCATTGAACACGAGGCCCTTCTGCTTGAGCTCGGCCATTACACCGTCGTTGAGCTTGCGCACATCGTCGCGCTGCAACATGGCGGCAGCGTTCACGTTGGCCGTCACGATCGCCTGCAGATCCTTGGGCAGCTTGTCCCACTTCTGCTTGTTGGCGAGGAACCAGAAGCCGTCCCACATGTGATTCGTCATCGACACGTATTTCTGCACTTCGTAGAGCTTGGCCGTGGTCAGCAACGCCAGCGGGTTTTCCTGCGCTTCGACGATGTGCGTTTGCAGGGCCGAATACACTTCGGCGAAGTTGATCGACGTGGGCGAGGCATCGAACGCCTTGAACATCGACGTCCACAGCGGGCTCGTCGGCACGCGGATCTTCAGGCCCTTGAGATCGGCGGGCGAGTTGATCGGACGGCTGCTCGTGGTGATCTGGCGATAGCCGTTCTCCCAGATCTTGTCGAAAGCGAACACCGAGGTTTTGGCGATCTGGCCGCGCACGTGCGCACCGAGGTCGCCGTCCATCGCGGCCCACACCTGGCTGTAGTCCTTGAATGCGAAGCCCACTCCGGAGATCTGTGCCGACGGCACGAGTGTGCCGAGGATCAGCGGCGAGAGCGTGAAGTAGTCGATCGCGCCTGCGCGAATCTGGCTCAGCATGTCGCTGTCGCTGCCGAGCTGGTTGTTCGGATAGATCTGGAAGTCGATGCGGCCCTTCGACTGCTCGGCGATCTTCTGCGCCATCTCCTTGGCGCGGATATTCATCGGGTGGCTGACGGGGAGATTGTTCGCGAACTTCAGCGTGAATTCGGCGGCGTGTGCCTGCGTTTGGTACAACCCCGTCGCGGCGGCTGCCGACGTGGCTGCCACGACCTTGATGAAGTGGCGGCGATCCATGGTGCTCATACTGCATGTCTCCTGTTTATTGGTTTGGTGACCGCATCTGAAGCGCGAGGCGCGCCGGCGTGTTGCCTTGCAGCGCCCCGGCCGGCTCGCATCCTGCGGCGTGCGAGTGGCCTGGCTATCTTACGCAAGTCGAATGCCAGATCGCGCGCCGAGCGGGAAAACCCTTACGTTGTTAAGCATCGGTGAAATCCCTCGCATCGCCAGCCTGCGCCGCCACGCACCATCCCACGTTGTTTCGCCGGCTTTTGCCTGATGGAACGACCGGTGGCGCGGCCGCTTCATACCTCGGGCAATGACGGATCCACTTGCGCGCGCGATGCGTCGCGGTGCGACAGGTGTCGCATCTGTCGCGCAATTTGCGACACCTGTCGCAGGCCGGACATCGTCGCGATGCGACAGGTGTCGCATCGACCGTGCGACACACCCGGCGTGTTGCAGCACAGCAAATTCGCTTCACGCGGGGTGCACTCGAATTCACTTGCCCGGCGGGTGACATGCGCTTTACGCTTGCGTCAATTGCCGGCGCGCCACAAGCGTTGCCGCTGCAAGGAGGACGCAGGGGGCAGGTCGACGCCGCCCGCGCCGCACCGAATGGCGCCCGCATCACGTCAAATCGGGCGGGCGCATTTGTCTGGCATCGAAATTGCTCACCGGAGTCTGGATGACCCCAATTTTCCGGAGAACACTTCATGGTTGCTGCATGCCTTACCGGCTGGGCCCACTCCCAGTTCGGCAAACTCGATAACGTCGATGCCGAAGTTCTGCTGGCCGATGTCGCACAAGCCGCTCTCGACGACGCGGGCCTTGCGCCCGAGCAGATCGACTCGATTCATGTCGGCACCTTCAACGGCGGTTTCCTGTATCAGGACTTTCCGTCTTCGCTCGTCTTCAACCGTATTCCCGGCCTGCGCTTCAAGCCCGCCACGCGTTACGAGAACGCCTGCGCCACGGGTTCGGCGGCGGTTCACGGCGGCTTGCAATCCATCGAGGCCGGCAAGGCGACGCACGTGCTCGTGATCGGCTTCGAGAAGATGACCGAGCTGGCCACGCCGCAAGTCGGCGACGTCCTGCTCAAATGCAGCTATGCGCGGGAAGAGGCGGGCATTCCCGGCGGCTTTGCCGGCGTGTTCGGCACGATCGCGCAAACCTACTTCGAGCGTTACGGCGATCAGTCCGACGCGCTCGCGCGCATCGCGGCAAAGAATCATCGCAATGGCGCGGTGAACCCGTACGCGCACATGCGCCGCGACTTCGGCTACGACTTCTGCCGTAACGTCTCCGAGAAGAATCCTTTCGTGGCCGGTCCGCTCAAGCGCACCGATTGCTCGATGGTCTCCGACGGGGCCGCCGCGCTGGTGATCTCGTCGGCCGACGTCGCACGCACGATGCCCAAGGCCGTGGGCTTTCGCGCGGCCGTACAGGTCAACGATTACCTGCCGCTGTCGCGCCGGGATCCGCTGGCCTTCGAAGGCGGTCAGCATGCCTGGCGTCAGGCGCTGGGCGTGGCGGGCGTGTCGCTGAAGGACTTGTCGCTGGTCGAGACGCACGACTGTTTCACCATTGCCGAACTGATCGAGTACGAAGCGATGGGGCTCGCGAAGCCCGGCCAGGGCGCCAACGTGATCGCCGAAGGCCTGACGGAAAAGAACGGTCTGCTGCCGGTCAATCCCTCGGGCGGTCTCAAGGCCAAGGGACATCCGGTCGGTGCGACGGGCGTGTCGATGCACGTGATGGCGGCCATGCAGCTCACGGGCACCGCCGGCGACATGCAGATCCCGAACGCGAAGCTCGCGGGCGTGTTCAACATGGGCGGCGCGGCCGTGGCCAATTACGTCAGCATTCTCGAGGCGCGATGAGACGTCGCATTGGGACGCCGCGACGCGTCCGGACGGATTGCGTCGCGTTAGCCTGAACCGCATCAAGGCGCATCAAGTTGCATCAAGCCGCATTTGGCGTCATCGAGGCACGCCGGGCCGTTGGGGTGCGCAGAACGTATCAGGCAGGGGCCCGGCGCTGGCCGGGGCCGTCATATTGCAAGACTGAGCCATAAGAAAGTAGAGGAGACGAGCGACATGCTCAAGAAGGTCATGAATCTCGGCCGGCTGCTGGCCGACGTTGCCCGGCGTCACCCGGACGAGCCCGGGGTGATCGTCGGCGACAAGGTCACTACGTGGGCGCAGATCGACGCTCGCGTGAATGCAGCCGTCGACGCGCTGCGCAAGTTGGGCGTGGGCAAGGGCGACAAGTTGCTGGTTCACTCGCGCAACAACCTGCCGATTTTCGAGAGCGCGTGGATCGCGTTTCGGCTCGGCGCCGTGTGGGTGCCGACGAACTTCCGCATTACCGCGCCCGAGGCGGCGTATCTCGGGCAATCGAGCGGTGCGTGCGTCATGATCTACGACGCCGGCTTCGAGGGACACGTCGACGCCGTGCGTGCCGCGTCGCCCGCCCTGCGCCATGTGATTGCGCTGGGCACGCCGCGTCAGGGTGAATTCCATTACGAAACGCTCGTGGCCGAGCATATGGGCGCGGCCGGTTACGAGGCGGAAGTCGAGTACGAGGACCCGTTGTGGTTCTTCTACACATCCGGCACGACCGGACATCCGAAAGCGGGCGTGCTCTCGCACGGGCAGATGGCGTTCGTCGTCACGAACCATCTGGCCGACCTGATGCCTGGCATCACGTATCGCAGCCGCTCGATGGTCGTCGCGCCGCTCTCGCATGGCGCCGGCATTCATGCCATCGTCAACACCGCGCGTGGCGCGGCGAGCGTGCTCCTGGCGGGAGAAAAGATGGACGCGGCGCAGGTGTGGCAGGCGATCGAGCGCCATCGCGTGGACAACATGTTCACGGTGCCCACCATCGTGAAGATGCTGGTCGAGGATCCGGCGGTGGACCAGTACGACCACAGCTCGCTGCGTTTCGTGATCTACGCGGGCGCGCCCATGTATCGCGCCGACCAGAAATACGCGCTGCAGAAGCTGGGGCGCGTGCTGGTGCAGTACTACGGACTGGGCGAGGTGACCGGCAACATCACCGTGTTGCCGCCGTGGCTGCATAGCGAAGACGACGACGCGCCCGATGCACGAGTGGGTACGTGCGGCATGCCGCGCACCGGCATGGAGGTGGCGATTCTCGACGAGCGCGGCGAGCGTCAGCCGCCGTTCGCCTCGGGCGAGATCTGCGTGCGCGGCCCCGCCGTCTTCATGGGCTATCACAACAACCCGGACGCGAATGCCAAGGCGTTCAAGGACGACTGGTTTCATACGGGCGATCTGGGCCACGTCGACGCGCAGGGCTTCCTCTACATCACGGGGCGCGCGTCCGACATGTACATTTCGGGCGGCTCGAACGTCTATCCGCGCGAGATCGAGGAGGCCCTGCTCACTCACCCGGCCGTGTCGGAGTGCGCCGTGCTCGGCGTGCCGGACCCCAAGTGGGGCGAGAGCGGGCTCGCGGTGGTGGTCGCCCGGGAGGGCATGGCCGCGCAGGCCGACGAACTGCTCGGACATCTCGAGGCGCGCATTGCCCGGTACAAGTGGCCGCGTCGCTTCGTTTTCTGGAATGCCATGCCCAAGTCGGGCTACGGCAAGATCGTGAAGAAGCAAATCAAGACGATGCTCGAAGAGCAAGGAGACTATCGACTATGAAACCTGCGCTTTCGCGGATCTATCAACATGCAGGCGTCCCCACGTTACCCCGTGTGGAAGACTGCGTGTTGAGCGGGCAGCACGAACTGCGCGTGACGATCCGGTCTGGTGCGAATCTCGGCGAGTCCCTGCGTGCGGCGTTATCCCGCTATACGCATGGTGGCGGCGTCGGACGTTTCTGCGCGGGCACCGCGCGAGGACTGCGGTATCACATGATCGAGACCACTGCCGACGCGGAGCGCCCGTTCGGCTATGGGGCGCCGGTCGACGAAGCCCGGGAGGTGGATCTGATCGGCGGGGCCATCACGATAGGCCGCACCTCCGACGGCGCCACGCTGCTGCATTGCCATGCCGGGTTTTCCGACCCGGGCGGCGAATTGCACGGTGGTCATCTGATTCTCGATCACACCTGGGCGGGCGACGAGCCCGTGGTGATCCGCCTGTGCCTGTTCGAACATGGCGGCTACGTGACCGGGGAGGACGAGGAAACGCGCTTTCATTTGCTGCGGCCCGCGGCGAGACGACCGGGAGAGCCCTCATGAGCGCGGCGCTGGAGGTTCCGGTCGCCATCGAGAGCGGCACGCTGGGGCGGCTGGTCGTGGCCCGTCTCAAGCCCAATCAGGACCTGACGGAAAGCATCGAGGCATTGTGCGCCGAGCATGGCATTGCGCGGGCCATCGTACGCGGCGCGGTCGGCAGCCTGATCGACGCGCGTCTCGCGTTCCGTGCAGGCGACAGTTGGCGCGAGCAGCTGGTGAGCGGCCCGGGGGTGGAAATCCTCAATGTGTTCGGCGAGGTCGACGTGCGCCCCGAAGCCGCCCAGACGCTGCCCATGCTGCACGGCATGGTGGCCGACACCGAAGGCCGCATGTTCGCCGGGCGTTTCGTTCGCGGCGGCAATCTGTCGTTCATCACCATCGAGGTCACGTTGCAGGAGTGGCTGCCTGCCTAGCGCGACGTCGACACCATCGATCGCATGTTTTGACGAGGAGGCTTTTGCCTCCTCTTTTTTATCGTCAGGACGTGCCTAACGGGAACTCTCCCGCACGCGCGGCGACGCTTTTCAGAATTCAGTCGTCAGGCCAGCAGGTGTAATCGTACCGGACATCCCGAATCGTCTGTCACATCATCCTCAGAAGGAGCGCGTCATGTTTCGTACGATATCGATGATCGTGGGCACACTTGCCGTTTTCGGTCCAACGGCGGCGCACGCGGAGATCAATGCCTGTCCGGCCGTGGCCGACATCCACCAAAGCGTGGGCAACGAGACGATCGTCTACACGGCCAACGCCAACGGCGGCACGTGGCACGGCGAGCAACCGAGAGCCTCCGAGGGCATGCTCGCGCACCTTCGCTTTTCGGGGGCTCGCTTCGATGCCAGGAAGCACAGGGTCATGTGCGACTATGTCGCCGACGCGGCACTCGGGGGTGGTTTGCGCATGAGTCTTTCGGATGCGACCCGCGCCGTGGGCGCTGCATGGGTCGCGTCGTCCGATGTCAGTTCGGGGCCCGCGTGGACTTGTGCGGAGCGCAATCCCGTGAACTGTTCGTTCAGCACGAAGTCGCGGCGGGATCCGGGGCATCGGGGTGACATGCGCCCCGATGCCGGTTGACCGTATTGCGGGGCGTGGTTCAGGCCACGGTCGGCTGGATCAGACCGTCTTCGCGGAACATGTGCTTGATGCCACGTACGGCCTGGCGAATGCGCGATTCGTTCTCGATCAGGGCGAAGCGCACATACTCGTCGCCGTATTCGCCGAAGCCGATGCCCGGCGAGACCGAGACCTTGGCCTGGGCGAGCAGTTTCTTGGCGAACTCGAGTGAGCCGAGCGCGCGATACGGTTCGGGAATGCGCGCCCAGATATACATCGACGCGCGCGGCAGATCGACGGCCCAGCCCGCTTCCGTGAGTCCCTTGTAGAGCACGTCGCGGCGGCGCTGGTATTGCTCGCGGATTGCCTCGACGCACTGCTGGTCGCCTTCGAGCGCGGCGATGGCGGCGACCTGAACCGGCGTGAACGTGCCGTAGTCGTGATAGCTCTTGATGCGTGCGAGTGCGGCGACCAGTTCGGCGTTGCCGACCATGAAGCCGATGCGCCAGCCGGCCATGTTGTAGCTCTTGGACAGCGTGAAGAACTCGACGGCCACGTCCTTCGCGCCGGGCACCTGCATGATCGACGGCGCCTTGTACCCGTCGTATACGATATCCGCGTACGCGAGATCGTGTACCACGAGAATGTCGTGTTTGCGCGCGAGGTCGATCACGCGTTCGAAGAATTCCAGTTCGACGCACTGCGCCGTGGGGTTCGACGGGAAACCGAGAATCACCATCTTGGGCTTCGGATGACTCTCGCGAATGCCGCGCTCCAACTCTGTGAAGAAGTCGATGCCGGGCGTCATCGGCACGGAGCGGATGTTCGCGCCCGCGATGACCGCGCCGTAGATATGGATCGGATACGACGGGTTCGGCACCAGCACCGTGTCGCCCTGGTCCAGCGTGGCGAGCATCAGGTGGGCGAGACCTTCCTTCGAGCCGATGGTGACGATGGCTTCGCGCTCCGGGTCGAGCTCGACGTCGTAGCGATCCTTGTACCAGCGCGTGATGGCGCGGCGCAGGCGCGGAATGCCGCGCGAGGTCGAATAGCCGTGTGTATCGGGACGTTGCGCGACCTCGACGAGCTTGCTGACGATATGCGGGGGCGTCGCACCGTCGGGATTGCCCATGGACAGGTCGATGATGTCTTCACCACGGCGGCGCGCCGCCATTTTCAACTCGGCGGTGATGTTGAAGACGTAAGGGGGAAGGCGATTGATGCGCGCAAAGCTGCGCGAGCTCTGAGAGCCGGGCATGGGAATCCTCGAACGTAAGCGCCCGGAACCGTCCGAGCGACGCCGGTGTGCTGGCCACACCGTGATGGCGAATGTAGCGCGGCGTGCGTTGCTTGGGCAAGTGGTTTCTGCGGTTCGTTTTTCCGGCGGGGGGCCTGGCAGGAAGCATGCGCCGGGCAGGCGCTGGGGGCAAGAGCCGCTCCGGGACCCGACGAAGCCTAGGAAGGCGGGGAAGAGGAGGGGGGCAAATGAGGCGAAGTGACGTCGGTTATGATGAGCGCCCGTGAGTTCGAGCGAAAGGGAGTAGGACGATGGCGTATCTGTATCTGCTGGTGGCGATCGTGGCGGAGGTCATCGCAACGTCGGCCCTGAAGGCCTCGGAGGGATTCACGCGGGTGGGGCCGGTCGCACTGGTGGTGGTGGGATACGGCCTGGCGTTTTACATGCTTTCGCTCACGTTGCGTTCGATTCCCGTGGGAATCGCGTATGCGATGTGGTCGGGTCTTGGCATCGTACTTATCTCGATTGCCTCACGCGTGCTGTTCGGGCAGAAGCTCGACGCCCCGGCCATGGTCGGCATGGCGCTCATCATTGCGGGCGTGATGGTCATGAATCTCTGGTCGAAGTCGTCGGCGCACTGACCGAGCGCGACACGACGCGCGCGATTTGCCTGGTTCGTCCGTCCCGCTGACCGTCGGGCTCCCTCACACGTTCGTTTCGGCTTCGGCGAGTACGGCCTTGAGCGCCGAGATGCACAGATCGATGTCGGGGCGTTCGATGACGAGCGGTGGTGCGAGTCGCAGCACGGTCGAGCGCGTCTCCTTCGCGAGCACCCGGCGGTGCAGCAGTCGCAGTGCGAGGTCGTGTGCGTCGGCCAGCGCCGGATCGATCTCGATGCCGACCCAGAGTCCGCGCCCACGAATTTCGCGCACGAGTGGTGAGTGAATCGCATGCAGGCGGGCGAGCAGGTACTCCCCCATCTCCGCACTGCGGCCGGGCAGGTCTTCGTCGGCCATCACGTCGAGGGCTTCGAGCGCGACGGTGGCCGCCAGCGCGTTGCCGCCGAATGTCGAACCATGGCTGCCGGGTTCGAAAAGATCGATGATGTCGCGGCGTGCCACGAAGGCCGAGACAGGGAGCAGTCCGCCGCCGAGCGCCTTGCCGAGCATGACGCCGTCGGGCACCACGTCTTCGTGCTGATAAGCGAACCAGCGCCCTGTGCGTCCCAGCCCGGACTGGATTTCGTCGAGGAGCATGAGCACGTTGTGCTCGGTGCACAGCGCGCGCAGGGCGCGCAGAAATCCGTCCGGTGGGATCACGATACCGCCTTCGCCCTGAATCGTCTCGAAGAGCACGGCGCAGGTATTGGGGGTGATGGCGGCGCGTACGGCGTCGATATCGCCGAAGGGCACGCGCACGAAGCCGGGCGCGAAGGGGCCGAAGTCGGCCCGATAGGAGGGTTCGGAGGAGAATCCCACGAGGGTGGTCGTTCGCCCGTGGAAGTTGCCGTCGGCCACGACGATCTCGGCCTTGTCCGCGGGAATGCGCTTGACGCTGTAACCCCAGCGGCGTGCGGCCTTGATGGCGGTTTCGACGGCCTCGGCGCCGGTATTCATGGGCAGGGCGCCGCCAAGCGTGGTGAGGTCGCACAAGCGTTCGAGGAAGGCGCCGAGCCGGTCCGTGTAGAACGCACGGGAAACGACGGCGAGCCGTTGCGCCTGCGCGGTAAGCGCTGCGACCAGACGTGGGTGCGCGTGGCCGTGGCTGACGGCGGAATAGGCGCTCATCATGTCGAGATAGCGATTGCCCTCGACGTCCCAGACCCAGACGCCTTTGGCATGCGAGAGCACGACGGGCAGCGGCGCGTAATTATGGGCGCCAAAGCGTTGTTCGCGTTCGATTTCGTTCATGAGCGCGCTCCTCCACGTCACCAGTCTAGATGCGATTGCGCTGATACGTAAAGAGGACAACTCCTGCAACGGCGTCGATGAAAATGGCATGCGCGTGCGCTATAATCGGTGATTACCCTTGCGTGACTCGGTCGCGTTGCGCGAAGGGTGCGCCGGCAGCGGTATCAGGCCGCCGCCGCACGCGTCATCAAGTCACGCACGCACTGCCCATAGCTCAGTTGGATAGAGCATCGGCCTTCTAAGCCGACGGTCGGGGGTTCGAATCCCTCTGGGCAGGCCAGTAAAATCAATGATTTGAGCGGTTCATTTGTTTCGGTTCGATCTTTGTCTACAGGCGGTGTAGGTGCTGTGTAGGCGTTTTCGATCAAATTAAGTCAACCATGATCAACGTCACCTCCGGTGGCGAATCAAACCCCTGCTTTGGCGTTGCAGCCATTGATCCCAAAGTCCTACACTGTTTCTGCGCTTGAGCGCGAAAGCCGTTGACGTCAATAAGTTCGTATTGCAAATGACTAATTTGGAAGGATGTAATTTTCCGAAGTATCTTCTAAGCCGAGAGCATTGGCGGACGGGGAGGCGTCAAGTTGGTTTGCCGTGCCTATTTGTTGCGAGCGCCAAGCCGGGCCGATTTGGTCGAGGTATGATTGCGGTCCCGATTTCTAGAACTGAGGAAGAAGAATGGTGATGGCGGTTAGGACAACGAACGACAAGGATATCATCAATGCGATGGCCATGAAGAAATGGTCGCCGTTGGAGGGTGCCTTGCTCGTATGTAAGCAGTTTCCGGTGGCATCTAATGGGAAGTTTCTCACCTTGGAGGACTGCCGGGACCTGGCGATAATGAGCTCGAACTTCGAGACCGCCGAGCGGATCTTTTCGCTATGGAAAAGTGAGCCGTTCGGTTCGATATGTCCGACCCCGAACGCATTTCTCCTGTGGTGCAAGTATCGGAACATCAAGGAAGCTGATTGGTTTGTGATGACCTGCCCCCTTCATTAGAGCCAATGGGCTTCTAGCAAAGTCCCTTTAAACCAGCTCCTGGAAAGCGGCAGGAGCGTCCGCGGTTGCCCGATGTTTGGCCGCAAACTCTGACGGCGCAAGGTACTTCAGTGCGCTGTGCGGCCTTTGCTCGTTGTAGTCCTGACGCCATGCCGCGATGACTGCTCGAGCGTGCGCGAGCGTCGTGAACCAGTG
>NZ_CABPSD010000010.1:0-204924 GCF_902459575.1 Pandoraea morbifera
TTGGTGGGGCGTGAGTGACTCGAACACTCGACCTACGGATTAAGAGTCCGCTGCTCTACCAACTGAGCTAACGCCCCGAAATAACCGGGAATAAAAAAGGCTGCACGGCGCAGCAGCTTTTTTCGGAATTCGTTTGGTGGGGCGTGAGTGACTCGAACACTCGACCTACGGATTAAGAGTCCGCTGCTCTACCAACTGAGCTAACGCCCCAACGAGACCGAGATAATATCGGCTCTTCCGCATGGGGTCAACCCTTAATGAAGAAAATCCGCAAAATGGCTCAGGCGAGCAGCGGGACGAGCTCAAACGCGAGTACCGCGAGCACGGCGCCGACCACGACGAGCAGCGAGCGCCAGCACATTCGCAGCGTGCCTTTGCAGGGCATGGCACCAACGACGATCGCACCGAATACCGCGATCGCGAACATGGTCACGAGTTGGGCGTTGGAGAGGTTGGGCATGAGCATCGTCGAATCTCCCTGCCTTGATTACGCGATGTGGAACGCGCTTCAAGTATAGAAAGCGGCACTCTCCAAGCAAAGCGGCGCGGCAACCGGGATTTCCCCAGTGGCCGCGCCGTGCGTGCTTGCGTTACGAAATTTCCGATGCGTTGCCTTTTTCGGCTGCCGTGCCGGCGTTTCGCCAACGTCTTGCCCGGATGATTCTACGATTCGAAGTTACTCGGGCAGATCGAGAATCAGAATGATGGTCCACGCGTCTTCGCCTTCGTGATGGTACTGACGTTCCACCACGATGAACGGTTGCTTCTTGTCGCCCTGGCCGAGGAACAGCACGTCGCCTTCGGCCGGCATGCATTCGATCGGTGGCAACGCGAGAGGAGTGCCCTTGGGGACGAGTCGTTCAGCCTTCTTGGCCGCACGTTCGGTCCACTCGATATCGAATTCGATCTGACTCACCGGATGATCCTGTCTATGCAAATTGAAACGGCTGCATGGTAGCACGCAGTCCGGGCAGGTCAAGACAAGTGGAGGGCTACGCTCGACGTCGGTGTCGGAAACGAGGTGACGCAACACAGGCCGGCGATGCCGTCCTGCCTGTGCGCGTCATGCCGCGCCACCGGGGTACGGCGACACGGCGAGGGGCCGCAAGTGCACGGCGATGCCGTGGCAGACAACATTCAGGGGTTCGAGTGCCGCATCTCGCCGTTCTGGCGCGCGCGGACCAGTTCCTCGTATACCTGCGCGCGGGTCTTCGCCGGCACAGTGGCGCGATCGGGGAACGCCGGGTATTCGTAATCGTTTTGCGGGATGAGACCTTGTGCGCGGGCTTCGGCCAGTTCCTCGCGCACTTGTTCGCGCGACACTTGCGAGGCGGGCGAGGCGGATGACGTTTGTGCGATCCAGGCGAACTGCGAACCTTCGGGGTATGCGTCGCTGGTTCGGCCTGACTGTGCAAAGGCGCTCCCGGCGGCGGTGATCAGCACGGCCGACATCAGGGCTGAGGCAATGCGTTGGCGATTCATGATGAGTTTTCCTGTTTTCTTCGACTGCGGGCGGGCAGTGCATCGGTACCGGCACCTCGCTGGAGACGGTGCGGTATGCATTGCCTGTGGCCGTTGAAAGCAGGATAGGGGTTCGGCTATCGCAGAAAAACAGCGATTGCGCCAAGGAATCATTACGTAAATCGCAATAATGCAGGCGGACGCCATGCGAAAAAGGAACGCCACCTCGGCGGTGGCGTTCTTTTGCTCTGCGCATGGGAATATCGAGGTTGCGGCAACCGCAGGCCTGACTTCTGCAACGCGTCCCCGGTGCGACCGCAACGCGTTGTCAGCGCGTGGCGATCGCGACGGCGGCGCCTGCCATGACCGTGCCTGTCGCGCGATTCAGGCGCCGCACCGCGCGCGCGGAGCTGAGCAGTCGTCGCGCCCGTGCGGCGAGCGCGATGTACGAGCCGAACACAATGGCGAGCACCGTGAGGGTGACGCCGACGACTTCGAGGTAACCGAGTGCCGTGACGCGCTGCAAGTCGAGCAGGTTGGGCAGCAGGGCAAAGTAAAACACCACGACCTTCGGATTGCCCATGGTCACCGACAGGCCGCCAAGGAACAGGCGCCACGATTGTTCTCGCGGCGCGGCGCTCAACGGCTCGGTGGGCGCGATGGCGGGTGCGTGCCACATCTTCCAGGCGAGGTAGAGGAGATAGGCGGCACCCGCGTACTTGATCGCCAGGAAAACGCCCGAGAAGGTGTGCGCCAACGCGGCCACACCGAGCACGGCCAGCGTGAGCCAGACGACGTCGCCGATCGCGACACCGGCGGAAAAGGCGACCGCGCCTTGCGTGCCGCGTCCAAGCACGCGCGCCACGATCGCGGCGATGCCCGGCCCGGGCGTGCCTGCGCCCACGAACAGGGCCAGGGCGAAAGTCAGCAAATGTGTCCAGTCCATCGCGGTGTCTCCTCGCGGTGATGACGATCCGTTTGATTCGGAAGGGGGCGCTCACGGGGCCCCGACGATTACCCGCGCGTGCCGTCGCCCGTCGCTGTTACGGTAACTCGGGCGTCTCAGGCGCCGATCCAGGGCAAATTGCGGAAGCACCAGCCGCTGACGTGCTTGCGGTGGCCGGCGCTGTCCTTGTCGCCCTCGAAGCCTTCAAGGATGTCGAACGACTTCGTGAACCCGGCCTCATACGCGACCTTGGCAGCCGCCTTGGAGCGCGCGGCGCTGCGGCACAGGAACAGCAACGGTGCATGCTTGTCAGGGGCCTGCGACGTCAACTGCTCCAGAAAATGCTCGTTGGGCACGCCGCCCGGATACCGCACCCATTCGACGTTGGCGTACTGGCCGTCCGGCACTTGCGGGCGGCCCACCCAGTCGAGTTCGGCGCGGGTGCGCACATCGATCAGACGCACGTTCGCGTCGGCATTGAGCAGCGCCATTGCTTCTTCGGGCGTCACCGCGCCGGCGTAGGCGAGTTGTCCGGTGGCACGGCGTTGTTCGGCTTGTTCGAGAATGGCTTTGGCGCTTGTCATATTGCTGTGATCTCGCTGGTCGAAGGTTGTCCTTCATTCTAGCGTGCACTTTGCGGGAGGTGCGCATTCCGTGAATCGGACAAATGTCGCCCGGCGGTGGGCGTGAGGCGGACGTGCAAAGGCGTGGCGCGGTATCGCGCATCCGGACGGTGCGAGTCGCTGCACAACTTCGGATCGTCGGTGACCGACGGCAGCACCGAAAAGGTGCATAATCCAAGAATGCACCATATCGGGGATGTTTTGTGGCGTGACGCACCGAAATGGAGAATCGCGGTCCACAAGCGGGAATTCGGCGCTGGTCGCACCAGAATCGATTATTTCCTTAGAAATCAGGGGGGGAGGATGATGCGAGGCGAGTCGATGCAGCATTGGCACGCTTCCTGCTTAACACAGGCGAATCCGAACACGGAGTTCGTTAAGAGGGTGCGGCGACGCGGGCGATGAGCGCCAGCAGCGCCAGATTGAATCTTTCGGGAGATAGCATGAGCAAATCTGTGGCAGATGTGATGAATCTGGTTAAGGAAGAGGACGTCAAGTTCGTCGACTTCCGCTTTACCGACACGCGCGGTAAGGAACAACACGTCTCGGTGCCGGTGTCGCACTTCGACGCGGACAAGTTCGAGAGCGGCCACGCTTTCGACGGTTCGTCGATCGCAGGCTGGAAGGGCATCGAAGCCTCGGACATGCTGCTGGTGCCGGACGCGAACACCGCGTACGTCGACCCGTTCTACGAAGAAAGCACGCTGGTGCTGACCTGCGACGTGATCGAACCGGCCGACGGCAAGGGCTATGACCGCGATCCGCGCTCGATCGCCAAGCGCGCCGAAGCCTATCTGAAGAGCACGGGCCTGGGCGACACCGCCTTCTTCGGTCCGGAGCCGGAATTCTTCATTTTCGACTCGGTCCAGTGGAAGACCGACATGTCGGGCACGTTCGTGAAGATCAACTCGGAAGAAGCCCCGTGGTCGTCGTCGCAAGACTTCGAAGGCGGCAACACCGGCCACCGTCCGGGCACGAAGGGCGGCTACTTCCCGGTCGCGCCGGTCGACACGTTCCAGGACATGCGCTCGGAAATGTGCCTGTTGCTCGAGCAACTCGGCGTGCCCGTGGAAGTCCACCACCACGAAGTCGCAGGCCAGGGCCAGAACGAAATCGGCACGAAGTTCTCGACGCTGGTTCAGCGCGCTGACTGGACGCAGATCCTGAAGTACGTGGTGCACAACGTGGCGCACAGCTACGGCAAGACGGCCACGTTCATGCCGAAGCCGATCGTTGGCGACAACGGCTCGGGCATGCACATCCACCAGTCGATCTGGAAGGACGGCCAGAACCTGTTCGCCGGTAACGGCTACGGCGGTCTGTCGGAGTTCGCGCTGTATTACATTGGCGGCATCATCAAGCACGCCCGTGCCCTGAACGCGATCACGAACCCGTCGACGAACTCGTACAAGCGTCTCGTGCCGCACTTCGAAGCGCCGGTGAAGCTGGCCTACTCGGCCCGTAACCGCTCGGCCTCGATCCGCATTCCGTACGTTGCCAACCCGAAGGGCCGCCGCATCGAAGCGCGCTTCCCGGATCCGATGGCCAACCCGTACCTGGCATTCTCGGCCATGCTCATGGCCGGCCTGGACGGCGTGCAGAACAAGATTCATCCGGGCGAGGCTGCCGACAAGAACCTGTACGACCTGCCGCCGGAAGAGGATGCAAAGATCCCGACCGTGTGCGCGAGCCTCGAACAGGCCCTCGAGTATCTGAACGAAGACCGCGAGTTCCTTACGCGCGGCGGCGTGTTCACCGACGGCATGCTCGATTCGTACATCGCACTGAAGACGGACGAAGCGCGCCGAGTGGCCATGACCACGCACCCGCTCGAGTTCGAACTGTACTACTCGCTGTAATCGAATCGCTGCGCAGGGAATGCGCCGGCATGACGGAACGCCAGCGGCCGACCGTCATGCTCGACATGCAAGGGGGGATGGCCGCGGCCGTCCCCCTTTTTTATCCGTCGCCGCAAGGCGAATTCCAGCGTAGCGGATCATGAACCTATCGCCCCGATCCTTGATGAAAAGTGTCCGCGCTGGTGCGAAAGGGCAGACTGCAAGTCCACACGCGCCTGCCACTGAAGACGCGCCTCCCGGCGTTGGCGCCGTGCCTGGCCAGGCGTCTGTGTTGCCCGCGAGTGTCGATCCGTGGGAGGCAAAGCTCCTGGCCACCGGCATCCTGCCCGGCCTCGAAGCCTTGCCCACCGTGCTGCTCGTGCTTGAAAAGCACTCGCTGCGCGTGGTCTTCGCGAACCCGGCGGCCGAGGCCCTGCTCGCGCTCTCGCGCCGCTCGCTGTCGCAGATGACGTGGAACGACGTGTTCACGAATGGCGAGGTGCTCGCGTCGACGATGGTCGACCTCATTGCCAACCGCTTTCAGACCACACGCCTCGATCTGGTGCTCGAGCGCACCGCGCAGGAGCCTTTGCACACACACGCGATCGTCGCGGCTCCCGAGTCGGCCCCCGATTTCGTGATCGTCGAGCTGATCGAGAACGAGCAGAAGCTCAAAAACGAGCGCGAAGAACGCATCATCGATCAGGCGCTGATGAACAAGCAGCTCATTCGCAATCTGGCGCATGAGATCAAGAACCCCCTGGGCGGCATTCGCGGGGCGGCGCAGTTGCTTGAATTCGAGCTGGACCAGCGCGAGTTGCGCGAGTACACGCAGGTCATTATCAAGGAGTCCGACCGGTTGCAAACGCTGGTCGACCGACTGCTCGAACCTCACCGGCATCCGTACATCGCCACCGACGTGAACATTCACGAGGTCTGCGAGCGCGTGCGCTCGGTAGTGCTCGCGGAGTTCCCGCAGGGCCTGTCGATCGAGCGGGATTACGACGTGAGCCTGCCGGATTTTCGTGGTGACAAGGAGCAACTCATTCAGGCGTTGCTCAACATCGTGCGCAACGGTGCGGAAGCCTTGCGCGAGCAGATCGCGCGCGGCGATGCACGCATCGTGTTGCGCACGCGCGTGGCGCGAAAGATCACGATTGCCAAGCGACTGCACAAGCTGGCATTGGAATTGCATGTGATCGACAACGGGCCTGGCATTCCCGCCGACATTCGCGATCGCATCTTCTACCCGCTCGTTTCCGGGCGCGAGGGAGGAAGCGGTCTGGGACTCACGCTGGCGCAGTCGTTCGTGCAGCGTCACGACGGTCTGATCGAATGCGAAAGCCGGCCCGGACGGACGGATTTTCGAATCCTGCTGCCCCTGGGCTGATTCGGCCCTCACGCCGTTGGCCGTAGCACCTGCGGCCGGGCATAGACGTTACACGGTGAACAATGAAGCCGATCTGGATAGTAGACGACGACCAATCGATTCGATGGGTGCTGGAAAAGGCGCTCACGCGCGCCAATTTGCCGGTGCGCAGCTTTACAGGCCCGCGCGAGGCGAGCGCAGCGCTTGAGCACGACTCGCCGCAGGTGCTGGTCTCGGACATCCGCATGGCGGGCGGGTCCGGGCTCGAACTGCTGCAAACGGTCAAACAGCGGTTTCCGGGGCTGCCGGTCATCATCATGACCGCATTCTCGGACCTCGACAGCGCGGTCGCCGCGTTTCAGGGCGGGGCGTTCGAGTACCTGGCCAAGCCGTTCGACGTGGATCGCGCGGTCGAGCTGATCCTTCGCGCGGTCGAAGAAAGTCTGCGTGAAGCCACCGATGATGAGCGCATCACCGAAGAGCCCGAGATTCTCGGTCAGGCGAGCGCGATGCAGGACGTGTTTCGTGCCATCGGGCGCTTGTCGCACTCGAGCGCAACGGTGCTGATCACCGGCGAGTCGGGCTCGGGCAAGGAACTGGTCGCGCGGGCGCTGCATCGGCATTCGCCGCGCGCGTCCGGACCGTTCATCGCGCTCAACACGGCGGCGATTCCCAAAGATCTTCTGGAGTCCGAACTGTTCGGTCACGAGCGCGGTGCGTTCACGGGCGCGCAGGCGACACGTCGCGGCCGTTTTGAGCAAGCCGAGAGCGGCACCCTGTTTCTCGACGAAATTGGCGACATGCCGCTGGATCTGCAAACGCGGCTGTTGCGCGTGCTCTCGGACGGCAATTACTACCGCGTGGGCGGGCACAGCCCGATCAAGGCGAACGTGCGCGTCATCGCCGCCACGCACCAGAATCTCGAAGACCGCGTGCGTCAGGGCCTGTTCCGCGAGGACTTGTATCACCGGCTTAACGTGATTCGTCTGCGCTTGCCGTCGTTGCGCGAGCGCAGCGAGGACATCCCGCTGCTGGTGCGCCATTTCCTGCAAAAGAGCGCGCGGGAGTTGGGCGTCGAGACCAAGCGCATCAGCGAGGCGGCGCTGGCGCATCTGACGCGCTTCCCGTTCCCCGGAAACGTGCGCCAACTGGAAAACCTGAGCAACTGGCTAACCGTCATGGCGCCGGCGCAGACCGTGGAGATCAAGGATCTGCCCCCCGAATTCCAGACGCTTGCGCCCGCATCGATTTCCGCCGGTGCAAGCGTCCCCGCGTATGCCGGGGCGCCTGCACCGGCGGGCGCCGCACCTGTGGGCGCTGGCGCGCCCGGTTATGGCGTCGGCGGCGGCGCATCGGTGTCAGGCGCGGCGGGCATGGCGAACGGGATGCCGATGGCATCGGGCGCGTCCGCACCCGCCGGGGTGGGCGCGACGCCCGGGGACATGGCCGGCGCGGAGAGCTGGGAGCCGATCTTGCGTCGCGAGGTCGCCCGGCTGCTGCGCTCGGCGTCGCCCGACGTCATGGATCAGCTCACGCGCCGCTTCGAAACGGCCCTCATCAACGAGGCCCTCGATTTCACGCGTGGACGAAAGGTCGAGGCGGCCAGCCGTCTCGGCATCGGTCGGAACACCATCACGCGCAAGATCCAGGAGCTCGGGCTGGAAACCTGAGGCGAATCGCGGTAGCCTTGCACGCTTTACGAACGAGCGACGAGGGGCCGACACATGGCAAAACGCATCCTGTTGACAGGCGCTACCGGGCAGGTGGGCTGGGAATTGGCACGTTGCCTGCAGGGCATGGGCGAGGTGCATGCGCCCGGCCGTCAGGCAATGGACCTGCTCGATACCGACAGCGTGGTGCGTACCTTGCGCGATTTCGCGCCCGACGTGATTGTCAATCCGGCGGCCTATACGGCCGTCGATCGGGCAGAGACGGACGAGGCGGCCGCGTATCAGGTCAACGCCGTGGTGCCGGGAATCATGGCCGAAGAAGCCCGGCGCCTCGGCGCGCTCGTCGTGCATTACTCCACCGATTACGTTTTCGACGGCACCTCCACCACGCCGTATCGCGAAGACGAACCCACCCATCCGCAAAATGCCTACGGCCGCACCAAACTGGCCGGCGAGGCCGCCATCGCGGCCAGTGGCGCGAATCACCTGATTCTGCGCACCAGTTGGGTCTATGGAACGCGCGGGGCGAACTTCCTGCTCACGGTGCAACGGCTCGCACGCGAGCGTGACGAGCTGCGCATCGTCGCCGATCAGCAGGGCGCGCCGACCTGGTGCCGAACGATCGCCGAGCTCACCTCCCAGGTATTGGTGCAGGGGATGGGCGAATCCGGAATCGACGCCGACTTCTGGCGCGAGCGTGGCGGTCTCTACCACCTGACGGCCGCAGGACAGACGACCTGGCACGGCTTCACCGAGGCAATCCTCGATTTGAGCCAACCGGAGAAGCGTCCCAACGTTGTGCCGATTCCGACTTCCGCTTATCCCTTGCCGGCAAAGCGTCCGGCGTATTCGGTGCTGGACAACGACAAGCTGGCGCGTACATTTGGCTTGCGGGCGCCCGACTGGCGTGACGCGCTCGCGCTCTGTCTCGCCTGACCCGACGCACGGTTGCCGCGTCCTCACGGCGCTGCGTGAAATCGGAAATTCCTTAGCGCGCAGCGCTCCGTTCCTTCGGCACTATGGTCGCTTTTTGCGCGCGCCCGGGCGCGCGCGAAGGAGCGATGCAGCATGCCGATTCCCTACGCCGTTTCCAGTCGGGGACACGCGTCGAATGCCGCCCACCTGCGCGATGCCGGCGGTGTCTCCCGCGATCCGGCATTGACATCCGTCGACGCCGCCGCGCACAGCGCCGCGCCCCCCGAGACGCTGCGGCGCATCTTCCTGCGAGCCAATGGCGACGAACGACGCGTGATGTCGTTGCAGGTGGCGTGGATGGTTCACGTTTTCACGCGCGATCGGGGCGGGGCTCGTGGTCACACCGTCGAGCGGCCGAACGTTCGCGCCGAGGCCGTGCGAGGCGACTTGCCGTTCGACAAGGCGGCTCTGAAACGGGCTTGGGCGACGCAGTTTCCCCACTTGTTGGACGATGGCCGGGCCGGGCCGGCGGTCAGGGACCTGATCGCGTGGTGTCGGGCACGTCGCGCGCCCGCTGCGGCCACGTCGCTCTGGCATTGGCTGCCGCTGGGGGAGAAAGCGGCTGCCGACGCGTCCGTCTGCGCGCAGCGGGTCATGCGCGAATGGCCGGCCTCCGTGCTTGGCGTTGCGCTGACGCTCTCGCAATTGCGCAACGCCGTGCTCCCCGATCTGCACCTTCCTAACGCCGATTTGCGCGGACTCGTGGCGCCGGGCGCCGACTTCCGCGGCAGTCATTTCAACGGCGCACGCTGGTGCGGCGCTTCGTTGCGCGGCGTGCGCATGACATACGCCAACCTGCTTCGTGCCGACTTCGAGCGTGCCGAGCTTCGCGAGAGCTGTTTCCGGGCGACCGATATCAGCGGGGCGCGGCTGGTTGCGACCGATCTGCGCGGCGCGGTCTTCGCTCATACGGTGGCGCGCAATGCCGACTTCAGCGAGGCACGATGCGATGGACTGGTGTCGACGAGCGCGCGGCTGGACGAGTCGTCGTTTCACCTCGCCGGCCTGCGTGGGGCGTCGCTCACGGGCGGAAGCGCGCACGGCGCGCGGCTGGTGGGGGCGGCGGCTCGGCGGTCGCGATGGACGGCCGTCGCCATGCGTGGCGCGAGATGGGTCGGCGCCGACCTGCGAAGTGCGGAATTCGGTCAGTGCGATCTGCGCGAATCGGACCTGCGGGGCGCGAAACTCAGCGACGTCCACTTCGACCGGTGCGATCTTCGCAACGCACGCTTCGCCGGAGCGGCGCTGAAGCGCGTGCGCCTGGGCGCGGGCTGCCAATTGGCCGGCACGCAGTGGCATGGGGCGCGGATTCGACTCGACGACGCATGGCTGCGACGTTTGGCACCGTCGGCGCTCGAGGGTGTCGTGCAATCGTGGATGACGCTCCCGCCCGATCAGCCGGCCACGCGTGCCGAAGTCTTCCGGCAATTGCTGATCGCGCTCGGCCCGAAACCCGGCTTGCTGGAGATGGCGCCGGAAGCGGTTCCGGCGATGCACCGCCTGCCTGGGTCCGTTCGGCACAGCGACTGGCTTGGCGCCTTGCTGACGGCATCCGGCGAGGCGGGCGGAGTGGGCGAGCACGAGGCGTTTGCAGGGCTTCGTAGGCAATGGCTGGTGCAGACGCTGCACGAACTTGGCGACACCCCGTTGCCCCGCCGTCGCGCCGAATGGGCGACCGCGCCGCTCGTCGCGGAACTGCATGCGCGATGCCGCCGCGCGGGCGACGAGGGCGGACAAGCCGTCTGGCCGCTTGCCGGCGCCGTCTGCCAGGCGCTCCATTGGACGGGCGAGGGCGTAGGTCAGACCGACGTGCGGCACGTGAACGCGCTGCGAGCCGCCTGGTCCTGTGCGCTGCCGCCAGGGGTCCGCGCGGCCTTGTCGGCGGACGGGGATGACCCGTCAGGCCCCGGCTACTCGGTGCTGCTCAGGGAAGATGGCGAGGTGGCGGCCCGGTTGCCGACGGCGCTGATCCGGTGCGTTCTCGGATCCGTCGACGGCGGCGCGCCCGAGGCGAGCGATATGTCGCTCGCGTGCGAAACGCTGCCGGGCTGGCGCTGGCGGGGCACACAGGTCGCGACCCGCGATCCGGAATCGGCGGTGGGTTATGGGCCGGGTACGATCGCGCACCTTCGGAGCCTGTTGCGCGAGTTCGGTTTTCTGTCAGGGCTCTGGCCACCGGAACCGCCGCTCGATGCGTTTGTTCGCCTGATGGGGCGTTGGTTCGGCGAGGAGGGCCGTCATCGTGCTGTCTGGGCATGCACGGAGCAAGGGCTTTCGCGGTCCTTCGAGGCCGGCATGGGTGGCGTGGATGGTATGGGAGGCACGGACGGGCCAGTGGTGTCGGTGGCCGGCCCCGACGCAAATGACTGCCTGAGCCTTGCCGACCGCCGCGAAGCGTTGCTGCGTGTCGGCCGGTCGCCGGAGCAGGTCCGTTGGCTACCGGCTGCGCAGGCGGACGTCGATGACGTGTTTCGTGGCGCTCCCATAAGCGCGTCGGGCTTGCCGGGCTCATCGAGCCTGTCGGCGCAAGAAGCGGCGCTTGGTCCCGCGGCGGTTCGCCGGGCCCGGTGGGCTGCCCTCGCGGCTGCCCTGAGTTGGCAGGCCACGCAACCGGCGTGGGGCAATATGCCGGGACGATCCGGCGCCACGCGATCGGCAGACGTGCTGGACGCCTGTCGGGCGTATGCGATCGCCGCGCTCAACGAAACCATGACCGACGTCGCAGCGTCGCGACATTTGCCGCAGGCGCTGGCGTTGCGGGCATGTTTGGCCGATCCGGGGAGCGCGACCGATCGCCTCGCCCTGCGGTTGGCCGAATGGTTGACGTGCGACGAGGTGAGGCAATTGCCGGGGCTGGCGCAGGCATGCGCACAGACACTGCCGTGGTTCTGGGCCATCCGTCTGCCGCTGCCGGGGCCCGCGACATCGCCGTTCGACGGCGCCGGCGCAATATCCGACCCGACAGCCGAGACCGGATGAGCGGGTAATTGACCTGCTTTTTGCCCCGTATTTCGCCCTCAGGTGCCTGGGGCTTTCATGGTAAAAATATGCACACGCATTCCGTTGCCACAAGCGGGTGGCGGTTCCGGCCGGCCGGGGCGTGTGTTTTTCGAAGTTGCCGACATTGGTGGGTTTTGGTCACGGATGCCAGTGCGAAGCGGGTCGCCCAAGACGCGTCCCCACGCGCGGGAATGCGGGGAAGACCGGAGCCTCGTTCCAGGTTTTCAAGGGGCTCACCCCCTCTCAGGCATCATGCACTCGACTGGTATCGCGTCAGGCTATCCGGGGTTCGTGGCGGTCAATCGTCGCGATCTTGACGCCCATGTTCCGCTTTCCTGGCCATTGTTCGACGCCGACGGCACGCCGTTGCTGGCCGCGGGCGAGCGTTTGCCGTCCGAAGCCGATCTGGACTGGCTGTTTACCATGTTCGCTCCGCACCGGCCGTTGCCCGAGGTCGCGGCGATCGGCGAGGCTGCCGGCCGCACCGAGGCTGCGAACGGGGCGTCGCCATTGGGCGGTGGGGCGTCGACCGTGTACTTGCAGGGATTGCCCGTGCCCTTGCCGATCGGGGCGTGGGTTCAGGTGCGGCTGTCGCCCGAGGGTGACACAACGCGCGTGCGGGCTCGGCTCATTGGACGCGCGCCGAACGGCATGCTGATCGTCACGCCACCGTCGTCGGCGCAGACGCGTTTGCCGGTGCAGGCCGGAGACAAACTCGCCATGTGGACGTTTCCCGGCGACAACCTTTACGAGTTCACCTGCGAAGTCGACAGCGTGCACCAAGGTCCGTTCGAGTATCTGGTGCTGTCGCGCCCGTCGCAGGTGCGCGAGACGCCCGTGCGCCGCACGCCTCGCGTCGATACGCGTCTGGTGGCGCGTCTGTCGCCGCTCGATGAATCGACGCGGGCATCGTTCACGCGGATGCTGGCCGAGCCCCGGGATACGCCCGAATGGCTCGTACTGGTGCGCGACATCAGTGCCGACGGCGCGGGTATTGTGACGAAAGCGCCGCTACCGCAGGATTGCCTGCATGTCGCGCTGCAATTGCGGGTCCCGATCGGCGCCGATGTCGTGCCGATCGTCGCCATGGCGGCCGTACGCGGTGTGGATGGACCACGGGCTGACGGAACCTGGGCCTACGGTCTGGAATTCATGCAAATGGACATGCGCAACAAGGCGGCGATCCGCTGCTTCGTCTACGAATCCCGCCTGGCGGACCCGCGCGGCGGTCAATGACCGGCACGCGGGCGCGGCTCAGTCCCTGAACGTGGCGACCACCGGCGCGTGGTCCGAAGGCTGCTCCCAGGTCCGGGGCACACGATCGATTTCGCACGCCGTGCAACGCTCGGCGAGCGTCGACGACACGAGAATGTGATCGATCCGCAGTCCCGCATTGCGGCGGAACGCGCCCATTCGATAGTCCCACCAGCTGAAGGTCTTCTCCGGCTGGTCGAACATGCGGAACGTGTCGCGCAGCCCGAGGCCTTGCAGTCGGGCGAACGCCTGACGCTCCTGGGGCGATACCAGGTTCTGGCCTTCCCATTTCGCCGGATCGTGCACGTCGCGGTCTTCCGGTGCGATGTTGTAGTCGCCCAGCACGGCGAGTTGCGGGTGCCGCTCCATCTCGTCGGAGAGCCAGTGGGTAAGGGCGTCGAGCCAGTTGAGCTTGTAGGCGAACTTGTCGGACCCCACGGCCTGGCCATTGGGGAAATAACCGCAGACGACGCGCACGCCGCCGATGGTTGCCGTAATCAGCCGCTGTTGCTCGTCGGCGAAATTCGGTAAATTCTTCACGAGGTCACTCGCCTCGCCGACCTTGGCGTGATTGACCAGCAGCGCGACGCCGTTGTACGTCTTTTGTCCCGTGAAGTGAGAGGTATAGCCGAGCGCTGCAAGCTCGGTGATCGGGAAGTTCTCGTCGGTGAGCTTCAGTTCCTGCAGGCACAGCACGTCGACGGGATTGCTGCGCAGCCAATCCTGCACATGGCCGAGACGGACCTTGAGCGAATTGACGTTCCAGGTGGCTAATTGCATGAATGTCCTTCGAAGTTGGGCGTCGGGCTCAGCCTTTGACGGCCGGTGCGTGGCTCGGCTGGTCGGATCCGGTGGCGCTCGCGACCGGCAATTGCGGTGCTTGCACGAAATCGTCCAGCGACAGTCCCTTTTCCTTGAGCAATGCTTCGAGCACCGGTTGCAGGCGGCCGAGGCTTTCCTGCACCGCTTCGCGCACCGTATCGACCACGACCTGCGTGCTGCGCTCGATCTCGATATTCACGCGCGTTCCGGCAACCTTTTCCTCGAACGTCGTCATGCGACGCGTCTCCGGAATGAGCCAGACCTCGAACCAGCCCTCCTGACGGTTGACTTCCGACACCGTGAGACTCGCGCCGTTGATCGCGATATAGCCCTTGGCGAATACATACTTCCGAAACGCTTCGGGTATCGCAATGCGCAATACGCGGTTCGTGTCCGACGTGCGCACACTGATGATCTCGGTTGAGAAATCGATGTGACCCGAAAGCGGGTGGCCGCCGATTTCCGCGCCATCCTTGGCCGCGCGCTCGACATTGACCTGTGCCCCGGCGCCGAAGCCGCCGAGTGTAGTGACGTTCAGGCTTTGCAGAATGACGTCGAACGACGCCGCAGTGGGCGAGAGCAGTTGTGTGACCGTCAGGCACACGCCATCGACCGAGACACTGGCACCCAGGGTGAGGTCTTCGCAGAAACCCTCGGGAAAGGCCAGCTCGAGCGTGCGCATGCCGTCGCGATCTTCGATGGACGACAGCGTGGCCGTGCCTTGAACAATTCCGGTGAACATCGTGATGTCGGTAAAAAGAGGTCTTAAGGGCGATGACGCCGTATTCTACTGCCTCGCGGCGATATGACGCTCGCAACGCGTCGTGCTACGATGCCGCCTTTTCCGCTGTTTCCACCATCTCCACGGTTTCCGCCATTTCGCGCGGAATGCAGGGTGGGGCGGCGTTTCGATTGAGCGACATGGGTTTTGAAGGCTGCCTGCTGGCGGAGAATTTCTACTACTGGGCCGAGACGTCGCCCGCGCCGCAAGGGCAATTCCACGGCGTGGTCCACTTCACCGGCTGGCGTGACGTGGACGACGTCATCGAGACGCTGGATCCGGCGCTCACTCACGTGACCCCGGCGTCATATCGCTGGGCCGACGACGCCCTCGAAGCGGCTCACGCACTGGCCGCATCGCTGGTGGCCGAGGGTGCGCTCGGGATCGATTGTTGAGCGCCGAAAGGCGAAAGCCGCAAGCAAAGACGAAAACGGTTCCGCGGGCCGTCCAGGCCCGCCCATCAATGACTGCAACATGACACAGACTAAATTTGAACTTCAGAAGCGTCGCGGTCTGAAGATCGGCGCCGGTGTGCGCCGAGGTCCGCCGACCGGCAAGCAGGTTGGCGCCCAGGGCAAGCGAAGCGCCGGGGGCAGCAAGCTGCTGGGCGCGCTGCTCGGCGCACCGGCCGATGACACGACGCCCGTCGACCCGGCCGGGCAGCGGGACAAGCAGGACTGAGCGGTCACCCGTCGGCTGGGCACTGGCAGCCCCGGCGGCACCTCGAGCGGATGCCCGGCATCGGATGTGAGCCAGGCGGCGACGTCGTTGACGGTGCCGCGCCCGCCGGTCGTTGTGGCGACTCCGATCCTGCGCCGGCCCGATTCAGGGCACGATCGCCAGGAACAGGAAGGCCGCGAAGAGCACCAGGTGAACGGCGCCCTGCAGCACCGTGGTGCGTCCGGTGCCCAGCGTGATCACGCCAACGAGCAGCGTGACGGCCAGCAACACCGTTTCCTTCGGCGCAAGGCCGAGTTCGATCTGCTGATCGAGCACCAGCGACACCGCCGCCACGGTGGGGATCGTCAAGCCGATACTCGCCAGTGCCGAGCCCAACGCCAGATTCAGACTCGTCTGCAGCTTGTTCGCCCGGGCCGCGCGCAGTGCAGCCAGTCCTTCCGGCAACAACACCAGGGCGGCAATCACGATGCCGACGACGGCCTTCGGCGCACCCGCCTGAGCGACCGCCTGTTCGACCGCCGGCGAGAGCTTCTTCGCCAACCCCACGACCGCGAGCAGCGCGACCACCAGCAGCCCCAGGCTCAGTACCGCCGTGCGACGCGACGGCGGGGGAACGTGCACCTCTTCGCTGGGTGCCTTGGCGAGAAAGTAGTCGCGGTGGCTCACTGTCTGCACGAACACGAACACCATGTACAGCACCAGCGAGATCATCCCTTCGAAGGCCAGTTGCGACGCCGTGAGGCCGGGGCCGATCACGGAGCTCGTGTAATTCGGCAATACCAGCGTGAGGACCGACAGGGCGCACAGCACCGCCAGCGCGGCGCTCGCGCCTTCCACGTGAAAGCCCTGCGTGTGGTGGCGCACGCCCCCGAACAGCAGGCACAGGCCGACGATGCCGGTCGACACGATCATGATCGCGGCGAACACCGTGTCGCGCGCGAGACCCGCCTTGTCGGGGCCACCGGAGAGCATGACCGACACGATCAGCGCCACTTCGATGATCGTCACGGCGACAGCAAGCACCAGCGTGCCGAACGGCTCGCCGACCTTGTGGGCGACGGTCTCGGCGTGGTGCACGGCGGCGAACACGGCGCCTGCCAACGCGGCGGCGCACAACACGAGCGCGGCGCCATTGGGCATGAATCCGGCAATACCCAGGACAACGAGGGCCACGATAGGCATATACATGGTCCAGTGGCCCAGCTTGGCGGTCTTTGAGGAGGACATCGTCGGAGACTCCAGAATTCGGGAAACGGGTGCGGCGCGAGATACGGCGGATCAGGCAACGGCGGGAACATTGCCCCGATGAGAACGTCGAGGCGGCGAATCATGGTCGCAGAAAAATGACACCCCGACAACCGAAAGACGTGGGTCGCGAGCGCGGCGACCCGCCAGTCACGGCGGCGCTGGAAGGCGCATGGACGCTCGATTGGCATCGCTCGCACCATGACCCCGACCCGGCATGCACGACGGCGTTCCTCGGTCAAACGGTGCTGCGTGCGCAGAGATGGCGGGCACGGCAGGCGAGCGGATGGACGCTCCGCCGTTGACACACCATCAGTGACAAGCGTAGTGTTTCGTTCATTGGTCTTACCACTAAATGCCAGAGCCGGCGGTTTTCGGTTGGCTTGCATCCTCGATTCATGTCTTTCGAACCCATTGTGCAGGTTTCCGTCTCGGAGCAGGTCGCGCAGCGCCTGCTCACGATGATCCGCACCGGTCTGCTCAAGCCCGGCCAGCAGTTGCCGCCCGAGCGCGACCTCGCGAGCATGCTCGGCGTCGGGCGTCCCGCGGTGCGCGAAGCGATTCGCGGCCTGGCGCTGCTCGGGCTGCTGCGCATCCGGCAGGGCGAGGGCACCTTCGTCGGCTCGCTGGAGATGCGCGAACTGCTTGAGCCGCTCGAGATGGTGATCGAGCTCAATGCGGGCACGCTCGAGGCGTTGTTCGATGCGCGTCTGGTGATCGAACCGGGGGTTGCCGCGCTCGCGGCCACTCGGATGCACGGCGCCGATCTGGCGCGCCTGCATGCGCTCGTCGACGACGAGCAGGCGCTGCTGGCGAGCCCCGAGCAGTTTGCCGCGGCGGACATGGCCTTTCATGAGGCGATCGTCGACGCCTGCGAGAACCCGTTCCTGCAGAGCATTGCGAACAGCCTTTATTTGCTGGGCAAGAAAAGCCGCGGCGTCACGTCGCAGGTGGCCGGCGTATTGGCGCGCAGTCTTGAGGATCATCGAGGGATTCTCGACGCGCTCGAAGCACGCGACCCGGAGCAGGCGGCTCGGGCGATGCGACGTCATCTCTGTCGCGTGCGTGACGCCTATGCCGCGTCGGCCTCGCAGACCCTGGAGGAGCATCCATGAATGGTCGACTGGCGGGCAAGACCGCCGTCATTACGGCAGCCGCGCAAGGCATCGGCCGCGCGACTGTCGAAGCCTACCTGCGCGAGGGCGCGCGCGTGATCGCGACCGACCTCAACGCGCGGACGCTCGCGCAACTCGACGACCATGCGAACCTGCTGCGCCGTCCGCTCGACGTTACCGATCACGTAGCGGTCGCGGCGCTCGCGCATGAACTGGGTGCGATCGACGTGCTATTCAACTGCGCGGGTTTCGTCCATCACGGCTCGATTCTCGAATGCGACGATGCGGCATGGGACTTCTCGTTCGATCTGAACGTCAAGAGCATGTACCGCACCACGCGCGCGTTCCTGCCCGCGATGCTGTCCGCAGGCGGCGGCGCGATCATCAACATGTCGTCGGCCGCTTCGAGCGTGAAGGGGGTGGCCAACCGGTTCGCCTACGGCACGACGAAGGCGGCCGTGATCGGCCTGACGAAGTCGATCGCCGCCGACTTCGTCGGCCGGGGGATTCGCTGCAACGCGATTTGTCCGGGCACGGTGGAGTCGCCTTCGCTGCGCGAGCGTATCGCGACACAGGCTCAGGCAGCGGGTGTAACGCTGGCCGCGGTGCGCGAGCAATTCGTGGCGCGTCAGCCGATGGGCCGCGTGGGGTCTCCCGACGAAATCGCCTCGCTGGCCGTGTACCTGGGTTCCGACGAATCCGCTTTTACCACGGGTGCCATCCATGTGATCGATGGTGGCTGGTCCAATTGATGTCGCAAGGAGATTTGCTTTGAAACTGCTGCGTTACGGCCCGAAGGGCCAGGAAAAGCCGGGCCTGCTCGACGCCGACGGCCAGGTGCGTGATCTGTCCAATGTGCTCGCCGACATCACGCCGGAGACGCTCAGTCCGCAAGGACTGGCGGCGTTGCGCGCGCTCGACGTCGCGACGTTGCCTGTCGTGCGTTCGCCGGGTCGGTTGGGCGTGCCGTATTCGGGGGTCGGCAAGTTTCTTGCCGTCGGCCTCAACTACAGCGATCACGCAGCGGAGGCGGGGCTGGCCGCACCGTCCGAGCCGGTGCTCTTCACGAAGTGGGAGAACTGTCTGAACGGTCCTAACGACCCCGTGGTGCTCCCCAAAGGCGCCGTGAAGGGGGATTGGGAAGTGGAGCTCGGCTTTGTGATCGGCAGCACGGCGCGTTACGTGCCGCTGGAGAGCGCGCTCGATTATGTGGCGGGCTACTGCATCGTGAACGACGTGTCCGAGCGCGAGTACCAGATCGAGCGCGGCGGCACCTGGGACAAGGGCAAGGGCTTCGACACGTTCGGGCCGGTCGGGCCGTGGCTCGTCACGACCGACGAGATTCGCGATCCGCAGCGACTTGGCATGTGGCTGGACGTGAATGGCGTGCGCCGGCAAACCGGCAATACGTCGACGATGATCTTCAACGTGGCCTATCTCGTGCACTACATGAGCCAGTTCGCCACGCTCAGGCCGGGCGACCTGGTGACGACGGGAACACCGCCCGGGGTCGGCATGGGGCACAAGCCGCCCCTGTACCTCAAGCCGGGCGACGTCATGCGTCTGGGCATCGACGGATTGGGCGAGCAGACGCAGGAAGTCGTTGCGTACGACACGCACTGGCTCGATTGAACGCGTGCCCGATTCTCGTCATCTGCATCGTGTACGGTGAAGGACGTTGCGCGGCGCGGCGCGCCGCGATTGTCCTCACCTTGAGACCGGAACGTCGCGGGAGCGATTCATCATGGAAGATCTGAAAGGCAAGTTTGTCCTCATCACCGGCGCGAGCACCGGCATTGGCGCCTCGGCGGCCAGGGCGTTCGCGGCGCATGGCGCGAACGTGGCCGTGCACTACAACCGTTCGGCGGACAAGGCCGAAGCGGTGGCGCAGGCGGTTCGCGCGCATGGCGTGCAGGCCATGACGGTGGCCGCGGACGTCGCCGACAGCGACGCGGTGGACGCGGCCGTTGCGCGCGTGCTCGACACGTTCGGGCGCATCGACGTCCTTATCAATAATGCGGGCAGTCTGGTCCGGCGAACGCCGTTCACCGAGGTGTCAGACGCGTACTTCGACGAGGTGATCAACGTCAACGCGCGCTCTGTCGTGGCGTTCTCGCGCGCCGTCGTGCCCGCCATGCGCAGGCAGGGCGGCGGTGCGATCGTCAATGTGACGTCGATTGCGGCGCGCCACGGCGGTGGGCCCGGCGCGCTGATCTACGCGGCGTCCAAGGGCTTCGTGAGCACGCTCACGCGCGGCATGGCCAAGGAGCTCATGCCTGATCGCATCCGTGTGAACGCCGTGTCGCCCGGCGTCATCATGACGCCGTTCCACGAGCAGTTCAGCACCGAAGCGCAGATCGAGGCCTTCCGCCAGAGCATTCCGATGGGGCGTCTGGGCGAGCCGGACGAATGTGCCGGCGCGTTTCTGTACCTCGCTTCGGAGACGCTGGCCAGCTATGTGACGGGGCAGATCATCGAGGTCAACGGCGGGCAGTTGATGGTGTAGGCACCAGGGCGACGTCCCCTGTTTGCGAGCGTGCCCCGGGGAGGCGGTGTGGCGAGGGCCGGAGCGTCGGAGCGTCGGAGAGCACCGGATTGCCGGTCTGTGCCGAATGGGCGGGGCGGTCACGGGCTGCGGCGGCCTCTGCCGGCCCGTGCGGCTTGGGCATTGTCTGGCGCGGGCCGCGGAAGATTCCGTACCGATATAGCCTCGTGACGCAAAATCGCGCCAAGCACGGAATGTCGATTCGCTTCGCCGGCGATTGCTGGCAAACTGGCTCCATTCGTCTGCATCGTTTCGCGGCGCAGTCGCGCGAACGCAACTATCGAGGGGCAAGGAACGCATGGAACGCTGTCCGTGGAGCGAGGGCTTCGAGCAATATCGCCGATATCACGACGAGGAGTGGGGGGTGCCGCTGCGCGATTCGCAGGCGCTGTTCGAGCTGCTGATGCTCGAGGGCGCCCAGGCGGGGTTGTCGTGGTCCACCATCCTGAAAAAGCGCGAAAACTATCGCGAGGCCTTCGACGGCTTCGATCCGATGCGTATCGCGGCTTATGGCCCGGACGACGAAGCGCGTCTGATGGCGAATGCGGGCATCGTGCGCAACCGTCTCAAGGTCGCCGGCGTCATCAAGGGGGCTCGGGCGTACCTGGCGATGGAGGCGGCGGGCACACGTTTCAGCGATTTCGTCTGGCAATTCGTCGGGGGGGAGCCGCTGCAAAATCGCTGGACGTCGCTCGACGAGGTGCCTGCCAGCACCGCTGTCTCCGACGCGATGAGCAGGGCACTGAAGAAGGCCGGATTCACGTTCGTGGGCTCGACCATCTGCTATTCGTTCATGCAGGCGAGCGGCATGGTGAACGACCATCTGGTCGCATGTCCGCGGCACAAGGCCGTCAAATCGCATCCGGGCGCAACGAGCTTGTTGAGTGTGTCGCCGCCCCGGAAACGCCGGGCGGGGGCGTCGTCGGCTACAATCGCGCCTGACGAATCAGGATCTGCCTAATGTTCAGCTACCGCCACGCCTTTCACGCCGGCAATCACGCCGACGTACTCAAACACTTCATCGCCGTCGAATGCATCGATTACATGCGCCAGAAGGACACGGCGTTCTGGTACATCGACACGCATGCGGGGGCGGGCGGCTACGCGCTCGACGGCAAATGGGCCGACAAGACGGGGGAGTACGAGACCGGCATTGGCCGCCTGTGGGGACGTGACGACTTGCCGCCTGCGCTCGCCGACTACGTTGCATTGGTGCGCGAATTCAATCCGGATGGCCATCTGCGTTATTACCCCGGATCGCCGTACTTCGCGCTGCAACTGCTCGGTGATCGGGACCGTCTGCGACTGTTCGAGATGCACCCGACCGAGCAGGACGTGCTGCGGGAGAACTTCGAAGCCCAGGGAAGGGCGGTGGCGCGCCGCACGATGATTTTCGGCGCGGACGGCTTCGCGGGCCTGAAGACGATCTTGCCGCCAGCGTCGCGACGTGCCTTCACGCTCATCGATCCGTCTTACGAGGACAAGCGGGATTACGCGCGTGCGACGCAGACCGTGCAGGAAGGCCTCGATCGTTTTCCGACGGGCATGTACGCCGTGTGGTATCCGCTGGTACAGCGCCGCGAGGCCTCTCAGTTGCCGGAGCGCATGAAGCGTCTCACGATCAACGGGCAGCCGATCAAAAACTGGGTGCATGTGGCGCTCACCGTATGTCATCCGGTTCCGGGCGGCCTCGGCCTGCACGGCAGCGGCATGTTCGTCGTGAATCCGCCGTACATGCTGCAAGATACCCTCAAGACCACGATGCCTTACCTGGTCAAGACACTGGGCCAGGACAAGGGCGCGCAATTCCTGCTCGAAGGTCGGCAGAGCTGACGCCGGCGGTTCGTTCTGTCGGCGCTTACTTTCCCGAGGCGGGAATGTCGTAGGGCAGGCAGAGCAATTCTTCCGGCGACAGGTAGCGCCATTCGCCCAGCCCGAGCGTGCCCATTGGCAGGCCGCCGATCGCCGTTCTGACCAGACCCTCCACGCGGTTGCCTGCCGCGGCGACCATCCGCTTGACTTGGTGATATTTGCCTTGCGTGATCGTCAGGGCGATCTCATGCGACGAAGGACTCATGACGTCCGTGGCCGCGAGCGGTTCCGTCTCGTCGCGCAACATTACGCCTTCGCGCAACGCCTTGAGCATGTCTTCCGTGACCGGATGCTTCGTGGTGGCCACGTACCGCTTGGGCACGTGCCGCCGCGGCGACATCATCGCATGCAGGAACGGACCGTCGTCGGACAGCAGCAGCATGCCGGTGGTGTCCTGATCGAGACGTCCGGCCGGTTGCACACCGCGTACGGCGAGCGGTAGTGGCAGGAGCGAATGCACGCCCTCATGATGCGTGGGGCTCGTGGAGCACTCGTAGCCGGCGGGCTTGTTCAGCAGCACGTAGACGTGTTCGCGGTACTCCCACGGTTCGCCATCCAGCGTGAACCGAAGCCCCGTCGGGTCGACGGACTCGCGCGGGTTGTCATGCACCACGCCGTCAATGGCGAATGCGCCGGTTGCGATGAGCTTGCGGCACATCTTGCGACTGCCGAAACCCTGCGATTGCAATAAGCGATCTAGCTCGATGATGCGTTCTCCGTCAGCCATCGTGAATTCAGGCCGCTATTGTAACGGCCCTGACGGCGTGCGCTGATGGAGGGGCGGTGTATGTGGGGCGTCTCGCCAAAACGGGACGTTGATGCCTAACGTCGGAATGCTGTGCGCTGCGCCGGAAATGAAAAAAGCCGATGATCTTTCGATCATCGGCTTTTCGTATTTTGTTGGTGCCCAGAAGAGGACTCGAACCTCCACGGTGTTACCCGCTAGTACCTGAAACTAGTGCGTCTACCAATTCCGCCATCTGGGCCCCGTCAGCTCGCTTACTGCCTGCTTGCTGCGAAGAAGTGAGATTATGCCGAGGACCTCACATGCTGTCAACAGCGAAATCGCGAAAATGTTCAAAAATGAACTGCGCTGCCGCCTGGGCCGCTTCCGCCGCGTGGTGGCCCGGATCTCACGCGGCCCGACCCATGTGCTCCGCGCGAATCATGTCGATCAGATGACGCAATCCCGGTAACGTCTGCCGACGACTCGGGTAATACATCGACAACGGTGGTCCGTCCACTGCCCAATCCGTCAGCACCGCTTCGAGCTTCCCGCTCGCCAGCTCCGTCGATACGTTGCGCTCGAGCACGTACCCCAGCCCCAGTCCGCCCACTGCCGCCGCAATCACGCCGTCGCTCTCGTTGATGCTCAACGCGCCTGGCACGTCCAGTTCGATCGCCGTCGGGCCGTTGCCCAGTTCCCATTTGTACAGCGTGTTGTCTCCCAGTCGCATCCGGATGCAGTTGTGGGACATCAGGTCCTGCGGCACCTTCGGGCGGCCGTACTTCGCCAGATACGCAGGCGACCCCACGACGATCCACTTCAGGGTGGGGGTGAGCGGCGTCGCAATCATGTCCCCGGGTACGGTGTCGCCATACCGCATGCCGGCATCGAACCCTTCTGCCACGATATCGAGCATCCGGTCATCCACGGTGACATCGAGTTCGATGTCCGGATACGACGCGACGAAACGCGGAAGAATCGGGTCGAGCAACAAACGCGCCGCATCGCGCGGCACGTTCAGGCGCAGTCGTCCCGCCGGCGACGCACGGTAACGGTCGAGCGCGCCGATCGCCGACGCAATCTGGTCCAGCCCCTGTTCGAGTTCCTTGGCCAGTGCCGCGCCCGCCGCCGTCGGCGACACCGAGCGGCTCGTCCGATTCAGTAGCTTCACCCCCAGGCGCGCTTCCAGATTGCGCATCGCGTGGCTCAAGGCCGAAGTGGTCACACCCAACTCCGTGGCGGCCTCCCGGAAACTCTGTCGACGGCAGATGGTGACGAAAACGTTCAGATCGGCAAGCTCGCCGCGAGTGAAAGCAGGCATGTATTTCCCAACAAGTGGCTGGCAACGAAAACAACTGACGTGCGACACACGCCCAACGAGTGGAATACCCGTTGAGCAATATTCATTTTTTTATGAGGCAAATTCTACCGAGTTCTTTTTCGAGTGCGCAGGTGTGAGCGCTTTTCGTGACGCAAACGCGACAATGCGGGGCAGGGGGGGTAAGGCGTGAATCGCATTTGACGCCCCCTCGACATCGTGTTCGGACGATGCTGAGCCCGCCTTGCGGGACACCTCGGCGGAGAGGAGCGTTCCGGGAGGGAATGAAAAAAGCCGATGATCGAGAGATCATCGGCTTTTCGTATTTTTTTGGTGCCCAGAAGAGGACTCGAACCTCCACGGTGTTACCCGCTAGTACCTGAAACTAGTGCGTCTACCAATTCCGCCATCTGGGCCCCGTCAGCTCGCTTACTGTCTGCTCGCTGCGAAGAAGTGAAATTATGCGGATGTGACGCGGGAGTGTCAACACTTTCGAGTAAAAAATTTTCGATTCCCTCGTGCTCCGCCACCTGCGCGCTCAAATTCCGCACAGGTGGCAGTTTTCGCGAGGTTTGCCGTATGATTGTCCCTGACCGTGCGCCGCCGCTATCCGCGCTACCGCACATCGACACGGACCGTAGGGCGCATGTTGCGCCACTCGGCCGGACTCAACCGGCACAGTAACGCTACCGACCTTTGAGCAAATATCCCTATCCGATCCCGAGCCGAGAAGAAATCCTCGGTGTCCTGCGTACCGCCGAATCCGCGATGTCCGCCAACGACATCGCCGAGTCGCTGGCCATCAAGAAGCAGGAACGCGAAGGCTTCTTCAAGCGCCTCGCCGCCATGGAACGCGATGACCAAATTCGACTCGATCGTCGCGGTTACTATCAGCTGACCCATCCTTCGAATTTCATCGCCGGCCGCGTCATCGGGCACCGCGACGGCTACGGATTCGCTGTGCGCGATGACGACGGCGACGACCTCTTCCTTCCCAACGAGGAGATGAAGAAGGTCATGCACAACGACCGCGTGCTCTTGCGCATCGCCGGCTATGATCGCCGGGGTCGCCCGGAAGGTCACATCGTCGAGGTCGTGAGCCGGGCCAATACCCATGTCATTGGCCGACTGCTCAACGAAAACGGTGTGATGGTGGTCGCACCGGAAGACAAGCGCATCAGCCACGACATCCTGATTCCGCCTCGCGCCCAGGGCAAGGCCAAGGTGGGGCAGGTCGTCTCGGTCGAACTCACGGATTACCCCAGCCGATACAGCCAGCCCATCGGCCGGGTGTCGGAAGTCCTCGGCGATATCGATGATCCGGGCATGGAGATCGAGATCGCCGTGCGCAAGTACGGCGTGCCGCATCAATTCTCCGCCGAGGCGCTTGCTGCCGCCGGGGCATTGCCCGATGAAGTCCGCGCGCCGGACTTGCGCCATCGCATCGACCTGCGGGACGTCCCGCTCGTCACGATCGACGGCGAAGACGCGCGCGATTTCGACGACGCCGTTTATTGCGAGCCCGCCAAGGTCGGTCGCGTCAACGGCTACCGCCTGATTGTCGCCATTGCCGACGTCTCGCATTACGTCTCGCCCGGCGGCCCGCTCGATGCCGATGCCCTGACCCGAAGCACGTCGGTCTATTTCCCGCGCCGCGTCATTCCGATGCTGCCGGAGAAGCTCTCGAATGGTCTGTGCTCGCTCAATCCCGACGTCGATCGCTGCGTGCTCGTGTGCGATGCGCTCGTCGCACCGAACGGCGACGTGAAGGCCTATCAGTTCTACCCGGCCGTGATTCATTCGGCCGCGCGCCTGACCTACACGGAAGTCGCGGCGGTGCTCGGCAACACGAAGGGCGCCGAGGCCCAGCGTCGCGCCGCACTCCTGCCGCATCTCCAGAACCTCTACGAGCTCTACAAGGTGCTGGCCAAAGCCCGGAAGTCGCGCGGCGCCATCGAGTTCGACTCGACCGAGACGTACATCGTTTGCAATGCCCAGGGCAAGATCGAACAGATCCTGCCGCGCACGCGCAACGACGCCCACCGGCTCATCGAGGAATGCATGCTCACGGCCAACGTATGTGCGGCCGATTTCCTCAAGCGCCACAAACAGCCGGGGCTGTACCGTATTCACGCTGGCCCCTCGGGCGAGCGCCTTCAGGTACTGCGCACGTTCCTCAAGACGCTAGGGTTGTCGCTCGGCGGTGGCGACGAGCCGGCCACGTCCGACTATTCGGAGCTGATGACGCAGATCGAATCGCGTCCCGACGCGCCGATGCTGCAGACAATGCTCCTGCGCTCGATGCAGCAGGCCGTCTACAGCCCGGACAACATCGGTCACTTCGGTCTCGCCTATCCGGCGTATACGCACTTCACCAGCCCGATTCGCCGCTACCCGGATTTGCTCACGCATCGCGCCATCAAGGCGATTCTGGCGGGCAAGAAGTACGAGCCGCAGATTCCCGAAGGCGTGGAGTTGACGACAGGACTTTCGCCGCACGCGCGCAAGCTCCAGAAAGACGACGACGCCAAGAGCAAGAAGTCGCCCAGCGCGCGCAAGCGTGATGCGATCTGGGACGAACTCGGCCTGCACTGTTCCGCCAACGAACGCCGGGCCGACGAAGCGTCACGCGACGTCGAAGCCTGGCTCAAGTGCTACTTCATGCGCGACAAGCTCGGCGAGGAATATGGCGGCACGATCAGCGCCGTCACGTCGTTCGGCATCTTCGTGCAACTCGACGATCTCTTCATCGAGGGGCTGGTTCACGTCACGGAACTGGGCAGCGACTATTTCCAGTTCGACGAAGTGCGCAATGAACTGCGCGGCGAGCGCACCGGCATCCGTTATCGCCTGACCGATCGCGTACGGGTGCAGGTCAGCCGCGTGGATCTCGATGCGCGCAAGATCGACTTCCGTCTCGTGCGCGAACCGAATGCCCGCACGCTTGCGAAGACGTCGGGGCGCGCGGAGCGTGGCGGCGCGCCGGTACCCGCACCGGCAGCCGGCACGCCCGGGCTGGCCGGGTCGGCGAGTGCGGGGCCGACCATTCGCCAGTTGCCCAAGGGCGGAGCACTGCTCAACGGTGTGCAGCCCGCACCGGCCGGCAAGCACCCCGCCAAGCCGAAGTCCGCGAAGGTGAAGGCCGCGCGCGCCGAGCGTGGCGCAGCCCCGGCCAAGCGCGGCGGCGGTGGTGGTGGCAAGGCGCCTGCGAAGCGTTCGGGAGGGCCGGCGAAGAAGCCGCGCCGCTGACCGGCGGGCCGCGGCGTACCGGCGGCGGCGCAACCGCCGCCGGTACGCCGCGGTGCTTCGGGCGGATTGCAGTAAGATGAGCGCCCTGTGCCGGCAACCACCGGCGCCTGACGCCCGCGATGGATTGCGGCGGCGGTAGCCCATGTGGGCTCCGCCGCCGTCGTGCTTTGTGCAGCGAGGCGAGCGCGTCGCGACCCTTGGGCGCCCGGCACACGCAAATTTTGAGGATGTGAAATGAGTCAATTGAAACTGCTGTTCGGCTTCCATGCGGTGACGGCGCGTCTGCGTCACGATGCGAGCAGCATCGAAGAGATCTACTACGACCCGAGCCGCCGCGATCGCCGCATGACCGACTTCCTGAAGGCCGTGGAGTCGGCCAAGGGCGCGCCTGGCGTGAAGATCAAGGTCATTCAGGCCGACGGCAAGCGTCTGGACGGCATGGCCGGTTCGTCGCGTCACCAGGGTGTGGTGGCGCGCGCCCAGGAAGTGTCGCTCGCGCTCAACCTCGACGAACTGCTTGATGGCATTTCCGGCCCGCCGCTGCTGCTCGTGCTCGACGGCGTGACCGATCCGCACAACCTCGGCGCGTGCCTGCGCGTGGCAGACGGCGCCGGCGCGCATGCGGTCATCGCGCCGAAGGATCGGGCGGTCGGCCTCAATGCGACGGCAGCCAAGGTCGCCAGCGGCGCGGCCGAGACCGTGCCGTACATCATGGTGACGAATCTCTCGCGCACGTTGCGCGAGCTCAAGGATCGTGGCATCTGGGTGGTCGGGACGTCCGACGATGCCCCGGCGGACATTTACGGCACGCAGCTCACCGGGCCCATGGCAATCGTCATGGGGGCGGAAGGCGAGGGCATGCGCCGTCTGGTGCGCGAAACCTGTGACTCGCTGATGAGCATCCCGATGGCCGGCGGCTGCGAAAGCCTGAATGTCTCCGTGGCGAGCGCGGTATGCCTTTACGAGGCCGTGCGTCAACGCGGCGCGGGGGCGCAATCGACGAAGGCTGGCAAATAACCGCTAACGGCGAGATCGCGCGCGAGCAGCGATCTTCGTCGGCCGTCGCAGCCGACGGCCGTGCCCATCGCGGGGCGATCGTGCGTGGCGCGATATTCGGCGGTCGGTGGGTGGCACGACATCGACGAGGTTACACCGCCGGCTCGCACTTCCTTTCCCGATTCGTGGATGCGGCGGCGTCGTGCAGGCGTATCTGGCGACGTTCCTGTTGCAGGGCATTCAGTCGGCGCTCGAGCGTCGCGACATCGCTCCCGCGCCGAGCGTCGGAACGGGCCGTCAACGCTGCCGTGGTCGCCTTGCTCGCGGCGGTCTCGCGCGCGCAATGGGCGCGTGCCGTCAGGGTTGCCTGGGTTGCCTGGGTTGCCTGAGTCGCCATTTCTTTCGCACTTTTCGCGCGTTCCCTTGCCTTTGCCTCGCTGGCCTCGAACGCGGCCAGCGCGATCCGGCGTGCCTCGTCCGCGCGCTGCGCCGCGGCTTTTCGCGCGGGCTCGGCGGCGACGCGTGTGGCCTGGGTCTTCGCCGCCGCGACGCTTGCCGCCGTTGTCGCAGCGCGGCTGGCCTTCGCGGCTTCGGCGCTCGTCGATGCCTGGCTTGCCACGTGCTGAGCGGCATGCCGCGAGGCGGCGGGCGGCGGATCGTCTTCGACGATCTCGCGGTAGCGTGCCTTCGCCAGATCGTATTGCCGATCAAATTCGCGCTGCACGGCCTCGGGCGCGGCGTCGGGATTCTCGTCGAGAAATCGGACATAGGCCTGCGTGGTGTCGTCGATCAGCGTGCGGATTGCCGCGCCACGATGGTCGACGAGGGCGGACCTGAACGCTGGCGCGGCGTCGTCGAGGAGCTCGCGCAGGAGCGTGGACGGCGGGTCCTCGCCGGGCAGAATGTCGCGCCAGGCCCGTTTGACCTCGTCGGCGAGCGACGCGCGGAACCGGCGTTGTTCGTCGACCGTCACGACGGGCATGATTTCGCGCAGCCCGGCGGCCAGACGCTCAGCCTGCAAGCGGTTCAGCGCGGTGTCGCGCAGGAGTTCGACGGCTTGCCGGAATGCCTGCGCCGGGAGCCGCTTGTCCAACGCCAGTGCGGCCGACGCCCCGGACGCCGCCATGCCGAGCCGGAGTCGCAGGCCGACGCCGCGAACGTGCCCCATCATTTCGACGATTTGAGCGTAGGCGGGCCTGAGACCCTGCGCACTCAGTCTGGCGAGCAGGGCATTTCGGCAGTCGATGCCGCGAAGGTGCACGGTGTCGAGCAATTCGACGTAAAAGTTGCGGCACAGTCCGTCGGGCTTGGTGAGCAACAATCGTATCAATGCGTCGCGCGGCTGGCCGGCGTCGAGCAATGCCTGCGTCAATCCCGCCCAACGTCGTCCTAGCGCAAATCCCTGGCCTACGCGCCGCCCGAGTTGGGACAGGTATCGCAATCCCGTCGGCGAAGCCAACATCTCGACGACCGATTGTGCCCGGAGCGCCCCGGTAGTGAGCAGGGCGCTCAGCACCTGCAGATAATGCGCATTGCACTGAATCTTGAGGGCTTCGCGCGCCTCGCTGTCCGTGTGCGATGCGAACAGCATGTGCGTGAGCATTTGCACGAGCGCGGGCTCGATGAGTTTGCGCGCGAGAGGCGTCATTGCCGGGATTTCGCCAAGTGCCCAATGCCATTGCAACTGCCGGGCCGTCACCGCCAGCGTCTGCATGGCGCGCACGATCCCTTCGGTGGCATTGGCGCGGTGCACGCCGTACGGCTGGTGATAGACGAACGTGATGGGGCATCCCGTGAGCGTCTGAAGAATGGACAGCGAGCTGGCACAGGAGTCGCAGGTATCGAGAAGGCTGTTGACGTGGATGTCGGTCACCATGGGCACCCGGCGCATGTCGTGTTCGACGACGGCCGCGACGAGCTGCTCGGCATCCGTGGTGCGCACGTGCCGGTGCAGTGGCGACGACGCGAGCTCCGGCAGGTCGACATGCGTCGCGCCGGCAGTGAGCCGGTCGCGCGTGACGCCGAGGCGCTCGAGGCGGCGCTTCGCGCAGACGAACCGCACATTGCCCAGGGTGATCTCGTCGTCGTCGCCCATGAGGTCGTGAATGGCGAGTTTCATATCCTGCACGCGCCGGCCGCCGGACAACGAAAAGTACACCGTTTGCATGCACCGATGGTGGCCCAATCGCGCAAATGCCAGGTTCGACATCAACAGGTGCTTGCGCAAGTCCCTTATGCCGCTGGGCAGTTCGAGGTTCCAGCGATCGCCGATGCGAAACACGTGCGTGTTGCCGAGCAAGGTCTGGTAAATGCGCAGATCGAACTCATGCTCGACCGGATCGAACGCGCGGCGCTTGAAAAGGCTGGATCGGCAGGTGTCGATGTAGTCACGCTGGGCATGTCGCGAAGACACGATGTCGAATGGGTCGACATCGCGCATCGTTGCTGCGCGCGACGCCGGATCCGCACGCAGGCATCGATCGAGAATCTGCCGGTGATGGGTCGCGTTGCGATAGCTGTCGGCCGTGCCAATCGGGTAGGGGAAGGTGCCCGAACGGCGCCAGTGTTGCCAGTACAGGTCGATGCATCGATTGTCTTGCGCGATGGCCGGATCCAGACGGCGCAGGGCGATCGCGCCGGCCGTGCTGGGCAACGTGCTCGCAACATAGAACACGTCGTTGTCGGCCTCGACCACGATGTGCGGAGAGGTGCCGCCCGGTGCGGCTGTCGAGTGTGTTCCGATACGCACGCCTTGAACGATCTTCGCAAACGGCACGTTCGCGACGAGTCCCCTGAGTTCCATTTCCACGGTGGCGGCGTTGTCTGCGTTGTGGGTGCTGTCAGTGCTGTCCGCCGTGTCGCTTGCGTCGACATCGGGACCGGGGGATGGCGTGCGAGAGGCGTTTCGCGGAATGCCGACAATGAGGGGTTCGTAGCGAGGCGCGTCGGGAAGGCCAAGTGTTGCCAGCCATCTCGACGGGACGGGGCAGATGTTGTGGCCGGGCACGGAGATGCTCACGTATCGGCCTTGGTGGACGAACATGCCGAAGTCCTTATCGGGATGCGGTGCCGGATGCGTTGGCGGTGGCAGGATCGAGGGGCGATCGTTCGTGCCGCGTGCCGCACGGACCTGCGCGGGCAAGATTCGCATGCGGACATCACCGGTTCGCGACTGCGCCCGTGCATCCGGTGTTCGTTCCTGAGGGAAGGCGCAAGTGCCGACGGCGTCGCGAGCGGCGCATGTCGGCATCGTGTCGTGCCGGGGTGCCGCCGTGCCGAGGGCTACGAGATCGCTGAGCCGTGGACGCAATTCGCGCGCGCCGATCGATGGCCAATCCTGGTCCCGATCCGTGTCAAGCCGCTCGGGCGATGCACGCGCCGCGCTGAATCCGCTCGCGAAGCGGCGACGCGCCGCCGGTCGGTCCCGAGGCATGACCGACCGATCGGTCGCCGCATCGGGGATGGGGGGAGGCCTGTGGGCAGTGGATATCGCCTGCATGCTCGATACGGGTCATGGGGTGAGGCCGGAGCGGGCGGAGGGCGACACCCGCATTCCAAGAGGGCGAAATGATGGCACCGCGCGTGGTGCCGGACACGTTCGGCGAACCGCCATGCCGAGGGCGTCACATTGTCGCCAGGCGGCCGTCGGCGGTTGCGCAGTCGTGTCCGAAATTGCGAACTACGTTCCGTACGACGTGCCGACATGGCCCGATTCCTCGAATTGCCGCCCGGCGATGCGTCCGGTTGTCGCACGTTCTTGCCGCCGTGACGGTCCTGGCGATTCGGACGGTGGCGTGGGAAACGCGTTGGGTAGCAAGTCATTGCAGGCGGGCGGCGCAAATTCGAGCGGATAGAGCCATGCCGCCTGTTCGTCACGGGCTCGCCTTTCGCGTTCTGCCCGGTCGAAGGCTTCGCTGCGGGCTTTCTCCAGCGCATGTTGGGCGGCCTGCTTGCTCGCTTCGAGACTGGCCGCAAGGCTCGCTTGTCGCGCTTGTTCCAGAGCGACGCGTTTCGCCTCGCGCTGCGATGCCTCGCGAGCCTCGTGCGCCGCGCTCGCCATGGCCGACTCGCGCGCGGTCGATGCGGCGCGAGCGTCGGCGGCCAGTTGCGCCGTTCGTGCCGCGGCATTCGCCTGCTGCCGCGCCAACGCGCGACTCCGCGCTGCCGTCACCTTCGCGGCCTGCGCCTGGGCCGACGCCCTGGCGTGCTCGCCCCCCGGGATGTCCGCGTCCCGAGGCGAGTCACCCGAACCCAGCACGGCGTCGCGATAGGCCGCCCGGCCCGATCGAAACCGTGCGTCGAACTCGTCCTGCAATGCCGCCGGGCTCGCGGTAGGGTGATCGCGCTGGAACGCGGCGTAGGCTTGTACCTCGTCAACGATGACGGCGTCGACAAGACTGCGGCGGGCGCTGCCAAGTGCGCGACGATAGTCGGGACTGGTATCGGACATGATGCGCCGTGCAATGTCGGATGGGGGGGCGGTCCCCGGCAGCGTCTGCTTCCACGCCTGCGAGACCGCGTCGTGGATCATCTCGCGAAATTCGTACTGCTCGGCGATCGTGACGGTCGGCATGACTTCGCGCAGTTTCGTGGCCAGGCGCTCGCCCTCGGACTCGACGATGGTGCGTTCGGAGAGCAGGGTTCGCACGGTGTCGAGCGCGTCCTTCAGGGGAACATAGTGGAATGTCAGCGGTGCCTCGGCGGACCGCGTGCGCAGTGCCAGCCGAATCGACAGCGTGACGGCTCGGCGAAGGCTGACATACGCCGGGAGTTCCGCTGGCGTGGGGATCAGATTCGCGGACTTCAGCCATGCGACGAGAGCATTGCGCGCGTCACCGGCCACGTGCGGCGCGCGCAGCAGTTCGACGTAGAAGCATCGGTGCAGCCCTTCGGGCTTGCTCAGCAATACGCGCAGCAGCGTGGCGCGGGGCGATCCGGCTTCGCGCAATTCGCCGAGCAGGCTGGCCCAGGCGCTCGCCAATTCGGAGTGCATCGCAACGCGTCGGCCCAGCAGCGCCACGTACGCCCGGCCTTGCGGCGACAAAAGCATGGCGGTCACGTCGTGCGGTGCCAATGCGGCGTTGCGGGTGAGCGATGCCAGCATTCGCAGATACTGGGCGTTGCTCCTGTGCGCGAGCCTGGCGGCATCGCTGAATTCGGTACGATCGACGATTAGCCAGTGCGAGAGCGCCTCGACCATGTCGGGCGTCGGCAGTCGGCGCGACACGGCGGCCAATGCGGGGAAATCGCCGGTCATGAGATGCTCGCGTATGGCATTGGCCGTCGCCGCCAGGCGCTGCATTGCCCGAATCTTGCGGTCCGCGCTGTTGGCCGTCTTCACGCCGTAGTCATGGTGGTAGATGAGGTTGACGGACTGACCCGTGGCCGTCTGCAACATCGAGAGCGTGCTCGCGCACGCGTCGCAGGTGTCGAGCAGACTGTTGACGTGAATGCGGTGCGTGACGGGATCGTCGCGCGTATCGTGAAGGAGCACCGACGCGATAATCTGCTCGGCATCGTTGACGCGGTCGATGAACGTCTTGCAGCTCGGGTCGAGCGACGGAAGGTTGACCTGGATATCCTCGCCCACCCGGGCTCCCGGGTCGGCGCGTAACCGGGCGCGCCTGCGTCTGGCGTCGACGAACCTGACGCGTCCGATGCGCACTTCGTCGTTCTCGCCCATCGCGTCGTGAATGCGCAACTGCAACGTGTCCTTGTGGTTGCCGCCGGACAATGCGAAGTAGACCGCGCTTCCGCCCTTGGCCGTGTCCACGCCCGCGAAGGCCAGATTGCCGTCGCGCAGATGGGTACGCAGATCCGCAATGCCGGCGGCGGTGCCGATATTCCACTGGCCGTCCGCTTGGAAGACCAGCTCCGGTCCCAGAATCGCGCGGTAGACTGAAATATCGAACTCGTGTTTGCCGGCGTCAAACCGCTCGCGGCGGCGCAGGCTCGCCTTGATGTCGTCGACGAAGCGCCGCTGCGCGGGGGCGGACGTAAAGACTTCGTAAGCCGCGTCGCGCGCGTCTTGCGGCGGAGTGGCGTTGGCGTTCCATGGCGCGGTCGGCTGCGCGATGCGCTGTTCGATATGGCGAACGATATTGCGGAAGCTGCCGTCGTTCCCGAGCGACGAGGGCGTGGCCTTGAGCTGTTGCCGGCATTCATGGAAGGCGTCGATGAACTGCTGGTCGTCCGGGACTTCCGGGTCGAGTTCGCGAAAGGCGCCAGTGCCGCAGCGTTGGTGCGCCGACGCGCAGGCATACAACCGGCCGGAATCGGCCTGGACCACGACCGTTGCCTGACGATCGGCAAATTGCAGGCCATGGACCTCGCGCTCGTACGGGACCTCCTGGACGAGGTCGAACAGCGTCACCGGAACGAGGCGGCTGCCGTCCTTGGCGAGCGGCAGGGGCGTGGGACTGACGGTGTCGATGGTGCCGTGAATCGTCCCGCTCAGCGCGGGCGCCGGCGGCAAACCGAGTCGTTCCGCCTCCTTTCGGGACAGCGGCGACACTTGCTTTCCGGTTGCATTCGCCTTGAGGTATCTGCCGTCCTGCACGAAGACATAGAAGGGGGGCGCAGTCGATCTCGCACCCGCCGCATCGTCCTTGTCCCCGTGCGCGGACGCCAAGGTCCTTGCGAACGCTGGACGAACGGTGACGCGCGACAATGAGGCCGCCGAGGATTCGGTGCCCGTCGGGGCGTCGAAGCCAAGACGCCGGATGGCCGGGGACGAGCCCACCGGCGGTGTCCCCGCGGCCGAGACGACGAAGTCGGACGGCTTTCGCGGCGATACGAACGCGACGAGCGAGGGCGCGCCACAGGGCGTGGATCGCGACGTACCGACGGTAGCCAGGTCGTCGTCGAAAGCCGGATGCGGGACGTTTGAGCGGGTCTGCGGCGGCGTCGGCATCTGCGCGGACGCCGGCGGTGTGGGCGATTGCCCGTGACGGCTTGCTGAAATCAAGGGGCGAAGCGCGAACAGACGTCACGCCGCCGGGTAACCGACTCGGCGGGCCCTCGGCCTGTCATGCGGCAAGAAGTGATTGACGCTTCCAGTGTCGCCGGTGCAACGTCGAGTCACTTCTATTATTCGCCCGCTCCCGACGCTTCAGGCAAGTCTGGCGCCGCCTGCGCGATCGACGGCGCTCGCACGAGACGCGCCGTGGTGTCGCAACGCCGGACCGGCTTCAGCGAGCGGCGTCGATCAGGCCTTCGAGCTTGACGGCGTCGGCGGCGAACGCACGAATGCCCTCGGCGAGCTTCTCCGTGGCCATGGCGTCGTCGTTCAGGGCGAAGCGGAACGACGGCTCGTCGGTTCTCACGCGATCGACGGCGGCCGAGCGCGCTTCCTTCGGATCGAGCGCTCGGGGCACTTCCCCTTCGGTCGTGCGCAGTTGTTCGAGCAGCGCGGGGCTGATGGTGAGCAGGTCGCACCCGGCAAGTGCAAGGATCTGGCCGGTCGAGCGGAAGCTTGCGCCCATGACTTCGGTGTCGTACCCGAAGTGTTTGTAGTAGCGATAGATCGACGCGACCGAGCGCACGCCGGGGTCGTTCACCCCCGCATTGGCCGCTTCGTCCCAGTTGGCGCCCGCCGACTTCTTGTACCAGTCGTAGATGCGGCCCACGAACGGCGAGATCAGCCGGGCGCCAGCCTCGGCGCAGGCGGCGGCCTGCACCAGCGAAAACAACAGCGTCATGTTGCAGCGGATCCCGTCGCGCTCCAGGATTTCTGCCGCGCGAATCCCTTCCCATGTCGACGCGATCTTGATGAGCACGCGATCGCGCTCGATGCCTTCGGCTTGGTACATCGCGATGAGCTTGCGCGCGCGGGCGACCGTGCCGGCCGTGTCGAACGACAGGCGGGCATCGACTTCCGTCGATACCCGGCCCGGCACGATGTCGAGAATTTCACGCCCGAAGGCGATCAGCAGGCGGTCGATGATCTCGTCCGTCGATTCGGCACGGTGCTCGGCGACGACGCGCGTGAGCATCGGGCGGTAGGCGTCCTTCTGCACCGCGCCGAGGATCAGCGAGGGGTTGGTGGTGGCGTCTTGCGGCTTGTAGGCGTCCATCGCCTGGAAGTCGCCGGTGTCGGCCACGACGATGGTGTGGCGCTTGAGGGTGTCGAGCTGATTCATGAGGACGGCCTTGCGAGAGATGCACTGCGTGACATGAAGTCCGGCGAGAGGCCGGATGGCGTTCGGGCGACGCCCGGATGGCGCCCTCGAGACGTTCAAGGGACGCTCAAAGGACATTCAAAGGACGCAAAAGACGGCGCGTCGGGCCCGACTCCGGTAAACTTCCGACTTTACCAAACTTTGCCGGAATTCCCCATGACCCAGGACGAACTCAAACGCCTGGTCGGCCAGGCCGCTGCCGACTATGTGAACCAGCACGTGCCCGAGGGCAGCGTGATCGGCGTGGGCACCGGGTCCACCGCCAATTGCTTCATCGACGCGCTTGCCGCGCACAAGGGCCGCTATCGCGGCGCCGTGTCGAGCTCCGAGGCCAGCACGGAGCGCCTGCGCAAGCATGGCATTGAAGTGTTCGATCTCAACCAGATCGAAAGCCTGCCCGTCTACGTCGACGGCGCCGACGAGATCAATGCCCTGGGGCACATGATCAAGGGCGGTGGCGGCGCGCTCACGCGCGAGAAGATCGTGGCTTCGGTGGCCAGGCAGTTCGTGTGCGTCGTCGACGCCTCCAAGGAAGTGGCCGTGCTCGGCGTTTTCCCGTTGCCGGTGGAAGTCATTCCGATGGCCCAGGCCAGCGTGGCGCGTGAACTCGTCGCCCTCGGCGGCAAGCCGCAGGCGCGCGTGCGCGCGGACGGCAGTCCGTACGTGACCGACAACGGCTGCACCATTCTCGACGTGCACGGTCTGCAGATTCTCGATCCCGTGGCCTTCGAGACGCAGGTCAATCAGATCGCCGGCGTGGTCACGGTCGGCCTGTTCGCAAAGCGCGGCGCGGACATCACGCTGATGGGCACACCGCAAGGGGTGCGCACCATCGACTACAAAAACTGATACCGGGAGGGCAGGATGGCTGGATCACGTCGTCTTCCCGAAACCTGGTTCCGCCGCGGACTATGGTTGATCGCCGTACTGTTCGCGGTATTTCTGATCGGTCTGGGCGGTCTTGTCGTCGACAAATTGCCGGGCGTCGCGCCAGCGCCCACGCTCGATTCGTTCGTCGATCGCGCACAGGCCGATCGCGCCGATGCGGCGATCAAACAGGCGGAAACCCAGCTTGAAGACGTGCAGAGCCAGCTGGAGACGGCGCGGCTGCAGCTCAAGGCGCGCAGCACGGCCTATCGCAATGCACGCGAATCGTTCAACGACTGGGTGGCCACGCGTACGGCCACGGCCCAGTCCAGTCAGGATGCCGAACTGGTAGCCCGCACGCGGGCGCTCGATTCGCTCAAGGCCGCGCAGCGCGACGCGCAAACGCAGGTCGATGCGCTCGAAGCGAAGCAGCTCGAGGCGCAACGCGGCCTGCAGTCGGCGCGTGCGACGCGCTATGCCCTCAATGCCGACGCGGGTGAGCGCCTCGCGGCGATCCAGCGTTCGCAGGAACTGAAGGTGTTCGGCATCCGGCTGGCGTTGACCTTGCCGTTGCTTGCCGTGGCGGGCTGGCTGTTCGTACGTCAGCGCAAGAGCACGTGGTGGCCGTTCGTCTGGGGCTTCATCTTCTTTGCGCTATTCGCGTTCTTCGTGGAGCTGGTCCCCTATCTGCCGGACTACGGCGGCTACGTGCGCTACCTCGTGGGTATCGTGCTCACGATTCTGGTCGGACGCTACGCCATCGTGTCGCTGCAGCGCTATCTGGCGAAGCAGAAGGCGGAAGAACAATTGCCGGACGAAGAGCGGCGCAAGACGCTGTCTTACGATCTGGCACAGGCACGACTGGCCAAGTCCGTATGTCCGGGGTGCGAGCGGCCGGTGAAGCTTGATGACCCCGACCGGGACTTCTGCGTGCATTGCGGCATTTGCCTGTTCGACCGTTGCGGCGCGTGCCGTACGCGCAAGAACGCGTTCGCCCACTTTTGCCACCATTGCGGTGCCCGATCCGCAGGCATCCAGACCGAGGGCGGTCCTGCCCGGGCCGGCTGACAGGCGGTCGGCTCCGGCGCTTCCATTCAATCGGCTCCAATGCCCGGTGCGCCGCTTCGCGCGGCGCACGTGCAATCTCCTGGCGAGGGCCCGGAGCGGTCCGCGCGACGGAGTCGGGCCGCGGGAGAGGGTGGCTTATTCCGAAGTCGGTGGAACGTAGCCTTGCGCCACATCGGCGCCGTCGCCGAAGAAGTACTTCTCGGTTTGCTTCACGAGGTACTGGCGCGCGCGCGGGTCGGCCATGTTCAGGCGGTTTTCGTTGATGAGCATGGTCTGTTGCTTGAGCCAGCCGGCCCAGGCTTCCTTGGAGACACTTTCCCAGAGGCGTTTGCCGAGTTCACCGGGCATCGGGGGGAAATCGAGACCTTCGGCTTCTTTGCCGAGCTTGATGCATTGAACCATGCGGGCCATGGGAGGACTCCTTCGTAGTCTTTGTTGAGGCTTGAGTGGAAGCCGGGCTTGCCACGTGGGCCGCGTCATGTCGACGGACGGCTCGGGCGAAGCGGCGGCCGATATCCGGAAATGGGGGCAGGGCCGCAATATGCAAGGGCACCGACGGATGCCGATGATTGCGCGCCCGGCCGTCCTGAATTACAGCTTCTTGATGAGCACCAGCGAGCGGCGCTGCCAGTTGTACAGGCGGCGGCGGTCGGCCGGGAGGTCGTCCACACCGGCCTTGACGAAGCCTCGCTTGAGGAACCAGTGCTCCGTGCGGGTCGTGAGCACGAACAGACGTTCCAGTCCGCGTGCACGGGCACGTTGCTCGATGTGCTTGAGCAGGCGTTCGCCGTCGCCCGAGCCCTGCGCTTCCGGATCGACGGTCAGGCAGGCCATCTCGCCGATGCGCTCGCTCGGGTAGGGGTAGAGCGCGGCGCAGCCGAACAGGCGTCCGTCGTGCTCGATGACCGAGAAGTGATCGATGTCGCGTTCGAGCTGATGGCGGCCGCGGCGCACCAGGGTGCCGTCGGCTTCGAGCGGTTCGATCAGTTGCAGGATGCCGCCGACGTCGTCGATCGTGGCTTCGCGCAGGCTTTCCAGATTCTCGTACGAAATCATCGTGCCCACGCCGTCGTGCGAGAACAGCTCGAGCAGCATGCTGCCGTCGAGCGAGAACGGCACGATGTGGGCGCGGCCCACGCCGGCGCGGCACGCGCGCGTGGCGTACTTCAGATAGAACGCCGAATCCCGGTCGAGCGTGCCCTGCGACTGCATGCGCTGGGCGTCCTCGAGCGTGAGCTCGCGCTGCAACTCGTTGTATTCGTTGAGAACGCCGGGCGTCTCGGTAATGAAGATCAGCTTGTCGGCGCGCAACGCAATGGCGGCCGACGACGCCACGTCTTCCATCGTCAGATTGAACGACTGACCCGTGGGCGAAAAGCCCAGCGGCGAGAGCAGCACGATCTTGCCGTTGGCCAGCGAGAGGCGGATCGATTCCGCGTCGACCTTGCGGACCACGCCCGTGTGCTGGAAGTCGACACCGTCGACGATGCCGACCGGGCGGCCCGTGACGAAGTTACCCGAGACCACGCTGATGCGTGCGTTGCCCATCGGCGTATTCGGTAGCCCCTGGCTGATCGACGCTTCGATGTCCAGGCGCAACTCGCCGGCCGCTTCCTTGACCGCTTCGAGCGCGGCGGCATCGGTGATGCGCAACTGCTGCGAAAAGTGCGACTCGATGTGTCGCAGGCGCATCTGCTCCTCGACCTGCGGTCGCGAGCCGTGTACCAGCACGATGTGCATGCCCATGGCGCACAGCAGGGCGACGTCCTGTATCAGGGAGTCCAGTCCGCCCGCCGCGACGAGCTCGCCGCCGAAGGCAACCACGAACGTCTTGTCGCGAAACGCATGGATGTAGGGGGCGACCGATCGCAGCCAGTCCACGAACTGGGCTTGGTGGGCGGTCTCTTCGTCTTGTACGTCGGGGTCGGGTTCGGTCAGCATGGGTGTACGTGCGCAAACATGCGCAGATTATATAATGCGCGCCCATGGCAAGTGATGAACGAAATCGACAATCTCAGCCCCCGAAGCCGAAAGTGACGGCGCCGGGGCAAACGCGAGCCCAACCCAGGGACTCGGTGCAATCGCAAACGACGCCCAAACCGGGCGGCGCGCCTGCGAACGCGGGCCATCGCCCCGGACGCTCCCGCCAACCGGATCGCGGCGGCGAGGCGGGCGTCAACGCGGGCGATCGCGCGACGCAAGCCGCACAGGGGCCGGCCAACCCCGCGACGGCCTCACGCCGTCCGTCGCCGGCCGAGCGTGCCGCGCGCGATGCCGAGCGCCTCGCCGCGCGGCAGGCCGCCGCCAACCGCGTGCCCGAAATCACGTTCCCCGAAGCGCTGCCGGTGTCCGGACGCCGCGAGGAGATCGCACGCGCCGTCGCCGACCATCAGGTGGTGATCGTGAGCGGCGAGACCGGCTCGGGCAAGACCACGCAACTGCCGAAGATTTGCCTCGCGCTCGGGCGTGGCCTCGGCGCCGGCGGCACCGGCCTGATCGGGCATACGCAGCCGAGGCGCATCGCCGCGTCGGCCACCGCGCGCCGCATCGCGGACGAACTCGGCACCCCGCTCGGCGAAATCGTCGGCTTCAAGGTGCGTTTCAACGACACGCTGTCCAATGGGGCATCGGTCAAGTTGATGACCGACGGCATCCTGCTAGCCGAGACGCAGACCGACCCGCTGTTGCGTGCTTACGACACCATCATCATCGACGAGGCGCACGAACGCAGCCTCAACATCGACTTCCTGCTGGGCTATCTGAAGCAGTTGCTGCCCAGGCGTCCGGACCTGAAGGTCATCATCACGTCGGCCACCATCGATGCGGACCGCTTCGCACGCCACTTCGGCACCGGTGAAGGCGAGACCCTGCGCCCGGCACCCGTCATCGAAGTGAGCGGCCGGCTGTACCCGGTGGAAGTGCGCTACCGGCCGATTCAGGATGACGCTCGCATCGCCAACGCGGAAGGTCGCGAGAACAGTCGCGCCAGCGCCCGCGATCGTGAGCGCGATCTCATGGACGGTATCGTCGACGCCGTGGACGAACTTTGTCGCGAGGGGTCGGGCGACGTGCTCGTGTTCCTGCCCGGCGAGCGCGAAATTCGCGAAGCGGCGGAGGCGCTGCGCAAACATCATCCGCCGCACACGGAGATTCTGCCGCTCTTCGCGCGCCTGTCCGCCGCCGAACAGGAACGCGTTTTCAAGCCGTCGAACGCCCGTCGCATCGTGCTCGCGACCAATGTGGCCGAGACCTCGCTCACCGTACCGGGCATCCGCTACGTGGTCGATGCCGGCACCGCGCGCGTGAAGCGCTACTCCTACCGCAACAAGGTGGAGCAGCTTCAGATCGAGTCGATCTCGCAGGCCGCGGCCAATCAGCGCGCAGGGCGTTGCGGTCGCGTGGCCGACGGCGTTTGTATTCGCCTGTACGACGAAGCCGACTTCCAGTCGCGCGCGCGCTTCACCGACCCGGAGATTCTGCGCTCGTCGCTCGCCGCGGTGATTCTGCGCATGCAGTCGCTGCGCCTGTCGAAAGTCGAGGAATTCCCGTTCATCGAGCCGCCGCCCGGCCGCGCGATTGCCGACGGCTACCAGTTGCTTGGCGAACTGGGGGCGGTCGATGACGCCAACCAGCTCACGCCGCTTGGCCGTGAGCTGGCACGTTTGCCGCTCGATCCGCGTGTCGGGCGCATGATCCTGGCCGCGCGCGACCAGCAGTCGCTGCGCGAAGTCCTCATCATCGCGAGCGGACTGGCCGTGCAGGACCCGCGCGACCGGCCCATCGAAGCCCAGGATGCCGCCGACAACGCCCACCGCAAATTCGCGGACGAGAAGTCCGAATTCCTCTCCTGGCTCAAGATCTGGAAGTGGTTCGAGGAGGCGGTGGCCCACAAGAAGTCGAACCGGCTATTGACGCAGGCCTGCCGCGAGAATTTCCTCTCGCAACTGCGTCTGCGCGAATGGCGCGACGTTCACAGCCAGTTGCTGACCGTGGTGCGCGAGCAGGGCTGGCGCCTCAACGAGTCCGAAGCCACGTACGAGCAAGTGCACCTCGCGCTGCTCGCCGGTTTGCTCGGCAACATCGGCTGCAAGGCCGACGACGATCCGCACTTCCTTGGCGCGCACGGCATCAAGTTCCACATCTGGCCGGGCTCGTCACTCGTGAAAAAGGCGGGGCGCTGGGTCATGGCCGGCGAACTCGTGGAGACGAGCCGGTTGTACGCGCGCTGCATCGCGCGCATCGAGCCGGAATGGATCGAGCGTGTGGGCAAGCACCTCGTGAAGACCTCGCTGTCCGACGCCCACTGGGAAAAGAAGGCCGCGCAAGTCACGGCGTATGAGCGCGGCACGCTCTACGGGCTGACGATCTACGCCCGCCGTCGCATGAACTTCGGCCCGCGAGATCCGCGTCGCGCCCGCGAGATATTCCTCCGCAGCGCGCTTGTCGAGGGCGACTGGGAAACGAAGCTGCCGTTCTACGCGCACAATCGCAAGCTGATCGCGGACATCGAACAGCTCGAACACAAGTCGCGGCGTCAGGACGTGCTCGTCGACGACGAATTGATCTACGCCTACTACGACGCACACGTGCCCGCCGGCCTGTACGACGGCGCCAGCTTCGAGCACTGGTATCGCGAGACGTCCAAGGGCACGCCCAGACTGCTCTACCTCGTACGTGACGACCTGATGCGCCACGAGGCCGCGGGTGTCACGACCGACCTGTTCCCGAAGAAGACGGCGATCGCCGGCGTCGAAATGGCGCTCACTTACCACTTCGAACCGGGGTCGCCGCGCGACGGGGTCACCCTGGCCGTTCCGCTCTACGCGCTCAACCAGGTCGACGCACGTCGTTGCGAATGGCTCGTGCCGGGCATGCTCAAGGAGAAGGCGCACCTGCTGATGAAGTCGCTGCCGCAGAAGCTGCGCCGTCACTTCGTGCCGTTGCCCGAATACGCGGCCGGGTTTCTCGATCGCGCCACGTTCGGCCAGGGCGCACTGCTCGACGCGCTGATGGCCGATGCGCGCGAGCAGACCGGCGTCATGCTCAAGTCGAGCGATTTCAAATTGGAAATGCTCCCGGCGCACCTGTCGATGAACTTCAAGGTGATCGACGAGCATGGCCGTCAACTCGGAATGGGCCGCAATCTCTCGCAGTTGCGTGCCGAACTCGGGCAGCAGGCGCAGCGCACATTCCAGGCGTTGGCTGCCCGAAGCGGCGCCACACCCACTGGCGGTGCCGTGACCGAATCGCCGTCACGTGGCGGTCCCGCGCCGCGCAGCGATGGCAAGGCCGGCGCGCAGGTCGTATCCGGTACGTCTGCTGCATCGGGGGCGGGCGCCGCGGCGGTCGAGCCCGGTCGCTACGACAACCTGACGACGTGGAGTTTTGGCGAGTTGCCGGAAATGCTCGAGATACGCCGCGGCGGCCAGACGCTGTTCGGCTATCCCGCGCTGGTCGATCGCGGCGATCACTGCGACCTCGAAGTGTTCGACGACCCGGACGAGGCGCAACGCCAGCATCGGGCGGGGCTGCGGCGACTGTTCGCGATTCAGTTGCGCGAGCAGGTGAAGTACCTGGAGAAAAACATCCCCGGACTGCAGCAGATGGCCATGCAGTACCTGCACCTGGGCACGCAGGAGGCATTGCGCGATCAGATCGTCGATCTGGCGCTGGAGCGCGCGTGTCTTCAACTGCCCTGGCCGAGCGACAACGCCTCGTTCGTCGCTCGCAAGGACGAAGGGCGCGGACGTCTCACGCTGCTCGCGCAGGAAATCGCACGTCTGGCCGGGCAGATCCTGGCCGAGTACGCGGCATTGCAGAAGAAGCTCGCGCAGGCAAAGCCGTTCGCGCAGGCGCACGCGGATCTCACGGCGCAATTGCAACGCCTGGTCGGCAAGCGTTTCCTGATCGACACGCCCTACGCCCAGTTGGCGCACTTCCCGCGTTACCTCAAGGCGATGGCCGCGCGCATCGACAAGCTCAAGGCCGACCCGTCGCGCGATGCGCGTGCCATGAGCGAGCTGGGCCCGTTGTTGCAGAACTGGCAACGGGCCACGTCACAACGCCGGGATCAGGGCGATGCACGACTCGACGAATTTCGCTGGCTGCTCGAAGAGTTGCGCGTCTCGCTTTTCGCACAGGAACTGCGCACGCCGATGCCGGTGTCTGTCAAGCGACTGCACAAGGTCTGGGAGGCGTTGCAGCGCTGATCGGCGGCCGTCAACGGCAGGTCATGGGATGGCGTTCGGCGTGTGCGCCCGGACGCCACTTTTGCCTGCAATCCCCGCGCCGGTTTGCGCTGGGTCAGAAAGTGGTGAAGTGTTGTTTCGCCTGATCAAAAAAGGGGCGCCGCCGACGCGTCGCGAGGGGGTTCCGGCCCTACAATAGCGACAGCGTTTCGCGACGCCTGCGGCGTCGTTGGCCACGTTTCCCGATATTCTCCGCACCTTTTTCTCCCGAGAGATTCTGCAATGCGCAAAGTTCTGATCGCCGCCGGTCTGGCTGCTTCCCTGGGGCTGGCGGCGCTGGCCGGCCCGGCGCGGGCGGCAGCCCCGGCCCCCGACAGCGTGGTGGTCGTGCTCAATTCGGCCGACGCCAGCGTGAGCCTCATCGACAAGGCCACGCAGAAGGTCGTCCAGACCTTCCCGGTGGGCAAGGAGCCGCATCACCTGATGGCCACGCCCGATAACCAGTCGCTCATCGTGGCGAACTCGGTGGGCAACAACCTGGTGTTCCTCGATCCGAAGACCGGACAGATCCAGCGCAAGATCGAAAATATCGAAGACCCGTACCAGATCGGCTTCTCGCCGGACAAGAAGTGGTTCGTGGCCAACGCGCTGCGCCTCGACCGCGTGGACGTCTACCGCTTCGATGGCAAGAACCTGAGCGTGGCCCAGCGCATCCCGCTCAAGAAGATGCCCAGTCACCTGGTCTTCACCCAGGACAGCAAGCTCGTGTTCATCTCGTTGCAGGAGTCGAACGAGATCGCCGCCATCGATCTGGCCAGCCAGAAGGTGCTGTGGACGCTGAAAGTGGGCGACAGCCCCGCCGGCGTGTGGCTCACGCCCAACGACAAGTACCTGCTCGTGGGCATGACCGGCGCCGACTACGCGGCCGTGGTCGACTGGCGCGCCCGGAAGGTGATCAAGACGATCCCGACCGGAAGGGGCGCGCACAACTTCCGGTCGCTCGCCGACGGCAAGCACGTGCTGATCTCCAATCGCGTGTCGAGCACGATCAGCATCATCGATCAGGACGCGCTCACGAATGTCGGCAACATTACCGGCCTGCTGCCCGGCCCCGACGACATGGAGCTCTCGGCCGACAAGAAGACGCTGTGGGTCACGTTCCGCTGGGCGCGCAAGGTCGGCATCATCGACCTGGCCTCGCGCAAGCTGATCAATACGATTGCCGTCGGACGCTCGCCGCACGGGATCTATTTCTACGACCGTGCGCCGGTGCTGTAACATCGGGGCATTGCCGTAAGGGCTTCACTCGCCGGGCGTCGTCGACGCCCGGTCCTGTTTCTGCATGAACGATATCCTTCGCGCGCTCGGGCGCGCGCTCGTGAGCCTGCTGCACCCGCGCATGCTCTGGCTCACCGCCATGCCCTTCGTCGTCTCCGGACTGATCTGGGGTGCCGTGATCTGGTTCGGCTGGGAGCCGTTCACCGACTTCCTGCGCGTGTGGCTCGAGCAGTGGGAATTCACCCAGTGGATCTACCGCTTCTTCGGCTTCTTCGGTGTGGACAGCGTGCGCATGGCGCTCGCTCCGTTCATTCTGGTGGCGCTGCTCGTGCCGCTGATCGTGGTCACGTCGCTGCTGCTCATTGCGGGATGGTCGATGCCTGCGGTGTTGCGCCATCTCTCGCGCCGGCACTTCATTCATCTCGAGGCACGTCAGGGCGGCTCGTTCTGGGGCAGCCTCGGGCAGTCGCTTGGGGCCACGTTCATCTTCCTCCTCGCCGCGCTCGTCACACTGCCGTTATGGCTCGTGCCGCCATTCTTCGCCATCGTGCCGCCGCTGCTGTGGGGCTGGCTAACTTACCGCGTGATGACCTACGACGCGCTCGCGTACCACGCCACAGCCGAGGAGCGACGCCGCATCGTGCGGGAGAAGCGTTTGCCGCTGCTCGTGATCGGCGTGGCGACCGGGTTGCTCGGCTCGCTGCCCACGTTGCTGTGGGTCTCTTCGGTCATCATGATCGTGCTGTTCCCGGTCATCGCACTGCTCGCGATCTGGCTCTACGTGGTGATCTTCGTCTTCTCGGCGTTGTGGTTCGCCCACTACTGCCTGCGCGCACTCGCGCGCCTGCGCGCGGAGGACGCCCGGCATGAGCCGACGCTCGCCGGCACGGTATTGCCGGTGGTCGACGACGCCCCGCCGGAGACCGAAGACCTGCCCCCGGCGCTGCCCCCTCCGGGCAGCCCCAACGGTTCGCCCTGAAAGTGGCACAATCGTCACACCGCGTGCTGCCGGGTTCTCCCTTCGTCATCTGAATTCCGGCGGCGCCGCGCTTTTCTCTCCCCCAAGGCCCTGACGACAAGAAAAGGAAGCATCATGGCGGTCGGCATCATCATCATCGGCGACGAGATTCTCTCGGGACGCCGCCAGGACAAGCATCTGCCCAAGGTCATCGAACTGCTCACGGAGCGTGGCATGCAGCTCGGCTGGGCCGAGTACGTGGGAGATGATCCCGCGCGCATCACCGCCACCCTGAAACGCACGTTCGCGAGCGACGACATCGTTTTCGTGACGGGCGGCATCGGCGCCACGCCGGACGATCACACGCGTCAATGTGCCGCGGCCGCGCTCAACGTGCCGCTGGTGCTCACCCCGGAGGCCGAGGCACTCATCATGGAGCGCATCGCCGACACGAGTCCGGACGGCCGCGCCGACATGACGCAGCCCGATAACCGGCACCGCCTCAAGATGGGCGAATTTCCGGTCGGCGCGCGCGTGCTGCCCAACCCATACAACAAGATCCCCGGGTTCTCCATCGACCACCACCATTTCATGCCGGGGTTCCCCGTGATGGCCTGGCCGATGATGGCCTGGGTGCTCGACACCTGTTACGCGGATCTGCACCACCTCACCAAGCACGCCGAGCGCTCGGTCCTGGTCTTCGGGCTGGCTGAATCCACGCTCACGCCCCTCATGGAGGCTATCGAGGCCGAATATCCGGGGGTAAAGGTGTTCAGCCTGCCGAGCGTGGGCGACGCGCAGCGCGGCCCGGTGTACGCGCGCCGTCACATCGACCTGGGTGTGAAGGGCGATCCCGCGCTCGTCGGCGCTGCATTCGAGCGCCTGTTGGCCGGCGTGAAGGCGCTCGGCGGGGAGATCGTCCATCCGGCGGACGCCGCCGCCTTGCCCGAAGCAACGGCGCCTTCGGCGCAGTGACGTCATCGCGGCTGAACCGTTCAGCCATGAGACCGCCAACCCGCCCGGCCGCTCCGCCGTCAAGCCGATCCGCGGCGACTCAGAAGCCGCTCAGGACGAGCTTGCCGATGGTACGTCCGCCTTCGAGCTGGGCGTGGGCGCGCCGCAGGTTGACGGCGTTGATCGGACCGATCACCTCACCGAGCGTGGTGCGAAGGGTGCCGGCGTCGACCAGGCGCGCAACTTCGGTGAGCAGCTTGTGCTGCGCAATCATGTCGGGCGTCTCGTACATGGCGCGCGTGAACATGAACTCCCACACGAAGGTGGCGCTCTTGTTCTTGAGCAGGCCGATGTCCAGCGGCCGGGCGTTCTCCACGATCGAACAGATCTTGCCCTGCGGTGCGACGGCCTGTGCCAATGCCGCGAAGTGCTCGTCGGTGTCGTTCAGGCACAGGACATAGTCCACCTGCGGCACGCCTGCCGCCAGCAACTGCGCCGGCATGTCACGATAGTGGTCGATCACGTGTTGTGCGCCGAGCTGACGGCACCAGTCGGCCGACGCTGGCCGCGACGCCGTGGCCACGACCGTCAGCCTCGCCACGCGCCTGGCAAGCTGAATGGCAATGGAGCCGACACCGCCCGCGCCGCCGACGATCAGCACCGACTTTCCTTCATCGCTGCCATCGGGCGCCACCCCGAGGCGGTCGAACAGTGCTTCCCAGGCCGTGATCGTCGTGAGCGGCAGGGCGGCCGCATTCACGAAGTCGAGCGACGCGGGCATGTGGCCGACGATGCGCTCATCCACCAGATGGAACTCGCTGTTCGCGCCCGCGCGGGTGATGCTGCCCGCGTAATACACGGGATCGCCTACCCGGAAGAGCGTGACGTCCGGGCCGACCGCGGCCACCGTGCCCGCGGCGTCCCATCCGAGTACGCGCGGCGTGGCTTCGATCTTGTCTTTCGGGGCGCGCACCTTGGTGTCGACCGGATTGACCGAGATCGCCTCCACTTTGACCAGGATGTCGCGCCCCGCAGGGGTGGGGGTCGGCAATTCGACGTCAACGAGGGATTCGGGATCGTCTATCGGCAGGTAACGGGTCAATCCAACGGCTTTCATATGCACTCTCCATCAAGTTTGGGCGGCCGGCCGGATGTCGTCGGCGGACCACGCGAAGCGATAGCGAAAGACTACCGCTAGTCGATTGCGTTGAAAATTCGCATAATGTCGAAAAGATTTTTCGGAGAATCCGTTAAATGGCGTTGGACCTCGATACCGTGGCGTTGTTCGTTCGCGTGGCGGCGCTGGGCAATGTCTCGGCGGCCGGGCGCGAACGGGGGCTTTCGCCTGCCACGGCCAGCACCCGGCTGGCGCAACTCGAGGCCAGACTTGGGGCGCGTCTGCTGCATCGCACGACCCGACGCGTGGCGCTCACGCAAGAGGGGGAAGCGTTTCTCGCACAGGCACAGACGTTGCTGACAGCCGAGGCACAGGCGCTGGCGAGTGTTGGGCAGGGGCGCGCGGCGCCGCAGGGACGTTTGCGGGTGTCGTGCTCCTCGTCGTTCGGTCGTCAGCATGTCTCGCCCGCCTTGCCCGCGTTTCTCGATCGCTACCCCGGGATTTCGCTGGACTTTCGGTTGACCGATCGCGTGGTCGATCTGCTGGAAGAGGGCGTCGACCTGGCGATTCGCGTCGGGGCGCTGCGCGACTCAACGCTCGTGGCCCGCAAGCTCGCGAGCAATCGTCGCACGCTGTGCGCGTCGCCCGCGTATCTGGCGGCCCACGGCACGCCGAAGCATCCGGGCGATCTCGCCTCGCACGAGTGTCTGATTCTGGCGGGGCAGCGCGATTGGCGGTTCGTCACGCCGGGCGGGGAGTTGAACGTGCGAGTGGGCGGGCGACTGGTTTCCGATAACGGCGAGGTGCTGCGCGACGCGGTGCTCGCGGGCATGGGAATCGCGCTGAAATCGACGTGGGACGTCGGCACGCACCTGCAGCGCGGTGACCTGGTGCCGGTACTGCCTGCCTATCCACTGGCTGAAGACGTCGCCATCTGGGCCGTCTACCCCAGTCGGGTATTCGTGCCACCCAAGACGCACGCGCTGATCGAGTTTCTGCAGACCCGCTTCGGCCCCGGGCCGGTGCCGTACTGGGATGCGCGGCTCGACGCCTCGTAGCGTGGCTCAGGTGCATGAGTGGCCAGCGGCCAGCGGCCGGCGGCGCGAGTGCCTCAGTGAAGGTGATGCGTGCGGGCGAGCGTCGCGCCGTTATCTTCGTGTCCGATCGCGGGACTGGCGTGATGCAGCACGAGCCGCCAGCCGTCCGCCTCCTTCAGGTAGACGTTCGTGGCGAGTACGAAGGCGTAGCGCGCTTCGGGGTGTGATTCCACCTGGATCTGCTCGAGCACGTTATGCACGGCACATAGTGGATTGCGGGCCACCTGAAGGTGACTGACCGACACCGATAGCCCGCCGTTGGCCAGGATCTGCCGCCAGCTGCTGCGCACGGCCGCGGGGCCTACGTGCCGGGGGCCGGACGGATGGATGCAAACGACTTCCTCATCTTCCGACCAGACGTCCATCAGCGCGTCGGGGTCGCCCGTGCGCAGCGCCTCGTAATAGGCGTGCTCGGCGTCTTCCGGACTCAGAAAAATGGCAGCGGGCATAACGGCGGCCTCCGTCGGGATTTGGCGTCGGGCGGCAAATGCGCCGTCCGGCGATCGCGCCGACGATTATGGAGGGTTTGCCCGGGCTTGTCGAACGTCGAGCGTCTGACGGCAGCAGTGCGTGTCTCTTGATCTGGCGCAAGGCGGCGGGCGTCTTTGGCCGGTAGCGTATGGGGGTAACGCGGGGAAGCGTAACCGGTGAAGGGGGCGTGCGAGGCAAACCGAGGGCGGGGACGCCTGCGCGCCCCCGGTGACCGGTCTCAGCAGTGAATGCCGGAGACGCCGGCGAGTTCGCGCAGGGCGACGGCGTCGATGATCTTGACGTGCCGCTGGCGGATTTCGATCATGCCGTTTTGCGCGAAGCGCGAGAACAGGCGGCTGACCGTCTCGAGCTTGAGGCCGAGGAAACTGCCGATTTCTTCGCGGCTCATGCGCAGGACGAATTCGTTGGCGGCGTAGCCCCGCGCCGACAAACGCTCGGAGAGGTTGAGCAGGAAGACCGCGAGCCGCTCCTCGGCGCGCATGGTGCCCAGGGCGAGAAGCTGCTGATGCTCGTTGCGGATTTCCTGGCTCATCAGACGATGCAACTGGCGTTGCAGCGACGGCACCTGACGCGAAAGCGTCTCCAGTTCGCCGAAACGCGCGATGCACAGCTCGCTGTCCTCGAGCGCAATGGCGGTGGTGGGGTGATGACTGTCGGCCACCGCGTCCAGGCCGATCAACTCGCCCTGAAGGTGGAAGCCGACGACCTGCTCACGGCCGTCGGGCGCCGTGACGCAGCTTTTGAGCGACCCGAAGCGGATGCCATAGACGGCGCTCAGGTCATCGTTGGCGTGATAGAGCACCTCGCCTTTCTTGAGGCGACGGCGCTCGCTCACGAGTGCATCCAGTCGTTCCAGTTCCGCTTCCGGAATGCCGACGGGCAGGCAGAACTGGCCCAGCGAGCAAGTGGAACAGCGGGGCTGGACGACGGGAATGCGACCGATTTCTGTGGTCATGAAGGCCCCTGAAGTTATTTTGAGAGTTTACCATGGGGCGTCGACCTGTCGATTCCGCGCCAGGAATGGCGAGGGTTTGCACGACGCTTTACGGGCGACAGTGTTTCAGTAATAATTGCGCACATACCGGACGTCCGTCTCGCCGCACCATCGGCCTGGGCGTTTTCCCGGCAGGTCGTTTCGAAGCATCCAGGTTGCGCCGCCGTCACTACGACCGAACACAAACGGGCGCGCGCTTATGCGAAGCGGTTGTTTTTTCGATCTACGACCGTTTCTCGTGTTCCAAGCATCCATTTATTCCTGATTCCGGGTTGCCAAGCCCCCGGTTTGCTTAGTCGCACATGAATACCCAAGAGGCGAAACTCGTCCTCGAGACCGCGTTGATTTGCGCGCAGGAGCCGCTCAAGGTCGGCGATCTGCGCAAACTCTTCAATGACGCCGTGTCTGGTGACACGGTGCGCGCGCTACTCGAGGAAATCCGCATGCAATGGGACGGCCGCGGTGTGGAATTGGTGGCGCTGGCCACCGGCTGGCGTTTCCAGAGTCGTCCGCGCATGCGCGAATACCTTGACCGTCTCAATCCGGAGAAGCCGCCGAAGTATTCGCGTGCCGTGATGGAGACGCTTGCGATCATTGCATATCGCCAGCCGGTCACGCGTGGCGATATCGAGGAAATTCGCGGCGTGACGGTCAATACGCAGATCATCAAGCAGCTCGAAGACCGTGGCTGGATCGAGGTGATCGGTCATCGCGATGTGCCGGGGCGCCCCGGCCTGTACGCCACGACCAAGGACTTTCTCGACGACCTCGGGCTGCGCGCGCTCGATGCGCTGCCGCCGCTCGAGGACCCGGCGGCGCAAGCGCAAATCGACCTGCTCGCGCAGCAGAACATCGAGTTCGGCGAGCGGGCCGAGGGCGAGACGGGAGACGACGCGGCGTCTGACGACGCGCCGGTGGCCGATGCCGAAGCCCTGGCGCGTTTGGCGCAGGATTGCGCCGACGACCTGCCGCTCGCGCAGGGCCTGCCCGAAGGTCAACGGCCAACTTCCGGCGACGATGCGGTGACGGAAGACGTTTTGCTCGACGCGGTCATGGCCGAAGGCGACGCCCCCGCGGATGCGGCAGACTCCGGCGTATCCGAGGCGGCGCCTGGCGCCGCCGATGGCGATGTCGGCGCCGATGTCGGGGCAATTCCGACGGATGGCGAGGAACTCGTGCAGGCGGGACGCGTCAGTGAGCAGGTCGCCGCGCCGCAAGGTGAAGCGTCTGTTGATGAGATCGGTCGGGAGGTTGAGGGCCGTCACGGCGCTGAGGAAATTTCCGAAGATTCGGGGGCTGCGGCTAAGGAAGCCGGCGGTCCGCCGCAAGATGCGCAGTACCTCGCAAGTGAAGCAAACGATGCACCGACGCAGGCGGATGGTCCCGCGGCGCCGGTCGCGCAGGAGGTTTCCCCGCGCGCTGTCGACCCGGCAGCGAACGAAGCCGCCACCGGTCAGCCCATGTCCGGTGGGATGGATGACGACGAGAACGACGGGGACGACAAGACTCTCGTCACGGGCACCTGAGGCGCCAGCGCATTGCGTCACGCGCAACAGCAGGGCCACTAGCGATAAGAACGAAGTCGCGGCAAGGATTTGCCGCGCATTCATGGTGCGAACACGGATCAGGGCAGCGCAACTTGCCGGCCCGCAACGATCCCGTTTTCCAATGAGGTTGTGTTGAAACAGAACGAAGAATCCCAGGACCTGCACGCACGCGATGCCGGTGCCGAAGCACGTGCGCCGGAAGGCGAGGGTGGTGACGACAAGGCGTCGCGCCGCGGCTTGCGTCGCGGGCCGCGTAGTCTGATCGCGCGTCGCCGCGCGGCGCAGCAAGCCAAGCGCGAGGGCGACGACGGCGGCGCGGGCGAATTTGCCGCGTCCGACGCTTCGCAGGGCACGCCGTCCGGCGAAACGTCGAACGGCCAGGCGCCCGGCGCCGAAGGGGCGCCCACCGCCGCCGCTCAAGCCCGTGGCCGCCAGGGGGCACGCAAACCGCGCGGCGGCAAGCGCGACGGCGCCTCGCCGGCGTCGAACCCGGCGCAGGCCGCAGGCGGTGCCACCAGTGGCGAACCGGCGGGCAAGGCGCAACCGGGTGCCGGCAAGGGCCGCGGCCGCAAGGGTGCCGCCGCAGTCGGCGGCCGCAGTGCCGGCGCCGGCAAGCCGGGCAAGGGTGGCAAGGGCGGCAGGGATGGCGACGACGACCTCTTCGCGTTCGTGACGTCGGGCGGGTTCGACAGCGACAACGCTGAGGGGGATGCCAAGGCGGCCGCCAAGCGCGGACGTCGACCCGCCGATCGTCGTGTCCTGTCGCCGGACGATGAAGCGCCGAAGCTCCACAAGGTGCTCGCCGAGGCCGGCATGGGCTCGCGTCGCGAGATGGAGGAGCTGATCCTCGCCGGGCGAGTGTCCGTCAACGCCGAACCGGCGCATATCGGCCAGCGTATTCTCCCGACCGATCAGGTGCGTATCAACGGCAAGCTCGTCAAGCGTCGCATCACCAGCAAGCCGCCGCGCGTGCTGCTGTATCACAAGCCGGCGGGCGAGATCGTCAGCCACGCCGATCCGGAAGGTCGCGCCTCGGTGTTCGACCGTCTGCCGCCGATGAAGACTGCCAAGTGGCTCGCCGTCGGACGGCTGGACTTCAATACGGAAGGTCTGCTGATCCTGACGACGTCCGGCGATCTGGCGAATCGATTTATGCATCCGCGTTACGGCATCGAGCGTGAGTACGCCGTACGCACCGTCGGCCAACTGAGCGAGTCGTCGCGCCAGCAGTTGCTGCGCGGCATCGAGCTCGACGACGGCCAGGCCAATTTCTTGCGCTTGCAGGACGGCGGTGGCGAGGGCTCGAATCATTGGTATCACGTGGCACTGACGGAAGGTCGCAACCGCGAAGTGCGTCGCATGTTCGACGCCGCCGGATTGATGGTCAGTCGTCTGATTCGTACGCGTTATGGCCCGCTCACGCTGCCGCGCGGCTTGAAGCGAGGACGTTACGAGGAACTTGACGACGCTCAGGTGCGTTCGTTGTTCGCCGCCGTCGGCATGAAGATGCCGGGAGCGAGCGCGGACGACAAGGGCGGCAAGCCGGGCCGTGGCGGCAAGGCTGGCGCCGTCAAGGAGCCGCGCCGACAGCCGGATCCGATGCAGACCGCGCTGGGAGTGTTCAGCCGCGAGCCGGGGCAGTCGCGCCGTCCGCGTGCCAATCCGCTCACGGCGTTCGTCGGCCCGAGCGGCGGCTATCCTGGACAGACGCCTTCGCCTCGCGGCGAGGGCCGCCGTTTCGGCGGTGGCAACGCGGCGGGCGGTGGCGGCTACGGCGGTCAGCCGCGAGGCAACGGCAACGGAAACGTCAACGGCAATCGCAGCCGTGGCGGCAACCGCGCCGGTGGCGGCAACCATGGCGGCGGCAATTCCGGCAACCGTGGCAACCGCGGCGGCAACCGTTCTCGTTGATGGGATGGCGCGCGCCGCAGGCGTGCGGCGCCTAGGGCGCTGAACGCGCCCCGGCCGGATGGCGCCGCGGAGCGGGCTTTGCCCGCTCGCGTATTGCGCTGCGGCAACGTCGCGCCGGTGCCCGTCCTTCGGGCATTTGCGGGCGCAAGCGTTGCAAATCGGCCCAAAACCATATAAAATCAAAGAATAAGCTGTATTGCGTGCCACACGTTCTGTTGCGGCGCGCACCTCATGCGCAATGAGGCTGCAAGAAATGGGCGTTTCGCCCATTTTTTTTTGCCGCGAGCGTTTCGCGGCCGATGCCGCCGCGTCGGGGAGTGGGTGTGTCGACTCAGGCATGCCGGCCCGGACGGTCGAGGCAGGTATCGTGCGACGTCCCATGCGGGGCGCGCAGACATGTCGGGCGCTGTTGATGCGCGCGAGTTTTTCTAGGGTGAGCAAAGTTGCAATTGCCAGAACTGATCGAGACCACGGTCGAAGGCCTGGGTTACGAGCTGGTCGATCTTGAACGCGCCGGCGGCGGTTTGCTGCGGGTGTACATCGACAAGCCGGAAGGCATCACGATCGATGACTGCGAGACGGTGAGCCGTCAGCTCTCGCATGTCCTGATGGTCGAGAACGTCAATTACGACCGACTCGAAGTGTCGTCGCCGGGGCTGGACCGTCCGCTGCGCAAGCTGCGTGACTTCGAGCGCTTCGCCGGCACGGAAGTGAGTCTCACGTTGCGTGTGCCGCTCGAAGGTCGCAAGCAGTTCCGCGGCATTCTTCAGGCGCCGCAAGGCGAAAACTTGAGCCTGGAGTTCGAAGGCAAGGGCGGCCCGGCGCTGCTCGAATTCACCCTCGCGGATATAGACCGTGCGCGCCTTGTGCCGCAGATTGATTTTAGGAGTCGCAAACGATGAGTCGCGAAGTATTGCTGTTGGTCGATGCGCTCGCGCGCGAAAAGAACGTCGACAAGGATGTCGTGTTCGGCGCGCTGGAAGCGGCATTGGCTTCGGCCACCAAGAAGCGCTACACCGAAGACGTCGACATTCGCGTGCACATCGACCGTGAGTCGGGCGAGCACGAGAGCTTCCGTCGCTGGCTGGTAGTGCCGGACGAGGCGGGTCTGCAGGAGCCGGACAAGCAGATCCTGTCGTTCGAAGCCAAGGAAGAGAATCCGTCCATCGAGATCGGTGAGTTCATCGAGGAGCCGGTGGAGTCGGTCGAGTTCGGCCGCATTGGCGCCCAGGCGGCCAAGCAGGTGATTCTGCAGCGTATTCGCGATGCCGAGCGTGAGCAGATCCTGTCGGACTTCCTCGAGCGCGGCGAAAAGATCATGACCGGTACGGTCAAGCGTCTCGACAAGGGCAACCTGATCGTCGAGTCGGGCCGTGTCGAGGCGCTACTGCGCCGCGATCAGCTGATTCCGAAAGAGAACCTGCGTATCGGCGACCGCGTGCGTGCCTTCATCGTGAAGGTCGATCGCACGGCGCGCGGCCCGCAGATCGAGCTGTCGCGTACGGCGCCGGAATTCCTGATCGAGCTTTTCGGCATGGAAGTGCCGGAAATCGAGCAGGGCCTGCTGGAGATCAAATCGGCTGCCCGCGATCCGGGCGTGCGCGCCAAGATCGCCGTGGTCGCCTATGACAAGCGTATCGACCCGATCGGTACGTGCGTGGGCATTCGCGGCACGCGCGTGCAGGCGGTGCGCAACGAGCTGGGCGGCGAGAATGTCGATATCGTGTTGTGGTCGGAAGACCCGGCGCAGTTCGTGATCGGTGCCCTGGCGCCGGCGGCGGTGCAGTCGATCGTCGTGGACGAAGAAAAGCACAGCATGGATGTCGTGGTCGACGAGAACGAACTCGCGGTGGCGATCGGCCGCAGCGGTCAGAACGTGCGCCTCGCGTCGGAGCTGACCGGCTGGCAGATCAACATCATGACGCCGGACGAGTCGGCCGAAAAGCAGAACGAAGAGCGCGGCACGCTGCGTACTTTGTTCATGCAGCGTCTCGATGTAGACGAGGAAGTGGCGGACATCCTGATCGAGGAAGGATTCTCGAGCCTGGAAGAAATTGCCTACGTGCCTCTGAACGAAATGCTCGAAATCGAAGCGTTCGACGAGGACACGGTGCACGAGCTGCGCAATCGTGCGCGCGACGCACTGCTCACGCAGGCGATTGCCACCGAGGAGAAGGTCGAGGGCGTTGCGCTCGATCTGAAGAGCCTCGACGGCATGACGTCCGAGCTGTTGGCCAAGCTGGCCGAGCATGAAATTCAGACGCGCGATGATCTGGCCGAGCTGGCCGTCGACGAACTGACCGAGATGACCGGCGTCGACGAGGAAGCCGCCAAGGCCCTGATCATGAAAGCGCGAGAGCACTGGTTCCAATGATGACCTGCCCCGGCACGCATATGGAACAGTGAACTTTGAAGTTAACCGCAAGGCGTCTGGCCTTGCTTGAAGAGGTTTGAATGGCGAGCATCAACGTAGCCCAATTTGCTGCAGAACTGAAAATGCCGGCCGGCGTGTTGCTGGAGCAACTCAAGGCCGCCGGCGTGGACAAACTCAGCGCCGACGATTCACTGACGGAAGCCGACAAGGCCCGTTTGCTGGAACACCTGCGCCGCGCCCACGGCGCGGGCGACGGCGACAAAAAGAAGATTACTCTGACGCGTCGCCAGACTTCGGAAATCAAGCAAGCCGACGCAACCGGCAAGGCACGCACGATTCAGGTGGAAGTGCGCAAGAAGCGCACTTTCGTCAAGCGTGACGACGTGGCCGAAGGCGTGGACAGCGCAGCCGCCGCGGCGGAAGACGAAGCGCTGCGTCAGCGCGAGGAAGACGCACGCCGTGAGGCGGAGCGCCTGGCGGCCGAGGCTGCCGAGCTCAAGCGTCGCCAGGAGCAACTGGAGCGCGAGGAAGCCGAGCGCCGCGAGCGCGAAGAGAAGGAAGCTGCCGAGCGCCGTGCGCGCGAGGAAGCGGACCGCGCAGCCGCAGCCAAGGCGGCCGAAGAGCAAAAGGCGAAGGCGGCGGAGGCCAAGGCCGATGCCGAAGCCGAGAAGGCGGCCACTGTCGATGCCGAAAAGGCGGCCAAGGCCGAAGCGGAAAAGGCCGATGCCGACAAGGCCGCTGCCGCCAAGGCCGAGGCCGAGCGCGAGCAGGCACGAAAGGCCAGCGAGGAAGCGCGCGCGGCCGCCGAGAAGGCCAGTGCGGCTGCCGACAAGGCGCGTGCCGAAGAAGAGGCCATTCGCAAGCGTCGTGCCGCGGCGGAAGCCGAAGCGCGTGCGATTCGCGAAATGATGAATGCTCCGCGCCGTGTGCTCAAGGCACCGGAGCCGGCACCGGCGGCTGCCGCGGCGGCCAAGCCGGAGGCGAAGGGTACGCTGCACAAGCCGGCCAAGCCGGAGGGTGCCGCCGCCAAGCCGGCGGACAAGAAGCCGGCCGCTGCTGCCCCGGCAACGACGACGGCCGGTGCGGCCGACAAGAAGGACAAGAAGGGCGGTGCCTGGCAGAAGGACGCCGATAACCGCAACAAGCGCGGCGGCATGAAGACGCGTGGCGACACCAGCGGTGGTTCGGACGGCTGGCGCGGCGGTGGTCGTGGCGGGCGTCGTGGCGACCGTCATGCGCAGGACGACCGTCAGGCATTCCAGGCGCCGACCGAGCCGGTGGTGCGCGATGTGCACGTGCCGGAGACGATCAGCGTTGCCGATCTCGCGCACAAGATGTCCGTCAAGGCTGCGGAAGTCATCAAGCTCATGATGAAGATGGGCCAGATGGTGACCATCAACCAGGTGCTGGACCAGGAAACGGCCATGATCGTGGTCGAGGAACTGGGCCACCGCGCCATTGCCGCGAAGCTCGACGATCCGGAAACGTTGCTGGATCTCGGCAACGAGGCGACCGAAGCGGAGGCGCTGCCGCGTCCGCCGGTGGTGACCGTGATGGGTCACGTCGACCACGGCAAGACCTCGCTGCTGGACTACATCCGGCGCGCCAAGGTGGCGGCAGGCGAAGCCGGCGGGATCACGCAGCACATCGGTGCGTATCACGTCGATACGCCGCGTGGCACGGTGACGTTCCTCGACACCCCGGGTCACGAGGCCTTTACGGCCATGCGTGCGCGCGGTGCCCAGGCAACGGACATCGTGATTCTGGTGGTGGCGGCCGACGACGGTGTGATGCCGCAGACGAAGGAAGCGATTGCCCACGCGAAGTCGGCCGGTGTGCCGATCGTGGTGGCGATCAACAAGATCGACAAGCCGGAAGCCAACCCGGACCGCGTGAAGCAGGAACTTGTGGCCGAAGGTGTGGTGCCGGAAGAGTACGGTGGCGATTCGCCGTTCGTGCCGGTGTCGGCCAAGACGGGTACGGGTATCGACGATCTGCTCGAGAACGTGTTGCTGCAAGCCGAAGTGCTGGAGTTGAAGGCACCGGTGGACGCGCCGGCCAAGGGCATCGTGATCGAAGCGAAGCTCGACAAGGGCAAGGGTCCGGTCGCCACGATTCTGGTGCAGTCGGGCACGCTCAACCGCGGTGACATGGTACTGGCGGGTCAGGCCTACGGCCGCGTGCGCGCCATGCTCGACGAGACTGGCAAGAACGCGAAGGAAGCGGGCCCGTCGATCCCGGTGGAAATCCAGGGTCTGTCGGAAGTGCCGGGCGCGGGTGAAGAAGTGCTGGTGGTGCAGGACGAGCGCAAGGCGCGCGAAATCGCGCTGTTCCGTCAGGGCAAGTTCCGCGACGTGAAGCTGGCCAAGCAACAGGCCGCCAAGCTCGAGAACATGTTCGAGCAGATGGCCGAGGGCGAAGTCAAGACGCTGCCGCTCATCATCAAGGCAGACGTTCAGGGTTCGCAGGAAGCGCTCGCGCAGTCGCTCAACAAGCTCTCGACGCCGGAAGTGCGCGTGCAGATCGTTCACGCGGCGGTGGGTGGCATCAGCGAAAGCGACGTCAACCTGGCCACGGCTTCGAAGGCCGTCATCATCGGCTTCAATACGCGTGCCGATGCGCTGGCGCGCAAGCTGGCCGAGTCGAACGGCATCGACATTCGCTACTACAACATCATCTACGACGCCGTGGATGAGGTGAAGGCGGCGATGTCGGGCATGCTGGCGCCCGAGAAGAAGGAAGAGATCACGGGTCTCATCGAAGTGCGTCAGACGTTCCGTGTGCCGAAGGTCGGTACGGTGGCCGGCTGTATGGTGCTCGACGGCTTCGTCAAGCGTTCGTCGCACGTGCGTGTGCTGCGCGACAACGTGGTCATCTTCACGGGCGAGCTCGATTCGCTCAAGCGCTTCAAGGATGACGTGAAGGAAGTCAAGTCCGGCTTCGAGTGTGGTCTGTCGGTGAAGAACTTCAACGACATCACGGAAGGCGACCAACTGGAAGCGTTTGAAATCACGGAAGTTGCGCGCTCGCTGTAACGCGGTCGACACAACGGATGTGGAGTGGCCCACCGAGCCGGGAAACCGGCGGCGTGGGCCATTGCATTATTAGCGAGTTTGTTATGGCAAAGAAACGTGGCGTTCCGGGTCGCAATCTTCGTATCAACGACCAGATCCAGCGCGATCTGTCGGAGTTGATTCAGCGCGAAGTGAAAGACCCGCGCATTGGTCTGGTCACGCTGCAAAGCGTGGAAGTCACGCCTGACTATGCGCATGCGAAAGTGTTTTATACGACGCTGACCGGCGATCCCAAGGCCACCGGTGAGGCGCTCAACGAGGCGGCAGGCTACCTGCGCAATCTGCTGTTCAAGCGTTTGCACATTCATACCGTGCCGACGTTGCATTTCCACTTCGACCAGTCGATCGAACGCGCGATCGAGATGTCGCGCCTGATCGATACGGCCAACGCCACGCGCGCGAGGGACGAGGCGGGCGAAGGCAGTGACGAAGGCAGCAAGGACGGCGACGAGAAGTAAGCCGTCGATCGACATGCGCAACCTGCCGGGCTGGCCCATGCCAAGCCCGGTGGCGTTGCGATGCCCGTGCGCCGCGCTGCTGACAGCGTGACGGGGCAGGCATTGACTCCCACCCGAATTTCTCAGGCAATCTCCGCACCATGACGGACCCGCGTTCGCAGGCACCCCGCCAAAAGCTCCCCCGTTTCGCACTCGACGGCGTGTTGTTGCTGGACAAGCCGCTCGGCCTGTCGTCCAACGATGCCCTGATCAAGGCCAAGCGCTTGCTTCAGGCGCTCAAGGCAGGTCACACGGGTACGCTCGACCCATTGGCGACCGGGTTGCTGCCGCTGTGTTTTGGTGAGGCGACGAAGTTCTCGCAGGACTTGCTCGAGGCCGACAAGACCTACGAAGCGCACGTGCGCCTGGGGGAGACGACCACGACGGGCGACGCCGAAGGCGAGGTGCTGCAAATCCGCCCGGTGACGGTGGACGATGCGGCGATTCGCGCCATATTGCCGCGCTTCACTGGTGTGATTTCGCAAGTCCCGCCGATGTACTCGGCGCTCAAGCGCGACGGCAAGCCATTGTACGAATACGCACGCGCGGGACAAACGCTCGAGCGAGAGGCGCGCGAGGTCACCATTCATGCGCTGGAGATGACGCAAAGCGCACTGTCGCAAGCGAACGAATTCACGTTCCGCGTGACGTGCAGCAAAGGCACGTACGTGCGCACGCTAGCGGAAGACATCGGGGAAGCGTTGGGGTGCGGCGCTCACCTGCGCGGTTTGCGTCGCACGGCGGTGGGGCCGCTGACGCTCGATGGTGCCGTCACGCTCGAAGCCTTGAGCGCGCTGGATCACGCGCAACGCGTGGCGAAGCTCGCTCCGGTCGATGCGTTGCTCAAGACGCTGCCCGCGATCATGCTCGACGAAACGCTGGCGCGGCGCTTCAGTCACGGCCAGCGCCTGCGACTCGACGAAACCCGCTGCCCGACGCCGTTGCGTGCTTGCGCAGCCGCGCACGGCGAGATCGAAGTCAAGGTCTACACAGAGGCCACGAGCGAAGCCGCTTCAAGCTTGCTGGGTGTTGCGCGGCTTGATGGCGAAGCGTTGCTCACACCGCAGCGACTGCTCAAGACCCAGTCATCGTGACCGTGCCGGGCGGCGAGCGGACGACGCCAGTCACCCGTCGTCAATGTCGCGTGGCCATGTCGGGCCGTTTGCGGTGCCCCCATGCACCGCGGCCCGCATCAGCGCGCCGCGGGCGCACGCGCCGATGCCGGACGAGGCCCGTGCCGCTCGCCTTCAGCTTGCAACATTCTCCGGCTTGAGCTCGACGATGGCGTCGAGCGCTGCCTTCACGTCCATGGCGTACTTCGCCAATGCCTTCTGTTCTTCGGTCTTCGGCTCGAACGACGGCACGCTTACCGGGTGGTTGCTCTCGTCGACCGCGACGAACACCATCAGGCAGTCCGTCGTCTGGCGCAATTCGCCCCACTTCGGATCGCCGGCGTGAACCGACACGTGGATGTGCATGCTGGTGCGGCCCGTGGCAACGATGCGCGCACGCAGCTCCACCAGATTACCCACCAGAATCGGACGACGAAAACGAATGTTGCCCACGCTTACCGTGACGCAATAACGTCCTGACCACGTTGCGGCGCAGGCGTAGGCCACCTCGTCGATCCATTTCATCAGGGAGCCGCCGTGCACCTTGCCGCCGAAGTTGACGGCGGCCGGTTCGGCCAGGAAACGGAAGGTGATCTCGGAGCGGTCGTTCGGGTTCTGCGGGACGGTCATGGTGCGTGTTGTCGGGGACTGATGGATCGTGTCCGGGCGCGGCAAAATGTCGCGTCGGCGGGGATGCGCAATGATACTGCGATTGGTCGCGTCCTGCCCGTGCCCGTCAGGGCTTGGATCGTCCGTTCGTTCCCGGCGCATGACTGCCGATCGCATGGCGGCCCTTTGCGACATGCCTCGGACCGGCGGGCGCGCTATCTGCAAGCGCGCCGGCGTCGATGTGGCGCACAGTGGACGCGACGTCGCGTGGCGGGCGTGGGCCATGCGTCCCGACGGCCCGACGGGACGCATGGCGACGGGAGGTGCTTCATGATCACGTGTGCCGGCAGCGCGTGCCGCGTCGCGCCGGAGACGCCGCCGTTTCCCTTGGCGGATCGAGCGCGGGTCGACGTGTGCCCATCGGATTCTAACGTTCATACCGATACGGCCGTCGATGCCCGAGCGCGCCCCGCAGCGTCCGCGCAAGCGGGGGCGTCCATCGAGCGGCTCGATGAAGACACGCATGCACAGTTGCGCGCATTCCGCCTGCGTGGGCGGGACGCCCGCGAGGCGGCGAGCACTCACGACGAGATGCGCGTGCTTGTCGACGGCGAATCGACGGAAGGGGCAAACGACCGTTCGAGCGGTGACGCGGCCCGTGAGGCCGGGGGCTTACCGCCCACCGCCGCCGTGTCGTGCTTGATGCCGGATGGCGCCATGCCGCGGGCGGTTAATCGGCCCGGTCATGCCTGTCCGGTGCGCTGTGCCGTGTTGCTCACCCACGCCGCCAGCGTTGGCGTCCAATTGGTCAGCGTTGCATCGCCGTACGTGGCGCCCGACATTTTTGCGAGACTTGGGGGCGCGCAGGTGTGCGAGCGAGTGCGTTCGTCCGCGACGCTCGAGGCCCGGGGCGGGCGATGCCAGGTGCTGCGCATCGGCAGCGCGATATTCACCCCGGGCATGATGGTGGCGCCGTACTTTGCGCTGCTTGCGCTGGGCGATCTCGTTTGCTGGGCTGTCGAGTTTCACCGCCCGGGCTCGTTGCCGTTTCAGGGGGACAGCCTTGCCAACCTGGTGCACTGGCTCAACGCGCGGGGCGTGTTCGAGCGTGCGTGCGCCGTCCTCGGGACAAATGACGCCGCAATACCCGCCGCCGTCAAGCGAGTGCGCTTGCTGGAACGTAGTGTTGCGAAACTGCGCGCCGCACTTGACGCGCATGACGATCCTCTCTGGCAAAAGACGCTTGCGACCCGAATTCGTCTCGTGTCTACCGGGGTCTTCGTCTGGCTGATCGCCCGCCTGCCGTTCAGCGACGAGGTGAGCGGTTTGCCGAAAGGCTTGCCCGAGTTTTACCAGTGGCTCGAGAAGGTTGGCGGTGGAACGAAGCTGGCCGCGGCCGCGTGCGAGTCGCTCGTGTCGTCGCACCCGAGCGCGGAGGCTGACGCCACCATGGAGGACGAACTGGTGTGCGTCCGCGTCGACCCGCGCGGCGTTGCGCCGACGGTCGAGGCGGATTCCCCATAAAAAAACCCCGCCAGCTTCAGCGGGGTTCAAGAAGTGCCCGGTCGTACAGAGCAGGTCCGGGCACTCGGGGGGAAGTCGGGGAATCAATGCGCGCCTGCCGCGGCGTCGGCGCCACCGCCACCACGGATCGGGCGCGTGATCCAGACCATCGCGATCATCAGCACGAACAGCGCGGCCGAGATCCAGAAGATGTCATTGGCACCGAGCATGGCCGATTGTTGCGTAACCATCCGGTCAATGAAACCATTGGCCTGCGGCGTCGTCATGCCAAGCTGATTGAGCGTTTGCACCGAGCTGTTGAATGTCGGATCGTACGGCGTGAGATGCTCGGTCAACTGCGCGTGATGCAGGGTGATCCGGTTGTCCCAGACCGTCGTGGCGATCGACGTGCCGACGGCCCCGCACGTAATGCGTACGAAGTTCGACAGACCGGCGGCGGCCGGAATCCGATGCGGCGGCAGGCCGGACAGGATGATGGCCGTGAGCGGGATGAAGAACATCGACATCGGCACGCCCTGCAGGAAGGTCGGAATCATCAGCGTGCGCGTGTCGACCAGCGTGTTGAAGTGTGAGCGCATCAGGAACACGAGCGCGAACAGCAGGAACGAGACGGTCACGACCCAGCGCGCGTCGAGCTTGGGCAGGAACTTGCCGATCACCGGCGACAGGATGATGGCGAACAGACCCACCGGGGCCATCACCAGGCCGGCTTCGGTGGCGGTGTAACCGAGGTAGATCTGCAGCCATTGAGGCAGGATCACCAGATTGCCGAAGAACAGTCCGTAGCCCACCGAGATCGCCACCACGCCGCCCGTGAAGTTGATGCGCTTGAAGAGCGTGAGATCGACCACCGGATGCTGCTCCGTAATCTCCCAGATGACGAAGAAGCAGAACGACACGAGGGCCACCAGCGCGAGGATCACGATGGTTGACGAATTGAACCAGTCGAGTTCCTTGCCCTTGTCGAGCATCACCTGCAGCGAGCCCACCCACAGCACGAGCAGGGCCAGTCCGACGGTGTCGATCGGTTTGCGCTGTGTCGGCGTTTCCCGCTTGGCGTAGATCATCCACGTGACATACGCCGCGGCGATGCCGACCGGGATGTTGATGTAGAAGATCCAGGGCCAGTGGTAATTGTCGGAAATCCAACCGCCGAGAATCGGCCCCATGACCGGAGCGACGAGTGTCGTCATACCCCATAGGGCGAGCGCCATCGAACTCTTCGCCGGCGGATAGCTCGAGAGCAGCAGCGATTGCGAGAGTGGAATCATCGGTCCTGCCACGGCGCCTTGCAGCACGCGCGCCGCAAGCAGGAATTCGAGCGTGGGCGCCATGCCGCACAACCACGACGCCAGCACGAACAACAGGATCGAGGTGATGAACAGCCGCACCGCGCCAAAGCGTTCCGTCAGCCAGCCCGTGAGCGGCACCGAAATGGCGTTGGCAACGGCGAACGATGTAATCACCCAGGTGCCCTGGCTCGACGAGACACCGAGGTCGCCGGAGATGGCGGGGATCGATACGTTGGCAATCGAGGTGTCGAGCACGTTCATGAACGTGGCGAGCGACAACGCAATGGTGCCGAGTACCAGCTGGCCGCCCGTGAGCGGGACAGGAGCGTTTTGATTTGCCATGAGATGTCAAAGGGGGTGGGGGCACCCCCCTCCCGATTTACAGGGGGCGTGCGCGGGCCGGCTGATTGCGCGTGTCGCTGGCGCCACCGGGGGCCGATCCTGCCGGACCTGCGTTCTCGGTGATGATCTTGGCGACGATATCGTCGGCGTCGTGGCCGACCTTGTCATACACATCGGTCGAATAGACCGGCAGGGCGGGAGCTTCGCCCAGTTCCTTGCCGTCGGTATTGCGCACGTTCACCTTGACCTGCATCGACAGGCCGACGCGCAGCGGGTGCGCCTGCAACTGCTTCGGATCGAGCGCGATGCGCACCGGCAGACGCTGGACGACCTTGATCCAGTTGCCCGTGGCGTTCTGCGCCGGCAGCAGCGAGAACGCACTGCCGGTACCCGCCGAGAAGCCGGCGACCGTGCCCTTGTATTCCACCGACGAGCCATACACGTCCGCCGTGAGCGTGACCGGCTGACCCACGCGCATGTGCGCGATCTGCACTTCCTTGAAGTTGGCGTCGACCCACACCTGGTTGAGCGGCACCAGCGCCATGAGCGGCGCGCCGGTGGCCACACGCTGGCCGACCTGCACGGAGCGCTTGGCCACATAGCCGTCGACCGGCGCCGGAATCGAGGTGCGGGCGTAGTCGAGGTAGGCGGCGCGCACCTTCGCGGCGGCCTGCTGCACGTTCGGGTGCGTCGTGACCGACGTCTTGTCGGTGAGTGCCTTGTTCGACACCAGTTGGGCGCGGGCCTGCTCGAGGGCGGCGCGCGCGGACTTTACGGCGTCCTGGGCGTGGGCGAGTTCTTCGCGCGACACGGCACCCGTGGCGATCGCCATTTCGCGGCGCTTCACGTCAGCCTGAGCCTTGGCCAGCTCCGACTCGCGCATGGCCACCGTCGCCGCGTACGCATCGTTGTTCACGAAGTACGTGCGCACCTGACGCACCGTCTGGGCGAGGTTGGCCTCGGCTTGCAGCAGCGCCACGCGGGCGTCGGTCTGGTCGAGCGTGACGAGCGGCTGTCCGGCCTTGACCATCTGGGTGTCGTCGACCTTCACCCCGGTCACGGTGCCGGCCACCTGCGGCGTGATCTGCACCACGTTGCCCGCGACGTAAGCGTCGTCGGTGTCTTCATAGTAACGCGCATACAGCGCGTAATAGGCGCCGTAGCCGATCGCGGCAATCGCGATCACGGCCGTCAGCGTCAGCATCATGCGGCGGCGCTTGCCGTTGCCCTGTGCCGGCTGGGCAGGCGCTTGTTGTTGGTTCTCGCTCATCATTTGCTCCGTACGAATCTCTTAATGTGCTTTGACGTTGTCTGTTCTGTGTGACGGGGGCCGTTCAGTGCGTTTGCGCGGCGCCACCCTCGGCCTTGGCCGGGGGCTCCTGCCCCACAACGAGGCCTGCGGCCTGTGCATCGAATCCGCCGCCGAGTGCCTTGATCAGGCCGATCTGCTGGTCGCGCCGGGCGCTGTCGATATTCACCCGGGCCTGTTCCTGCGCGAGCAGCGACGATTCGGCGGCGAGCACGGTCAACTGCGGCGTCAGGCCGGCCTTGTAGCGATCGACGGCGAGATCGTAGGCGCGCTGCGCGGCTTCCTGCGCCACGCGCTGCGAGACCATCTGCTTGTCGGCCGAACGAATCGACGACACGCGGTCCGCGATGTCGCCGAGCGCCTTGTTGAGCGTCGAGTCGTAGTTCGCCACGGCGCTTTCATATGCCGCGTACTGGCCCTTCAGGTTGGCGCGCAGCCGGCCGCCGTCGAAGATCGGCAGCGAAATGACCGGACCGGCCTGAATGTTCTGGCTGCTGGCGTTGAGCAGCTTGCCCAGTCCGAACGTCGAGAACGAGAAGGCGGCATTGAGATTGACGTCGGGATAGAAGCGGGCCTTGGCCACGTCCACGCCCTTGAGCTGTGCTTCCACGCCCCAGCGCGCGGAGACGATGTCCGGGCGGCGGCCGAGCAGCGCAAGCGGCAGGTTGTCCGGCAGGGCGGGCGTGGGCAGATTGGCAAGCGTCGGTCGCGCAATTTCCAGGCCGCGATCCGGCCCCTTGCCGAGCAGCACGCCCAACTGGTGACGCGTGAGCAGGATCTGGCCGTCGAGTTGCGCGATCTGGGTCTGGATGTCTGCCGTGTTGCTGTCGGCCTGCTTCTGCTCGACCTGCGTGTCGAGGCCCGCGCGTACACGATCAGCCGTGAGCTTGCCGAGATTCTCACGCTGTTTGGCAACGCGCTCGAGGACGTCGTGCAGGGCGTATTGCTGTGCCAGCTGGTTATACGAACGCGCCACGGCGGTGGCCAGCGCGAGCCGCACCTCCTGATCTTCGGCCTCTTCCGCGCGCTCGGCCGACGTGGCCTGGGCTCGGGCCGCCCGATTCTTGCCCCAGAGGTCGAGCTCCCACGATAGCGAAGCGGTCAGGTCGCCCTGGGTGAACCACGTGCCGCCATAACCCGGCGGATAAATGGTGTTCTCCGTGAACTTCTCGCGGTAGACGTCGCCCTGGAAGCCCACCGAGGGCAGCAGGGCCGCGGCGGCGCCTTCGGCCTGGGCCTGCGCGGCCTTCAGACGGGCGGCAGCCATGGCCAAGTCGGGGTTGCCGGCAAGCGCCTCGTCGATCAGGGACACGAGTTGCGGATCGCCAAAACGGTTAGCCCAATCGGTGCCCGGCCATTGTCCGCCTTCGGACGGCAGGCTGCGCTGGGTCTGATACTGATCGGGGGTGCTGATCTGCTTGTCGCTATGGATGCCGGCGAAGTTCGCACAACCGGCAAAGCCCAGCGTGACGACCGCCAGGCAGAGGGCGGAAATTGCTGAGCGGACCCGCGGACGCGGGAGGAAAAGTGAGGCCGCTTTCATCGCAAAACCTTTACGAGTGAAGTCTTCTACTGACATTAATCGGGAATTCTGGCTTGCTCGAGCGCGTGAAATCGTGGACTCGGCATGCTTTTCTTGAGCCGTTGGCGGGGACGCGTCGTCATCCGGCTTCGCCGTTGACGATCACACGTCGCAGCAAGCTCTTCAGAAATCCCACTTCTTCCGGGGTAAAGCCCTGCAAGAGATGATCGGCGGCGCGTACGAAGATGTCCGGCATGCGGTCGGCCATCACATGGCCGGCCTCGGTGGCGCTCAGGTTCACCGTGCGGCGATCCATCTTGCTGCGCTCGCGCTCGAGCAGGCCGTGCGCCTCGAGCCTGTCGAGCAGCCGGGTCACGGCGCTCGCGTCGATGCAGTAATCGCGCGCCAGATCGGCCGCTGTCTTGCTCTTGCCGGTCGCGACCTTGTACAGCATGGTCGCCTGGGTACTCGTCAACCCGTACTGCGACGTCTCCTTGGTCAATTCCGCGAGGATCAACTGACGCACGCGGGCGACCAGATACCCGAGGGAATCGTCGATGTCGTAGGCGTTGCGCGGGGGATCGCCGTGCGGCGCGTCGGGCTGCGACGTCGGCGCGGTCGGGGAAATGGAGACTGGCGGTTCGGACATGTTTCGTGTTGCTGCAATAGTTGACTAGTCACGATTATAGCGCTCACTTAATAAATTGCAAGGCAATGCAATAGTTGACTAGGCAAATACTTGGCGGGAATGGGGTGGGGAGGCGCCGGATGCTGCATGGCGGCAGCCGGGGCGCCGTTCGGGAGGTTGGCCGCCGGCCCAAATGACCGCATGGATTTCGGGACGCGGCACCCGTCGGCGACGCCGCGCGTTGTTGCATCGCAGAAAGGCCATGACGCCAGACATGCGCAAGTGGTAGAATCGCGGATTCTCCAAAGGCTTTTTCGAGCACCTTCTTCATGACCCGCGCTCTCCGTAATATCGCCATCATCGCGCACGTCGACCACGGCAAAACCACGCTCGTCGACCAGTTGCTGCGCCAGTCGGGCACCTTCCGCGAAAACCAGCAAATTGCTGAACGCGTGATGGACTCGAACGACATTGAAAAAGAGCGCGGCATCACGATCCTCGCCAAGAACTGTGCCGTCGAATATGAAGGCACCCACATCAACATCGTCGATACGCCGGGACACGCCGACTTCGGCGGTGAAGTCGAGCGCGTGCTCTCGATGGTCGACAGCGTGCTGCTGGTGGTCGATGCCGTCGAAGGCCCGATGCCGCAAACGCGCTTCGTCACGCGCAAGGCCCTGGGCCTTGGCCTGAAGCCGATCGTCGTGGTCAACAAGATCGACCGTCCGGGCGCACGTCCGGACTGGGTCATCGACCAGACCTTCGACCTGATGGACAAGCTCGGCGCGACGAACGAGCAGCTCGATTTCCCGGTGGTGTACGCCTCGGCCCTGAACGGCTTCGCGAGCCTCGATTCGAATGTGCGCGAGGGCACGATGAAGCCGCTGTTCGACGCGATCCTCGAGCATGTGCCCGTGCGCGACGCCGATCCGGACGCGCCGCTGCAACTGCAGATCAGCTCGCTCGACTACTCGACGTTCGTTGGCCGTATCGGTATCGGTCGTATCACGCGCGGCCGCATCAAGCCGGGCCAGCAAGTGGTGATGCGCTCGGGCCCGGACGGCGAAATTCTCAAGCGCAAGATCAACCAGGTGCTGACCTTCAAGGGGCTGGAGCGCGTGATGTCGGAAGACGGCGCGGAAGCGGGCGACATCGTGCTGATCAACGGTATCGAAGACGTGGGCATCGGCGCCACGATCTGCGATGTGGATACGCCCGAAGCACTGCCGCTGCTGACTGTCGACGAGCCGACGCTCACGATGAACTTCTGCGTGAACACGTCGCCGCTGGCCGGCCGCGAAGGCAAGTTCGTGACGAGCCGTCAGATTCGCGATCGTCTGGACAAGGAACTGAACCACAACGTGGCGCTGCGTGTGAAGGACACGGACGAGGATTCCGTCTTCGAAGTGTCGGGCCGTGGCGAGCTGCACCTGACGATTCTGATCGAGAACATGCGCCGCGAGGGCTATGAACTGGCCGTGTCGCGTCCGCGCGTGGTGCTCAAGGAAATCGACGGCGTGAAGCACGAGCCGTACGAAATGCTGACCATCGATGTGGAAGACGAACATCAGGGCGCGGTCATGGAAGAAATCGGCCGTCGCAAGGGGGAAATGCTGGACATGGTGTCGGACGGCCGTGGCCGTACCCGCCTCGAATATCGCATCCCGGCGCGTGGCCTGATCGGCTTCCAGGGCGACTTCCTGTCGATGACCCGTGGCACGGGCCTGATGAGCCACATTTTCGACGCCTACGCACCGCTCAAGGATGGCTCGCTGGGCGAGCGTCGCAACGGCGTTCTGATCTCGCAGGACGATGGCGCTGCCGTGGCCTATGCGCTGTGGAAGCTGCAGGACCGCGGTCGTATGTTCGTGTCGCCGGGCGATGCCCTGTACGAGGGCATGATCATCGGTATCCATAGTCGCGACAACGACCTCGTGGTCAACCCGATCAAGGGCAAGCAGCTCACGAACGTGCGCGCGTCGGGTACCGACGAAGCCGTGCGTCTGGTGCCGCCGATCGCCATGAGCCTCGAATACGCCGTCGAGTTCATCGACGACGACGAGCTGGTCGAAGTCACGCCGCAAACGATCCGTCTGCGCAAGCGCTTCCTCAAGGAGCACGAGCGTAAGCGTGCGTCGCGCGAAGAGAAGTAAAAGCCGGCGATGGTTTCGGTGTGCGACGGACCCGGGGCCGCCGCGTATCGACGCCAGTCAGTTGGAAAGAAAGCCGGTGCCTAGCACCGGCTTTTTTTTCGCATCCCACTTTGCCATTTCTAAAGCCCCCGTTTCCGATATGACCGAATTCATTCGCACCGAAATCCGTGGCCGCATCGGCTTCATTACCCTGACTCGCCCGAAGGCGCTCAACGCGTTGTCGCACGACATGATTCGGGCGATGGCGTCGGCACTCGACGCCTGGCGCGACGACCCGCAGGTGCTGGGTGTGGTCCTGCAGGGGGAGGGCGAAAAGGGTTTGTGCGCGGGCGGCGACATTCGCTACTTCCACGAGGCCGTGAGCGTGGGTCGCACCGACATCATGGATTTCTTTACCGACGAATACCGGCTGAACTACGCGATCGCCACCTATCCCAAACCGTATATCGCGCTGATGGACGGTGTGGTGATGGGCGGTGGCATGGGGATCTCGCAAGGGGCCGCACTGCGTATCGTGACCGAGGCCACGCGCATGGCAATGCCGGAAACGGCGATCGGCCTGTTTCCCGATGTCGGCGGCGGCTACTTCCTCGCGAATCTCGCCGGCCATCTCGGGGAGTATCTCGGTACCACGGGTATCGTATTCGGTGCCGTCGATGCCTGCGAAATCGGTCTGGCCGATGTCGTGCTGCCGCGCGCGTTGCTGCCAGTGTTGTGTGACCGGTTGGCGAACGGGGCGTGGGACGACAGCGACGCCGTACTTGATGCGGCACGCACGTTCGTGCGCGAAAGCCTGCCGCCCGCAGGGCTCGCACCGGGCAAGCTCGCACCGCTGCGCGATGTCATCGACAGCCACTTCGGTCTGGCCGACATGCCGACAATACTGAAATCGCTCCAGCGCGAGGCGCGCTGCGAGTATTCTGGCTGGGCGCAGGAAACCGAAGACCTGTTGCGCGCCAAACGTTCGCCGCTGATGGTATGTGTGACGCTCGAGCAAGTTCGCCGCGCACGACACATGTCGCTGGCGGACGATTTGCGAGAAGAGTGGTTGATGATGCGTAGTGTCTTCAACCTCGATGGCCGCAGCGGGGCCGAGGGTGTGGAAGGGATCCGTGCGATGGTCGTCGACAAGGATCACAAGCCGCGTTGGCAGCATGAGCGCATCGAGGACGTGAAGCCCGCGGACATCGCGCGATTTTTCGACGGCGAGCGTCGAGGTGCGGACCATCCGTTGCGCGACCTCGGGCAATAGCCGGCAGCACCGCGCTCGCCGGGGTGACGCGTCACACGGCGGCCTGACAGAATTGCTCGCCCACGGCCTGATCGAGCTTGCGGCAGACATCGGCGATGCTGCCGACCATCACGATATGCGACACGTCGCGATACACACGGACATCGTGGGCGCCTGCCGATGCGGCGAGATCGCGTCGCGGCAGTTCGCGCACATCGCGCGACGCCTTGACGGCCTTGCCCGCGGGACACACGCGACGCGATGCCGATGCGGCCGCAGCCACGAGCGTGCGGGGCAGGGCGGTGGTGCGCGTGCGGGCAGGCACAGTGTAGGAGCGGGCGATGGCGGGCGCCGAAGCGTAGGGTCCGGAAAGCGCGGAGAGGCCGTAGACCGCCGACAGCCGGGTCTGCGACGTCGCATGAACGCGCGGTTGACCAAACGACGTACGCAGCAAACCAAAGAGTCGAGCCATGATGCAATCCTTCTTCGAATGTGGGTCTGAGGGAGCGCGTCCCGCCGCGTTCTTACGAATCGCGAGCGCAGCAGGGCACGGGCGCCGGACCCAGCCCGGCGCAGTCGGAAAAGCAAAGTCTTCTGGGAGTCGGGGGCGGCGCCAGGTAACGCCGATCCCGTGATCGCGCTTAGAGGTCGTTGTTGCGAATCAGGCCGACCGCAATTCCTTCCAGCGCAAAGTCGCCGCTGCCCTCGTCGACGTTGATATTCTCGAAGTCGGGGTTCTCGGCAATCAACTCGACCCCGCCAGGCACGCGATGGAAACGCTTGACGGTGACGTCGTCGCCGATACGCGCCACCACGATCTGGCCCTCACGGGCGTCGGCCGCCTTCTGCACGGCCAGCAGGTCGCCGTCGAGAATGCCGGCGTCGCGCATCGACATCCCGCGCACCTTCAGCAGGTAGTCGGGCTGGCGCGCGAACATGTTCGGGTCGCACTGGAAATTGCGTTCGATGTGCTCCTGCGCAAGGATCGGGCTGCCCGCCGCGACTCGGCCGACGAGCGGCAGCGACAATTGCATCAGGCCCATGTGTGGCAACGTGAACTGATGCGAACCGCCGGCTTCGTCCAGACGCTTGAGGCGGATGCCGCGCGATTGCCCGGCGGCCAGTTCGATCACACCTTTGCGCGCCAGTGCCCGCAGATGCTCCTCCGCGGCGTTGGCGGAAGAGAAGCCGAGTTCGGCGGCAATCTCCGCACGCGTTGGCGGAAAGCCGGTGCGTTCGATGGCTTGCTGAACCAGTTCGTAGACCTGCTGTTGACGGGCGGTAAGTTTGATCATGGCATCACTGTATGGAAGCACAGGTGGCTGTATTTTTGTACAGTGTTTGCAAAAAGGCAAGGGAAAACTTCATGTAGTGCATGAGGTTCATGCGCTTTTGCCGCCTCTTGCGCCGTTTGCAACGTTGCCGCCCGGCATGCGTTCCGCGCGGCGATCGTCTTCAGCCCCCAATCTCTAATCCATATTCCGGCATAAACAAAAGCAAAAATATTATTTTTAATTATTTAGATGCCCTCATAGACTGGCCTCCTACACACGCGAAGCAAACCAGGAGTGCAAGTCATGAGCAACGCAGCACGGGGATGGAAAGCAAACAAGCTGGCAGTCGCGCTGGGCGCACTGGCGCTTGCCGCGACGATGACGGTGCAGGCGCATGCGGCGAGTCTCTCGCTGCTCAACGTATCGTATGACCCGACGCGCGAGCTTTACGCGGACTACAACAAGGCATTCGAAGCCTATTACAAGCAGGTCGCCGGCGACACGGTCACGGTCAAGGCGTCGCACGGGGGCTCGGGCAAGCAGGCCCGCACCGTGCTCGACGGGGCACCGGCCGACGTGGTCACGCTCGGCATCTCGGCCGACATCGATGAACTGGCGCAGGCCGGACTGGTGGGCAAGGACTGGCAGAAGCGCTTGCCCGACAACGCCACGCCCTACACGTCAACCATCGTGCTGCTCGTGCGCAAGGGCAATCCCAAGCAGATCAAGGATTGGGGCGATCTCGTCAAGCCGGGCATCAGCGTGGTCACGCCGAACCCCAAGACGTCGGCCGGCGCGCGCTGGAACTACCTCGCTGCGTGGCTCTACGCCCTCAAGCAGCCCGGCGGCAACGAGCAGAAGGCGCGGGACTTCGTCAAGGCGCTCTACAAGAATGTCGGCGTGCTCGATTCGGGCGCGCGCGGCGCCACGACCACCTTCGTCGAGCGCGGCATCGGCGACGTGCTGATCGCGTGGGAGAACGAGGCACTGCTCTCGGTGAAGGATCTTGGCCCGGACAAGTTCGACATCGTCGTGCCGTCCTCGTCGATTCTGACCGAACCGCCGGTCGCCGTGGTCGACAGGAACGTGGACAAGCATGGTACCCGCAAGGTCGCCGAGGCGTATCTGCAGTGGCTCTACTCTGCGCAGGGGCAGGAGATTGCCGCCAGACACTTCTATCGTCCGCGTTCGCCGGAAATTGCAAGGAAGTACGAGGCGCAGTATCCGAAGCTGCGGCTCTACACCGTCGACGCCGACCTGGGCGGCTGGACGAAGACGCAGGCGAAGCATTTTGCCGACGGCGGCATCTTCGACCAGATCTACACCAGGAAGTGAGCGACGCGCGCTTGAGGATCCTCGCATGAGTACCGCATGGTTTCCGGTTTGGCGAAAGCCCAGCGCCTTGCCCGGCTTCGGCCTGACGATGGGCTACACCGTGGCATATCTGAGCCTCGTGGTGCTGGTGCCGCTGCTGATGATCTTCGTCAAGGCGAGTTCGCTCGACGCGGCGAGTTTCGTGGCCGCCGTGAGCTCGCCGCGCGTGCTGGCGTCGTACCGCCTCACGTTCGGCATCTCGCTCGCGGCCGCCGTGCTCAACGCCGTGTTCGGCCTCGTCCTGGCATGGGTATTGGTGCGTTACACCTTTCCCGGCAAGCGCTTCGTCGATGCATTGGTCGACCTGCCGTTCGCGCTGCCGACGTCGGTGGCCGGTATCGTACTGGCCGCAATTTATGCCCCCAACGGCTGGATCGGACGCTGGTTCGAGCCGCTCGGCATCAGGATTGCGTTCACGCCGCTGGGCATCTTCGTGGCGCTCACGTTCATCGGGCTGCCGTTCGTGGTGCGTACGCTCCAACCGGTGCTCGAAGCGTTCGAGCGCGAACAGGAGGAGGCGGCCGCGTGCCTGGGCGCCACGCGTTGGCAAACGTTGCGTCGCGTGATCCTGCCGGCGGTGCTGCCCGCCCTGCTGACCGGTTTCGCGCTGGCCTTCGCGCGTGCCGTTGGCGAGTATGGCTCGGTGATCTTCATCGCGGGCAACATCCCGATGGTTTCGGAAATCACGTCGCTGCTCATCGTCACCAAGCTAGAGCAATTCGACTATGCGGGCGCTGCCGCGCTGGCCGTGGTGATGCTGGCGATCTCGTTCGTATTGCTGCTTCTGATCAATACCCTGCAATGGTGGCTGCAACGCCGCCATTCGGGACGCCGCGTCGGCGGCGCATGACTTCGGAGAACGTCCAGAGCATGTCCGATTCCCTCGCAATTTCGCGCGCCATGCCGCAGTCGGTACACACGCGCAAGGCCGATCCGACCGACGAGCCCGCGCTCGTCAAGGTGTTGCTCATCGCGGTGGCGCTCGTGTTCTTCGCGCTGTTTCTGGTGTTGCCGCTCGCGTCGGTCTTCGTGACCGCGCTGGGCAAGGGCGTGACGGCGTACCGGGCAGGGCTGACGAACGACGATGCGCTTGGCGCCATGCGCCTGACGCTGTCGATCGCGGCGATCGCCGTGCCCCTGAACCTGGCGTTCGGCGTGGCGGCCTCCTGGGCGATCGCGCGTTTCGAATTCAAGGGCAAGAGCGTGCTGACCACGCTCATCGACTTGCCGTTCTCGGTCTCGCCCGTGATCGCCGGCATGACGTTTCTGCTGATCTTCGGTCGTCAGGGGCCGCTGTGGAATTTCCTTGAGGCGCACGACCTGAAGATCGTCTTCGCGCTCCCGGGACTGGTGCTGGCGACGGTGTTCGTCACGTTCCCGTTCGTTGCGCGCGAGCTGATTCCGCTGATGCAGGCGCAGGGCGGCGAGGAGGAGGAGGCCGCCCGCGTGCTGGGGGCGAGCGGATGGCAGGTGTTCACACGCGTGACGCTGCCCAAGATCAAATGGGGCTTGCTGTACGGCGTGATCCTTTGCAACGCGCGCGCCATGGGCGAGTTCGGTGCGGTGTCGGTGGTCTCCGGCCACATTCGCGGCGAGACCAACACGCTGCCACTGCACGTGGAGATCGAATACAACGACTATCACACGGTCGGGGCGTTCGCGGCCGCCTCGGTGCTCGCGCTGCTAGCCCTGGCCACGCTGGCATTGAAACTGTGGGCTGAGCGCAAGCTGGCGCAGGACAAGGCGGCGCGTCGCGAAGACGCCTTGCCGGCCTGATCGGCAACGCCCCGACATTGGATTGAGGAGCAGGACAGATGAGCATTCAGGTACAGCAGGTTTCGAAGCGCTTCGGCGAATTCGCGGCGCTGGACGACGTCAGTCTCGAATTCCCCACCGGCGAGCTGGTCGCGCTGCTCGGGCCGTCGGGATGCGGCAAGACCACCTTGCTGCGCATCGTGGCGGGCCTAGAATTTGCCGACGCGGGGCGCGTGGTGCTCAACGGCGAGGACGTGGCGTCAGTCGGCACCCGCGAGCGCGAAGTTGGTTTCGTGTTCCAGCACTACGCGTTGTTTCGCCACATGACGGTGTTCGAGAACGTGGCATTCGGCCTGCGTGTGAAGTCACGCCGCGAGCGGCTGTCGGACACGCAGATTCGCCGCAAGGTGCATGAGTTGCTCGGCCTCGTGCAACTCGACTGGCTGGCCGATCACTACCCGGCGGAACTCTCGGGAGGGCAGCGTCAGCGCATCGCACTCGCGCGCGCGCTGGCCGTCGAGCCGAAGGTGTTGCTGCTCGACGAGCCGTTCGGCGCGCTCGACGCCAAGGTTCGCAAGGAATTGCGCAGCTGGCTGCGCCGGCTGCATGACGAGCTGCACATCACCACGATCTTCGTCACGCACGATCAGGAAGAAGCGCTCGACGTGGCCGACCGCATCGTGCTGATGAATCGCGGCGCGATCGCGCAGATCGGCGCGCCGCAGAACGTCTACGACACGCCGCGAAGTGCCTTCGTCTACGAGTTTCTCGGTTCGGCGAATCGTCTGCCGGGCGAACTGCGCACGAGCGATTTCATCGCGGACGCCGGGGCGTATCGCGTAACGGTGCCCGTGCAGGATTTGCCTGTGACCGCGCGCGACGGACGAGCGATCGCCTATGTGCGCCCCCATGACCTCGCGCTGCTGCCGTCGAGCGACCGCGGCCCGGGCATCGATGTCGCGGTGCGCCGCGCGATCCCGCTCGGAGGCACTGTGCGCGTCGAGCTTGCCGCGCCCGGCAACGTCGTTTGGGAGGCCGAGCTGACGCGGGCAGGCTGGCAGGCGCTTGGCGCGCACGACGGCGCGGCGCTCAGGGCCGTGCCCCGTCATCTGCGGGTGTTCTGCGCACAGCCGTGAAGCGTGTGGTGGGGGGGGCATCGCGACGACGGGCGCAAGGCGTGAAGCCAGCGGAACACGCCGGACACGCGGAACAAGCGGAACAAGCGGAACAAGCGGAACAAGCGGAACAAGCGGAACAAGCGGAACAAGCGGAACAAGCGGAAGCGACTCCGCGACGCATCGCGAACAAGACAGGATACGTCGTGCGCCGGGCGTTGCCCGGCGCCGGGACAGGAAAGCCACAGGGCGGAGTGACATCATGAATTTTCAGCAATTGCGCTACGTGCGTGAAGCGGTGCGCCAGAACCTCAACCTGACGGAAGCGGCGAGCGCGCTTTACACGTCGCAGTCGGGGGTGAGCAAGCAGATCAAGGACCTGGAGGACGAACTCGGGGTCGACGTGTTCGTACGCCGCGGCAAGCGTCTCACGGGACTGACGGAGCCGGGCAAGGCAGTGCTGCAGGTCATCGAGCGCATGCTGCTCGACGCGGAGAACCTGCGCCGTGTGGCGCGGCAATTCGCCGAGCAGGACAGCGGTCACCTGGTCGTCGCGACCACGCACACGCAGGCGCGTTACGCGCTGCCGCAGGTCATCAAGCAATTCACGAGTGTGTACCCGAAGGTGCACCTCGCGCTGCGGCAGGGCAGCCCGCGGCAGATCGCGCAGATGGTCATCGACGGCGAGGCCGACATCGGCATCACCACCGAGGCGCTCGACCGCTTTCCTGACATCGTCACGTTCCCGTGCTACTCGTGGCATCACGTGGCGGTCGTGCCGAAGGGGCATCCGCTGGTTGGCCGCGAGAATGTCACGCTTGCCGACATTGCCGAATATCCCATCATCACCTATGACGGCGACTTCACGGGGCGTTCGCACGTGGACAAGGCGTTTTCCGAGCTGGGCTTGGTGCCGGATATCGTGCTGACCGCGCTCGATACGGACGTGATCAAGACGTACGTCGAACTCGGGCTGGGGGTGGGCATCGTGGCGGCAATGGCCGTCGATCCCCGCAAGGACCAGGATCTGGCGGTGCTGGCGCTCGATAACGCCTTCGAGCCGAGCACCACGCGCATCGGCCTGCGCCGCGGCGCGTTCCTTCGGTCCTACGCCTACCGATTCATCGAGATGCTCGCACCCGCACTCAAGGAGCGGGAAATTTCGACGCAACTGCGCGAAGCGCTGGAATTCGCCGCCTGATGGGCGCGTGACGCGTGATTGGCTCGCGCCGGGGGGGGCTGGCACCGGCGCGGCTGCATCTCGCTGCGGTGCAATATCGATCCGGCGCGGCCGCGAGATCGATATTTTCAGCGATTGGGCAGCGCCGCAGTATTGGATACAATCGCTGACATGACCCTGACCTCATTCAACCCCATTCCTCATTACACCGTGACGTCGGGCGACCTGCCGCGCATTGCCGTGCTCGCCACCGGCGGCACGATCGCGGGCAGCGCGCCCGATGCCACGCGCACGGCCGGCTATCAGGCGGGCGCGCTCGGTGTTCAGGACCTGCTCGCGGCGGTGCCGGCGTTGGGCAGTGTGGCGCACATCCATGCGGAACAGGTTGCGCAGATCGACAGCAAGGACATGAGCGTGGCGCTCTGGCAGAAGCTTGCCGCACGCGTGAACGCATTGCTCTCGCAGCCGGACGTCGCCGGTGCGGTCATCACGCACGGGACCGACACGCTCGAGGAAACCGCGTATTACCTGCATCTGACGGTCAACAGCCGCAAGCCCGTGGTGCTCACGGCGGCCATGCGACCCGCCACGGCACTGTCGGCGGACGGCCCGCTCAATCTGCTCAACGCCGTGCGCGTGGCGACCGATCCGATTTCCGCCGGACGCGGCGTGATGGTCGCCATCAACAATCAGATCCACTGCGCGCGCGACGTCATCAAGACGAGCACTTACAAGGTCGATGCGTTCCAATCGCCGGAGATCGGCGTGCTGGGCTGGGTTCAGGACGAACGCGTGGCCTTTCAGCGCGCGCCGTTGCAGTACCACACGGTGGAGAGCGAGTTCGTGGGCCTCTCGGGCGAGTTGCCGGCGGTGGAGGTGGTGTCGAGCTATGCCGGCGTCTCACGCATTGCCGTGGATGCGCTCGTCGAGGCAGGCGTGCAGGGCATCGTGGTCGCGGGCACGGGCAACGGATCGCTGCACTCGCTGTTGCAGCAGGCGCTGGCCGAGGCCGTGCAGCGCGGTGTGACCGTGGTGCGCTCGGCGAGAGTGGGCAGCGGACACGTCATGCGCAACGGCGCGGCGCCCGACGATCAGTACGGTTTCGTGAGCGCCGGGAATCTGCACCCTTTCAAGGCGCGGGTACTGCTCATGCTGGCGTTGCAGGCGGGCGTGCCGAGCGAGCGCATGCAGAGCGTGTTCGACGAGTATTGAGTCGCCGTCGGCGGCGCCGCGCGCACCTGCCCGGGGCTGTGCGTTTCGCGCGCTGCGCGCAAAAAAATACGGCGCCGTCGGGCGTTCGCCGACCTGCGCCGTGATGCTTGGCAGGGTGCCGGTCGGCACCGCTGCCAGTCCACTCCGGTACGTCTTCAGACATCCTGCACACGGCTCTGACAGCAGCTTCTTTCGTTTTCTCGCTAACGCCCCGGTTACGCGACGGTATGGTTGGCGAGCATTTCCAGCGCGCGCACCATGCCCGAGTGATCCCACGCAGCGCCACCATTGGCGGCGCATGCGTTGAACAGTTCCTGCGCCGTGGCCGTGTTCGGCAGCGACACGCCCAGGGTCTTCGCCGTTTGCAGCGCCAGGTTCAGATCCTTCTGGTGCAGCGCGATGCGGAAGCCCGGTTCGAAGTTGCGCTTGACCATGCGCTCGCCATGCACTTCGAGAATGCGCGACGACGCGAAGCCGCCCATGAGCGCGGCGCGCACCTTGGCGGGATCGGCGCCGGCCTTCGAAGCGAACAGCAGGGCCTCGCCCACGGCTTCGATGGTCAGCGCGACCACGATCTGGTTAGCGACCTTGCAGGTCTGACCGGCACCGTTCTCGCCCACGAGGGTGATGTTCTTGCCCATCAGTTCGAAGAACGGCTTCACGTCGTCGAACGCGGCTTGCGAGCCGCCGACCATGATCGACAGCGTCGCGGCCTTCGCGCCCACTTCCCCGCCCGAGACCGGGGCGTCGAGGTATTCGCAACCGAGTGCCTTGATCTTCTTGGCGTATTCCTTCGTTTCGATCGGCGAGATCGAGCTCATGTCGACCACGATCTTGCCGGCCGACAGGCCTTCGGCCAAACCGTCCTGACCGAACAGCACGGCGCCAACGTCAGGGGTATCCGGCACCATCACGAACACGATGTCGGCACGTTTGGCGACTTCCTTGGCCGACGTGCAGACCGTTGCCTGACCGTCGATCAGGTCTTGCGGGGGCGTGCGGCGCTCGTACAGGAACAGCTTGTGACCGGCGTTTTGCAGATGCTTCGCCATCGGCGCGCCCATGATGCCCAGACCAATGAAACCGAGTTGTGCCATTTCGAGACTCCTTGTTGCCAAAGTTTGAAGTGTTGTCGCTGATACCGGAACGTGTGAGGCCGTCGCGCGCGTCGTGATGGGCGTGCGCGCCCCGGACTCCGGCCGCATGCCCCCTGCATGCGGCCGGCGGGGCCCTTCCTCGTCGAAACCCGGTCAGCCGGAGCGCCCTCGCCAAATGGGACGGGCGCACCGTCGTTCGTCTGCGCGCCGCCGGGGGAGGCGACGCGCTGTCACGGGGGATTGCCGGCGATGTCGCGTCGCGGTCTATCCGACGTGCGGCGCGACCATGCCCCGTTCGATCACGCCGCTTCGCGAAGACCCGCTGCCTTGAACCAGCCGAGGCCTTCGGCGGTCGTCGTGGCGGGCTTGTACTCGCAGCCGATCCAGCCGTTGTAGCCAATGCGGTCGAGGAATGCGAACAGGTACGCGTAGTTGATTTCGCCCGTGCCCGGCTCGTTGCGTCCCGGGTTGTCGGCCAGTTGCACGTGAGCGATGCGCGCCAGGTTCGTTTCGATGGTCTTGGCGAGCTCGCCTTCCATGCGCTGCATGTGATAGATGTCGTACTGCAGGAACAGGTTGTCCGAGCCGACGGCATCAAAAATTTCCAGCGCCTGCTTCGTGCGGTTCACAAAGAAGCCGGGGATGTCGAACGTGTTGATCGGCTCGACCAGCAGGCGAATGCCCTCGGCCTTCAGGGCGTCGGCCGCGAAGCGCAGGTTGCCTACGAGTGTCTCCTGGGCGGCTTGCGTCGACAGATCCGCGCCTTGCTTGCCCACGAGGCAGTTCAGTTGCTTCACACCCAGCGCCTTGGCGTAGGTGATCGCTTCGCCCACACCGTCGCGGAATTCGGCAACGCGATCGGGGAAGATGGCGATGCCACGCTCGCCGGCGTCCCAGTTGCCCGCAGGCAGGTTGTGCAGCACGAGGTCGAGCTGATACTGGTTGAGCCTGTCGGCGATCTGGTCGCGATGAAACGCGTACGGGAACAGGAACTCCACGCCGCGAAAGCCCGCTGCGGCGGCCGCCTTGAAGCGGTCGAGGAACGGCACCTCGTTGAACAGCATGGTCAGGTTGGCGGCAAATTTCGGCATTGCGCTGACTCCTCTCTTTCTCTTTTCAGGGGGTGGTTTCGACGATTTCGATGCAAGGGTGATGCCGGGTTGCGGAGCGCGCGCCTGGGCCGTTCACGGGGTCTAGCCGAAAGCGGAGGGGACGCGCGCGCCCCGCAATTCCGTTCACGTGTCCGGCTTATGCCGTGACCGTGTTGTCTTCCTCCACGACGTCGATGATTTCTTCGAATTCATTGACGTTGTTGATTTCCGTGCCCATGGCGATGTTGGTCACGCGCTCGAGAATCACTTCCACGACGACCGGCACCGAGAACTCGGCCATCAGCTTGCGGGCCTGTTCGAACGCGGGCTGGATGTCGTTCGGCTGGAACACGCGGATCGCCTTCACGCCGAGGCCTTCGGCCACCTTCACGTGATCGACGCCATAGCCGTTCACTTCCGGTGAGTTCACGTTCTCGAACGCCAGCTGCACGCAGTAGTCCATGTCGAAGTTGCGCTGCGCCTGACGGATCAGGCCCAGATACGAGTTGTTCACCACTACGTGGATGTAGGGCACCTTAAACTGCGCGGCCACCGCCAGTTCCTCGATCATGAACTGGAAGTCGTAGTCGCCCGAGATCGCCACGACGTCCGACGACGGCGATGCGACCTTTGCGCCGATGGCGGCCGGCACGGTCCAGCCGAGCGGGCCCGCCTGGCCGCAGTTGATCCAGTGGCGCGGCTTGTTCACGTGCAGGAACTGGGCGGCCGCAATCTGCGACAGGCCGATGGTCGAGACGTAGCGCACGTCGCGGCCGAAGAAGGCGTTCATTTCCTGATACACGCGCTGCGGCTTGATCGGCACCTGATCGAAGTCGGTGCGTCGCAGCATGGTGCGCTTGCGCTTCTGGCAGTCCGCCACCCATTGCGAGCGATCCGGCAGGCGACCGGCGGCTTTGAGCTCGCGGGCCACTTCGACGAACAGCTTGAGCGCGGCCTTGGCGTCGGAGACGATGCCGTAATCCGGGCCGAACACGCGGCCGATTTGCGTCGGCTCGATATCGACGTGGACGAACTTGCGGCCCTTGGTGAAGACATCGACGCTGCCCGTGTGGCGGTTGGCCCAACGGTTGCCGATGCCCATCACGAAGTCCGATGCGAGCATCGTGGCGTTGCCGAAGCGATGCGACGTCTGCAGGCCGACCATGCCCGCCATGAGCGGGTGATCGTCGGCGATGGTGCCCCAGCCCATGAGCGTGGGCACGACCGGCACATTGACGGTTTCGGCGAACTCGACGAGCAGGTCTGCCGCGTCGGCATTGATCACGCCCCCGCCCGAGACGATCAGCGGGCGCTCGGAGGCGACCAGCATCTGGATCGCTTTCTCGATCTGCGCGCGCGTGGCCGCGGGCTTGTACACCGGCAGCGGCTCATACGTTTCCGGATCGAAATCGATCTCGGCGACCTGCACATCGAACGGCAGATCGATGAGCACCGGGCCCGGACGACCCGAGCGCATCAGGTGGAACGCTTGCTGGAACACGCGCGGCACGAGGGCCGGTTCGCGCACCGTCACGGCCCACTTGGTGACCGGCTTGGCGATCGACTCGATGTCGACGGCCTGGAAGTCTTCCTTGTACAGACGGGCGCGCGGCGCCTGACCCGTGATGCACAGGATGGGGATCGAGTCGGCCCACGCCGAATACAGGCCCGTGATCATGTCGGTGCCCGCCGGGCCCGAGGTGCCGATGCACACGCCGATGTTGCCGGCCTCGGCACGGGTATAGCCTTCGGCCATGTGCGACGCGCCCTCGACGTGGCGTGCGAGCACGTGCTCCACGCTGCCGGCCTTGCGCAGCGCCGAATAGAACGGGTTGATGGCGGCACCGGGCACACCGAACGCGGTGGTGATGCCTTCCTTCTCCAGCACGCGGACGGCGGCCTCTACGGCGGTCATCTTGGCCATGTGACTCCTCCAATGGGTAATGAGTATTGAGCTTGGAGGTCACTTTAAGCCGGTACGATTTGTTTGATAAGATCACAAAAGATCGTTTTTTTAAGAACAAAAAGTATCGAATGGAGACGTGATGGATCGCTACAAACAGATCGAAACCTTTGTGCAGGTGGCCGAGGCCGGCAGTCTGGCCGCCGCCGCACTGAAGGAGGGCGTCTCGCCGGTGATTCTCGGGCGGCGCATCGATGCGCTCGAGAAGCGCCTCGGGATCAAGCTCATGTATCGCTCGACGCGGCGGCTCGCGCTCTCGGAAGAGGGCGGCGCGTTCCTGGAGCGCTGCAAGCAGTTGCTGGGCGACTGGGAGATGGCAGAGAACGAGATCAGCGCGGGGCGCCACGCGGTCTCGGGACACCTGATCGTCTCGGCCCCGGCGGCCTTCGGTCGCAAACACGTGGCGCCGCACGCGCCGGCGTTTTTGCGCCAGCATCCCGAGGTCCAGATTTCGTTCAACCTGACCGATCGTGTGGTCGACATCGTGCGCGAGGGCTACGACATGGGCATCCGCATCGGCGGATCGGTCGACCCGAACTTTGTGGCGGTCAAGCTCGCCCAGAACCGGCGCGTCGTTTGCGGCACCCCGGCGTATTTCGCACGTCACGGCCGCCCGAAGACGCTCGAAGACCTGTCGAAGCACAATTGCCTCGCTTTCAACCTTCAGGGGGGACAGCAGCGAGGCTGGTACTTCAAGCGCCAGGGCAAGCTGGTGACGATTCGCGTGGCGGGCAGCCTGGACTGCAACGACGGGGAGTTGCTGCACCGCTGGGCGCTGGAGGGCCTGGGCCTCGGCTGGCGCTCGACCTGGGAAATCCAGCGCGAGCTGCTCTCCGGCGAGCTCGAAACGGTGCTCGACGAATATGCGCTGCCCGACTACGACATTCTCGCGGTCTATCCCCAGCAGCGATTTCAACCGGCTCGGGTGCGGCTTTTCATCGACCAGTTGCGCCAGATCTATTCACGCCCGAACTATTGGCTGGAAAACGTCTGAGGCGGGCGCCGCGATCCGGGCGATGCAGGGCTGGACAGGGAGGGAAGGTCCGTCCCACGGCGCGTCGGCGGTACCCGGCAGGGCGGCCGCGGGGTGGCCCGATGAACCCGATAGGGCGGGAGTTGATGATCGACATGAAATCCGATAGAATCGCGGGTTCTGCAACCTTGCTGCACTGGTTCTGACGCCCAGGCGGCTTTGTCCATAAGGAGCTCATATGCGTCATTATGAAATCGTATTTATCGTTCACCCCGATCAAAGCGAGCAAGTGCCTGCGATGATCGAACGCTACCGCAGCACGGTCGAAGGCCGTCAGGGCACGATTCACCGCGTCGAAGACTGGGGCCGTCGTCAACTGGCCTACATGATCGAGAAGCTGGCGAAGGCTCACTACGTGTGCATGAACATCGAGTGCGACCAGGAAACCCTGGACGAGCTGGAACACGCATTCAAGTTCAACGACGCCGTTCTGCGCCACCTCGTGGTCCGCATGAAGAAGGCCGAGACGGCGCCGTCGCCGATGATGAAGGAAGTGGCCCGCGAAGAAGCCAAGAAGGCTGCCGCGACGCCCGCTACCGAAGCCGCCGCTTCGTAATTAGCGCACCGGAACGCATCAGGGCGCCAACGGAACCGTCGACCGCGTGAATCGCTTACGGCTCGAGGCCAGCATCGTCGAAATCGGCACGCTGCGCCATACCCCGGCCGGGCTCCCCGTGATCGATGTGACATTGGCCCATGCGGGAACCACCGAAGAGGCGGGCGTGGCCCGTCAGGTGGAATTCTCGATACCGGCAGTTGCGATCGGTCCCATCAGCGCCAACGTCATGGCGCTGGGACTCGAGAAACCGGCTCAGTGGGCAGGGTTCCTCGCCAAGAAGCATCGCAATAGCCGCACCCTGGTGTTTCACATCACTGCATTGCAAGCATTTGAAAAGGATTGTTGAACATGCCGCGTCCTAACGGTAAAAACAAGAAGTTTGATCGCCGCCGCCAACAGCAAAACCCGCTGTTCAAGCGCAAGAAGTTCTGCCGCTTCACCGTCGCCGGTGTCGAGCAGATCGATTACAAGGATGTCGAAACGCTGAAGGACTTCATCGGCGACAACGGCAAGATCACCCCGGCTCGCCTGACGGGCACCAAGGCGCACTACCAGCGCCAACTCGATACGGCCATCAAGCGCGCGCGTTTCCTGGCGCTGCTGCCGTACACCGATCTGCACGGTGCTTAATCGCCAGTCGACGAAGGAGAATAGATAATGCAAGTGATTCTGCTGGAAAAGGTCGTCAACCTGGGTAACCTGGGCGACATCGTGAAGGTCAAGGACGGTTTCGCACGTAACTTCCTGATCCCGAGCAAGATGGCTCGCCGCGCCACCAAGGACGCGATCGCCGAATTCGAAGTTCGCCGCGCCGAACTGGAAAAGGCCGCCGCCGAGAAGCTGGCCGCCGCACAAGCCGAAGGCGAAAAGCTGGCTGGCCTGACCGTGCAAATCTCGCAGAAGGCCGGCGTTGACGGTCGTCTGTTCGGCTCGGTCACCAACTTCGACATCGCCGAAGCCCTGGGCGCCCAAGGTTTCAAGGTCGAGAAGATGCAAGTGCGTCTGCCGAACGGCCCGCTCAAGACTGTGGGTGATTTCCCGGTCCAGGTGGCATTGCACACGGACGTCCTCGTCGACGTGAACGTGTCGGTGCTCGGCGAGCACGCCTAAGTCGTACCCGCGTCAGCTTCCGACGCGAACAAAAGACGGAAGTCGGTCCCGCCGGCTTCCGTTTTTTTATGTCTGTCCGTTCTGTCGTGCAGGCTGCCGGAACGCCCGGTTGCCGGTCATGCGCTCTGTCTCTGCCGACCGACCCCCGGCCGCGCCTTCCCCTTGCACGTTTGTCACCGCTCGATAGCCTCGTCTTATGCTGCCTCCAGGGAAACTGCTGAACAAACCCCGCTCGGAAAAGTCGTCGCGCAAGCGGGATTTCGCCGGGTCGGATCGGGATCGCGGGAACGGTATAATGCCCGGCATGAACGCGCCCGATCCCCAGCTCGATTCACTCAAGGTGCCGCCGCACTCCATCGAGGCGGAGCAATCCGTGCTCGGCGGGTTGCTGCTCGATAACAGCGCGTGGGATCGTATCGGCGACTTCGTCGCCGAATCCGACTTCTATCGCTACGATCACCGGATCATCTACCAGCACATCGGCCGCCTGATTGCCAGCGACCGTCCCGCCGACGTCATCACCGTCTTCGAGTCGCTCAGTTCCGCCGGCAAGGGCGACGAGGTGGGCGGTCTCGCCTACCTGAACGCCCTCGCACAGAACACGCCGAGCGCGGCGAACATCCGTCGCTACGCGGAGATCGTGCGTGACCGGGCCGTGCTGCGCAAGCTCGTGACGGTGGCCGACGAGATTGCGTCCGACGCCTTCAACCCGCAGGGCAAGGAAGTGCGCCAGATGCTCGACGAGGCCGAGGCGAAGGTCTTCGCCATCGCCGAAGAGGGTTCGCGAAGCACGAGCGGGTTTCTCGAGCTGCAGCCGCTGCTCACCCAGGTGGTTGAGCGCATCGACGAGTTGTACCACCGCGAGGGCGGCAGCGACATTACGGGCATTCCGACGGGCTTCGTAGATCTGGATCGCATGACGTCGGGATTCAATGGCGGCGACCTGATCATCGTGGCCGGTCGCCCGTCGATGGGCAAGACGACCTTCTCGATGAACATCGGCGAGCACATCGCCGTGGAGGAGGGGCTGCCCGTCGCGGTGTTCTCGATGGAAATGCCGGGCACGCAGCTCGCCATGCGTATGCTGGGTTCGGTCGGCCGCCTCGACCAGCATCGGTTGCGCACCGGCAAGCTGGTCGACGAGGACTGGCCCAAGCTAACGCATGCGATGCAGAAGATGAACGAGACACAATTGTTCGTCGATGAAACGCCGGCGTTGAACCCGATGGAACTGCGGGCGCGGGCGCGCCGCCTGGCGCGTCAGTGCGGCAAGCTCGGCCTGATCATCATCGATTACCTGCAGCTCATGAGCGGCTCGGGCGGCGGCGAAAACCGGGCGACCGAGATTTCCGAAATCTCGCGCTCGCTCAAGGGGCTCGCCAAAGAGCTCAACGTGCCGGTGATTGCACTCTCGCAGCTCAACCGAAGCCTCGAACAACGCCCGAACAAGCGTCCGGTCATGTCGGATTTGCGTGAATCGGGCGCCATCGAACAGGATGCCGACATCATCCTGTTCATCTATCGCGACGAAGTTTACAACCCTGACACGCCCGACAAGGGCACCGCCGAGATCATCATCGCGAAGCAGCGTAACGGTCCGATCGGCCATGTGCGTCTGGCGTTCATCGGTGCCTATACCAAGTTCGACAATCTGGCAGGGCCGCAGTACTGACGCATCGATTTCCCCTCGTGTGCAAGGGCGTGCGGTGAAGCACGCCCGCGACGAGGTAGAATGTGACGTTTTTGTGTCGCCCCGTCCCCAATCAATACCCGGAGTTTTCCAATAATGTTCGGTCGCTTCATGCCCACCGAGGGCAAGTTCTTTGACCTGTTCAACCAGCACGCCGAGTGCATGGTTGCCGGCAGCCGCGAGCTGTCCGCCATGCTCAACGACCTGCCCAATGCCGAGGCACGCACCGTTGCCGTGCAGAACAACGAGAAGAAAGCGGATCGCATCACGCACGAGACGATCGATCTGATGCACAAGACGTTCATCACGCCTTTCGACCGCGATGAGATCCACAAGCTGATCAGCACCATGGACGACATCCTGGATCTGATGGAAGACGTGGCGACGGCAGTGTGGATGTATGACGTCAAGAGCGTGCCGGCCGAGGCACGTACGCTGGGCGAAATCTGCGTGAAATGCTGCGAGCGTGTGCAAAGCACCGTGGCGCTGCTCAGCGACATGGATCGCGCGAGCGAGATTCTCAAGCTGTGCGAGGAAATCGACGGCCTGGAATCAGAGGCCGACCGGCTGCTGCGCGCGTCGCTGTCGAAGCTGTTCCGCGAAGAGTCCGACGTGAAGGAGCTCATCAAGCAGAAGGCCGTGTCGGAACTGCTCGAGTCGGTGACCGACAAGTGCGAAGACGTTGCCAACATCATCGAAGGCATTGTGCTGGAAAACGCCTGAGCGGAGACTGTCGATGGCAACGCTGCACATCAGCCTCTGGCTGGTCGGACTACTGATCGCACTCGCGCTCCTGTTCGATTTCATGAATGGCTTTCACGATGCCGCCAACTCTATCGCCACGGTGGTGTCGACGGGCGTGCTCAAGCCGCATCAGGCGGTGGCCTTTGCCGCCATGTTCAACATCATCGCGCTGTTCATCTTCCACCTGAAGGTGGCGGCGACGGTGGGCAAGGGCACGGTGCACCCCGAGATCGTCGATCACTACGTGATCTTCGGCGCGCTCGTCGGAGCGATCGCCTGGAATATCATCACCTGGTACTACGGCATCCCGTCGAGTTCGTCGCACGCGCTGATCGGCGGTCTGGTCGGCGCCGCGGTGGCCAAGGCGGGCACGGGTTCGCTCGTGGCAAGCGGTCTGCTCCAGACCGTGGCCTTCATCTTTCTCTCGCCGCTGCTCGGCTTCGTGCTCGGCTCGTTCTTCATGCTGCTGGTGTCGTGGCTGTTCTTCCGCACGCCTCCGGCGCGCGTGGACCGCTGGTTCCGTCGCCTGCAACTGGTCTCGGCCGGCATGTACAGTCTGGGCCACGGCGGGAACGACGCCCAGAAGACCATTGGCATTATCTGGATGCTGCTGATTGCGGCGGGCTTGTGGCCGCAGGAAGCGGCGGAACCCCCGCTGTGGGTGATCGTCGGCTGCTACCTCGCCATTGGTCTGGGGACGATGTTCGGCGGTTGGCGCATCGTGCGAACGATGGGCCAGAAGATCACCAAGCTCAAGCCGGTGGGTGGCTTCTGCGCGGAAACGGGCGGCGCTTTCACGCTGTTCTTCGCGTCGTGGCTGGGCGTGCCGGTTTCGACCACGCACACGATCACCGGCGCCATCGTCGGCGTGGGCGCCACGCGCAAGCTCTCCGCCGTGCGTTGGGGTGTCGCGGGCAACATCGTTTGGGCCTGGGTCCTGACGATCCCGGCATCGGCATTCATCGCCGCCATTGCCTGGTGGGTCGGCAAGCAGATCCTGTAATCCCTGGGCGGGGTATGCGCGCCGCCGCGATCGCGGAGCGCCCCCCGCCGGACGGCGAGAAAAGCGGCTCCGGCCGCTTTTTTTGCGTCGGCCTGTCGCGCAACGCGCCATGCCGGGATTGATGTCACGTATCGCCTCGATCGGGATAATCAATTTCTATAGTTTTTGGCGATTGATTATTATTTTCCCATAGTATTTTTTCTTTCCCGAGGAGGCTACCATGGCTGCATTGATCCACCGCTCGCTGCGCAACCGCCCGCTGAGCATGCTCATGGGCGTAGCGATCAACATGGGTGGCGCGGCAACCTTGCTCGCACATCTGCGTTGACCCACTCGCCTGCGCCGCAAGGAGGCATTGATGCAACGAGACGTATTTGAACGAGAGCTGGACCGCGAGGGCTTCACGCAACGGGTGACGGTAACGCGCGACGCCGGCGATCTGGATGTGCATGTGCATCCCTTCGAGGCAAAGGCGCTGATTCTGTCGGGTGAGATCGCAATCCGCGTCGGCGCGGAAGAGCGCGTCTACCGCGAGGGCGACGTCTTTCACTTGCGCGCCAACGAACCGCACGCCGAGCGCTACGGACCGACAGGGGTGATGTACCTCGTCGGCCGCAAGTGATCTACATCGAACTGTTGGCGAATCGGGCGATCGGGTCGTCGTCCTGCGACGGCGGGGTCGAGAGATTGGCGGTGCTGCTCGGCGGCAACACCCGAGAGGTGTCCATCGGCGAGGGTGTCGAGGCCGTGAGCGGCCTGTCATTGGGCGCGGCACTCGCTGGCGGTTCGGTGGTGCCGGCGGTGTGGTTGGTATAGGCGTTATACGCGGCGATCGCCGGTGTCGGGCTCGGCGCCACGTTTGGCTTCTGCGCTTCGACGGGCGCGGGCGATGGCGTCCGGTTCACGTATGTCGTGTTCCCCGCAGGCGCCTTGTTGGCTGCTACGCGGCGCACACCGTCGATCCGTCGCGCCCAATACGGGATGTAGAGACTCTCCAGACGCACCGTGCCGCCAGAGTTCGGTGCGTGCACGAATTTGCCCTGTCCGACGTAAATGCCGACGTGCGAGTGTGCGCGTCCGGTCGTATTGAAAAAGATGAGATCGCCCGAGGCGAGCTCGTCGCGCTCGAGCACGGTGCCGACGCCGCTCATGTCAGCCGTGGTGCGCGGCAGGTTCACGCCGGCGGCGCGCGCCACGACATAACGCACGAGTCCGCTGCAATCGAATCCGGAATCCGGTGTGTTGCCGCCATAGCGGTAAGGAATGCCGACGAGACTCATCGCTTCGAGCGTGATTTCCTCCTGGCCGGCGCTGCGCTCGGGACCCATCGTGCGGTTGCCATAGTTGGCACTGCTGCCCGATCTGACCGACGGACCGGACGAGCAAGCCGCAACCAGTAGTGTGAGCGCCAACACGGCGATGCTTCGCCAGGGCGCGTTCAGCACTGTCGCCGACGACGGTGCGTGGCGAGCCGCAAAGCGAGATGTGCTGAGTGAACGCTGGTTTCGCATGGGCCGAGTTTACGACGCTTGCCGCACGAATGCATCGCAGAAGTGCCAAATCACACGCATTCTGTGGCATCGATGTCACAAATTCACCAATTCCGGGGCGGTTTCGTCATCCGCGCGCCGTATCGACGGCAAGCCCGTGTCGGGCCGGCGACGCTCATGAGGTACAAAAAAACGGCGCCCGAAGGCGCCGTCGACTTGAGCATGGCGGCTCGCGAATCGCGTGACGTCGTCAGAGAATCTCGGCGGCGTAGTCGGCCAGGCGCGAGCGTTCGCCGCGAGCAAGCGTGACATGTCCGCTGTGTCCCCAGCCCTTGAAGCGATCCACCACATAGGTGAGGCCCGAGCTGCCTTCGGTGAGGTACGGCGTATCGATCTGCGCGATGTTGCCCAGACAGATCAGCTTGGTGCCGGGCCCGGCGCGCGTGACGAGCGTTTTCATCTGCTTTGGCGTGAGGTTCTGCGCCTCGTCGATGATAACGAATTTGTTCACGAACGTGCGACCGCGCATGAAGTTCATGCTCTTGACCTTGAGTCGCGAGCGAATCAGCTCCTGCGTGGCCGCGCGACCCCATTCACCGGCAGAGTCGTCGGTCTTCTGCAGCACTTCGAGGTTGTCGTCGAATGCACCCATCCACGGTTGCATCTTCTCTTCCTCGGTGCCGGGCAGGAAGCCGATGTCTTCACCGACCGGTACGGTGGCGCGCGTGATGATGATCTCGTTGTAGCGCTTCTCGTCGAGTGTCTGCGCCAGACCGGCGGCCAGGGCGAGCAACGTCTTGCCCGTGCCTGCCTGGCCGAGCAGCGTGATGAAGTCGACTTCGGGATTCATCAACAGGTTCAGCGCGAAGTTCTGCTCGCGGTTGCGTGCCGTGATACCCCACACGTTGTTCTTGTGGTGCCCATAGTCGCGCAGCGTCTGGAGCAGCGCCGTCTTGCCGTTGATTTCCCTGACTTGCGCGTAGAAGGGCGCCTCGCCGTTGTTCGTCTCCAGGTAGACGAACTGGTTGATGAGGAAATTGGCGCACAGCGGCCCGGTAATGCGGTAGAAGGTGGTGCCGGTCCGGTTGTCCTGCCAGCTCTCCATGCCCTTGCCGTGCTTGGTCCAGAAATCCGGCGGCAGGGCCATCACCCCCGAGTACAGCAGATCGCTGTCTTCGAGCACCTTGTCGTTGAAGTAATCTTCCGCGGGCAGGCCGAGCGCGTGCGCCTTGACGCGCATGTTGATGTCTTTCGACACCAGCACGACCTGACGATCGTGGAACTTGTCCTGCAAGGCACGCACGACGCCCAGAATCTGGTTGTCGGCTTTGCCCTGCGGCAGTCCTTCGAGCGGCGGTACCTCGGGCAGGTCGGTCTGGAAGTACAGGCGCCCGGTGGCGTCCTTGTTGCCGAGGCGTGAAAGCGGAATGCCTTCGGACATCGACTTCGTGCCGCTTTCCGCGACCAGTCCGTCGAGCGTACGGCTCACCTGGCGCGCGTTGCGCGCCACTTCGGACATTCCCTTCTTGTGGTTGTCGAGCTCTTCCAGCGTCATCATCGGAAGATAGACGTCGTGCTCTTCGAAACGGAACAGGCTGCTCGGATCGTGCATGAGCACGTTCGTGTCCAGCACGAAGAGCTTGGCCGGTTCCATATCCTTGTTGCGAGCACGCTTCGAGCCCGCCGCCGACGGCTTCACCGCCTTGAGCGAGGTGGACGCACCGGCGGAGTCCGGCGACGACGGCGACTGGGGCGAGCGTGCGACAGGCGACGGCTGTGAGGCAGTCTGCGTCGCCGGGGGTGTCTTGGGGACAACCTTCAATTCGGCCGTGCCGGGGGATCCGGCGGTACCCGCTGCACCGGACGTCTCGCCCAGTGCATGTTGTTCAGACGAGGGGATCGGTTTCTTGGCCTCCGTGCGCGAAGGTTTGAGGCGAGTGGGGAATTGTTCCGGGGCAAGCAGCGAGCCCGGTTTGGTCGGCGCCGATGGCAATGGCATAGATTTCCCGTTCAAGAAAACACAACACAACTCGGCCGGGACACACGGCGGTGCAACACGTCCCGGCAACAAAAAAGCCGCCTGCCCGGACGCACCGGAGAGGCGGCTTGGCTGAAGGCGCCGCCGTGGCGACGCCTGCAATAGTCTCGTTCAATGCGCTTGATCATTACGGCTGACTATATCGTCTCTGGCCGTGCTTGTATAGCGTTGAATGCCGTTGCCGGCGGGCGTCATCGGCCTGGTTGCAACACGGCCCGGGACAGCGCCATCGCCGGACGCTGCCGATCAGAGCGCCTGAACGGCAGCCAGGACTTCCGCGACGTGATCGGGTACTCGCACGCCACGCCATTCCTGGCGCAATACCCCTTTTTCGTCGATCAGGAATGTGCTGCGCTCGATACCCATGTGTTCCTTGCCATACAGTTTTTTCAACTTGATGACACCGAACAACTGGCACACCGCTTCGTCCGCGTCGGAAATCAGCGGGAAGGGCAGCCCGAGCTTCTTCTGGAAGTTCTCGTGCGAGCGCAGGCTGTCGCGAGAGACACCGACGACCTGCGCGCCCGCCACCTGAAACTGGTCGTACATGTCGCGGAAGTTCATGCCCTCCGTGGTACAGCCGGGTGTATTGTCCTTCGGGTAGAAATAGATCACGACTTTCTGGCCGCGAAGCGCGTTGAGCGAAAAATCGCCGCCGGTGGCCGGTGCGGTGAAATCGGGCACGAGGGTGTCGATGGCTACCGTCACTATGGTCTCCTTGGGTGGCCTTGCGAGGCCGGAACGGGAAGTGGATCGGGGCTCAGGCGCTCGCCGCCTGGCCTTCGAGAATCAGATCGCCGGAGCGGCCCGGGATTTCACCCCAGACGACCGGATGCGCGGGCAGCGCGGCGAGGTCGAGCGTCTCGTAATACTGGCCCATGGTCACCAGATCGTGCCCCTGGCGACGCCATCCGGCCAGCACCTGGCGGAACAGCGGGGCCAGCTTCTGGCCTTCGAGTTCCGCGTGCAACGTGAACACATGATCTTGCGCCGGATCGCGAGTCAGGGCAAGCAGGTGCTCGGCCACACCGTTGATGTCACGACCGTCGACGCCCAGCAGCTCGTCGACGGTGGGCAGCGTCGTCGGCATTTGCACGTGATTCAGGCGCACGCCGTCGACGACGGGATAGTGCGGCGCACGGCCACGACCGTCCGACGCATACTTCATGCCCCACGCATCGATCTGACGAAAGGCATCGTTGTTCATCTGCCAGCCGGCGGCACCATGCGTAAGTGGCGGCGTGCCAAAGATCTGCATGAAGCGCGCGTATGCCTGCGACATCTGTCGCTGGGTCCAGGCGGCGTCTCGGGTGCGTACGTTATCCTGCCAATAGGTGTGGTCCCACGTGTGGATGCCGGTCTCGTGGCCGGCGCCTTGCACCGTGCGCATCACATCCGCCGCACGGCGGCCGATGTCCGGGCCGGGCAGGAGCGTGCCGTACATCAGCGTCTTGAATCCATAGTGTTCGACAACCGACGTACGCGAGACTTTCTTCAGGAAGCCGGGGCGGAAGACGCGCTTGAGCGCCCAGCCGGTGTGATCCGGTCCGAGGCTGAACAGGAACGTCGCCCGTGCATGGTGCTCGGCCAGTGCGGCGAGCAGGTTGGGCACGCCTTCACGCGTGCCGCGCAGCGTGTCGACGTCGATCTTCAGAACAATCTTGGCCATAGCCGACCTTGTGTGGGGCATCGCGGGCATGCGGTGCGATGCCGGGAATGTCGAATTCCGTTGCCGATGGAAAAACGCCCGATGCGCCAAGGGCGCACCGGGCGTGCAGTGCGTATGCCGCCGCCGTGGCCCGCGACACCGGAGTGGCGGGCCGGACGGGTGCCGCGGTCATCCCCGCGAGATATCGGGGAATGGCGCGCAATAGCGCGTTATTCGCCCTCGACCAGACGGCGGGCTTCGGCGACGTGACCGCGATACGCTTCGAAAATCTTGCGCAGCGCGTCGTCCATCGACGTAGTCGGCGCCCAGCCAAGTTCCTGCATCGTGTTGTCGATCTTCGGCACGCGGTTCTGCACGTCCTGGTAGCCGTTGCCGTAGTACGCGCCCGACGACGTTTCGACGAGCTGCACCTTCTTGGCGGTCTCGGCGTATTCCGGGAATTCGGCGGCGAGCTTGAGCATCATGTGGGCCAGCTCGCGCACCGAGAAGTTGTTCTTCGGGTTGCCGATGTTGTAGATCTTGCCGCTGGCAACGTTGTCCTTGTTGTCGATGATGCGCACCAGGGCGTCGATACCGTCGTCGATGTCGGTAAAGGCGCGCTTCTGATGACCGCCGTCGACCAGGCTGATGTTCTCACCGCGTGCGATGTGGCCGAGGAACTGCGTGACCACGCGCGAGGAACCTTCCTTCGGCGTGTAGATCGAGTCCAGGCCGGCGCCGATCCAGTTGAACGGACGGAACAGCGAGAAGTTCAGGCCTTCCTGCATGCCATAGCCCCAGATCACGCGGTCCATGAGTTGCTTCGAACAGGCGTAGATCCAGCGCGGCTTGTTGATGGGGCCGTAGATCAGCGGCGAGTTTTCCGGATCGAACTCGCCGTCGGTGCACATGCCGTAGACCTCGGAGGTCGACGGGAACACGAGGTGCTTGCCGTACTTGACGGCCGAGCGCACGATCGGCAGGTTCGCCTCGAAGTCGAGTTCGAACACACGCAGCGGCGCCTTCACATACGTTGCCGGCGTGGCGATGGCCACGAGCGGGAGGATCACGTCGCACTTGCGGATGTGGTACTCGACCCACTCCTTGTTGATCGTGATGTCGCCTTCGAAGAAGTGCATGCGCTCGTGGTTGACCAGATCGCCGAGGCGATCGGTGAGCATGTCCATGCCATAAACTTCCCAGTCGGTCGTCTCCAGGATGCGCTTCGACAGATGGTGGCCGATGAACCCGTTGACACCGAGAATCAGGACTTTTTTCATATTGCGGTCAGTGATTGAGCTGGGAAAACTGTTCCGGCGTGACAGGCTTGCCGTCCAGCGTTAGTTCATGAATGGCGATGGCATTTCCGTCGCCGCAAATGCCGAGGAGCGCATTATCCACTACTTGCAGTCCGCAGGGCAAACCGGCCGGCGTCGGGACGCGTGACAGGCGTGCCCGTGCGACCACCCAGCGGCGGCCCGCCAGATCGGTGAATGCGCCCGGATAGGGCGGGGCGACGGCGCGAATCAGGTTGTAGACGTGCTGCGCGGGTTGCGACCAGTCGATCCGGCCGTCCTCCGGCTTGCGTCCCCCAAAGTAGCTGCCCGACGCGAGCGCGTTGACGCGACGCGGCGCCGTGCCTGCGATCAGTCCCGGCAGGCATCGCCAGAGGGTTTGCTCGGCGGCCACGGTGACCTTCTCGAACACCATGCCTGCCGTATCGTCCGGCAGGATGGGCACGGCCGTCTGGTCGATAATCGCGCCGGCATCGGGTTTTGCGGCCATTTCATGCAACGTGGCGCCGGTTTCCGTTTCGCCACTCAAAACCGCCCAGTTCACCGGCACGCGCCCGCGGTACTTCGGCAGCAGCGAACCATGCATGTTGAAGGCGCCGCGTGGGGCGATCTCCAGCACCGCCACCGGGATCATGTGGCGGTAATAGAACGAGAAGATGAAATCCGGGGCCGCCTCGCGGATGCGCGCGGCGAGCGCGGGATCGGCGGGGTCGTCGGGGGTGACGACCGGGATGCCATGCTCGGCGGCGACGCCGGCAACGCTGCCGAACCAGATGTTCTCGTTCGGATTGTCCTGATGCGTGACCACGAGCGCGACATCGACGCCGCGCGCGAGCAGCACTTGCAGGCAGCGGACGCCCACGTTGTGATACGCGAAGACGACCGCGCGGGCGGTGTTGGGGGCCTGAGCGCTCATGAGGTGTGCGATCCCAGCTCGGCGGCGCCGGTGGCGCCAGAGGCGGTTGCGGGGGCGACGCCCGGCTCGGCCGCGTTCGCGCCGCTGCCCACACGACCGGCCGGCGGGGCTTCCAGCACGGCCTGCACCAGATAGCGCGGACGCTGGCGGACTTGCTGGTAGATGCGTCCGATGTACTCGCCGAGCAGGCCCATGCCAAACAGAATCACGCCGAGCAGGCAGAACGTGACGGCGAACAGCGTAAATACGCCCTGGACTTCGGAGCCGAAAATGAAGCGTCGTGCGATGAGGACGACGAACAGCAGGCCCGAGGCCACCGACAACGTGATGCCCACGCCCGACAGCCATTGCAGCGGCACGACCGAGAAGCCCGTTACGAGGTCGAAATTCAGGCGGATCAGACTGTAGAGCGAGTACTTCGACTCGCCTGCGAAGCGCTCCTCGTGGGCCACGTCCACTTCCGTGGGGTTCTGCGCGAAGGTGTACGCGAGCGCCGGAATGAACGTATTGATTTCTCGACACTGATTGACGGTGTCGACGATGTGGCGGCTGTAGCCGCGCAGCATGCAACCCTGGTCGGTCATGCGAATGCGGGTAATGCGCTCGCGAAGACGGTTCATGGCGCGTGAGGCATTGCGGCGGAACCAGGTGTCCTGACGATTCATGCGCACCGTGCCGACGTAATCGTGACCCGCCGCCAGTTGGGCGACGAGTTTGCCGATTTCCTCGGGCGGGTTCTGCAGGTCGGCATCGAGCGTGACGACCCATTCGCCGCGTGTATGTTCGAAGCCGGCCAGAATGGCCATGTGCTGGCCGTAGTTGCCGTTGAACAGCACGACGCGCGTGACGTCGGGGCGCGCGCGATATTGTTCGGCAAGCAGCGCGGCCGAGCGGTCGCGGCTGCCGTCGTTGACGAACACCACTTCGTAAGTCACACCCAGCTGGTCGAGTGCCGGGTACAGCCGGGCGAACAGGGCGGCGAGGCCGGCCTCTTCGTTATAAACCGGGATGACGACGGAGAGTTGTGGACAATTCATTTTTGGTGATCAGCGCAAATGGCGTTAACGGCTTCGCAGACGCGAGCGACGTCGGCATTCGTCATGGCGGGGAAGAGCGGCAGTGTGAGAATGGCTCGGCCGAGACGTTCCGCGATCGGGAACTGCCCCTCATGGAAGCCGAGCGCCCGATACATTGTAAACAGGTGGATCGCGGGGTAATGGACGCCGCTGCCGATGCCGCGCGATTTGAGCTTTTCCATGAAGCCTGCGCGGTCGATCGTGAGCTTGTCGAGCGGCAGTTCGATCTGGAACATGTGCCAGTTCGAATTCGTGAAATCGGTCGGTGGCAGGCCGAGCCCCAGCGCCACGGCCGGTCCGCCCGCGAGCGTGTCGAAATAGCACCGCGCCAGCTCCGTGCGGCGGCGGTTGAACTGTGCCAGATGTGGCATCTGGCCGAGCCCCACGCGTGCGGCAACGTCCGTCAGGTTGTACTTGCCGCCAAGCACGTCCACGTCCATGCCGTCGAAGCCCGTGCGGGTCACGCCCTGCAGGCGGTACTTTTCCGCCAGGCGTGCTTCGTCTTCGTTGTTGAACACGAGTGCGCCGCCCTCGATCGAGGTCAGGTTCTTGTTGGCGTGAAAGCTGAACGACACCAGATCGCCGATGGCGCCAATGCGCTCGCCGCGCCACGTCGAGCCCATGGCCTGCGCGGCGTCCTCGACCACGCGCAGCTTGTGCCGGCGTGCGATGTCGTACAGGCGATCCATGTCAAGGGGCAGTCCCGCCAGATAGACGGGGATGATCGCGCGCGTGCGGGGCGTGATCGCTTTTTCGAGCAGATCGAGATTCAGATTGCGCGTGACGGGGTCCACGTCGACGAATACGGGCGTGGCGCCCACTTCGAGGATGACGTTGGACGTGGCAACCCACGACAGCGGCGTGGTGATGACTTCGTCGCCGGCCTTCACGCCTGCGATGCGCAGTCCGATTTCAAGCGTTGCGGTGCCCGAATTGAACACGCGCACGGGGCGATTGCCGAAATATTCGGACAGTGCCTTCTCGAAGGCCTGCACCTGCGGGCCCGAAGTGATCCAGCCCGAGCGCAGCACTTCGGTCACGCCGGCGATGGTGGCGTCGTCGATGCTCGGCCGGGTGAACGGCAGGAACGGTTGATTCGATTGAGGGGTTGCCGAGTCGCTCATGATGTAAGACGAAGCCTCAGGTAAGCGGGGAGCAACGCGCGCGCCCGGGGGGGCAGGCGATGGCGTCGAACCCACGAAGCCGCGCAGCGTCAGCTGCGGGCCAGAATATAAACACCGACCAGAATGATGCCGATGGCCACGATCCGCTGCATCGACAGCGTCTCGCCAAACAGGTACCAGGCGGCGATCGCGTTGACGACGTACCCGAGCGAGAGCATGGGATAGGCGATCGAGACCTCAACGCGCGAGAGTGCCAGAATCCAGACGACCACACTGATCGCGTAGCAGACGAGGCCGCCCATGATCGGCACCTGCGTTGCGAGCTTGATGCCGATGGGCACGATGTTCGCGCGCGTGAATTCCATGGCACCGATAGCGTTCGCGCCCGCCTTGAGCAACAACTGTGCGCACGCATTGAGCAGCACGCCCGTGAGAATAAGTGAAAACGTAGCGAGGTTCATGGAACGTTTGTGAACGTTTGTGAATAATTTTGGACGCTGCGACTTGGCCAGTCCCGGCACCGTCGTGCGGCGTCAGGCGCTTTCCCCGTTCTTGCCATTGCCGGCGGTATCCACGCGTGTGGCGCCGGTTGAAACAATTAGCGCGCTATTTTACGTCGTCTTCCGGCTGAGGTTTCGAGATCACGACCCGCCGCGTGTCGCGCGCGATGATGCGCATGGGCAGGCGTTCGGCCTCCAGCTTGTCGAACGTACCCGGATCGACCAGCGCGAGGGCCTTCGGATCGGCCCGCCACCGCGAATAGAAGTCGGCGAGCGTGGGCAGCCATTTCTGCGGTTCCTGCTTCACGCCGAACTCGAGTTCATCCGGATGCTGCACCATGATCATCGTGTGCCCGAGGTAGTAAGGCAGGGTGTGATCGAGCACGTTCACGGAATAGAAGGGGACATTCGGCCCGAGGCGGGCCATCTCGGCCTTGATGGCCGGCACGAGCAGCACGCCCGAACTCTGGCGGCCGAACACCTCGTGTCCCATGCCGCCCACCGTCACGAGCAGCAGCATGGCGCCCGAGAAGGCGAGCAGGGCGCGCCGCGCGCTGTGGCGCGCGAGCCGCCACGCCACGAACGTTCCCGCCAGGCCAAGTCCCACGGCCACGTACAGCCAGATCTGGAATGCCTTGTAGAGCTCGTTCGGATTGCGCACGCTGCCGGCGCGGCCGACGAAGATTGCCACCATCACAAGCGCCGCGATCAGGAATATCGCATAGCCGGCCATGTGCATGCGAACGGTGTCGCGCCGCAACTGCGCGAGATACAGCCCGAAAAGCAGCGCCATGGCCGGCGCAATGGGCAGCAGGTAAGAAATCAGCTTGGAGTGCGACGCGCTGAAGAACAGGAAAATGAATGCCGACCAGACCCAGAGCATCAGCGCCGGCGCGAAGCCGTTCGGCTGTCGGGGCATGCGCAGCGTGGCTCGCACGGTGCCCGGCAGTACGGACAGCCACGGCAGGAAGCCGACGATGAACACCGGCACGAAGTACCAGGGGGCGCCGTCGCGGTTGTGGCCTTCCATCGCGAAGCGGCGGAAATGCTCGTGGATGAAGAAGAAATCGAAGAACTCGGGGTTGCGCGACTGCACGAGCACGAACCACGGCGCGGCGATCGCGAAAAAGACGATCAGGCCGCTGCCCAGATAGAGTCGCCGCCACAAGGCCCAGTCCCGCGCCACGAGCGTGTAGATCACCAGCACGGCGCCAGGCAGCACGACGCCGACGAGGCCCTTGCTCAGCACGGCAAGCGCCATGGCCGCCCAGCACAGCCACATCCAGCCGCGCACCGCGCCGCGATCGAGCCCGGGGCGCTGGGCCTGCAGCAGCGCGCACAACGACAGCCCCATGAAGAACGACAGGCCCATGTCGAGCACGTTGAAGTGTCCGAGCAGCGACCACAGCGGCGCGCTGGCCAGCGCGGCGGCGGCGAACAGGCCGACGCGGGCGTTGAACACGCGGCGACCGGTGTAGCCCACCATCAGCACGCCGGCAAAGCCGGTCAGCGCCGTCCATAGTCGTGCCTGCCACTCGCCGAGGCCGAAGGCGGCAAACGTGAGCGCGTTCATCCACGTTTGCAGCGGTGGTTTCTCGAAATACTTGTAGCCGTTGTAGCGCGGCGTGATCCAGTCGCCGGTCGCCCACATCTCGCGCGCCATTTCCGCATAGCGGCCCTCGTCGCTCGCGATCAGGTGGCGGTAGTCGAGTACGCCGAACCAGACCAGGGCGAAGCTCAGGAGCAGCAGCCAGAAGGCGACGGGCGACAGGGGGTAGGCGGACGGCGTCGCGTCGCGGGGGGGCGCGGGCGTCAGGGCAGGCGCAGCGAGAGGGTCCGTGCCCGGCAGGCCGGAGGCGAGCGGACGGCGGCTCACTCAGTCGCCTCGGGCTCGATGAGCAGGGCGAGCACGACGCGGCGCCCCTCGCTCATCAGGATGTTATAGGTGCGGCAGGCCGCTTGCGTGTCCATGGAGTCCACGCCGATGCGTGCGCTCGTCAACGACGTCGTCAGCCGGGGATGGGCGAAGCGCAGGCGCGAGCCGCTGCCGAAGATGACGACCTCGGGGTCGAGGTCGCGCAACAGATCGAAGTCGCCGGGCGTGAGTGCGTCGAAGCGCGACACCGGCCAGTGCTGGATCTCGCCCTCGGGCGCAATGATCACGCTCTGGTCGTGGCGAATCTTGTTGACTTCGACATAGCCGCGGCCGTAGCCGGTCACCGTGTTCAAGGCTTGCGACGGGTCTTGATGCAGTTTCACTTTCGAAAGATTCCCTACCAGGGGTTGCCCAGTGGTGGATGAGCGTCGGCGCGGTGTACGACGGCCGGGCATCTTGCCTCGCGTCTTGCAAACCGTCAATGATGCATTGCCGAACTCTGTCATAATTGGCTAAATTATAGCTTTTTGCCGTACGCAGCACGGCAAAACCGTTGCAGTGCGGCATTTGCCACGCCAAAACCGGGGAAAAGCGGTGTCCCGAGCGCTTTGCGCACCGGTCCGCGCCGTCGCCGGTGTGTCGTGCGTCCCGCCTGCTGCCGGCCCGACCGGCCCCCTGCGTCGCCCGCCAAGACCACAACCGCCGTGAAACCGATCCTCAAATCGCAGAAATTGCAGAATGTCTGCTATGACATTCGTGGGCCCGTGCTCGAACATGCCAAGCGCATGGAAGACGAAGGTCATCGCATCATCAAGCTGAACATCGGCAATCTGGCGCCGTTCGGTTTCGAGCCGCCCGACGAGATCGTGCAGGACATGATCCGCAACCTGCCGAATTCGGCCGGCTATTCGGACTCGCGGGGCGTGTTCGCGGCGCGCAAGGCGATCATGCATTACTGTCAGCAAAAGCGCATCAAGGACGTGCAGCTCGACGACATCTACCTTGGCAACGGGGCGTCGGAGCTGATCGTGATGGCGATGCAGGCCCTGCTCAACGACGGCGACGAGGTCCTCGTCCCCGCGCCCGACTATCCGCTGTGGACGGCGGCGGTAAGCCTCTCGGGCGGCACCCCGGTCCACTACCTCTGCGACGAGCAGGCGGACTGGCAGCCCGACCTCGCCGACATTCGGAAAAAGATTACGCCGAACACGCGCGCGATCGTCATCATCAACCCGAACAATCCGACCGGCGCGCTGTATTCCGACGAACTGCTCAGGGAGATTGTCGCGCTCGCGCGCGAGCACAAGCTCATCATTTACGCCGACGAGATCTACGACAAGATCATCTACGACGGCGCCGAGCATACGTCAATCGCCTCGCTGTCCGAGGACGTCCTCACGATCACGTTCAATGGCCTGTCCAAAAGCTATCGCGCGTGCGGTTACCGCGCGGGCTGGATGATCGTGTCCGGCGACAAGCGCCCGGCGCGCGACTATATCGAAGGGCTGAACATTCTGGCCTCGATGCGTCTGTGCCCCAACGTGCCCGGGCAGTACGCCATTCAGACGGCGCTGGGCGGTTACCAGAGCATTCAGGACCTGATCGTGCCGGGCGGGCGGCTGTACGAGCAGCGCGAAATCGCGCACCGCATGCTCACCGATATTCCCGGCGTGACCTGCGTGAAGCCGAAGGCGGCGCTGTACCTGTTCCCGCGTCTCGATCCGGCGGTGTACCCCATCGCCAACGACCAGGAATTCATCCTCCAGTTGCTGCTCGAAGAAAAGGTCCTGCTGGTGCAGGGCAGCGGCTTCAACTGGATGCACCCCGACCATTTCCGTGTCGTGTTCCTGCCTCACGAGGGCGACCTGGAAGACGCCATCAGTCGCATTGCCCGCTTCCTTGACGGTTATCGCCGTCGCCACGGCAAGTGATGCGCGCCAACCGATTTCGACTTTTGAGTAAAACTGCATGAATCCGATCAAATTGGGCCTCCTCGGCCTTGGCACGGTAGGCTATGGCGCCTTCCAGGTACTGGCTCGCAACCAGGAAGAAATTCAACGTCGTGCCGGCCGGGGTATCGAGATCACGAAGGTCGCGGTGCGCAACGTCGAACGCGCGCGCGGCCTCGTCGGCCAGGCGGCCGTCGTGACGGGCGACCCGTTCGAGGTGGTCAACGATCCGGACATCGATGTCGTGGTCGAGACCATCGGCGGCTATGACCTCACGAAGGAACTGGTCCTCAAGGCGATCGAGAACGGCAAGCATGTGGTCACCGCCAACAAGGCGCTGCTGGCCGTGTATGGCAACGAAATCTTCGCCGCGGCGCGCAAGGCCAACGTCATGGTGGCCTTCGAGGCCGCGGTGGCCGGCGGCATTCCCATCATCAAGGCCCTGCGCGAAGGGCTCACCGCCAACCGCATCCAGTGGATCGCCGGCATCATCAACGGCACCACGAACTTCATTCTCTCGGAGATGCGCGACAAGGGCATCGACTTCGACGTGGCGCTTGCCGACGCACAGCGTCTGGGCTATGCCGAGGCCGACCCGACGTTCGACATCGAAGGCGTCGACGCCGCCCACAAGCTCACGCTCATGAGCGCCATCGCGTTCGGCGTGCCGGTGCAGTTCGATCGCGCCTACGTCGAAGGCATCACAAAGCTCTCCGCGCTCGACATCAAGTACGCCGAAGAGCTGGGCTACCGCATCAAGCTGCTGGGCATCACGCGTCGTGCCGAGGCCGGCATCGAACTGCGCGTGCATCCGACGCTCATCCCGGCCAAGCGCCTCATCGCCAACGTGGAAGGCGCCATGAACGCCGTGCTGGTGCAGGGCGACGCCGTGGGCGCCACGCTTTACTACGGCAAGGGCGCGGGCGCCGAGCCGACGGCCTCGGCCGTGGTGGCCGACATCGTGGACGTCACGCGTCTGCAGACGGCCGACCCGGAGCACCGCGTGCCGCATCTGGCGTTCCAGCACGACGCGCTGTCGAACACGCCGGTACTGCCGATCGACGAAGTCACCACCAGCTATTACCTGCGCCTGCGCGTGGTGGATCGTGCCGGTGTGATGGCCGAACTCACGCGTATTCTCGCGGACCTGGACATCTCGATCGACGCGTTGCTGCAGAAGGAATCGCGCGAAGGCGAGCACCAGACCGACATCATCATCCTGACGCACCAGACCCAGGAAAAGCACATCAACTCGGCCATCGCGAAGATCGAGGCCATGGAGACGGTGCTCTCGAAGGTCACGCGCATCCGCATGGAGGCGCTGAGCTGAGTCGATCGCGCGCGCCCGCAGGCGGACGCGCCGACGACCCGCTGCACGAACCCATTCGACAGGACACGACCCACATGAAATACATTTCCACGCGCGGCGCGGGCCTGAACGCCGGCGAGCCGCAATCGTTCTCGAGCATTCTCCTCGGTGGCCTCGCCCCCGACGGCGGCCTGTACCTGCCGACCGAGTATCCGCAGGTGACGGCTGACGAACTGCGCGCCTGGCGCCAGTTGTCCTACGCCGAGCTCGCTGCGAAAGTGCTGACCAAGTTCGCCGGCGATATCCCCGCCGAGATTTTGGCGGACCTCACGCAGCGCACGTACACCGCAGAGGTTTATCGCAATGTGCGTCCCGGCGAAGACGCCGCCGAGATCACGCCGTTGCTGCCGCTCGGTGTCGAGAACGGCACGCCGCTCTCGCTGCTGGCGCTCTCGAACGGTCCGACGCTCGCGTTCAAGGACATGGCCATGCAGTTGCTCGGCAACCTGTTCGAGTACGCGCTGGCGCAGCACGGCGATGCATTGAACATTCTGGGTGCCACGTCCGGTGACACGGGTAGCGCGGCCGAGTATGCCATGCGGGGCAAGGAAGGCATTCGGGTCTTCATGCTCTCGCCCGCCGGCAAGATGAGTGCGTTCCAGACGGCGCAGATGTACAGCCTGCAGGACCCGAACATCTTCAATCTCGCGGTCGAGGGCGTGTTCGACGACGCGCAGGATATCGTCAAGGCGGTATCGAACGATCACGCGTTCAAGGCGCGCTACAAGATCGGCACGGTCAACTCGATCAACTGGGCGCGCGTCGTGGCGCAGGTGGTGTACTACTTCAAGGGCTACTTCGCGGCCACGGGCGGCAAGTCGGGCCAGGACGGCGAAGTGTCGTTTACCGTGCCGTCGGGCAACTTCGGCAACGTCTGCGCCGGTCACATCGCGCGCATGATGGGCTTGCCGATCCGCAAGCTGGTGGTGGCCACCAACGAGAATGACGTGCTCGACGAGTTTTTCCGCACCGGTCGCTATCGCGTGCGCAAGTCCGCCGAAACGTTCCATACCAGCAGTCCGAGCATGGACATCTCCAAGGCGTCGAACTTCGAGCGCTTCCTGTTCGACCTGCTGGGGCGCGACGCCCAGGCAACGGCCGAGCTGCTGTCTAAGGTCGAGCGCGAGGGCGGTTTCGATCTCTCCGGCACCGAGGCGTTTGCGCGTGTGGCGCAGTTCGGGTTTGTCTCGGGCCGCAGCACGCACGACGACCGCGTGGCCACGATTCAGGACGTGGCCACGCGCTACGGCGTGGTCATCGACACGCATACGGCCGATGGCGTGAAGGTCGCGCGCGAAGCGCTCGAGCCGGGGGTGCCGATGGTGGTGCTCGAGACGGCGCAGCCGGCGAAGTTCGCCGAGACGATTCGCGAGGCGCTGCATCGCGAGCCGCCACGTCCGGCGGGCTTCGAGCGGCTCGAGTCGCTGCCGCAGCGTTTCGAGACCGTGCCGAACGACGTTGCGCGCGTGAAGGCGTACATTGCGGAGCACACCGGCCTGTAAGCCGGCGTGCGCTGTTCTCAGACTCCCGGGCCCACCCTCATGCTGAGTACTCAAGAAGCTCTCGATGCCGTGCTGGGCGCCGCGCGTGCGCTCGGCCGTCAAGAGACGGTCGACACGCTCGCGGCGAACGGTCGCGTGCTGGCCGCCGACGTGATCGCCACGCTCGATGTGCCGCCGATGGACACGAGCGCCATGGACGGCTACGCCGTCCGGTTGTCGGATCTGCGTGGCGCCGAGACGGTCTTGCCCGTCTCGCAGCGCATTCCCGCCGGTCACGCACCGGCGCCGCTGGCCGAGGGCACGGCGGCGCGCATCTTCACCGGCGCGCCGGTGCCGCCGGGCGCCGACGCCATCGTGATGCAGGAGCAATGCGAGGTGCGCGGGGACGGCACGGTGGTGATTCGTCATGTGCCCGCGGCCGGCGAGTTCATCAACCGGCAGGGCGCCGACATCCGTCGCGGCAGCGTGATCCTCGCGGCGGGCACGCGCCTGCGCGCCCAGTCGCTCGGACTGGCGGCGTCGGTGGGCATCGCGAAGTTGCAGGTGGCGCGCCGCCTGCGCGTGGCGGTGTTCTTCACCGGCGACGAACTGACGATGCCGGGCGAGCCGCTGCGCGAGGGCAGCATCTACAACTCGAATCGCTTCGTGCTGCGCAGCCTGCTGGAGAACCTGGGCTGCGAGATGACCGATTACGGCATCGTGCCGGACAATCTTGCGGCCACGCGGGCGATTCTGCGCGACGCCGCGCGCGGCAATGATCTGATCATTACGTCGGGCGGTGTGTCGGTGGGCGAGGAAGATCACGTCAAGCCGGCGGTGGAGGCCGAAGGGCGGCTGAATCTGTGGCAGATCGCACTCAAGCCCGGCAAGCCGCTGGCGTACGGCGAGGTGAATCGTCCGCGCGGCACGGGGGATGCGAACGAAGCGTCTCACGCGAATCGCGAGCACGGTGCGGGGGGCGATACGGCGCACTTCATCGGCTTGCCGGGCAATCCGGTGTCGAGTTTCGTGACGTTCCTGCTGTTCGTGCGACCGTTCATTCTGCGCTTGCAGGGTGTGACGGACGTGGCGCCGCGCCGCATCGCGATGCGAGCCGACTTCACGCAGAAGAAGGCGGACCGTCGCAATGAGTTCGTGCGCGCCCGAGTCAACGATCAGGGCGGTCTGGAGGCGTTTCCGAACCAGAGTTCCGCGGTGCTCACCTCGACTGTCTGGGGCGACGGCCTCATCGACAACCCGCCCGGACATCGCATCGAAGCAGGGCAAACGGTGGCATTCCTGCCGTTTTCCGACCTTCTATATTGAGAGACAGGGGCGCCGCCCTTGCGGCGCGCCGGGAAAGCATCCATGCAGATCAATCTTCGCTTTTTTGCCAGTGTGCGCGAGGCGCTGAACGTTGCCGAGGAGCCCAACGTGGAAGTCCCCGAGGGGGTTGCCACGGTGGGAGACGTGCGTCGGTGGTTGTGCGCTCGCAGCCCTGTCTGGGCCGAGACGCTCGGCGAACAGCGCGCGCTGCGCATGGCGCTGAATCACGAGATGGTGCCGGCCGGCACGCGGCTCACGCCGGGCTGTGAGGTCGCGTTTTTCCCGCCGGTCACCGGCGGCTGACCCATTCGGGATCGCCGCCGCCCGCGCGGCCGCGCCGGGGCGCGCCAGCGGGGCTCGGATGAGCGGCAACCCCCGGCCCGCCACCCCTAGACAGGAAACGTCGACACCATGCCGATTCGCGTACAGACCGAGGATTTCGACCTGTCGGAGGAGATCCGCCAACTCCGTGCCAACGACCTGCGCGTGGGCGCCGTGGCGAGTTTTGTCGGCACCGTGCGTGACCTGAACGACGGCAAGGATGTCTCCCGCATGACGCTGGAGCACTACCCCGGCATGACGGAGAAGGCGCTCGCGACGATCGTCGCCCAGGCGCATGAGCGCTGGCGCCTGTTCGATGCCCTGGTCATTCATCGTTACGGCGATCTGGGGCCGGGCGACCAGATCGTGCTGGTGGCGGTGACGTCGGCCCACCGGGGGGATGCGTTCGCGGCGTGCGAGTTCATCATGGACTACCTGAAGACCGAGGCGCCGTTCTGGAAGAAGGAATCCACGCCGCAGGGTGAGCGCTGGGTCGACGCGCGGGAGACCGACACCGTGGCTCGGGAGCGCTGGACGAAGGACGGCGGTCGGTGACCGGTCGAGACGACCTGAGCGCGCTCGCGCCAGCGGGCGTCGAAAATACGCTTTTCTGCAAATAAAATTGGCGAATTTCAGTCAAATTCGCCGATCGATTCATTCTTGAGGTCGAGGCGGTCGGGCTTGCTTCACGCTATCGAGCAACAGACGTTGCGCCGGTGGCAGCGAATACTCCCACCCGAAGAGATTCAATTGAAGGCTCTCCGCGATCCGGATGGCCGGCTCCGCAAAAGCGAACGCGGCCTGCGGTTCGAAGACGTTGTCCAACGTGTCGAAGAACAGGGCGAGCCAGCGGCTGAAATGCTCGCCGCTCAGATGCGCGAAAGGCTGATGCGCCTGCGTCACATTGCCGCGGTACCGCTTGGCACCGAGCACGATGCTGGCCCAGAACGACACCATTTTCTCCAGATGCATATCCCAGCGGCCTTCGAGCGCCTCGCGAAAGACGGGGCCGAGCATGTCGTCGTCGCGGATGCGTCCGTAGAACGTATGCACGAGCAGCCTTACGGCGTCTTCGTCGATGACCGCCAGCCGCGCGGTCGGCCATTCTGCCGTGGCTTGTGGCGCAACGCCGGCGAAGGCGTCTGACGCCGTTCCGGGCCGCGCGTGCGGCGCTGCACGGTCGGACGGCGGGTTGCCGGGCAGCGTCTGTGTGTCAGGATGACTCATGGTGCGGCGTGCTTAAAATGACTATTATGAGCTTCAAACCCGGGCGTGTCCCACGCATTCCCGTGCGTGGTTTCGAGGCGTTCCCGGCGAGCGCCGCGCCCCCCGATTCCGGCGTGCCTCGGGCGACATGAGAAAGGTCGGTCTCGCGCCTTAATGCCCCTTGAAACCACAGGGGATTGTCCGCACATCCGATGCAGAAATGATTTCTTACCGGAGCACGAGATGCGACAAGACAAATTCACCACGCAGTTCCTGGAAGCGCTGGCTGATGCCCAAAGCATGGCAGTCGGTCGCGACCAGCAATATATCGAGCCGCTGCACCTTCTCGCCGCGCTGATCGCCCAACCCGAAGGCGCGGCGCGTTCGCTGCTGCAGCGTGCGGGTGTTCAGGTCCAGCCGCTGGCGCACGATCTCGAGACGGCCATTGCAAAGCTGCCGCAGGTACAGGGCACCGACGGCAACGTCCAGGTCGGCCGTGAACTCGCGGGCCTGCTCAACCAGGCGGACAAGGAAGCGCAAAAGCACGGCGATACCTACATCGCCAGCGAAATGTTCCTGCTCGCGCTGGCCGACGACAAGGGCGAGACGGGCAAGCTCGCCCGCGCACGGGGCCTCACGCGCAAGTCCCTCGAGGCGGCCATCGAGGGCGTGCGCGGCGGTCAGTCCGTCGACAGCCAGGATGCCGAGGGCCAGCGCGAGGCCCTCAAGAAGTACACGCTCGACCTGACCGAGCGCGCGGCGCAGGGCAAGCTCGATCCGGTGATCGGGCGCGACGACGAAATTCGCCGCACGATCCAGATTCTTCAGCGTCGCACCAAGAACAACCCGGTGCTCATTGGCGAGCCGGGCGTGGGCAAGACCGCGATCGTGGAGGGCCTCGCGCAGCGTATCGTCAACGGCGAAGTGCCGGAGTCGTTGAAGAACAAGCGCGTGCTCGCGCTCGACATGGCGGGGCTGCTCGCCGGCGCCAAGTTCCGCGGCGAGTTCGAGGAGCGCCTGAAAGCCGTGCTCAATGACATTGCCAAGGACGAAGGCCGCACGATCCTGTTCATCGACGAAATTCACACGATGGTTGGCGCGGGCAAGGCCGAGGGCGCGATGGATGCGGGCAACATGCTCAAGCCGGCGCTCGCACGCGGCGAGCTGCACTGCATTGGCGCGACCACGCTCGACGAATATCGGAAGTACATCGAAAAGGATGCCGCGCTCGAGCGTCGCTTCCAGAAGGTGCTCGTCGACGAGCCGAGCGTCGAGGCGACGATCGCCATTCTGCGCGGCTTGCAGGAAAAGTACGAACTGCACCATGGCGTGGAGATCACCGACCCGGCCATCGTGGCGGCGGCGGAACTCAGCCAGCGCTACATCACGGACCGCTTCCTGCCGGACAAGGCCATCGACCTGATCGATGAGGCGGCGTCGAAGATCAAGATGGAAATCGACTCGAAGCCGGAAGTGATGGACAAGCTCGACCGTCGTCTCATCCAGTTGAAGATCGAGCGCGAAGCGGTCAAGAAGGAAACCGACGAGGCGTCGCAGAAGCGTCTGGCACTCATCGAGGAGGAGATTGCGCGCCTGGAGCGCGAGTACGCCGACCTCGAGGAAGTCTGGACCGCGGAGAAGGCGGCCGTGCAGGGTAGTGCACAGGTCAAGGAAGAGATCGACCGCGTGCGTGCCGAGATCGCGAAGTTGCAGCGCGAGGGCAAGCTCGACAAGGTGGCGGAGCTGCAATACGGCAAACTCCCGCAACTCGAGGCGCAACTCAAGGATGCCGATGCGGCCGAGGCTGCGGGCCAGCAGGCGCATCCGCGACTGCTGCGCACGCAGGTGGGTACCGAGGAGATCGCGGAAGTGGTCTCGCGCGCCACGGGTATCCCGGTGTCGAAAATGATGCAGGGCGAGCGCGAGAAGCTGCTCAACATGGAAGCCAAACTGCACGAGCGCGTGGTAGGTCAGGACGAGGCGATTACCGCCGTGGCCGACGCCATCCGCCGTTCGCGTGCGGGGCTGGCCGATCCGAACCGCCCATACGGGTCGTTCCTGTTCCTCGGGCCGACCGGTGTGGGCAAGACCGAGCTGTGCAAGGCATTGGCGATGTTCCTGTTCGATTCGGAGGATCATCTCATCCGCATCGACATGAGCGAGTTCATGGAGAAGCATAGCGTGGCGCGCCTGATCGGTGCGCCCCCAGGCTATGTCGGCTATGAAGAGGGCGGCTATCTGACCGAGGCCGTGCGTCGCAAGCCGTACAGCGTGATCCTGCTCGACGAAGTCGAAAAAGCGCACCCGGACGTGTTCAACGTGTTGTTGCAGGTGCTCGACGACGGTCGCATGACCGACGGTCAGGGCCGTACCGTGGACTTCAAGAACACGGTGATCGTGATGACGTCGAACCTCGGATCGTCAATGATCCAGTCGATGGTCGGCGAGCCGCAAGACCGGATCAAGGACGCCGTGTGGACGGAGATCAAGGATCACTTCCGCCCGGAATTCCTGAACCGGATCGACGAAGTCGTGGTATTCCACGGACTCGACCAGAAGCACATCGAGTCGATCGCCACGATTCAGATCGAGATCCTGCGTCAGCGCCTGGCCAAGCTCGACATGCATCTGGAGGTCAGCAAGTCTGCGCTCGCCCACGTGGCACGCGAGGGCTTCGACCCGGTGTACGGCGCGCGTCCGCTCAAGCGAGCCATTCAGCAGGAGATCGAGAATCCGGTCGCCAAGCTGGTGCTTGCCGGCAAGTTCGGGCCGAAGGACACCATCCCGGTCGACTGGCGCAACGGACGCTTCACCTTCGAGGGGGAGACGGCCGCGCAGGTCAGCCGCGAGACGGAGGCGGCGGCCGAATAAGCCGTCGGCCCGAGAGGCCGGCTCACCCGGCGGTCACGACCGCCGGGTGCCCGCTTCAACGTCGATCGTCCGCGTGTTCCGAGCGTGGTGACGCCCAATGGGGCAGACATCGTCAGTGTTATCGGGACCATTCGTCCCAAACACCCCTCTCGCAGGGGTGTTTTCATTTGCCCCGAGCCCCTAGAGTTCGTGCGCTCGACGGATTCAGCATCCTCAGTGTGATGCTGTGTCCGGAATTGCCGCGCCAACGCCACCGATACTGTCAAGCGCAGCCACCGCTTCGGGCGACAAATGCAATCCTGAGGCAGCGATGTTCTGCCGCAGATGGGCAACCGAAGCGGTTCCTGGAATCAGCAGGATATTGGGAGAGCGTTGCAGAAGCCACGCCAGCGCCGTTTGCAATGGCGTCGCCCCGCAGTCGGCCGCGACCCGCTCAAGCGTGGCCGACTGCAGCGGCGAGAATCCGCCCAGCGGGAAGAAGGGCACGTAGGCAATTCCTGCTTTCGCCAGTTGCTCGACCAGCCGGTCGTCGTCCCGGCGGACAAGGTTGTACTGGTTTTGCACGCAGACGATATCGGTCATCGTCCGTGCCTGAGCGATCTGATTGGCCGTGGCGTTGCTCAGGCCAATGTGCCGAACGATGCCCTTGCGTTTCAACTCCGCCAGCGCTGTCAGGGGGGCTTCCAGATCTCCCTCCGCCGGGGCCGCCACGTCGAACATCAGGCGCAGGTTCACCACATCCAGCACCTCCACGCCCAGATTCCGCAAATTGTCGTACACCGCCGATTCCAGTTCGGCGGGAGACATCGCCTTCTGCCACGAGCCATCTGCACCGCGGCGTGCGCCGATCTTGGTCACGATCACCAGGTCATCCCGGTAAGGATGCAGCGCCTCGCGAATGATCTGGTTGGTGATGTGCGGACCGTAGAAATCGCTGGTGTCGATGTGGTTGACGCCCATCTCCAATGCCGAACGCAACACAGCGATGGCCTGCTGCCGGTCCTTCGGTGGACCGAATACATGCGGGCCCGCCAACTGCATGGCGCCATAACCCATGCGGATGACTTCGAGATCGCCGAGCATGTAGCTGCCGGCTTGATTGGCCTGATTCATCTTTTCTCCCTGGTCGCGGACAGCGGTAACGTCAGCGCAGTCTAGGAGCTTGCCGGTTGTGCGACAATCTCGCGCAATAAGACAGCTTGTGCGGAATTCCAGACAATCTGACAGTCATGGCCGATTTGCAAGACATTGCCGCCTTCGTGGCCGTCGCCACGCAGGGGGGCTTTCGCAGCGCCGCACGTATCTCGGGTTCCAGCGCGTCGCAACTGAGCGAGGCGGTGCGCCGACTTGAGTCGCGTCTTGGTGTGCGTCTGCTCAATCGCACAACACGCAGCGTGGCGACTACCGATGCCGGCCAGCGCCTGCTGGAACAACTGACGCCTGCGCTGAGCGCCGTCGAGTCGGCGCTGGACGTGGTCAATGGCTTTCGTGACCGTCCCGCTGGCCGCTTGCGGCTGAATGTTCCGCTGGCTGCCTCCAAGCTGGTATTGCCGCGCATCGTTCCGCAGTTCCTCGCCGAGTACCCCGAAATCTGCCTGGAGGTGATCGTGGAAGATCGCTTCGTGGACTTGCTGCAGTCAGGCTGCGACGCCGGCATCCGGTATGAAGAAAGCATGGATCAGGACATGGTGGCGGTCCCCATCGGACCACGGCGTCAGCGCATGGCCCTGGCGGCTTCGCCAGGCTATCTCGCGCAACACGGCAGACCGCGCCATCCGAACGATCTACGCGAGCACATTTGTCTGCGCGGGCGCTTTTCCAGCGGTGCCATGCCGCCCTGGCAGTTTACGCACCAAGGGAAATCATTCACGGTGGAAACAAACGGACCGCTGATCGTGAGCCTTGGCGCCGCCGCTGACTTGGCCGTTGATTCGGCAGTCGCTGGTGCGGGCGTGATCTATCTCTTCGAGGAATGGCTGCAGCCTTACATCAACCGTGGGGAGCTGGAACCGTTGTTGGCGCCTTGGTGGCCCAGTTTCACCGGTCCGTTGCTGTACTATCCGGGCCGGCGCTACCTTCCGGCGCCATTGCGGGCCTTCGTGGACTTCGCGAAGAACATTCGCTGGTAGCATTTGAACAAGCGCAGGCAGCAATGGGAAGCGCCGGACCGCGTCGCGCCGCACCACTCGCGCCGGCCGGCAACCGCTGGCGCCATGCCGGTGCCGTTCGTCGCAAGATGCATGCGGTGGGCGACGCCATGCCGCATCGTCATGCCATGATCCATTCACAGCGAGGACATCATGGCGACGATCGTGGTAATGCATCTGGCCGCCGCAGCGGTGGCGGTGGGGCTCGGCATCGGCATCCTGTTCATACGACGGGGCACGCCGAGGCACCGGTGGCTGGGGCGTCTCTGGGTTGCGGCGATGGCGGCGACGGCGCTCTCGAGCTTTGGCATTCGCGGCATCGGCGGCATCGATGGATCAGGCGGCACGCAGCTTTCGTGGCTGCACGTCCTCTCGTCGTTCGTGCTGGTGAATCTGGTGCTGGCGGTGCGGGCGATTCGTCAGGGGCGCGTGCAGAGCCATCGGCGACGCATGCTCGGACTGTACGCCGGGCTGCTGATCGCGGGCGTGGCCGCAGTGGCGGTACCGGGGCGTGCACTGAACCGTGCGCTCGTGTCGCTGTGGCAGCATGACGCGACACAGCCGCAGGCCTGCGCAAATTGCGCTCGCGGCGTTTCCGGGGCGGGCGTTCGCTTGGCGCCCACCGCGCCCGACGCGGCGACCGAATCGGACAACGACAAGCACGGAGACAGCGGCACGGATGGCGGCATCCAAGGCAATACCGGTACCGACGGCAACACGGGTATCGATAAGCAAGCGGGACCAGGACAACAAACGCGAAGCGCACATACGGCCCGGGAAAGACTGTCCGTGACGACCGACCCAACGCACGCGTGAAAAAGACGTCGACAATGAGACAACCGCAATCCGTTGAGACCGCACGCGCGGCGCCTGCGCGAGCGACGCGTGGCCCGTGGCAGACGTTCTGGCGCGAACTTGCCGGCGTGGCGATGTTCAACACGCTCATCGCATTGGGGCTGCGGTATATCGGCTTCGGTGGCACCTTCGCGCAGAACCTCGTGTTCAGCCAGTGCATCGGCTTGTCCATTGCCGCGCTGGTGGACGGCGGACGTCGCGTCCTCTGGCGCGAGCGCGCGCCGCCCATCGGGCCGTTTCTCGCTCTCGTGGTGCTGGGCTGCTTTGGCGGACTGACGGCGGGCATTGCCATGGGCGCGGCATTGCTCGGTCTGCCGATGTCGATGTGGCGCCCCGTGGGCAATCATTCCGTGTCCATCGTGCTGGCGGTGGCATTGGTCGGTACCGGCATTGGCACGTATCACGGCTGGTCGCGCGCCCGACTGTCGCAGCTGCGCGAAGCGGCCGCGCAGCAGGCGTTGCGCGAGGCGTCGGTGGAGCGGCAACTCGTGCTGGCGCGGTTGCAGACGCTGCAGGCGCAACTGGAGCCGCATTTCCTGTTCAACGTGCTGGCCAATCTCGACGCACTGATCGCCAGCGACCCCGCACGTGCGCGCGCGCTGTTGGCCCACCTGAACCGCTTCCTGCGCGCGTCGCTGGCTGCCACGCGTGCCGAGGCGACGTCGCTGGCCGACGAATTCGCGTTGCTCGACGCGCTGCTGGCCATCCAGCGGGTGCGCTTCGGCGAGCGGCTGCGCTACACGATGGATCTGCCCGAAGACTGCCGCGCCTTGCGCGTGCCGCCGATGCTCGTCCAGCCGCTGGTCGAGAATGCCCTCAAGCACGGCGTGGAGCCGCTCACCGATGGCGCCGCCGTGCACGTCGCGGCATGGCTCGAGACGTCCGGCGAAGCGTCGCGACATGTCGTCATCCGCGTCGCGGACGATGGCGCAGGCTTTCGCGCCGAACCAGGCGCCGACGGCCTGGGATTGACGAATATCCGCGAACGCCTGCGCATGCGCTACGGCGACACTGCGAGCCTGACGCTTGCCGAGGGTGTGCCGCGTGGCGTCGTCGCCACGTTGCGCTTGCCGATGAGATCGGCCAGTTCGGCCCATGCGTCGCCAACACAGGTTTTTGGTCCCGGAGAGTGGAGTGCATGACATCCCCCGTCGCCCTGATTGCCGAAGACGAAATCCTGCTGGCCGAGGCGTTGCGCGACATGCTTGTGCAGGCCTGGCCCGAGTTGCGTGTGCTGCCGGTCGCGCCGGATGGCACGTCGGCGATCGCCGCCATCGCGCGGCATCAACCCGACGTCGTGTTTCTCGACATCGCGATGCCCGGCGCGACGGGTATCGACGTGGCACGCGCCTGTGCTCGGCTGAGCCGGCCGCCCCAGATCGTGTTTGTGACGGCGTTCGACCGGTTCGCACTCGACGCGTTCGACGCGGCCGCCGTCGACTATCTCCTCAAGCCGGTGCAGCCCGATCGCCTTGCACGCACGATCGCGCGGCTGCGTGACCGGCTGGGCGCCCCCGATGACGGCGCGCTCGCGCAACTCTTGGTCACGCTGCGCGAGCGGTTGCAGGGCGGGGCACTGCCCGCAAAGGGGCCGATGGCGGGGCGCGATTACCTGCGCTTCGTGCGAGCGTCGGTGAAGGACGAGGTTCGAATCGTGCCGGTCGAGGACGTCTGCTTTTTCGAGGCGGCCGACAAGTACGTCGTCGTGGCGACGGCCGACGGTGATCTGCTCATTCGCACCAGCTTGCGCGAGCTGTTGCCGCAACTCGATCCGTCGCGCTTCTGGCAGGTGCATCGCAGCACGGTGGTGAATGTGGCCGAAGTCGTGAGCGCGCAGCACACGCCGCTGGGGCGCCTCACGCTCAAGCTCAGGCGCCGCAAGGACCGTGTGGCCGTCAGTCGGCAGTACGCTCACCTGTTCCGGCAGATGTAGGGTCGGGTACGGCGGCGAAGAACTCGCTGGGCGTTCGGCCGAAAGTGCGTTTGAACATCGCGGAAAAGGCGCTCTGGCTCCGATAGCCGAGTTCGCGGGCGATACGCGCGAGCGGATAGCCCTTCGAGGCGAGCGGAATTGCCTGCGCCAGAACGACCTGCTGACGCCACTGCACGAAGCTCATGTCGAGTTCCTGTCGGAACAACCGGCCGATGGTGCGCGGGCTCGCGCCGACATGGCGCGCCCATTGATCGAGTGTCCAGGGGCGCGCCGGGTCGGCCAGCATGGCGTTGCAGAGCGTAAGCAGGCGCTTGTCGTGGGGCAGGGGTACGACCAGCGGCAGCGGCGAGGCGCGTCGCAGTTCGTCCAGGATCAGAGCGCCCACCAGTCGTTCGCGAGGCGCGTCGAGTTCGGTGTCCGGCACGTCGATGGCGGCGATCAGTTCCCGCAGCAACGGCGACACTTCCACCACCCGGCATTGGTCGAGACCCTCGGGAACCACGTCCGGATGCACGTACAACGTGCGCAGATACGACGGCTCGTTGACCTGGAGGCTGTGCTCGACATCCGGCGGTATCCAGATCGCGCGAGACGGCGGCACGATCCAGGCGGCGTCGGCCACGGCGATCTGGATGACGCCGCGCGGCGTGTAGGCGACCTGCGCCCACGCATGCCGATGCCCCGGCACCACGATGCCGTCGCGCAACGGCCGCGCCCGCAGACGCACCGGACGCTCGCGCGTGGGCGTGAACGCTTCCGGCACGATAGGGGGACCGCTTGTGCCATTCGTGTCGTTCATGTCAGTCGCGACGCGCGTGTGAGCGATCGGCACGCGCGAGCGGGCAGGCGTGGCGGCCGCCTCGGTGCGCTCGGCACCCGCAGGTTCGGGCGCTCCGACCGTCGGGGGCGTGAGGTTGGGCATGGTGTCAGCGCGACAATTCGGGTTTCGTAAGTGTAAGCTTGATGCCGATGAATTCCGAACGGGATGTGGGCGATGACGACGGCAATGCACGACACGAGCGGGATTGGCGAGGGGAATGAGGGCGGCGATCACGAAGCGGCGCGCGACGACGCGTGCCACGCGTTCGTTTATGGCACGCTGCGCGCGGGCGAAATCAACGACATGCGTCTGGCCGCGGCGCGCCACGGCATTGCGGCGCCGATCTACGTCGGCACCACGTCGCTCGGTGGCCGTCTCTACGATTTTGGTGCCTACCCGGGCATGGTGCTCGCGCGTGCCGACGAGGGGGGGGCGAGCCGCGTCGTCGGCGACGTGTACCGCATACCGGCGGCACTCGTTCCCGTGCTCGACGAAATCGAAGAGGTGTACCCGGGCGAGCCGGGGCGCTTTGTCCGAGAGGTCCACGAAGTCGAGTGCGGCGGCACGACCTATGCGTGCATCGTGTATCCGGTGAGCGAATCCGCGGTCGTCCGGCTGCCCCGTATCGATGGCGGCGACTGGGTCGCCTACCGCCGCGCACGCGATGGGGCGGACACCTCCGGTGTCTCGGGGGCGCCGGCGATATCCGAGGACGCCAGCCGGAAAGCATTGAACGAGCGGCAGGCGTCGTAGAGGCCAGTGCCGACGGGGCGCCGGGCGTCGATCCGGCGCACGGCGCACCGACACGGGAGCGATGAAGCGTTGCGCGATCGCCTCGGACTGGCTGCGTGGCTGGGTGTTGGCGAAGACTGTCTGCGTGGGCTATGCCGCACGCATCGCCATGTCCGAATATGACCAGCAGGGGGCGAGGCGATATGGGACGATGCAGCCGTTCCCATTCTCGCGGCGGCCACGTGCGCCGTCTCCCAGACCATGCGTTCGTCAGACATTGCCCGATTGCTCTTGCTCTCCGCCATTTGGGGGGCTAGCTTCCTGTTCATGCGAATCATCGTGCCGGCGCTCGGGCCGCTGCCCACGGCATTTCTCCGCGTGGCGCTGGGGGCCGTCGGGTTGGCGGTGATTCTGCTCGCGCTGCGGGTGCGCTGGGCGTTCAAGGGCCTGCTCGGCGCCTCGATGTTGCTGGGCGTGATCAATTCAGGCATCCCCTTCGTCATGTACTGCCTTGCGGCGCGCGTGCTGCCGGCCGGCTATTCCGCGATTCTCAACGCCACCACCCCGCTGATGGGCGTGGTGATCGGCGCCATGGGCTTTCACGACCGGCTCACCGGAGCGAAGGCGCTGGGCGTACTGGTCGGGCTGGCCGGCGTGGCCGTGCTCACGCGCACGGGCCCGGTCACGATGTCGGGACCGGTCGTGATGGGCGCGTTGGCGTGCCTGGTAGCCACATCGTGCTATGGCCTCGCGGGATATCTCACGCGCCGCTGGATCACTGAGCGTGGCGGTCTCGACGCGAAGCTCGTCGCGTTCGGCAGCCAGTTGGGGGCAGCGCTCGTGCTGCTGCCGTTCTTCGGCTACGTGTCGGCCACCTCCGGCATGCCGGGACAGGCCACGGGCGGCGTCTGGGCCGCGGTGGCGGCGCTCGGGTTCCTCTGCAGTGCCATCGCCTACATGCTGTACTTCCGTCTGATCGCCGACCTCGGCCCGTTGCGCTCGCTGACGGTCACGTTCCTGATACCGCCGTTCGGCGTGCTCTGGGGAGCCCTGTTCCTGAACGAAGCCGTCACGCTGGCACACCTCGTCGGCGGGTGTTTCATCGCGCTAGCCGTGTGGCTCGTCTGCAAACCCCCCAGGACCGCTGCGTCGACGCAGCGCGCCGCCTCATAGCGAGGCACCGGGCTGCGGCCTCCCCGTCCAACTCGCTTTCTCCAAGGCCGGTCGTGGGTACGACTGGCTTTTTTCATGATGCGGAATGTCTTTGCGTTGCGTAAAAATTTGCGCTGCTTGGCACAACGCGATGATTTCAGGAAGGGAAATATCGTTTCACATCAAGGAAATATTTCTCTATCTATTTGATTTTAAGCAATAAAAAATATGATCTGATACTGCAATTGGTTCTGTTGCGTTGCATGAGAAATCCCTAAACTCTTATACAAGACCTGCCGATCAGGGCACGCCGAAAGCGGTCACCGCGGACCCGGCGACGATCAGGCAGCAAGCGTCACCCCCGTCTTTTATTTGTATTGAGAAACCAGGAGAGATCATCATGACGACCCGTCAAGAGCAAGTGAAGCAACTCGAGCAGGACTGGGCGAACAATCCGCGCTGGAAGGGTATCAAGCGTGGCTACTCGGCCGAAGACGTGGTGCGTCTGCGCGGTTCGATCCAGCCGGAGCAAACGCTTGCCCGCCGCGGTGCGGAGCGCCTGTGGAGCATGATCAACGAGGAGCCGTTCGTAAACGCCCTGGGCGCGCTGACCGGCAATCAGGCCATGCAACAGGTCAAGGCCGGTCTGAAGGCCATCTATCTGTCGGGCTGGCAGGTCGCCGGCGACGCCAACCTCGCGGGCGAGATGTACCCCGACCAGTCGCTGTACCCGGCCAACTCGGTGCCGCAGGTCGTTCGCCGCATCAACAACACCTTCACGCGCGCCGATCAGATTCAGTGGTCGGAAGGCAAGAACCCGGGCGATGAGGGCTACATCGACTACTTCGCCCCGATCGTGGCCGATGCCGAAGCCGGCTTCGGCGGCGTGCTCAACGCCTTTGAACTGATGAAGGCGATGATCGAAGCGGGCGCCGGCGGCGTGCACTTCGAGGATCAGCTCGCCTCGGTGAAGAAGTGCGGCCACATGGGGGGCAAGGTTCTGGTGCCGACGCGCGAAGCCGTGGCCAAGCTGGTCGCCGCGCGCCTCGCCGCCGACGTGCTCGGCGTGCCGACCGTGCTGATCGCCCGTACCGACGCCGAAGCCGCCGACCTGATCACCGCCGACGTCGATCCGCTCGACCAGCCGTTCTGCACCGGCGAGCGCACGGTCGAAGGCTTCTACCGCACCCGCAACGGTCTTGACCAGGCGATCGCCCGCGGTCTGGCCTATGCGCCGTACGCCGATCTGGTGTGGTGTGAAACCGGCAAGCCGGACCTCGAATTCGCCAAGCAGTTCGCCGAGGGCATTCACAAGCACTTCCCGGGCAAGATGCTTTCGTACAACTGCTCGCCGTCGTTCAACTGGAAGAAGAACCTCGACGACGCCACCATCGCCAAGTTCCAGAAGGAACTCGGCGCCATGGGGTACAAGTTCCAGTTCATCACGCTGGCCGGCTTCCACAGCCTGAACTACTCGATGTTCAACCTGGCACACGGCTACGCCCGTCGTCAGATGAGCGCCTTCGTGGAGTTGCAGGAAGCCGAATTCGCTGCTGCCGACAAGGGCTTCACGGCAGTCAAGCATCAGCGCGAGGTGGGTACGGGCTACTTCGATGCCGTCACGCAAACGATCGAGCGCGACGCATCGACCACGGCCCTGAAGGGTTCGACGGAGGACGAACAGTTCTTCGACGAGAAGAAGGCGCAGGTCAAGGCAGCCTGACAGGGCTGAGGGAGGGCGCGGTGCGCCCGTGGGCGGCGATGGGCGTGGGGGCACATCGTCGAACCCGGAACGACATCGCGTCATGACCGCGCGTCCGGCCTATCCGGCTGGGGCAGCCCGCACTGCGGTCCCGTCGCAGTCAGGGCTGCGAAGCACGCCTGAACGAGAAAAGGCCCGTGAGCTTATCCCGCTCGCGGGCCTTTTTTCATGCGCTTTCACCAGGCCGGCGCACCTGCGCCATCACATCAGCGGTAGACCAGCACCGGAATCTTGGAGTGCACGAGCACGCGCTGCGTCTCGCTGCCGAGCAACAGGCTGGTCAGTCCACGCCGCCCGTGCGAAGCCATCAGAATGACGTCGCACCCATGCCGCTCCGCCGCGTCGATGATACCCAGGTAGGGCGCCGGAAAAGTGGAACTGCAACGATCGAACGGCACCCCCGCGGCCGCCGCCGCCTCGGCCAGTTTGTCGAGATGCGCGCATGCCTCTTCGGCAATGCGTTCGCTGAATGTGGCCGGCGCTTCGAGTACGTATTCGCTGAAGGGCGAGTAGGGGTACTCCGCGAGGCAGCAATAGCCGGTCACTCTGGCCCCCAGCGCGCGTGCCAGTTCGAGTCCGCCGGTTACGGCCTTTTCGGATAGCTCCGAGCCGTCGGTCGGAATGAGGATGTGGGTAAACAGCATATGACCTCCCGCAGTTGGCGTTGCTGAACACGCGTTCACAGGCTCGCGCAGGTATCACGGTCTCGCACCCGGTCCGCGGTTTCGGAGTTCTCGATGCCGGTTCCCTGCGCATCGCCTGCGGACCCTTCGCTTCGATTCTATGGCTTTGGCGCGACGCAACAACGGGGGCAAACCCGATGGCGTGCCGCCAAGCGCGGCCCCCGTCTTCAGTAAAGCGTAATCCTGGGTGCGCCGGCATTCGGCATGCGTCAAATGCGTGCGAATTTCGCAAATTCGATACCTCGGACGTTTCGTCGTCCGTTTGACAGCGTCTTGCCATCGCATCGACGTCGAGACGTCTGTCTGTCCTCAGACGTGGGCTACGCCGCCGACGTTCCAGGCAACCGGTGTGTCAGATCGATGCGCTCCCGTGGGAACCGAGCGCGGGTTGCGGACGATGTGCCGTGTCGTCCTGCCAGTAGGCGGGGCTGCTGTAGTGATGTTTGAGATGGTCGATGAACAATCTGACGCGCAGCGGCAGATGGCGGCGCTGCGCAAATACGGCGTGAATGCCGATGGGCGGCGCGGCGAAGGCGTCGAGTACCGTGACGAGGCGTCCGGCGCGGATGTCGTCGCCCACCTCCCACCACGAGCGCCACGCGAGCCCGTAGCCTTCGAGACACCAATCGTGCAGCACGGCGCCGTCCGTACATTCTATGTTGCCGTTCACACGGATGGTCACGACCTTGCCGTCCTGCGAGAAGGTCCAGCCGCGTTGCTGATTCGCGGTCGACCCGAACGCGAGGCAATTGTGCTGGGCGAGGGCGTCGAGCGACTCCGGGCGACCGTGTTGCGCGAGGTAGCCGGGCGATGCCACGCACACCCGCCGGTTCTCGCCCAGGCGCAACGACACGAGGCTCGAGTCGGGCAATTCGCCCAGACGGATGGCGCAGTCGAAGCCTTCGTTCACCAGATCGACCAGACGATCCGAGAGATCGAGCGTAACGCTGACGTCCGGGTGCGCTTCGATGAACACCGGCAGTAGCGGCGCGACGTGCCGCCGCCCGAACCCCGCCGGCGCCGATAGCCGCAAATGCCCGCTGGCCTTGACGCCACCTGCCGACACGGCCGCTTCGGCGTTGTGCATTTCGTTGAGGATCCGTTGGCAGTCCTCGAGAAAGGCCGAGCCCTCGAACGTGAGGGTCACGCGACGCGTGGTGCGCACGAGCAGCTTGACGCCCAGGCGCGATTCGAGCGCGTCGATGCGGCGTCCGATCACAGCCGGCGCCACGCCCTCGAGCGCGGCGGCGGCCGACAAGCTCCCCTTGGCCGCCACGGCGACAAACGTCTCGATCTGCTTGAAGCGATCCATGTGGTCGATTATGTACTAAAAAGTCACAGATAAAGTGATTAATGCGCTCTTTTATGCTGGTTGATATCAATAATACAATCGAATCGCAATGGCAAGCATATTTGCGTAATACCCAGTATTCCCCAGGAACCCGCATATGGCCTCCCGCATTCAGGCAGTGATCTTCGACGCGTACGGCACGCTCTTCGACGTGTATTCCGTCGCTGCGGCCGCCGAGCAGCAGTTCCCCGGTCACGGGGCGGCGCTCGCTGACCTGTGGCGCGTCAAGCAGATCGAGTACACGCAACTGCGCTCGCTCTCGGGCCCGCGCGGCGAGCGCTACCGGCCGTTCTGGGACATTACCGCCGACGCGCTTCGCTACGCTGCCGCGCGGCTGAACCTCACGCTCTCGCCGGTGGCGGAAAAGCGCTTGATGGACGAGTACACCTGCCTGTCGGTGTTCCCGGAAAACCCGCCCGTGCTGCGCGCGCTGCGCGCGATGGGACTCGGCCTGGGGGTACTGTCCAACGGCGATCCGCGCATGCTCGATGTCGGCCTGAAGAGCGGCGGCATTCTCGATCTGTTCGATCATGTGCTGTCGGTTGACGCCGTGCGCAAATACAAGACGGCCCCCGAGGCCTACCAACTGGGTCCCGACGCGTTCGGCGTGAGCGCCGGGGCCATCGTTTTCGTCTCCAGCAACGGCTGGGACGCGGCCGGCGCCACCTGGTTCGGTTACCCGACGTTCTGGGTCAATCGTGCCGGGCTGCCGGTCGAACAACTCGGCGTCACGCCGCAAGGGATGGGGCGCGACATGCGCGACTTGCAGCGTTTCGTCGAGGCATTGAAGGGAGCGCGCGCCTGACATCCCGAGCGGTGTGAGGCCTCGTGCAAAGCCCCTGATGTTTTTCCTTGCGGCGCACTCCCATACATAAATCAAGATAGCTGGAGATTCCCGATGTCCCTTAGCCTGCCCCCCGGCATGCAATTGCATGTCGATGCTGCCGATATTCATCCCGATTACGAGGCGATCCTGACCCCCGAGGCGCTTGCCTTCATCGCCAAACTGCATCGCACGTTCGAACCGCGGCGCCAGGCCTTGCTCGCCGAGCGTGTTGCCCGCGCCGCGCGGCTCGACGCTGGCGAGATACCCGACTTCCTGCCCGAGACGCAGGCCATTCGCGACGGCGACTGGCGCATTGCACCGTTGCCGCAGGCGCTGCAATGCCGTCGCGTGGAAATCACCGGGCCGGTCGAGCGCAAGATGATCATCAACGCGCTGAACTCGGGGGCGGACAGCTACATGACCGACTTCGAGGATTCGAATGCGCCGAACTGGCACAACCAGATGCAGGGCCACATCAATGTGCGCGACGCCGTTCGCGGGACGATCCACCTGGAGCAGAACGGCAAGCAGTACAGGCTCAACGACAAGGTCGCCACGCTGATCGTTCGCCCGCGTGGCTGGCACCTCGACGAGAAGCACGTGAGCGTGGACGGCGAGCGCATGTCGGGCAGCCTGTTCGATTTCGGTCTGCATTTCTTCCACAACGCCAAGGTGTCGCTCGAGCGCGGATTCGGTCCGTACTACTATCTGCCGAAGCTCGAGAGTCATCTCGAAGCACGCCTCTGGAACGATGTCTTCGTGCTCGCGCAGAACGAGCTGAGCGTGGCGCAGGGAACGATCAAGGCGACGGTGCTCGTCGAGACCATTCTCGCCGCGTTCGAAATGGACGAGATTCTGTATGAACTGCGCGAGCACAGCTCCGGCCTGAACGCCGGGCGATGGGACTACATCTTCTCTTGCATCAAGAAGTTCAAGGTCGATGCCGATTTCTGTCTGGCCGACCGCAGCCGAATCAACATGACGGTGCCGTTCATGCGCGCCTACGCGTTGCTGCTGCTCAAGACCTGCCATCGTCGCCATGCGCCGGCGATTGGGGGCATGAGCGCGTTGATCCCGATCAAGGCAGGCCAACGAACGCGCAATGGCGGGCATTCGCGCGGACAAGGCGCGCGATGCGACTGACGGCTACGACGGCGGATGGGTGGCGCATCCGGGGCTCGTGCCCGTGGCGATGGAAGAATTCGTGAAGGTGCTGGGCGATCGTCCGAATCAGATCGACAAGCAGCGCGACGACGTGACGGTCAAGGGGCGCGAGCTGCTGGAGTTCAAGCCCGAAGCACCGATTACCGAAGCGGGCCTGCGCAACAACATCAACGTCGGCATTCATTACCTCGGCGCCTGGCTTGCGGGCAACGGATGCGTGCCCATTCACAACCTGATGGAAGACGCGGCCACGGCCGAGATTTCACGATCGCAGGTGTGGCAATGGATTCGCTCGCCGAAGGGCAAGCTCGAGGACGGCCGCAAGGTCAGCGCCGAGCTGGTGCGAGAGCTGATTCCTCAGGAGCTGGCCAATGTGAAGGCGCTCGTCGGGCAGGTCGCGCCGACTTACGATCGCGCCGCCGTGATCTTCGAGCAGATGAGCACGAGCGCAGACTTCGTCGACTTTCTCACGTTGCCGCTTTACGAGGAAGTCTGACGCTGAAAGCCGTCCGGCGTGTCCGGAGTGGCCGCGACCGTGTCGTGGCGCCTGACGGCGCCACGAGTGGGACGATGGTGACATCGTCCCATTTCGTTCTGAGGCGGCTTTGTCTTGTTTGGGGCGCCGCGCTACACTGAACGTTGAGTGACAGGTTCTTCAAGGATGCCGATGCCAGCCGATTTTCCCGATGACGCCCCGGGCAGCGCACGCACCGATGCACACGCGCCGACGCCGCGCGCTGCGCGCAAGCCGCGTGGTCCCGGCAAGGTGGTCGAGACGCGCCCTGCGGCGTTGCGGGGCTTGTACCCGCCTATCGAGCCCTACGAGCATGGCATGCTGGACGTGGGCAACGGGCACCGCATCTATTGGGAGCGGTGCGGGAATCCGCTCGGCAAGCCTGCGGTGTTTCTGCATGGCGGCCCGGGCGGTGGCTGCTCGCCGGAGCACCGGCGACTCTTCGACCCCGCGAAGTATTGCATCACGCTGTTCGATCAGCGCGGTTGCGGGCGTTCGACTCCGCATGCGAGTCTCGATTACAACACGACGTGGGACCTCGTCGACGATATCGAGCGGCTGCGAACGAAATTCGGTTATGACCAGTGGCTCGTCTTCGGTGGGTCCTGGGGCAGCACGCTGGCGCTGGCCTATGCGCAAACGCACGTCGAACGCGTGAGCGAACTGGTCGTGCGCGGCGTTTTCACGGTACGCCGCGAGGAGCTGCAGTGGTACTACCAGAAAGGGGCGTCGTGGCTGTTCCCGGATCGATGGGAGAAGTTTCTCGCGCCGATTCCGCTGGAAGAGCGCGGTGACCTGATGCGCGCATATCGGAAGCGTCTCACGAGTCCCGACGAGGCCGTGCGAATCGAGGCGGCCCGCGCGTGGAGCTTGTGGGAGGGCGGCACGATCACGTTGCTGCCGGACGACCATCTCGCCGAAGCGTTCGGCGATCCACACTATGCCATTGCATTTGCGCGCATCGAGAATCATTACTTCGTGCACGACGGCTTTCTGAAGCCGAATCAACTGATCGGCGGCGCGCCGATACTGCGCGACGTGCCGGGCGTTATCGTGCAGGGCCGTTATGACGTGGCCACGCCCGCGCGCACGGCATGGGAGTTGCACAAGGCGTGGCCCGAGGCCGATTTCTTCTGGGCCGCCGACGCCGGACACGCATTCAGCGAACCCACCGTTCTGCATTGGCTCGTCGAAGCGACTGACCGTTTCGCTGCGACATAGTCCATTCGCGAATTGCGGCAACCGTGACGGGCGCTCCAAAACAAAACCCCGATACCGACGATTGACGTCGATATCGGGGTTTTGCGTGTTCTGGCGAGGACGCGCGGCCTGCGCGTCCTGAGGGTTGCCTGCGGGCTCAGTCGCCGCGGCGCTTGCCGAAGCCACCGCCATTGCCACCATTGCCACCATTGCCGCGATTGCCGAAGCCACGATCCTGGCGTGCGCCATCGAAGCTGCGGTTGCCGCGGTCCTGACGGTAGCCGCCGCCCTCGAATGAGCGACCGCCGCGATCCTGGCGGTTGCCCTCGAACGGACGCGGCGCGCGACGCTCGAAGCGGTCGGTCGCGCTGCCGTTCGAGAAGCCGTTGGCACCTTCGTTCTGCTGATAGCCACCGTGGAAGCCATTGCTTTCGCGGCGCTCGAACGGGCTACCGGCCGGCTTGTTGCCGCCGAAGCGCTGGCCGCCCTGATAGCCGCCGCCATTGCCCTGGCGCGGACCGTTATTGCTCCAGCGACCGCCGCCGTTGCCCTGACCATGACGCGGACCGCCACGGCCCGGACCCGGACGCTTGCCGCCCGCGCCCGCCTTGGGCGGCGAGCGACGCGGCTCGAAGCCCGCGACCACGTTGACCGGCAACGGTTGGCGCGTATAGCGCTCGATGCGGCGCACTGCGCCGATTTCGGCGTGCGCGGCGAGGCTCACGGCCACACCGCGACGACCGGCGCGGCCGGTGCGGCCGATACGGTGGACGTAGTCTTCCGCGAACTTCGGCAGATCGTAGTTGAACACGTGCGTGATGCCCGGCACGTCGATGCCGCGCGCGGCCACGTCGGTGGCGACCAGCACGCGAACGCGACGCTCGCGCAGGGCGCGCAGCGTGCGGTTGCGCACGCCTTGCGGCATGTCGCCGTGCAGAGCGGCGCTGTCGAAGCCGGCTTGTTCGAGCTGATCGGCGAGCAGATCGGCGTCGCGCTTGGTCGACGTGAACACGATGGCCTGGTCGAGGGCATCGTTGCCGAGCAGGTGCGTGAGCAGACGGTCTTTGTGGGCGCGGTCGTCCACGTAGTGCAGCGTTTGCTCGATGTTGGCGTTGGTGCGTTGCTCGCTGCCGCGCGTGATCTCGATGGTTTCCGGATCGCGCAGCAGGCGACGCGTGATTTCGCCCATGCGGCCATCGATCGTTGCCGAGAAGAGCAGCGTCTGGCGCGTTTCGGGCGTGGCGTCGACGATGGTCTGGATATCGTCGATGAAGCCCATGTCGAGCATGCGGTCAGCTTCGTCGAGCACGAGCATCATCAGCTGGGACAGGTCGATCTTGCCGCTGGAGATGTGATCGAGCAGGCGGCCCGGCGTGGCCACGATGATCTCGGGCTGCTTGGCCAGCATTTCGAGCTGACGCGGGTAGGGCATGCCGCCCAGAATGCTCACGGTGCGCAGGCGGCGAAGTTGCTTGCCATACGTATCGGCGGCGGTCGAGACCTGTTGTGCGAGTTCGCGCGTCGGCGTGAGCACGAGCAGCAGCGGCTGGGCGGCCACGCGGCGCACGCGCTGGCCCTTGCGGGGCTTCTCGCCCGGTGCGGCCGGCTGATTGCGCGGATGCGCGGCCGGCGCACGGCTATTCAGCTCGCCGCTCGCCTGCATTTCGGCAAAGCGATGGATCGCCGGCAGCATGAACGCCGCCGTCTTGCCGGAGCCGGTCGGGCTCGACACGAGCAGGTCGCGTCCGGCGAGCGCGGCCGGGATGGCGCGCTGCTGCACGGGCGTCGGATGGTTGTAGCCGGCGGTGGCAAGCGCGCTCAGGATGGCCGGATTCAGGCCGAGTTCGGCGAACGTGGGCTGGCCGTCGTTTTCGCCGACGGTTGCCGTCTCGACGATGGCGTCAGCATTTTCTTCGGACGAAGGGAAGTACGTCTGCGCGAGCGCAGACAGCTTGGAAGTCTGTTCCATGTATCCTCTTGCGGATGGATGGGTTATGTCGGGGCGTTGGCGCCAATCGGCAAACCCAATTCGTCGCAAGCAGGAAGCAAATCGCGGATGGGGCAGAAAGCGGATCGAAATCCGTATCGTAAGCCAGGGGACGGTGGCGGGTCGTTCCTCAGGAACGCCAGTACCGGCAAAAACTACAACGGCTTATCACAGGATTGGGGCAAAACGCGGTTTTTCGTCGCCTGAAGGGAAAAGCATGAATCCTTGCGAGGCGAAGCGCGCATTATACCTGTCTTTTTGGAAAAGTGCACGTTCGGATTTGCACCGAGTGAAATGCCTGTCCGCGGTGCCTGCGCGCGACGGTCGGTCGGCGACGACATGGGGTACCGCGGCGTGGGCTCGTCAATCCCACTAGGTGGCGCGCTGCAGGCCCGATTACAATAACGCCATGTCTTCGATTACGCTTCTTGCCCTCGATACCTCGACCGAATTCTGCTCGGTCGCCGTGTATCGCCACGATCCTGTCGGTGGGGTGCCCGCCCTGGTGGTCGAACGCCACCTCGATACCGGCCCCGTTTCCAGTACGCATATCCTGCCCGCCGCGCGCGACGTGTTGCGCGAAGCCGGCGTGACGCTCGCCGAGTGCGACGCGATCGCCTTCGGCGCCGGTCCGGGCTCGTTCACCGGACTGCGCACCGCGTGCGGCGTTGCGCAGGGATTGGCGTTTGGCGCGGCATTGCCGGTGGTGCCGGTCGGCACGCTGCTGGCCTGCGCCGAGGCGGCGCGCGCGCTGCGCGTCGACACCCGGCGCGTGCTCGTTGCGCTGGATGCGCGCATGAATGAGGCCTACTGGGCCGATTACGCGTGGGACGCCGGTGCTGGCGACTGGCGCGAAGTTCAGGCGCCCTCGCTCGATGCCGCCGAACAGGTGCGCGCACCCGACGCCGGGTTTGTCGTGGCCGGAAACGCCGTGACCGCTTTCGGCGAACGGCTGCGAGCCGGTTTGCAGGCCCAGGCGGTGCTGGCCGACGCCATGCCGCGCGCCCGTTACGTTGCAACGCTGGCGGCACGCGCCTTTGCGCGCGGCGAAGCAATTCCCGCCGATCGGGCCATGCCGGTGTACGTCCGCAACAAGGTGGCGCAAACGACAGCCGAGCGCGAGGCCATCCGGCAGGCCGCGTCACATGGGCCTGGCAAGGAGGCATCCTGATGCGTCAGGTCGGCCCGAACCATTTTTCGCCCATGACCCTTGCCGATCTCGACGAGGTCGTTGCCGTCGAGGTGCGCGCGTATCCGTTTCCCTGGACGCGCCAGAACTTTTCGGACTCGCTCGACGCCGGCCATCAGGGTGTCTGCCTGCGCGCCGTGGACGGCACGCTACTCGGTTACTTCCTCCTGATGCCCGTGGTGGATGAGTCGCATTTGCTCAATGTCTGTGTGGTACCGGAGATGCAGGGCAATGGGCTTGGCGTGCAGTTGCTCGAGGAGGTGGTGCGTGTGTCGCGCGCACAAGGCATGGGCGGCGTGCTGCTGGAAGTCCGGCCGTCCAACCTGCGTGCATTGCGTATTTACGAGCGTTTCGGCTTCGAGCAGATCGGCCGGCGCAAGGGGTACTATCCGGCGAGCGGGCGTCGCGAAGACGCCATCGTCATGCGCCTGACCTGGGAGACCGACCGTGCCGTGGCCTAAAGCGATTCTGGAAGAGTTCGGGCTGTGGCCGGTGTGGATGTCGCATGACGCCGCGGCCAAGGCCACCGCGCAAGCCGAAGCCCGCGCGGTGATGGCCGGCGACGGCGATGTGGCGATGCTCGTCGAACCGGTGGCGGCGCGCGGCGATATCGCGGCGGACGATATGCCGCCGTGGGATGTGGCGACGTCGCCAGCCCCCGACGTGGCGCGTCAGGCGGTTCGGCCCGAGCGCGATCCGGCGGTGGCGCGCAGACCTGCGGCGCCAGTCCGGCACGAATCGACGTCGGCGCCACGCGGCGCCGGCCGTCGCGCCGACAACCTGCCGGCGGACGACATCCCGATGTGGCTCGACAGCGAAGGCAACGGTGACGGCGACGCCGCCGCCGATGCCGCACTGTGGTCGATCATGCGCGATGCGGGCGAGAGCGCGACGCCGGCGCGTGCGGCCCTGCCGGGCGTGGAAACGCTCGACTGGGACGCGCTCGCCGGACGCGTGGCGGATTGCCGCCTTTGCGGGCTGTGCGAGAAGCGTACGCAAACGGTCTTCGGCGTGGGCGATCGCGAGGCCGACTGGTTGCTCATCGGCGAGGCGCCGGGGCAGCAGGAGGATCTGCAGGGCGAGCCTTTCGTTGGCCAGGCGGGCAAGCTGCTGGACAACATGCTTCGCGCGGTGACGTTGCAGCGTGGCGATAACGTCTACATCGCCAACGTGCTCAAGTGTCGCCCACCCAACAACCGCGATCCTGAGCCCAACGAAGTCGCAAGCTGCGAGCCTTACCTGAAGCGTCAGGTCGCGCTGCTCAAGCCCCGGGTGATCGTGGTGATGGGGCGCTTCGCGGCGCAGAGTATTCTGCGAACTCAGGCGAGCATCGCCAGCTTACGCGGGCGCGTGCATGAGTACGAAGGGGTGCCGGTGATCGTGACGTACCATCCGGCCTATCTGTTACGCAGTCTGCCCGACAAGGCCAAGGCCTGGACGGATTGGTGCCTGGCACGGGCCACCTACGAGGCGGTGTGCGAATCGACTCCGGCCAACACGCCTACGGCGAACTGATTGGAACGTTGCGCGAGGCGTCGGTGCGCGACCTCGCGTGGCTGCTGTTGTCCGCCGATCTGCTGAGCGCTGCCCGTTTTCCGGCAGCGCTTGCGCATTTCGACGGCGTGCGGGCGGGCGACGCCGCGCCGTCCCCATCGGCACCGTCATCTCTCGCTTCTCCGCGCGCGTCATCTGCGACGACTCCGGTACCGCCGCCCGCATCCGCCGCGCTCGGTCGGTCCGGAGAATCCGGGGAGTCCGGTGGGTCCGGTCGGTCCGGTTCCGGCGAATTCGTCTTGCATTCGCGCGCGTTGCACGACTGGCTGCTCGCATGCGATGCGAATCCCGAGCCGCTGCGCGAGTTTCTGTCGCGTGGCGAGAGCCATCGCCTGGGCCGTTACGCCGAGCAACTGCTGCACTTCGCGTTGCTGCACAGCCCTCGCTTCGATCTGCTCGCCGCGGGCTTGCAGGTGCGCGACGCCCGGCGAGGCAACATGACGCTGGGCGAATGCGATTTCCTGTTGATGCGTCGTGCGGACCGTCAATTGCTCCATTGGGAACTGGCGGTGAAACTGTACCTGTTCGTTCCACCCGCGGATGCCCCCGCGACGCTCGGCGAGCGCGACGTCCAGTTTCACTGGCTCGGGCCGAATCTGGCCGACAGCCTCGCCGACAAGGTGGCGCGCCTGCTCGAACACCAACTTCGGCTGACCACGCTCGATGCCGCGCGCAGTGCCTTGCCTGCGGCCGGCCCGTGGTTGCCTCAGGTCTATCTCAAGGGGTGGCTGTTCCATCCGCTCGCGCAGCGTGGGCGATTGCCGCAAGTGGTCGCCGAATCGCATGGGCGGGGTTGGTGGGCGACGCTGGAGGAGTGGTGGGCCCACGCGCAGACATCGTTCCCGGCCCCGGTGGTTCAGTCGGATGCCCGCGGTGAGCGCGCATGGGCGATGCTGCCGCGCGTGCGCTGGCTCGCCCCGGCACGCGTCGACGACGCGCACGCCCTCACTCTCGCGGCGATGCATGCGCGCATCGAGGCGCACTGGCGGGAGCGCGGTGTGGCCGAGCCGTTGCTGATCGTTTCGTTGACGCGCCGCACGGACGCCGGGGATTGGTTCGAATGCGACCGGGGATTCATCGTGCCGGATTATTGGGCGCCGCGCGCACGGCATCGCATCGAGGAGTTGAGCGAGCGGGCGGACGCTGCGGCGCGTCGGGCGCTTGCACGCAGCGCGGACGACGGTGCGCCATCGATCTGAATCCGAGCGCGGCGCGTGTCAGCCCTTGGGCCAGAGCGCATGGAAGTGATGCACCGGCCCGATGCCGTGACCAATGCGCAGATCGTCACTCGCGGCAAGCGCGCCATTGAGATACGCCTTGGCGTCGCGCACCGTGTCGGACCAGTCGGTGCGACGCGGGCGCAGCGCCGCAAGGGCGGCCGACAACGTGCAGCCGGTGCCATGCGTGTTGTGCGCGGCGATGCGCGGTGCGTTGAAACGTTGCACGCCCGCATCGCTTACGAGCCAGTCCGGGCTCAGGTCGCCGGCGAGATGCCCCCCTTTGACCAGCACATTGCGCGCCCCCAGGACGCGCAGAGACTGCGCTTGCTGCTCCATCTCGCTTTCGTCGGTCGCCGGCTCGACGCCAAGCAGTGCCGCCGCCTCTGGCAGATTCGGCGTGATGAGATCGGCGAGCGGCAGCAATTCCTCACGCAGGGCGGCCACCGCGTCGGGTTGCAGCAGCGCGTGCCCGCTCTTGGAGATCATCACGGTATCGATCACGACGAAACGGGGCTTGTAGGCGCGCAATCCGGCGGCGACGGCGCGCACGACCTCGGCGTTGACCAGCATGCCGAGCTTGACGGCATCGACGTCGAGGTCCTGGAACACGGCGTCCATCTGCGCGCTCACGAAGCTCGCCGGCGGCGCGTGAATGCCCGTGACGCCACGCGTGTTCTGCGCGGTGAGGGCGGTGATCACGCTGGCGCCGTAGGCCCCGAGCGCGGAGAACGTCTTGAGATCGGCCTGAATGCCTGCACCGCCGCTGGAGTCTGATCCGGCGATGGTGAGGGCGATGGGAACGGGGTGAGCGGGCAACTGGCGCGAATTCATATCAATGCTTGACTTCGCCAATGAGCGCGACCGAATCGAATTCGCGCTGGTTGGCCTGGTGACGCTTCATCACGAGCCACATCGTGCCCGAGACGAACACACCGAAAAGAACGATGACGACCCCGACAGGCACGTTGCACCAGATCAGCAGCGCATAGAGGCAGAGCATCACCAGCACCGACAGGTTCTCGTTGAAGTTCTGCACGGCGATGGAGTGGCCGGCCGAGAGCAGCACGTGGCCGCGGTGCTGGAGCAGGGCGTTCATCGGCACCACGAAAAAGCCCGCGAGCGCGCCAACGATGATGAGGAAGATGTACGAGATGATCAGGTAAAGCGGCACCTTCCACTCGGTGCCCCACGGCAGCAGGTCCTTCGAGAAGAAGGCCATCGCCATCACCGCGATCCCCATGGCGATGCCGACCGGCAGCACCGAGAGCGAGCGCTTGAGGGGAATTCGCGACGCGGCGACGATCGCCCCGATCGCCACGCCGACCGCCGAGACGGCCTGCAGGATCGCGCCTTCGGACAGCGTCATGCCAAGCGCCTTCTCGGCCCAGCGCAGCACGATGAACTGCAGCGTGGCGCCTGCGCCCCAGAAGAGCGTGGTGACGGCCAGCGAGATCTGGCCGAGCTTGTCGCGCCACAGCGTGACGAAGCAATCGGCGAAATCGGAGACGAGCTTGATTGGGTTGCGTTCCTGGCGCGCATAGCGGGCGCCGGTGTCGGGAATGCGCAGGTTGAACAACGCCGCGATCACGTAGATGCCCATGATGACGACCATCGCGGCCATTGCCGGCGAACTGATCACTTCAGGCGTGCGGTGCAGGATCCATTCGGAGATGTGGGGACTGATGAGCGCGCCGCCGAGCACGGTGCCGAGGATGATAGAGCTGACGGTCAGCCCTTCGATCCACCCGTTCGCGGCCACGAGCCGCTCGGCCGGGAGCAGTTCCGTCAGGATCCCGTACTTCGCCGGCGAATAGGCGGCGGCGCCGAAGCCGACGACGCCATAGGCGATCAGTGGATGCGAGCCGAACAGCATCATCAGACAGCCCGCGACCTTGATCGAGTTGCTGATGAACATGACCTTGCCCTTGGGCATCGAGTCGGCGAACGCGCCCACGTAGGCGGCGAGGATGACGTACGAGAGAACGAAGAAGAGCTTGAGCAGCGGTGTCATCCACTGCGGCGAATGGAGGTCCTTCAGGAGAGCGATTGCGGCAATGAGCAATGCATTGTCGGCCAGCGACGAAAAAAACTGCGCGGCCATGATGGTGTAAAAGCCTTTCTTCATCGGTACTTGAGTCGATCCCGTGCGGCGTAAAACTTGCGTGTCTCGGTTGTCGGAATCCGCGGTGCCCGAGAGGGGCCCCCATACGGGAAGAAACCGGGCTTAAACACAGGGGTATCTGCGCGCTTCGGCCATCCAAATCACGTCATTCGACCGTATATTCGGTCTCTCAGCCCCCGTGTCGGGCGCCCGGTCGCCCTCGGTCTGAGACCGATATTGTTATCGGGAGAAAGATTTCGGCAAAACAAGTTGTGCGCACGGCTTTATAACACGAAAATATGCCCATGCGTTATGCCGCCGGCCTCTCCCGGCAAGCTTCTCCTCCGATTCCGTTTCCGCCCATGCCCCGTCCGATCAAAGTCTCCATTCACACCGCAGCGCTTGCCCATAATCTCGATGTCGCCCGCCGCCACGCGCCCAACGCCAAGGTCTGGGCGGTGGTGAAGGCCAACGCCTACGGCCACGGCATCGAAAACGCCTATCCCGGGTTGCGCGACGCCGACGGCTTCGGCCTGCTCGACCTCGACGAAGCCGTGCGGCTTCGCGAGCTCGGCTGGGCCGGTCCGATCCTGCTGCTTGAGGGCTTTTTCAAGCCCGAGGATCTTGCCGTCGTCGACAAGTACGGCCTGACCACCACGGTGCACTGCGACGAGCAGTTGCGCATGCTCGAGACCACGCGACTGACCAAGCCGCTCAACGTGCAACTCAAGATGAACTCCGGCATGAACCGCCTGGGATTCGCGCCTGAGCGCTTTCGCGCGGCGTGGGAGCGTGCCCGCGCGATTCCCGGCGTGAGCCAGATCGTGCTGATGACGCACTTCTCGGATGCCGACGGCCCGCGCGGCATTGCCTATCAGATGGATGCGTTCGAGCGCGGCGCGTGCGACGTGCCGGGCGAGCGCAGCCTGGCCAACTCGGCGGCCACCTTGTTTCATCCGGGCACGCACGGCGCCTGGGTGCGACCGGGCATCATGCTCTACGGTTCGTCGCCCAAGGGCGTCGACGTGCCCGCGGGGGAACTCGATCTGCAACCCACGATGACGCTCGAAGCCGAGCTGATCGGTACCCAGGACGTGCCGGCCGGCGGCTCGGTCGGCTACGGCAGCCTGTTCCGCGCCGATGCGCCGATGCGCGTGGGCACGGTGGCTTGCGGCTACGCCGACGGCTATCCGCGCGTTGCCCCCACGGGCACGCCCGTGCTGGTCGATGGCGTGCGCACGCGCACCGTGGGGCGCGTCTCGATGGACATGCTCGCGGTCGATCTCACGCCGGTGCCCCAGGCCCGCGTCGGCACGCCGGTCACGCTCTGGGGCCGCGGCCTGTGCATCGACGAAGTGGCGGCCTCGGCGGGCACGCTCGGCTACGAGCTCATGTGCGCCGTGGCGCGCCGTGTGCCGGTGCACGCCAACTGAGCGTCACGACGGGATTCCCACGCATGGCCAAAGCCAAGACTGTCTACATCTGTACCGAGTGCGGCGGGCAGACGCCCAAGTGGGCGGGGCAATGTCCCAACTGCAACGGCTGGAATACGCTCGTCGAGTCGGTGGCCGAGGCGTCGACCGGCCACCGTTACCAGTCGCTTGCCAAGAGCACGCCGGTGCGCAAGCTCGCGCAGATCGAAGCGGCCGACGTGCCGCGTTTTTCCAGCGGCGTGAGCGAATTCGACCGGGTGCTCGGCGGCGGGCTCGTCGCCGGCGGCGTGGTGCTGATCGGCGGCGATCCCGGGATCGGCAAGTCGACGCTTCTGCTTCAGTCCCTGGCGCACCTGGCGCGCGAGCGCCGCGCGCTGTACGTGAGCGGCGAAGAGTCCGGCGCGCAGATCGCGCTGCGCGCGCAGCGGCTCGGCCTCGGTGCGGCGGGCGAGGGCGGCGGTGATCTCGATCTGCTTGCCGAAATCCAGCTCGAGAAGATTCTTGGCGCGATCGAATCGGAAAAGCCGGATGTCGTGGTGATCGATTCGATCCAGACCATTTACTCGGAAGCCCTCACCTCGGCGCCCGGATCGGTGGCCCAGGTGCGCGAGTGTGCGGCCCAACTCACACGCAGTGCGAAGCAAAGCGGCGTGACCGTCATCATGGTCGGCCACGTGACGAAGGAGGGCAGCCTGGCCGGGCCACGCGTGCTAGAACACATCGTCGACACCGTGCTGTATTTCGAAGGCGACACGCATTCGTCCTATCGCCTCGTTCGCGCGTTCAAGAATCGATTCGGCGCGGTCAATGAACTCGGCGTTTTCGCCATGACGGAAAAAGGGCTGCGCGGCGTGGCGAATCCGTCGGCCCTGTTCCTCTCGCAGCATGAGCAGAGCGTACCGGGCTCTTGCGTGCTGGTGACCCAGGAGGGCACTCGTCCGCTGCTCGTCGAGGTGCAGGCGCTGGTGGACACGGCGCAGGTGCCGAATCCGCGTCGTCTTGCGGTGGGATTGGAGCAGAACCGTCTGGCGATGTTGCTGGCGGTCATGCATCGTCACGCCGGCATCGCCTGCTTCGATCAGGACGTGTTCCTCAACGCCGTGGGCGGCGTGAAGATTTCGGAGCCGGCAGCCGATCTGGCCGTGCTGCTGGCGATCCACTCCTCGCTGCGCAACAAGCCCTTGCCGCGCGGCATCGTCGCGTTTGGCGAAGTCGGGCTGGCCGGGGAAATCCGGCCGAGCCCGCGGGGGCAGGATCGTCTCAAGGAAGCCGCGAAGCTCGGCTTCTCGATTGCCATCATTCCGAAGGCGAACGCGCCCAAACAGCCGATCGACGGGCTTGAAGTGCATGCCGTCGACCGTCTGGAGCAGGCGATTTCGGTCGTGGCCGGACTGTAGTCGCACGCGCTCGGGGCGAACGTGTCGACTTCAACGATTCTGCCGAACGAAAAAGCCCGGTCTGCGTGACCGGGCTTTTTCTTTGTGGTCGCTGGGCGGCACAGCGGCGCAGCGGCACGAGCGACGTGCCGTCAAACGATCTGTTCGAGCGCTTCCTGGGCCTCGAGCCATTCGGCTTCGACGTCCGAGAGCTGGTTCGTCACTTCCGCCTGTTGCTTCAGGCTGTCGGTCAGCAGCGTCTTTTTCGCTTCTTCGTACGTGCTGCTGTCCGCGAGGATGGCGTCGAGTCTGGCCTTCTCGTCCGACAGCTTCGCCATCGACTGTTCCAGCTTTTCGATCTTGCGCTGCAACGGCTTGCGCAGTTGTGACAGCCGTTGCCGCTCCTGCGCCTCGGCGCGCTTCTGGTCCTTGCGATTGACGCCGTCGACCGCGTCCGCGCCGTCTCCGCCCGAGCCGGTGCTCGCCTCGCGCGCGGCGGCGCGTTGGTCGGCCGCGTGCTGCAGCAGCCAGTCGCGGTAGTCGTCGAGGTCGCCATCGAAGGGTTTGACCTCTCCGGCGGCCACGAGCAGGAACTGATCGGTCGTCGCGCGCAGCAGATGCCGGTCGTGAGACACGAGGATCAGCGTGCCGTCGAACTGGGCGAGGGCCATCGTCAGCGCGTGGCGCGTCTCGAGGTCCAGGTGGTTCGTCGGCTCGTCGAGCAGCAACAGGTTCGGCTTTTGCCAGATGATGAGTGCCAGCGCGAGCCGCGCTTTCTCACCGCCCGAGAAGGGCGCGATCGACGACGTCGCCATGTCGCCGCGAAAGTTGAAGCCACCCAGGAAGTCGCGCAGTTCCTGCTCGCGCGTGTCGGGGGCCAGGCGCTGAAGGTGCTGCAGCGGCGAGTCGTCGTGTCGCAGCGTTTCGACCTGATGCTGCGCGAAATACCCGATCTGCAATCCCTTGCCGGTCTTTACGGCCCCGGACAGCGGCGCGAGCGTGTCGGCAAGCGTCTTGATGAGGGTCGACTTGCCTTGCCCGTTGGCGCCGAGCAGACCGATGCGTTGCTCGTTCTGCACCGACATCGTGACGTGCGGCAGGATGACTTTCTCGCTGCCGTCGTCGAGCGTATATCCGCAACGCACGCCTTCGAGCACGAGCATCGGGTTCGGGGCGCTGTCGGCGGGGCGGAACTCGAAAGTGAACGGCGACGCAACGTGTGCGGGCGCGATGCGCTCCATCTTTTCGAGCGCCTTCATGCGGCTTTGCGCCTGGCGCGCCTTCGATGCCTTGGCCTTGAAGCGCGTGATGTACGACTCGAGGTGGGCAATCGTTTTTTGCTGCTTGTCGAACGCGCTTTGTTGCAGAGCCAGTTGTTGGCCGCGCAGGACTTCGAATTGGCTGTAGTTGCCGCCGTAGCGCTTGATCTGCTGGTTCTCGATGTGCAGCGTGACGTTGCAGACCTCGTCGAGGAATTCACGATCGTGCGAGATCACGATGAGTGTGCCCGCGTAGCGCTTGAGCCAGTCCTCGAGCCAGACGATCGCGTCCAGATCCAGGTGGTTGGTCGGTTCGTCGAGCAACAGCAGGTCCGACGGGCACATCAGCGCCTGCGCCAGATTCAGGCGCATGCGCCATCCGCCGGAGAAGCTGGCGACGGGCAGTTGCGTCTGGGCGAGCGTGAAGCCCAGGCCAAGCAGCAGCGCCTCGCCGCGTGCCGGCGCGGTGTAGCCGTCGGCGTCGGCGAAGGCGGCGTGGGCCTCGGCCTGCGCATGGCCATCGTGGGCGGCTTCGGCGGCGGCAATCGTCGCTTCGATGTCGCGCAGGCGTGTGTCGCCGTCGAGCACATACTCGAGCGCGGTGCGCTCGACGGCGGGCGTTTCCTGCATGACGTGCGCAACGCGCCAGTGGCCGGGCACGAAGGCGTCGCCGCCGTCGGCGTGCAACTGGCCGCGTAACAGGGCGAACAGCGTGGACTTGCCGGCGCCGTTGGCGCCGACGAGGCCGACGCGCTCGCCCGGGTTGAGCGTGACGGAGGTGTCCTCGAAAAGCGGTTTGGTGCCGCGCGCGAGGGTGAGGTGTTCGAATCGGATCACGGGAGGGCGGTAAGAATACGAGCCGGGCCGCGCTCGGGCGGCCAAACGCGCATTTTACCGGGTGTAACGCCCGGGGCGGAAATCTATTGTGGCGGTGCGGCGGTGCGGCGTTCGGGGACCGGCGTCGGCGGCCGCCGACGGCCGGCTTTTACAGGATCGGCGCGAACAGTCGCGCAATGCGCATGGCGAGTTGTCGCCACCGGGGAATCAGGCGGAAGTCGTCCTTGTTGAGCAGCGACGCCTTGCCGAAATCGTCTGCCAGCATGTAAGCGACGTCGTCGGCAAACGCTCGGTCGACCGTCAGGAGCATGATCTCGAAGTTCAACCGGAACGAGCGGTTGTCGAGATTGGCACTGCCGACGGCGGCGGCACTATCGTCGATCAGCACGACCTTCTGATGAATGAAGCCGTGATGGTAGCGGTAGACGTGGATGCCGCTGCGCGCCGCCTCGAAGGCATACGACGTGGTTGCCTCGAATACCACGTAGTGATCGGCGCGGTCGGGAATGAGCAGTCGGACGTCGACGCCGCGCAGCACCGCCAGGCGCAGCGCCGAGAACACGGCTTCGTCCGGCACGAAGTAGGGGGTGGTGAGCCACACGCGTTTTTGCGCCGCGTTGATCGCGTTGACGAAGAACAGCGACGAGGTTTCCAGGCGATCGGCGGGACCGCTCGGCACCACCTGGCAATGCATGTCTTCGCCGGAGGCGACCGGCTGCCGGTTGAGCTCGGGCACGAGTCCCGTGCTCCAGTGCCAGTCTTCGGCGAACGCGCGCTGAATGCCGACGACCGCCGGGCCCCGCACGGAAATGTGCGTGTCGCGCCAGGGCGCCAGCGGCGGCTTCTCGCCGAGGTATTCCACGCCGACGTTGTGCCCGCCGATGAACGCTTCATTGCCGTCGATCACCACGATCTTGCGGTGGTTGCGAAAGTTGAGCTGGAAACGATTGACGAAGATACCGCGCTTGGCGGCGGCGAATTCATGCACGAGTACGCCGCCCTGGCGGAGCTTCTCGCAGTAGCTGCGCGGCAGGTCGTGGCTACCGATGCGGTCGTAGAGAAAGTAGACCTTCACGCCCGTGGCCGCGCGCGCGAGCAGGCGTGCGGCCAGCGCGCGGCCCAGGGCGTCGTCCTTGACGATGAAGAACTGGACGATCACGTAGTCGCGTGCCCGGTCGATGGCGGCGAAGATCGCGTCGAACGTGGCCCGGCCATTGACGAGCAGACGCACCCGGTTGCCCGCGACGAACGACATGCCGGTCATCGCCGTGAGCGCGGCGAACTCGGGGTGGGCTTCCACGGCGACAGGCGTCTCGCCGCGCCATTGCGTCTCGCCCATGCGCGATTGCAGGACCTCGTTGCGCGCGCGGCGCGCTTCCACGTAGCCGATGAACTTGGACCGGCCCAGGAACAGATAGGGGATGAGCGTGAGGTAGGGCATCGTCACGAGCGATACCGCCCACGCGACAGCGCCTTGCGACGTGCGCACCGTCAGAACGGCGTGGATCGCGGCGGCGATCCCGAGTGCATGGATGCAGGCGACGGCAAAGCCGACGTCGAGCCAGTTGAGCACCATGAGCGGTTACCTTCCTCCATACCGTGAGCCGCGCTGGCCCGGGAACCCGAGTGTAACCGGAGGGGCGAGCTTAGGCGAGGCGATACCGAGGGCGGGTGCGACAGGCGCAGGCCCTCGGCCGTTTCGGCATGCGCTTAGGGCAGATCGGCGGCCTGAACGAGGAAGACCATGTCGTCGCCTGCGCTCGTGGCGAGCCAGGTCATCGGCAGATCTGGGAAGGCGGCTTCCACGAAATGCCGTTCGTTGCCGATCTCGACGACCAGCACCCCGTTATCCGTGAGGTGCTCGCGCGCGCCGGCAATGATGCGTCGGACCACATCCATGCCGTCTTCGCCGCCGGCGAGCGCCAGACGCGGTTCATGGCGATATTCGGCCGGCAGCACCTGCATCGACCCTTCGTTCACGTACGGCGGGTTGGTGATGATGACTTCGTAGCGCTTGCCCTTGGGCAGCGGAGCGTAAAGATCGCCGTGATGCAGCGCGATACGGTCTTCGAGACCGTAGTCGGCCACGTTGATGGTGGCGACTGCGAGCGCGTCGGCGGAAATGTCGACGGCGTCGATCCGAGCGCCCGGGAAGGTTTCCGCCGCAAGGATCGCGAGGCAGCCCGAACCGGTGCAGAGCTCCAGAACGTCGGCGACGTCGTCGGGATGGTCGACCCAGGGTTGCAGCGCGTCTTCGAGCAGTTCGCCGACGAACGAGCGCGGCACGATGACGCGCTCGTCGACGTAGAACCGGTGGCCGTGCATCCAGGCCTCGTTGGTGATGTACGACGCCGGCACGCGTTCGCCCGCGCGACGGTTGATGACCGACAGTGCGCGCTCAATTTCCTCGGGCAGCAAGCGGGCGTCGAGAAACGGGTCGAGTGTGTCGATCGGCAGATGCAGCGTGTGCAGCAGCAGGTAGGCCGCTTCGTCATAGGCGGTCGCCGTGCCATGGCCAAAGGCCAGTTGCGCCTCGGTGAAGCGAGAGACGGCATAGCGCAGCAGATCGCGCAGCGTGCGGAAAGGGTGAGTGGCTTGGGGTGTCATGATGAATGTCTCGTGCCGGTCGTTGTATCGGGCGCCTCAGGCCACCAGACGCGCCAACACCCCACGGTAGATGTTCTTGAGCGGTTCGATGTCGGCCACCGCAATGTGCTCGTCGATCTTGTGGATGCTCGCGTTGCACGGCCCGAACTCGATCACCTGCGGGCAGATGCGCGCGATGAAGCGGCCGTCGGAGGTGCCGCCGGTCGTCGACAATTCGGTTTCCAGGCCCGTTTCCTCGAGAATGGCACTCGAGAGCGCCTGCGAGAGGTCGCCACGCGGTGTGAGGAACGGCTGGCCGCTGATCGACCAGTCGAGCGTGTATGTCAGGCCGTGGCGGTCGAGTAGTTCGTGGACGCGCTTTTGCAGGCCGTCCGAAGTGCTTGCCGTCGAGAAGCGGAAGTTGAACATGACCGTCAGCTCGCCGGGAATGACGTTGGTCGCGCCCGTGCCGGCATGAATGTTCGAAATCTGCCAGGTGGTGGGCGGGAAATACTCGTTGCCGTTGTCCCACACGGTTTGCGTGAGTTCGGCGAGCGCCGGTGCAAACAGATGCGTCGGGTTCTTCGCCAGATGCGGGTAGGCGATATGGCCTTGCACGCCCTTGATCACGAGCTTGCCGGACATCGATCCGCGACGACCGTTCTTGACCATGTCGCCCAGGCGCTGGCTCGACGTCGGCTCGCCGACCACGCAGTAGTCCAGTCGTTCGCCACGCGCGCTCAGCGCCTCGACGACCTTCACCGTGCCGTCGGTGGCCGGGCCTTCCTCGTCGCTCGTGAGAAGGAAGCCGATGGAACCCTCGTGTGCCGGATGCCGGGCGACGAACTCCTCCGACGCGACCACGAACGCGGCAAGTGACGTCTTCATGTCGGCGGCGCCCCGGCCGTAGAGCATGCCGTCGCGATGCGTCGGTGCAAACGGGTCGGAATGCCATTGATCGAGCGGCCCGGTCGGGACGACATCCGTATGACCGGCGAAGACGAGGAGCTTGCCGTCGGTGCCGCGCGTGCCACGCTTGAGCGCCCAGAGGTTGGTCACGCCATTCGAGGCGATGGTCTCGCACGCGAAGCCGATCGCCTCGAGGCGCCGCGCGAGGATTGCCTGGCAGTCGCGGTCTTCGGGCGTCACCGAGTGACGGGCGATCAGTTGCTCGGTAAGCGCCAGCGTGGCGCCCTGGGAGGAAGTCATGAAGTCAGAATCGTGAAGCGTAGCTGTCGGGCGTGAAGCCCACGGAAACCTTGCCGTCGGCCACCAGTACGGGGCGCTTGATGAGCGACGGGCTTTCGATCATCAGGGCGCGCGCCGCCGACGCGTCGGCGGCCGCGGCCTGCTGTTCTGGCGAGAGTTTGCGCCACGTGGTGCCCTTGCGGTTGAGCAGGGTGGCCAGCGGTACCTGAGCCAGCCAGAGGTCCAGCAATGCGTCGTTCACGCCTGCCTTCTTGAAGTCGTGAAATTCGTACGCCACGCCGTGCGCGTCGAGCCATGTGCGCGCCTTCTTCACGGTATCGCAGTTGGGAATGCCGTAAAGCACTGCCGTCATCGCCTGAACTCCTGATGTCTCGGGACTGCAAAGTCGGAGGCACCGGTGCCGCGCGAGCGACAGCGATGCCCCGTCAAAGCCTCGCGGGATTACTCGCCGCGCAGCAGATCGTTGATGGCGGTCTTGGCGCGCGTCTGGGCGTCGACCTTCTTCACGATCACGGCGCAGTACAGGCTGTACTTGCCGTCCTTCGAGGGCAGGTTGCCCGGCACGACCACCGAGCCGGCCGGCACGCGGCCGTAGTGCACTTCGCCGGTTTCGCGATCGTAGATCTTGGTCGACTGACCCAGATACACGCCCATCGAGATTACCGAGTTCTCCTCCACGATCACGCCTTCCACGACTTCCGAGCGCGCGCCGATGAAGCAGTTGTCTTCGATGATGACCGGGTTGGCCTGCAGCGGCTCGAGGACACCGCCGATACCGACACCGCCCGAGAGGTGGACATTCTTGCCGATCTGCGCGCAGGAGCCGACCGTGGCCCACGTGTCGACCATCGTGCCTTCATCGACGTACGCGCCGATGTTCGTGTACGAGGGCATCAGCACCACGTTCTTACCGATGAACGAGCCGCGGCGTGCGACGGCCGGCGGCACCACGCGGAAGCCGCCACGGGCGAAGTCTTCCGCGGTGTAGCTGGCAAACTTGCTCGGCACCTTGTCGTAGAACTGGCTGAAGCCGCCGGCGGGCATCACGGCGTTGTCTTCCAGGCGGAACGACAGCAGCACGGCCTTCTTGATCCACTGGTTCACGATCCACTTGCCGTCATGCTTCTGGGCCACGCGCAGGGCGCCCTTGTCCAGCTCGGCGATGACGTGGGCGACGGCCTCACGTACGTCGGCGGGCGCCGACTTGGCCGAAATCTCGGCACGGTTTTCCCAGGCTTGATCGATGGTGGTTTGCAGTTGTTGCGACATGGCGAGAATCAGTTGCAGTTGGAATTAAAGGGATTGGCAGAACTGCACGATGCGCTGCGCGCCTTCGGTGCATTCGTCCACGTCGGCCACGAGGGCGATGCGAACATAGTGCTCGCCGGGGTTCGCGCCGTGTGCGGCGCGGCCCAGATACGAACCGGGCAGTACGGCCACATTGTATTGCGCCAGCAATCGACGCGTGAATTCCGTATCGGACAGGCCGGTCCTGGTGTCGACCTTGGCCCACAGGTAGAAGCCCGCATCCGGCAGGCGCACGTCGAGCACTTCGGCGAGCATCGGCGTAACGGTCTGAAACTTCTTCAGGTACTTGCTGCGGTTCAGGCGCACGTGGGCTTCGTCGTTCCATGCGGCCACGCTCGCCGCCTGCACGGCCGGGCTCATGGCACAGCCGTGGTACGTGCGGTACAGCAGGAATTTCTTGAGAATGGCGGCGTCGCCGGCTACGAAACCCGAGCGCATGCCCGGCACATTGGAGCGCTTGGACAGGCTCGAGAACACGACAAGGCGCTCGAAACCGCGGCCGAGCTGATGGGCCGCCGCGAGGCCGCCCAGCGGTGCGCGCTCTTCGTCGAAGTAGATTTCGGAGTAGCACTCGTCGGACGCGATCACGAAGCCGTACTCGTCCGAGAGTTCGAACAGGCGCATCCAGTCAGCCAGGCCCAGCACGGCGCCGGTCGGGTTGCCCGGCGAGCAGAGGTAGACCAACTGGACGTCGCGCCAGACGTCGGCCGGCACGCTGTCGTAGTCCGGCGCAAAATTGCGCGCCGGGTCGCTGTCGACGTAATAGGGCGTCGCGCCGGCGAGCAGCGTGGCGCCTTCGTAGATCTGGTAGAAGGGATTCGGGCACATCACGCGCGCGCCGGGCTTGCTGCCGTCGACGACCGCCTGGGCAAACGAGAACAGCGCCTCGCGCGAGCCGGTGACGGGCAGGACTTCGGTCGCCGGATTCACGTTGGGCAGCGCGTAACGGCGCTCCAGCCACTGCGCGATCGCCGCGCGCAGCGGCTCGCCGCCCGCCGTGGCGGGGTAGTTCGAGAGACCACCCAGACCTTCGATCAGCGCTTCCTTGATGAATTGCGGCGTTGGGTGCTTGGGCTCCCCGATGCCGAAGCTGATGGCCTTGTAAGCGGCGGCCGGCGTGACGTCCGCCACGAGCGACTTCAGGCGTTCAAACGGGTAGGGCTGGAGCTTGTCGAGTAATGGGTTCACGAGAATTCAAACAGACTCAGGGCTAGGGTTCGCGCCGCCGGTCAGGGCAGCGTTCACGGCAATTCGGGGCCGCATGCGGCGGCTGGGCGAGATTGGCGACTTTCTGGCGTCCGGGGCGTTTTGCGGCGACACATTCTCCGGGGCCGGGCGTGCTCACGTCGTCCGGGAGCACGGCGGCGGCCTTCCATCGCGCCTCGCTGATTCACGACATCACACGAGACGACGGGGAAAGGGGTTCCCGGACGCGCGCAAGAATGGCAAGATCGGCGAAGCGAAAATTATACCGTCACGGCGCGTCCAAAGCGCGAGCGGTGCGTAAATCAGCATATTCCGAGGCGCCAGTGGGGCAAGTCTGCGGAGTATCTCAGGTTTTTCAGGAGAGAGCAGTATGACCGTAGCCGGCAACGGCGCGCACGGCCCGGCTTCGACTTCCGGGGTCTCGTTGCGCACCCGGGCGGCACCCGCCCTGGCCATTCTCATCGGTTCGTCGGTGTGGGGCCTGGCCTGGTTTCCCTATCGCGTGCTGGCCCAGTGGGGTGTGGCCGCGGTACCCGCGCAGATATGCACCGCCGGCGTGGCACTGTTGCTGCTCACGCTCGTCTATCGCCGGTCGCTCGGCACGCTGCGCTGGTCGTGGCTGCTGGTGGGCGTGGCGTTCGCCGGCGGAACCACCAACGTCGCCTTCGTGTGGGGCACCACCCACGGCCATGTGATGCGGGTGCTGCTGCTCTTTTATCTGACCCCGGTCTGGACGGCGCTCTTCGCCCATGGGCTGCTCGGCGAGCGGGTCGGCTTGCGCGGGGGCGGGCTCATCGCGCTGGCGTTGGGCGGGGCGGGACTGATGCTCTGGTCGCCCGAGCTGGGCTGGCCAGTACCCAACAACGCGGGCGAATGGGCCGGCGCGATTGCCGGCGCGGCCTTTGCGCTCAACAACGTGCTGTTGCGCCGCGTGAGCCAGGCGTTGCCCGACGTGCGGGCGGAGATGCGAAGCTGGACCCTGTATCTCGGGTGCATGGTCGGCGGGCTGCTGGTCATGCCCTTCGACGGCGGTGTGCAAAGCGGGCACGCCGCCGTCTCGGTCCTGACATCGAACGCGGGCGCGGCGGCCGTCGCGCTGGCGCTGGGCTGCACGATCGCCCTGACCAACGTGATCGTCCAGTTCGGACTGGCGCGCGTGCCGGCGAACCAGGCGGCGCTCATCATGCTTTTCGAAATCGTGGTGGCGGCGATTTCCTCCTGGTGGCTGGCGAGCGAGGGATTGGGGGCCCGGGAAATCGCCGGCGGGTTGTGCATCGTGGCGGCCGGTGTGCTGTCAGGAATTTTGCCGGATTCGGGGCGTTGTAAATCCGCGACGGCGGGGGATGCGATGGTATGATGCGTACCGTCGTGATACCGCTGTAATCAGCAAGAAATGCGGCCTGCGCGCGCCAGCGCGCGCGAGGCCAGACAGGACCAGCTAGCGCGTTCCGCGTCTTTCCTCTCATTCAATGACCGAAAAAGCGAACCTGCCGTGCGTCTGACATCCATCAAACTCGCTGGCTTCAAGTCTTTCGTCGATCCGACGAACTTTGCGGTGCCCGGCCAACTGGTCGGCATTGTCGGCCCGAACGGGTGCGGCAAGTCCAACATCATCGACGCCGTGCGCTGGGTGCTCGGCGAGTCGCGCGCCTCGGAGCTGCGCGGCGAATCGATGCAGGACGTGATTTTCAACGGGTCGACCGCCCGCAAGCAGGCAAGTCGTGCCAGCGTCGAGCTCGTGTTCGACAACAGCGCCGGACGTGCTGCCGGGCAGTGGAGCCAATACGCCGAGATCGCCGTCAAGCGCGTGCTCACGCGCGATGGGACCTCCAGCTACTACATCAACAATCTTCCCGCGCGTCGCCGCGACATCCAGGACATCTTCCTCGGGACCGGCCTCGGGCCGCGCGCCTACGCCATCATCGGGCAGGGCATGATCTCGCGCATCATCGAGGCCAAGCCGGAAGAACTGCGCGTATTCCTCGAAGAAGCCGCGGGTGTCTCCAAGTACAAGGAACGACGTCGCGAAACCGAGAACCGGCTGCAGGACACGCGTGAGAACCTTACTCGCGTGGAAGATATCCTGCGCGAACTCGGCACCAACCTCGAAAAACTGGAATCCCAGGCCGTCGTGGCCAATCGGTTCAAGGACTTGCAGCGCGACGGAGAAGAGAAGCAGCAACTGTTGTGGCTGTTGCGCAAGAACGAGGCCCAGAACGAACAGGAGCGCCAGCAACGCGCCATCGAGTCGGCGCAGGTCGACCTGGAAGCGCAGATGGCGCGTTTGCGCGGGTCGGAGTCCGACCTCGAGACGCTGCGCGCCGCGCATTACACCGCCACCGATGCCGTGCAGGCCGCCCAGAGCGCCATGTACGAGGCGAATTCGGAGGTGAGCCGCCTCGAAGCGGAGATCCGTTACGTTGTGGAGTCGCGCAATCGCGTGCAGGCGCAACTGGCGGCGCTGACCTCGCAACGCGAACAGTGGCAGGCCCGCTGTGCGCAATCGGAAGAGGCGCTGGCCCTTGCCGAGGAAGAACTGGTCATCGCGGAGGAGCGGGCGGCGACGGCCCAGGATCAGGCGGCCGAACAGAACGACGCCCTGCCTGCACTGGAGTCACGCTGGCGCGACGCGCAGAACCTGCTCAACGAGCAGCGCAGCGAGATCGCGCAGGTCGAGCAGAGTTTGAAACTCGAAGCTGCGCACCAGCGCAACGCCGACCAGGCCCTGCAGCAACTGCAGCAGCGTCAGGAGCGCTTGCAAGGTGAGGCGCGTGGGCTCGACAAGCCCGACGAGGCCGAGCTGGAGATGCAGCGCGCCGAACTCGCCGAACATCAGGCGATGCTCGAGGATGCGCAGGCCGAGCTTGCCGAGGCGCAGGAACGGCTGCCGCGTCTGGAGGCGGAGCGCGCCGAGGCGCAGGCCCGGGTCCAGTCCGAGGCGGCGACCATCGCGCAGCTCGAGGCTCGCCTGAGTGCGCTCAAGCAGCTTCAGGAAAGCGTGCAGACCGAGGGCAAGGTGCAGCCGTGGCTCGACAAACACGAGCTGGCGCAACTGCCGCGACTTTGGAAGAAACTGCATATCGAGCCGGGCTGGGAAAACGCGCTCGAATCGGTACTGCGCGAGCGCCTTGCCGCGCTGGAAATCAGCAACCTCGACTGGGTGAAGGCCTTCGCGAGCGACGCTCCGCCGGCCAAGCTGGCGTTCTACTCGCCGCCGCCGGCCGCGCGACCACCGGAGGCGCCGGCCTCGCTGCGTCCGCTGCTCTCGCTGTTGCGCATCGACGATCCGGGCCTGCGCGCCGTGTTGCAGGAATGGCTCGGTCACACATACGTCGCCGACGACCTCGCACAGGCGATGACGGCCCGCGCGCAATTGCCCGAGGGGGCATCGATTGTCGTCAAGGCCGGGCATCAGGTCACCCGCGTGGGCGTGCAGCTTTATGCCGCCGACTCCGAGCAGGCCGGTTTGCTCGCGCGTCAGCAGGAAATCGAGAATCTCGGCAAGCAACTGCGCGCGCAGGCGCTGCTCTCGGACGAAGCCAAGTCGGCGGCCGTGCGTGCGGAAGCCGCCTACAGCCAGGCCGCCCAGTCGCTCACGGAGGTGCGCGGGCGCGCCGAGCGCGCCACGCAGCGCGTGCATGCGTTGCAGCTGGACGTACTCAAGCTGACTCAGGCCTACGAGCGCTATAACGCGCGCAGCTCGCAGATCGACGAGGAGCTGCGCGAAATCGCGGCCCAGATCGAAGAGCAACTGGCCATGCGCGCCGAGTCGGAAGCGAACTTCGAACACAGCGATGCCCGCCTTGCGGAATTGCAGGCTACGTTCGAAGACGGACAGCTGGAGTTCGAATCGCTCGATAGCCAACTGTCCGATGCGCGCAACCGCGCGCGTGAGCTCGAGCGCCTCGCGCAGGAAGCGACTTACGGGCAGAAAGGGATCGCGAGCAAGATCGACGAGCATCGCCGCAGTATTCAGACGGCATTGGAGCAGGCCGAGCGCCTGGTCGTCTCGATCGAGCAGGCGCAGGCCGAGCTCGCGCAAATCACCGAGCAGACGGCCGAGAATGGCTTGCAGGATGCGCTGGAGCTTCGCGCCGAGAAGGAAGAGATTCTCGGGGCCGCCCGCATGGAGCTGGAGGCCCTCACGCAGAAGCTGCGTCAAAGCGACGAGGAGCGTCTGGCGGCGGAGCGTGGGTTGCAACCGCTGCGCGACCGCATTACGGAATTGCAGCTCAAGGAGCAGGCCGCGCGCTTGAACCGCGAGCAGTTCGCCGAGCAGCTCACGACTGCGCAAGTCGACGAAGAGGCATTGTCGGCCAAGCTCACGGCGGATATGAAGCCGTCGTATCTGCAGGGCGAAGTCACGCGCATCAACAACGCCATCAACGCGCTCGGCCCGGTCAACATGGCGGCGCTCGAGGAACTGGAAACGGCGCGCGAGCGCAAGGTCTTCCTCGACGCCCAGTCGGCCGATCTGAACGACGCCATCGAAACGCTCGAAGGCGCGATTCGCAAGATCGACGAAGAGACGCGCGTGCTGCTGCAAGGCACGTTCGACGAAGTGAACAAGCATTTCGGCGAACTGTTCCCGATGTTGTTCGGCGGCGGCCAGGCAAAGCTCATCATGACCGGCGACGAAATTCTCGACGCCGGCGTGCAGGTTATGGCGCAACCCCCCGGCAAGAAGAACTCCACGATTCATTTGCTGTCCGGTGGGGAAAAGGCGCTCACGGCCATTGCGCTGGTGTTCGGGATGTTCCAGCTCAATCCGGCGCCGTTCTGTCTGCTGGACGAGGTGGACGCGCCGCTCGACGACGCCAACACCGAGCGCTACGCCAAGATGGTGGCGCGCATGTCGGACCGCACCCAATTCGTATTTATTTCGCATAACAAAATCGCGATGGAAATGGCCAATCAGCTCATCGGCGTCACCATGCAGGAACAAGGGGTGTCGCGGATCGTGGCGGTGGACATGGAGTCAGCGATCAATCTGGCCGAGATCGCCTGACCCCGCGCCCACGATGGAGAAGAGAGAGGAACGCCGCGCATGAATGAACTGCAGCTTAGTTTGATTGCCGCAGGGGTAGTGGTACTGCTGGGGGTAGTGGCATATAACGCCTGGCAAGGCAGCAAGGCGCGAGCGCGCATACCGCGTCGCATGCCGACCGACGGGACGGGAATCGATGCGACGGCCGGTGTGCCTGACGCGGACGACGACCGCCCGTTCATCGAACCCACGTTGTCGCCGCCGCGAGTGCCGGCGCAGTCGGGCGAGCGCCGCGAGCCGACGCTTGGCCCGGCGACGGTTGCCGGCACGTCCGTGCAGGACGCGTTTGCCATCAATGAAGACGCCTGGGATGCCCCGCCCGCCGCGCGCAAGCGCGCGGCACAGGAAGCGGCCGAGAAGGCCGCCGCAGGCGAGGCGGACGGCGTCATCGCTGCGCATGAGGCGAGCGTGCCGTCGGGTGACTCTCCCGCCACTCCCGCCACTCCCGCCACTTCCGCCGATTCCCATGCCGGTCGAGACGCCGCCAGCGACCGGGCACGCGATGCGGAACAAGCGGCCGTCGCCAGCGCGGTGGCGCGCATGGACGCCGAACTCGCCGCCGACGATACCGTTGACGCTGCGCCGGCGGGTGCCGCCGCGGCGGCAGCGGGTGCGCCGGACGCGGAACCCGCTGCACAGGCCGACGGCAACCATGCCACCGCCGCTGCCGTTGCTACCGTTGCTGCCCCCGATACCGCCGAGGCGTCCGCCTCGCCGGTCGCGCAGGCGATGCCCGCGGCTGCCACTCGCCCGGCGACGCCGAGCGGTCCGCCGGCGGTCATCGACGAGCGCATCGACTGCATCGTGGCGTTGCCGTTGGCGAACGTCATTGCCGCCGAGCGCCTCATGCCGTTGACCATGCGCATGCGCCGCGCCGGCAGCAAGCCGGTCAACATCGAGGGCCGAGCGGACGAGCATTCGCCGTGGGAACTGATTCGCACCGGCGGTCGCTACCATCAGCTCCGCATGGCCGTACAGCTCGCCAACCGGGCCGGGGCGTTGAATGAGGTCGAATTCTCCGAATTCTCGAACCTCGTCCAGACGCTCGCCGACGCCGTCGACGCATTGCCGGAATTGCCCGACATGATGGAGACGGTGGCGCGTGCGCGCGAGCTGGACAGTTTTGCCGCGCAATGCGATGCCCAGTTGTCGGTCAATGTGCTCTCGGATGGGGCGCCGTGGTCTGCCAATTATGTGCAGGCGGTGGCCACGCAGGACGGCTTGTTGCTCTCGCGCGACGGCATGCGCTTCGTGAAGCTCGACACGCGTCAGAACCCGGTGTTCATGCTGCAGTTCGGCGACACCAACTTCCTGCGCGACGATCTGACGTACAAGGGCGGCGATCTGATCACCATGCTGCTGGACGTGCCCGTGGCAGACGAAGATCTCCTTCCTTTCCGTCTGATGTGCGATTACGCGCGTTCCATCGGACAGCGCATCGGCGGGCGAGTGGTGGACGATCAACGTCGGCCGCTCTCGGATGCTGCGCTGCAAAACGTCGACAAGCAGCTTCTCAAGCTCTACGAACGCCTCGAGGCGCGCGGACTGCCTGCGGGCTCGCCCGTCACGCGCCGCCTGTTCAGTCAGTAAACGCGGGCTGGCAGGCGGCGGACGGTATCCGTCGCGCGCTGTCTGTTCGATGCACGCCGTTCACCGTCGGGTGAGCGGCGTTTTTGTTCCGAAGGAATCCCGCTGTCGACGGCGCGCAGGCGCGTGCGTCGAAGGCATAATGTTCTGAATTCCCGTACCCGAGTCTCCTCGCATGTCCCAAACTTCCGTTCCGGGTCAGGGCGCGAACGCCCATTTGTCTGACGATGCGACGGCCGCCGCCCAGCGCGCCGCCGAGCTGCGTCGCGAGCTGGCGCGACACAATCGCGCCTATTACGAAGAGGACGCCCCGCTGATTCCCGACGCCGAGTACGATCGGCTTTTCGCCGAACTCGTCGCACTCGAAGCCCGCTTCCCTGAACTGCAGCGTGCCGATTCGCCCACGCAGCGGGTTGGCGGCAAACCCGTGGAGGGGTTCGCTCCGGTCGTGCATCGCGTGCCCATGCTGTCGCTGAACAACGGCTTTGCCGACGAGGACGTCGAGGCGTTCGACCGTCGTGTGGCGGATGGGCTGCGCGATGCGAATGCGGCAGGTGCCTCCGGCGATTTGTTCGGCGCGCCGGTCGAATACGCGGCCGAGCTGAAGTTCGACGGTCTGGCGATCGCGCTGCGTTACGAGCGCGGTGTGCTCGTCCAGGCGGCCACGCGCGGTGACGGCACGACCGGCGAGGACGTGACCGCCAACATCCGCACCATCAAGAAGATTCCGCTGCGCCTGGAGACAGACGATCCGCCCGAGGTGCTGGAAGTGCGAGGCGAAGTGCTGATGTTCCGGGCTGACTTCGACAAACTCAATCGGATGCAGGAAGCCGCCGGCGAGAAGGTCTTCGTCAACCCGCGCAACGCGGCGGCCGGCAGCCTGCGTCAGCTCGATTCGAGAATCACCGCCAGGCGCCCGTTGTCGTTCTTTGCCTATGGGGTCGGGGAGCTGGTTGGCAAGCCGATGCCGGAAACCCATGCCGCGCTGCTCGATTGGTACGTTACGCTGGGCATTCCGGTCAATGACCGCCGCGAAGTGGTGCAGGGGGCGGGCGGGTTGCTCGCGTTCTATCGGGCGGTGGGCGAGGCGCGTCCGTCGCTGCCATATGACATCGACGGCGTGGTCTACAAGGTCAACCGACGCGACGAGCAGGACCGGCTCGGTTTCGTGTCGCGCGCGCCGCGCTTCGCACTGGCGCACAAGTTCCCCGCGCAGGAGGCGCTCACGACGCTGCTCGACATCGAGGTGCAGGTGGGGCGCACGGGGGCGATCACACCGGTGGCGCGTCTGGCGCCGGTCTTCGTGGGCGGGGCGACGGTGACGAACGCCACGCTCCACAACGAGGACGAAATTCGGCGCAAGGACGTCATGATCGGCGATACCGTGATTGTGCGCCGCGCGGGGGATGTGATCCCGGAAGTGGTCGGTTCGGTGCTGGAGCGACGTCCTGCCGACGCGCGGGCGTTTGTCATGCCGACGGAGTGCCCGGTGTGCGGTTCGGCGATCGAAAAGCTGCCTGACGAAGTCATCGCGCGTTGCACGGGCGGGTTGATTTGCGCCGCGCAGCGCAAGCAGGCCTTGCTGCACTTTGCGCAGCGCCGCGCGCTCGATATCGAGGGACTTGGCGACAAGCTCGTCGAGCAACTTGTCGACCAGCACATCATTCGCACGCCTGCCGATCTGTTCAAGCTCGGCGTGGCCAAGCTGGCGGCGCTCGATCGCATGGCCGACAAATCGGCGGCCAATCTGGTGGCGGCGCTGGAGGCGGCGCGTCATACCACGCTCGCGCGCTTCATCTTCGCACTGGGGATCCGGCACGTGGGGGAGGCGACGGCGAAGGATCTCGCCCGGCATTTCGGCACGCTGGACAATGTAATGGCAGCGTCGACCGAGGAACTGCTCGCCGTGCCCGACGTCGGACCCATTGTGGCCCAGTCCATCGCCAATTTCTTCGGCGAGCCGCATAATGTCGAGGTGATCGAGCAACTGCGTGCGGCGGGCGTCACCTGGCCCGAGTCGGAACCTGCGGCGGCGGCCCCGTTGCCGTTGGCCGGCAAGACTTTCGTGCTGACGGGGACGCTGCCCACGCTCTCGCGCGACGAGGCGAAAGCGATGCTCGAAGAGAAGGGCGCGAAGGTGGCCGGTTCGGTTTCCGCAAAAACCGATTATGTCGTGGCGGGAGCCGAGGCAGGGAGCAAGTTGGCGAAGGCCGAGTCGCTCGGCGTGCCGGTGCTCGACGAAGACGCTATGCGCGCGATGTTGGCCGCGCTTTGATGTGAGGACTCAATCGATGATTCGCGACATTCTGAAGATGGGCGATCCGCGCTTGCTGCGCATCGCCAAGGCCGTGGAGCATTTCGATACGCCCGAGTTGCATGAACTCGTCGCCGACATGTTCGACACCATGAAGCACGCGAACGGCGCGGGACTGGCCGCGCCGCAGATCGGCGTCGACCTGCAAGTGGTGATCTTTGGCTTCGAGCACAACGAGCGCTACCCCGACGCCCCCGAAGTGCCGGAGACCGTGCTCATCAATCCGGTGATCACGCCGTTGACGCAGGACATGGAAGAGGGCTGGGAGGGTTGCCTGTCGGTTCCCGGGTTACGAGGCATGGTCAATCGTTATTCAATGCTGCGCTATGAGGGTTTCGACCAATACGGACGTGTCATTGATCGCGTTGCCGAGGGATTTCATGCGCGGGTGGTCCAGCACGAGTGTGACCACCTCATCGGTAAGTTGTATCCAATGCGCATTACCGACTTCAGCAAGTTTGGCTTTACCGAGATCCTGTTCCCGGGGCTCGATCCGAAGAGCGATGACTGAATTGTCGCGTCGATATCGGACGCCGTGACTGATCGAACGGTGGTCGATGACCTGACGCCGGGTCCGTGCGGTGAGGTCGGGTGCCGAGCGTTGCGCCGACGCTTAGTGAGGACGGCGCGACGTCACACCGGAGTACCCGGCAAATGGCCGAAAAAAAGCCCGCCTTTTGGCGGGCTTTTTCATCGGCGAGATCGCCTTTTCGCTCAGAATCCCTCGCCGGCGCGAAGATAGCGCCACTCGCCGACGGGCAGGTTGCCGAGCGCGATACGCCCCATGCGAACGCGCTTGAGCCCCGTGACGTGTAGGCCGACGAGCTCACACATCCGACGGATCTGACGCTTCTTGCCTTCCTTGAGCACGAATCGCAGTTGCTCCGGATTCTGCCAGTCGACCTGCGCCGGCTTGAGCGGCTGGTCGTCGAGCGACAGTCCATGGCGCAGCAGCGCCAGACGATCGGCCGGGAAATGCGCCTGAACGTTCTGCGAATGCTCGTTGTAGGACACTCGCACGAGATACTCCTTTTCGATCTCGGAGTCTTCGCCGATCAGTTGTTTGGCGATGCGTCCGTCCTGCGTCAGGACGAGCAGACCGGTCGAATCGATATCCAGACGTCCGGCCGGCGCCAGGCTGCGCAGGTGCGATGGCGAGAAGCGCACGCCGGCATCGTCCTCGGCCCAATGATGCTCTCGCGTGACCAGAACGACGGCGGGTTCGTACCCGTCTTCCGCTTGCCCGGAGACATAGCCCACGGGCTTGTGAAGCAGGATCGTGACGCGGCTGGCCTGCTCCTTGTGCGCTGCCTGGACAACCGTGATTTCCTGCGTCGGCAAAATCTTCGTGCCGAGCGCCGTCACGACCTTGCCGTCGACGCGCACCCATCCCTTCGCAATCCACTCATCCGCCTCACGTCGCGAGCACAGGCCAAGCTCCGACATGCGCTTGGACAGGCGGAGTGAGCCTGCCGCATCGTGATGGATCTTGATGTCGTCATCGTCATCGTCATCGCGTTCGACGCGCGCTGCGCGTGTGGGACGCGCCGGGCGCGCGTCGCGGTCCTCGCGGGCGAAACGGCCTCGTGGCGCATCTTCGCCGCCACGTTTGGCAGGGCGGGTGTATTCACCCCGTGCACCCTGTGCACCCCGTGCGTCACCTTCACCGGCGCGACGTGGACGGTCTTCGTCGAAGCGGCGTGGGGCGCGGTCGTCGGCGTCGCGTTTGATCGGGCGGGTGTATTCACCCCGAGCACTCCGAGCACCCCGTGCGTCGCCCGCACCGGCGCGACGGGGCCGGTCTTCGTCGAAGCGGCGTGGGGCGCGGTCGTCGGCACCACGTTTGCCTGGACGGGCGTATTCACCCCGAGCACCCCGTGCGTCACCTTCACCGGCGCGACGTGGACGGTCTTCGTCGAAGCGGCGTGGGGCGCGGTCATCGGTGCCGCGTTTGATCGGGCGGCCGAAATCGCCTCTTGTGCCACCTTCACTGGTGCGACGCGGGCGATCCTCGTCAAAGCGGCGTGGCCGATCCTCGTCGAAGCGCCTCGGCGTGCCCTCGGCGCCACGGACCGCGCGGCTGCCGGCCACGCGCTCGCGCTGGCCTCGTTGGGGTGGGCGATCCCCTGTCGCACGCTTCTCGTACGGCTTGGCCGCATGGGGCGCAGATTTGCGCGGGGCAGCGGTATTGCCGACGGGGCGCCGCGCGCCTGCCGGCGCCGACGCGTCATCCGCCGGGCGCGGGCGCGCAGGCTTCGCAGCGGCTTTCTTCGTGCCGCCGGCGTCGAGCATCGACGCGGGCACCGCCTTGGTCGGACGACGCAAGGCGCCCGACGAACGCACGGGAGCGCGCGTCTTGTCGAGGGTGCGGGGGTGTTTGGCGCTCAGTTTGGCGCGCGGGGTATCGCTCATGGTTCCAATGCTTCGAGTAATTCGGTCTCGACGGCAATCTGCAGGCGATTATCCTGCAAGCGGCTGCCGTCGAGCAGGAACGTGTCTTCAACACGTTCGCCGAGGGTATTGATACGTGCGGTGCGCACGCTCACGCCATGACGCGCAAGCACGCGTGCAACCGCGTAGAGCAAGCCGGTACGGTCGTTGGCCGACACCGACAGCAGGTAGTACTGACCACGCTCGTCTGGTCGCAGATCGACGCGCGGTGTGACGGGAAAGCTGCGTGAGCGACGCGGCAGCCGTCCCTTGCTCGGCTCGGCCAGGGGCTCCGCGCGCGTGAGCAGAGACACCAGTTCGCTTTCCACGAGATTGATGATGTCGCGATAGCTGGTGTCCAGGCCGGGGTCCGTCAGCAAGAAGCTGTCCAGTGCGAAGCCGTGGCTGGTCGTGTGCACCTTCGCGTCGAGAATCGACAGCCCCTTGCGCTCGAAATAGCCGCAGATGCGCGCGAACAGGTCGACCTGATCGCGCACGTAGACCATCACCTGCAGCCCCTCGCCGATCGGCGAGGGTCGCGCCTTGACGATCGGTGCCGGGCTCTCGACGTGTCGCCACAGATGGCGCGTCTGCCACGCAACGTCCGCAGGATCGTTGCGCAGGAAGTAGGCGACATCCAGCGTATTCCAGAGCGAGTCCTGAGCGCGTTCGGGTACCGTATAAAGCCGCAGCAGGCCTAGGGCTTCTTCCTTGCGGGTCTTCAACTGCGAATGCGGATCGGGGTTGGCGCCGCCTAGCACCTGCAACGTCAGGCGGTAGAGGTCCTCGAGCAGTTTCCCTTTCCACGCGTTCCAGACCTTCGGGCTCGTGCCGCGAATGTCCGCTACCGTCAGGAGATAGAGCGCGGTCAGGCGTCGCTCGCTACCGACCTTCTCGGCGAAGCGGCGAATGACGTCGGGGTCGGTGGTGTCCTGCTTCTGTGCGACGGTGCTCATCGTCAGATGCTCGCCCACCAGCCAGACGATCAGATCGGTGTCCTCCTTGTCGATGCCGTGACGGGTGCAGAAACGCCGTGCGTCGACCATGCCCAGCGTGGAGTGGTCGCCCCCGCGTCCCTTCGCGATGTCATGGAACAGCGCGGCGACGGTCAGCACCCACGGCCGGTCGAAGTTCGCAATCAGCTGGCTGCAGAACGGGTATTCGTGCGTATGCTCCGCAACGGCGAAGCGACGAATGTTACGCACCACCATCAGGATGTGCTGATCGACCGTGTACACGTGGTACAGGTCATGCTGCATCTGACCGACCACGCGGCGGAAATTGATCAGGTACCGTCCGAGCACGCTGGTCTGGTTCATCAGTCGCAGGGCGTGCGTGATCCCTTGCGGTTGCTGAAGGATCGCGAGAAACGTGCGACGGTTTTCGGGATCGGTGCGCCATTGCGCATTCATCAACTCCCGGGCGTTATAGAGCGCGCGCAGGGTTCTTGCCGAGAGGCCCTTCACGCCGACGACCTGTTCGTAGAGCAGGAATGTCTCGAGAATGGCGTTCGGGTGGCGCTGGTAGAGTTCGTCATCGACGATCTCGATCATGCCCTGCTTTTCGACGAAGCGTTCGTTGATCACGCGCGTCACACCGCTCGTTTGCGGAAACAGCCGGGCCTCGACGTTGAGCAGCAGCACGGTATTGAGCTGCGAGACCGCCTTGGCCGCCCAGTAGTAACGGCGCATGAGCTGCTCGCTGGCGCGCTTGGTCGTGGTTGCGTCGAACCCCAGGCTCTGGGCGAGCGGCGTCTGCATGTCGAACACGAGCACGTCCTGGCGACGGCGCGCCAACAAGTGCAACCGCGCGCGCAGACCCTTCAGAAACTGTTCGTTGCGGCGCAACTCCTTGAGTTCGCGATCGGTGAGCAGGTCGCGCGCAAACAGTTCCGACCAACTGTTGCCGAGCCCCGCGGCCTTGGTCATCCACAGGATGACCTGCAGGTCCCGCAACCCGCCGGGGCTCTCCTTGCAGTTCGGCTCGAGGCTGTAGGGCGTGTCCTGGTATTTCGCGTGGCGCTGACGAATCTCCAGTTGCTTGCTGCGGAAAAATGCCAGGGGATCGAGATCGACGGCGAAGCGCTGCTCGAACGCCTCGAAAAGGGCACGGTCGCCGGTGATGAGGCGCGCTTCGAGCAGACTCGTCTGAACCGTGATGTCGGCCTGCGCCTCGCTCAGGCATTCGTCGACCGTACGTACGGAAGACCCGATTTCGACGCCGATGTCCCAGAGGAACCCGATGAACGGCTCCACATGAGACGCGAGCGCGTCGCCGTCAGTGCCGCGATGCAGCACGAGAATGTCGACGTCCGAGTACGGATACAACTCGCCGCGTCCGTAGCCGCCCACGGCCACGAGCGCGAACTCGCCCGGCATATGACACTCGGCCCACGCTTCGCGCATGGCCTGGTCGACGGCCTGGCACAGGCCGTGCAGGAGCACGTCGATCTTGCCGTGCGCGGAGAATCGCTCGACGAGCTCGGTCTTGCGTTCCTTGAGCGCCTGACGTAGCGGAGAGGGGGCGTGCGCACGTGCGTGCATGACGGCTTCCTGGGGTGAGTAATCGGGTCAGGCCGGGCGGCCGCCGGAATGCTCGGCGACCGGACGTTCAAAACGGTGTTGCGGCGACGACACGACAGCGTTCGGGGTGGTTGCCGGTCGCTGGCGGACGTTGGCGGCTCAGGCGGCAGTCGCGAACGACGTGACAAACGAAGAACCGGGCGGCGGCGGCGGGGTGAGCGCCGAGCGCGTAAGCACCTCATGACCGGTTTCCGTCACAAGCACGGTGTGCTCCCACTGTGCCGACAGGCTGCGATCGCGCGTCTTGACCGTCCATTGGTCAGGCATCGTTCGGATCTCGCGCTTGCCGGCGTTGATCATCGGCTCGATCGTGAAGATCATGCCTGCCTGCAGTTCCAGCCCGGTTCCCTGGCGGCCATAGTGCAGGATCTGCGGATCCTCGTGAAAGACCTGACCAATGCCATGTCCGCAATACTCGCGCACCACACTGTATCCCTGTGCTTCCGCATGCGTCTGGATCGCCTGGCCGATGTCGCCGAGATGCGCGCCGGGCCGGACCTGATTGATGCCGAGCCACATGCATTCGTAGGTGACCTGGGCAAGACGCCTGGCGAGAATCGAACCCTCGCCGACGATGAACATGCGGCTCGTGTCGCCGAAATAACCGTCCTTGATCACGGTGATGTCGATGTTCAGCGCGTCGCCGTTCTTGAGCGTCTTGTCGCCGGGAATGCCATGGCAGATAACATCGTTGACCGAGATGCAGGTCGCCTTGGGGTAGGGCGGATAGCCGGGCGGCTGATAGTTCAGCGGCGCCGGCACGGTGCCCTGTTCCTTGATCATGTACTCGTGGCAAAGCCGGTCGAGTTCCCCGGTGGTGACGCCGGCACGTACGTGCGGCGTAATGAAATCGAGCACCTCGCTGGCCAGGCGGCAGGCGACGCGCATCATTTCAATGTCGTGGGCATTCTTGAGGGTGATGGCCATTGCGGAATCGGGCAAATTGCGGAAACAGTGCTGCATTATCGCATCAATGAACGGTTTCCGCCCCGTCGGGCGCGGATTTCGGCGAATTCCGAGGTGGGTTTTCCGTGGTTCCGATCGGACGCCTTGATCTCGGGGCAAACCGGCCGGAATGCCGCGCATGCCGGGGATTTCGGGCGCCTCGTCGGGACTTTACGCGTCACTTGAGTGCAGCCATGCTGCGATGCTATAATCTCGGGCTAAGTCGAGGACGAGTTGTCAATAAACCCGAGGGTTTCCCCTTGGTTTTCAAGGGTCTTCACCGAATTTTTCGGGGTGTTTCGCCCCAATGTGGTGCCGAATGGCGCCGCGCTCGGTGAGGTTCCGGGTGGCATCGAACGCCATCGGCTTGGAAATTTTGAAATCGCGGGCCGGCGCACCCAGGGTGCCCGAACTTCGCGGACGGGTCATGCAAAGCTGTATGACAGTCCGACGAAACGGGTACGGCAGCCGGTCTAAGACCCAACCCTCACGGAGAATCACATGTCTGTCACGATGCGTCAGATGCTGGAAGCGGGCGTCCACTTTGGTCACCAAACCCGTTTCTGGAACCCCAAGATGGCCCCCTATATCTTCGGCCATCGCAACAAGATTCACATCATCAACCTCGAAAAGACGTTGCCGATGTACCAGGACGCACTGAAGTACGTGCGTCAACTGGCGGCAAACCGCGGCACGATCCTCTTCGTGGGCACGAAGCGTCAGGCCCGCGAAATCGTCGCGGAAGCCGCAACGCGTGCCGGCATGCCCTATGTCAACAACCGTTGGCTGGGTGGCATGCTGACGAACTTCAAGACCCTGAAGTCGTCGATCAAGAAGCTCAAGGACATGGAGCAGGCTCTGGAAGCCGGCGAGCAAGAGCGCATGAGCAAGAAGGAAGCGCTGCTGTTCGATCGCGAAATGGCCAAGCTGCAGAAGTCGATCGGTGGCGTGAAGGAAATGGGCGGCATGCCCGACGCCATCTTCGTCGTCGACGTCGGCTACCACAAGATCGCCATCACCGAAGCCAACAAGCTGGGTATTCCGGTGATCGCCGTGGTCGATACGAACCACTCGCCGGACGGCGTGGACTACGTCATCCCGGGTAACGACGACTCGAGCAAGGCAGTCGAGTTGTACGTTCAGGGCGTTGCCGACGCGATCCTGGAAGGCCGTGCAAACGCCGTCAAGGAAGTCGTGGAAGCCGTGCGCGGCGACGGCGACGAGTTCGTCGAAGTGAACGAAGAGGCGTAAGCGGCCACCGCTGCGTAACAAAAGGGGCTGCTTGTGGCGCCCCTTTTTTTTAGTCCGATTTCCCCACGTCGGATCTGCGGGGAGCCGAGGACGGGCAATGCGGCCGTCCGGGCGACATCCCGGTCCGACTGATTCGATATACAGGAGTAACGATATGCCGGCAATTACTGCAGCAATGGTGGGCGAACTGCGCGCCAAGACCGATGCGCCGATGATGGAATGCAAGAAGGCGCTGACCGAAGCCGATGGCGACATGGGTCGTGCTGAAGAAATCCTGCGTGTCAAGCTGGGTAGCAAGGCCAGCAAGGCCGCCAGCCGTATCACGGCCGAAGGCGTGATCGCCGCCTACATCGACGGCGGCAAGGGCGCCGTGGTCGAAATCAACTGCGAAACCGACTTCGTCTCGAAGAACGACGACTTCCTGAAGTTCGCCAACGAACTGGCCAAGCTCGTCGCCGAGAACAACCCGGCCGACGTCGCAGCCCTGTCGGCGCTTCCGCTCGAGGGCAAGACCGTTGAGCAGGTGCGTACCGACCTGATCGGCAAGATCGGTGAAAACATGACGATCCGTCGCTTCCAGCGCTACGAGACGTCGGGCAAGCTCGCCGCCTACCTGCACGGCACGCGCATCGGCGTGATCGTCGAGTACGAAGGCGCCGACGCCGAAGTGGGCAAGAACGTCGCCATGCACATTGCCGCCATGAAGCCGGTGGCCGTGTCGGGCGACCAGGTCTCGCCGGAACTGATCGAGAAGGAGCGCAAGGTCGCTGCCGAGAAGGCTGCCGAATCGGGCAAGCCGGCCGAGATCGTCGCGAAGATGGTGGAAGGCAGCGTGCAGAAGTTCCTGAAGGAAGTGTCGCTGTTCAACCAGGCTTACGTGAAGGATGACAAGTCGACCGTCGAACAGATGCTCAAGGCCAACAACACCACGGTCAAGAGCTTCACCATGTTCGTGGTCGGCGAAGGTATCGAGAAGAAGCAAGACGACTTCGCCGCCGAAGTGGCCGCGCAAGTCGCAGCAGCCAAGCAGTCGTAATTTTCGCAGTACCGCAGTAGTCGGGGGCGGCGGTGCCGTCCCCGTTGTTTCATCCAGAATACCCTCACAGTGCCCGACCAGATTTCTTAAGGACCGCCATGTCTACTCCTTACAAACGCGTACTTCTCAAGCTCTCTGGTGAAGCCCTCATGGGGGACGATGCGTTCGGCATCAATCGTGCGACGATCGAGCGCATGGTTGGCGATATCGCCGAAGTCGTTCGCCTGGGCACGCAGCTGGCCGTCGTGATCGGCGGCGGCAATATTTTCCGGGGTGTGGCGGGCGGCGCGGCCGGTATGGATCGCGCCACGGCCGACTACATGGGCATGCTGGCCACCATGATGAACGCGCTGGCGCTGCAGGACGCCATGCGTCACGCCGGCATCGAAGCGCGTGTGCAGTCCGCGCTGCGTATGGACCAGGTTGTCGAACCGTACATCCGCCCGCGCGCGATCCGTCAGCTCGAAGAGGGCAAAGTCGTGATCTTCGCCGCCGGCACGGGCAACCCCTTCTTTACCACCGACACGGCCGCCGCGCTGCGCGGATCGGAAGTCGGCGCCGAAGTGGTGCTCAAGGCGACCAAGGTCGACGGCGTGTACTCGGCAGATCCCAAGAAGGATCCCAACGCGGTAAAGTATTCGACCATCAGCTTCGACGAGGCCATCTCGAAGAACCTGCAGGTCATGGACGCGACGGCTTTTGCGCTGTGCCGCGATCAGAAGATGCCCGTGCGCGTGTTCTCGATCGTGAAGCCGGGTGCGCTCAAGCACGTCATTCTCGGTGAGGACGAGGGAACGCTCGTCCACGTTTGAGTTCAAATTGCGGCGTCGGCGTGCATTGGCACGCCGACGCCGTATCATTTATGTTTGCGTAACAATTCAAGGTTTGGAGGTTGTCATGAGCGTTGCTGACGTCAAGAAGAATGTCGAGCAAAAGATGAAGAGCTCGATCGAGTCGTTCAAGAACAACCTGGCGAAGATTCGTACCGGCCGCGCCCACGTGGGTCTGCTCGATCACGTCCAGGTCGACTACTACGGTTCGATGGTGCCCATCGCTCAGGTTGCCAACGTGAACCTCGTCGATGCCCGCACGATCGGCGTGCAGCCGTGGGAAAAGAACATGGTGGCCAAGGTCGAGAAGGCCATTCGCGAATCGGACCTGGGTCTGAATCCGGCCACGCAGGGCGATCTCATCCGCGTGCCGATGCCCCAACTGACCGAAGAGCGCCGTCGCGAAATGACCAAGCTGGTCAAGTCGGAAGGCGAAACCGCGAAGGTCGCCGTGCGCAATCTGCGCCGGGACGCGAACGAGCAGCTCAAGAAGCTGGTGAAGGACAAGGAAATCTCGGAGGACGACGAGCGCCGTGGCGGTGACGAAGTCCAGAAGTTCACCGACAAGTTCGTCGCCGAGATCGACGAGCTGGTCAAGCAGAAAGAAGCCGACATCATGACGGTTTGAGTGCCCCGGCACTCACCGCAAGATCTCCGCTGACTTTCGCGCTCGACTCCCGCGCCGCACCTCAATGGGTTTTCTCAGCTCCACGCTTTCTGTTCCCGAAACAGCGAGCATTCCGCGCCACGTCGCCATCGTCATGGATGGCAACGGGCGTTGGGCTACCAGTCGTAAACTGCCTCGCGTTGCCGGTCACAAGCGCGGTGTCGATGCCGTGCGCGAGGCGGTGACGGCGTGTGCCGAGATCGGCGTCGAGTATCTGACGCTGTTCGCCTTCAGTTCCGAGAACTGGCGCCGGCCTCAGGATGAAGTCTCCACGTTGATGCAACTGTTCATCCTCGCGCTCGAGCGTGAGGTTGGCAAGCTGCACAACAACGGGATCCGGTTGCGCGTGGTCGGCGCCCTCGAGGCGTTCGAGCCGCGCATCCAGGAACTGGTCCGCCGTGCCGAGGAACGCACGAAGGACAACAAGGGGCTCACACTGACCATCGCCGCCAACTACGGCGGGCGGTGGGACATTTTGCAGGCTGCCCGCAAGCTTGCCGCGGCACGTGTCGCGCAGGGTGGGGCGGCGGCACTCGAGACGTCATTTACCGAAGATGATCTCGCCCCGCACCTGAGCATGGCGTACGCGCCGGAGCCGGACCTGTTTATCCGGACCGGCGGCGACCAGCGGATCAGTAATTTTCTGCTCTGGCAACTGGCGTACACTGAGCTCTATTTCACCGAAGAATTCTGGCCGGACTTCAACGCCAATACGCTCAAGCGCGCGGTTGCCGAGTTTCAGCAGCGAGAACGCCGTTTCGGTCGTACCAGCGCGCAAGTCCAGAACCCCTCGGGACAATCCGCCTGATGCTCAAGACACGCGTTATTACCGCTGTCGTACTGCTTGCCATCCTCTTGCCCGTGATCTTCGTCGGTACGCCGGCGCAGTTCGCATGTCTCGCCGCCTTGATCGTGGCGGCCGCCGGTTGGGAGTGGGGCCGCCTCGTCGGTCTGAACGGCACGGGCGCGATCTTCTACGGCGCTCTGGCGCTGCTCGGCGTCGGCCTGACGTGGGCGGGGGGCTGGACGTTGTCGTCGATCTGGCTCAAGCCGGCCGCCGTCTTCTGGGTATTGGCCGGTCCGTACACGCTGGCTCGCAAGCCGGCGACTCAAGGCGCCTGGCGCGGCTTGCTGCTGGTGGCCGGTCCGGTGCTGCTGATCGCGGCATGGCAGGCTCTGTGCCTCGCGCGTGAGCGCGGTGTTGCCTTCCTCCTGTCGGTGTTGGTCATTGTCTGGATCGCCGACACCGGGGCCTATTTTGCCGGCCGCGCCTTCGGCCGTCGCAAGCTGGCCCCTTCCATCAGCCCGGGCAAGTCCTGGGAAGGCGCGATCGGCGGATGGCTGCTGGTGCTCGTCGCGGCCGCCGCAGTGCTCGCGTCGGGCCTGCAGGCGCCGACGATCGTCTCGCATCTCGCAGGCTCGCTGGGCCTTGGCCTCGGCGCGCTGGCCTTGACCGCGCTGGTCGCTTTCTCGGTCGTGGGCGACCTGTTCGAATCTCAACTCAAGCGGCAAGCCGGCGTGAAGGATTCCAGCGCGCTGCTGCCCGGCCACGGCGGCGTGCTCGACAGAATCGACGCCTTACTCCCGGTGCTTCCGCTGGCTCTGCTCTTCGTCTGATCATGTCGCAACGTCTCTCCATTCTCGGCTCCACTGGCTCCATCGGCGTTAGCACGCTCGATGTGGTGGGGCGTCATCCCGACCGTTTCTCCGTCTACGCCTTGTCGGCGCACCGCAATCTTGACCGTCTGTTCGAGCAATGCGTTGCGCATCGCCCGAAGGTGGCGGTGGTGGCCGACGCCGATGGGGCGCGCGTGCTTGCCGCCCGTCTGGCGGACGCGGGTCTGAAGATCGAAGTCGCGCACGGACCGCGAGCGCTGGTGGAGATCGCCGAGGCCCCCGAGCCAACGATGGTTGTCGCGGCGATCGTCGGTGCGGCTGGCCTGCAATCGACGCTGGCGGCCGCCCGCGCCGGCAAGCGTATTTTGCTGGCAAACAAGGAGTCGCTGGTTCTGTCCGGCGCACTGTTCATGGCAACGGCCGAACGCGCCGGCGCCACGTTGTTGCCGCTCGACAGCGAGCACAATGCCATTTTCCAATGCCTGCCGCAGGTAGCCGGCGAGCATCGCATTTCCACGCGCGGCGTCGAAAAGCTGGTGCTGACCGCCTCGGGCGGCCCGTTCCGCGAGCGCGAGTTGGCGTCGCTGGAAAACGTCACGCCGGACGAAGCTTGCGCCCATCCGAACTGGGTCATGGGCCGCAAGATTTCGGTCGATTCCGCCAGCATGATGAACAAGGGGCTCGAGGTCATCGAGGCACACTGGCTGTTCAACGTGCCGCCGGAGAAGATCGAAGTGCTGATCCACCCGCAGAGCGTGATTCACTCGATGGTCACCTACACGGACGGCTCCACGCTGGCGCAGCTCGGGAATCCGGATATGCGCACGCCGATCGCGCATGCGTTGGCATTTCCGGATCGGGTGACGTCGGGCGTCGCGGGGCTGAATCTCGCCGACATCGGCAAATTGACCTTCGAGGCGCCGGACTTGCGCCGATTCCCTTGCCTGCGCCTGGCGTTCGATGCGTTGCATCGCGGTGGCACGGCCGGGGCGCTGCTCAATGCGGCCAACGAGATCGCCGTGGCGGCCTTCCTCGAAGGGCGCATTCGCTTCACGGCCATCGCCCAGGTGGTCGAACAGGTGCTCGACGCGGTGACCGTTGGCGAGGCCACGTCGCTGGACGTGGTGCTCGAAGCCGACCGCCGCGCCCGCGAACTGGCGGCGACCATCGTCGCCAAGCTGCCGGCCCCGGCGTCTTCCTGACGCCTGAACTCATGTCGTAACGTCCTCGGGGCCCGATTCGCTCATGACTCTGCTGTCCACGTTGCTTGCGTTTGCCGTCGCCATTGGCGTGCTGGTGGTGTTCCATGAGCTGGGGCACTACTCGGTCGCTCGGTTGTGTGGCGTCAAGGTGCTGCGATTTTCGGTGGGGTTCGGCGCCCCCTTGCTCAAGTGGACGATGGGCCGCGATCGCACGGAGTGGACTGTCTGCGCACTGCCGCTCGGCGGCTATGTTCGGATGCTCGACGAGCGTGACGATACGCAGATCGTCGCCCCGGAAGATCGCGACCGTGCGTTCAACCGGCAATCCGTCTACAAGCGCTTCGCCATCGTGGCCGCGGGACCGGTCGCGAACTTCCTGCTTGCCATTGCCCTTTACACCGGGCTGAATCTGGTCGGGGTCACGGAGCCGGTCGCACGTGTGGCGCCGCCAGCGGCGGGCACGCTCGCGGCGCGTGCCGGACTGGCGGGCGGCGAGCTCATTACCGGTGTCCGCGAGAATGGGACGAGTCCCGATGAGGCTGTCGGTGACGAAATGCCGGTGCGCTCGTGGGAAGATCTTCGCTGGCGTCTGGTCGATCCGATGATCGACGGCCAGCGCGTCACCCTGATCGCGCGGACCCGCGACGGTCGCGCCGAATACACACTGGACGCCGCCGGCCAGCATCTCGACGCTGACGGCGAGCAGGACTTCATGCAGCGGCTGGGCCTCGTGCCGTCGGCGCGCGTGAAGGTTGGGCAGCTCATCGCGGGCGGCGCGGCCGGGGCGGCCGGGTTGCGCGTGGGGGACGAAATCACGGCGGTGGACGGCAGTGCGGTGACGTCGGCCAAGGGGCTGGTCGATGCCGTACGTGCGCATCCGGGCAAGCCGATGACGTTCACGGTTCGGCGCGATGGCGCACTGACGAGCGTCACCCTCACGCCTGCGGCGGAAGTCGACTCCGCCGAGGCTGGCGGGGCGCGCGTGGGCAAGATCGGCGCCGCGCTGGCCAGTCAGGTCGACTCGGTGACCGTGCGTTACGGCCTGTTCGAGGCCATTGGCCGCGGTGCGCAGCGCACGTGGGACGTCACGGCATTCAGCGTGCGCATGTTTGGGAAAATGATCACGGGGCAGGCGTCGCTGAAGAATCTGAGCGGTCCGGTGACGATTGCGGACTATGCAGGCCGCTCCGCGCGACTGGGACTGGATTATTTCGTCGCCTTTCTGGCGCTTGTCAGCATTAGCCTTGGCGTATTGAATCTATTGCCGATTCCGGTTCTGGACGGTGGCTATCTGTTATATTATGCGGTCGAAGCGATTACCGGCCGGGCTGTTTCCGAGCGGTGGCAGGGTGTGCTGCAACGAGTGGGCATCGTTTGCATTCTCGCGCTCTCTGCCGTAGCACTTTTCAATGACCTGTCGAAGTTGCTGCACTAGACAGCGTCACGCGCCTGCCGGTCGCAGGCAAATCCGAGTTTTTTACGATTCAATTGTTTCTTGGGGAAGCAAGTTGTCGAATAAATACCACCTTGTTCCGAAGACCCTGGTGATTGCGGTTCTGGCGGCACACAGTTTCCTGGCACGCGCCGTCGAGCCGTTCGTGGTCAAGGATATCCGAGTGGAGGGCTTGCAGCGGATCGAACCCGGAACGGTCTTCTCCTACCTGCCGGTCAAGCCGGGTGATAAGTTCAACGACGATAAGGGCACCGAAGCAATTCGTGCCCTTTATGCAACGGGCCTGTTCTCGGACGTGAGCGTCGAGACGCAGGGCAACGTGCTGGTGGTGCACGTCAACGAGCGCCCGGCCATTGCTTCCATCGACTTCCTCGGCATCAAGGAATTCGACAAGGACGGTCTGAAGAAGGCGCTGCGCTCGGTCGGCCTGACCGAAGGTCGGAGCTTCGACCGCAACCTGCTCGACAAGTCGGAGCAGGAGCTCAAGCGTCAATACCTCACGCGCGGTTACTACGCAGCCGAGGTGAAGACGACGGTCACGCCGCTCGAACGCAACCGTGTGGGCATTCAGTTCGCGGTGACCGAAGGGCCCAAGGCCACGATCCAGCAGATCAATTTCGTTGGCAACAAGGCGTTCTCGTCGTCGGACCTGACGTCCGAAATGGAACTCGGCACGCCGAACTGGCTGTCTTGGTATTCCAAGAACGACCTGTATTCCAAGGACAAGCTCACGGGCGATCTGGAAAAGCTGCGCTCGTTCTATCTGAACCGCGGTTATCTGGAATTCAACATCGACTCCACCGACGTTTCGATCACGCCGGACAAGGACGAGATGTTCCTGACGATCAACCTGCATGAAGGCGAGCCGTACAAGGTGTCTGACGTCAAGCTGACCGGCGAGATGCTCGGCAAGCAGGACGACATCCAGAAGCTCGTGCAGCTCAAGGCCGGCGACACGTTCTCGGCCGCCAAGCTCCAGGCGAGCACGAAGGCAATTTCGGACATGCTCGGCAACTACGGTTTCGCGTTTGCCAACGTGAACGCCCAGCCGACGATCGACCGCAACAACCACACGGTGGCGTTGACGCTGACGATCGATCCGGGCCGCCGCGTCTATGTTCGCAAGATCAACATCGTGGGCAACTCGCGCACGCGCGACGAGGTGATTCGTCGTGAGATGCGTCAGCTCGAGAGCTCGTGGTACGACGCCGACCGCCTCAAGCTGTCGCAGGACCGTATCAACCGCCTGGGCTACTTCACCGACGTGAAAGTGACCACCGAGCCGGTGCCCGGCTCGAACGACCAGGTCGACCTCCAGGTCAAGGTGGAAGAGAAGCCGACCGGCACGATCAACGTGGGTGCGGGCTTCTCGTCGACCGACAAGGTGGTGTTGCAGGCCGGTATCAGCCAGGACAACGTGTTCGGTTCGGGGACCTCCCTCTCGGTGAACGTCAACACCGGCAAGACGTATCGGACCTTGGCGGTGACGCAGGTCGATCCGTATTTCACGGTCGACGGCGTGAGCCGTATCACGGACATCTACTACCGTACGTATCAGCCGCTGCTGCTGACCAGCGATTCGGACTTCCGTATCAACACGCTGGGCGGCAACCTCAAGTTCGGTGTGCCATTCTCGGAAGTCGATACGGTGTTCTTCGGTATCGGCTTCGAACAGACGCGCCTGCATCTGACGAGCGACGGCACCACGCCGCAGCGCTACATCGATTACGCCAACCAGTTCGGATACGTCAGCAACAACTACCCGCTGACCATCGGCTGGTCGCGCGATTCGCGTGACAGCGCGCTGATTCCGAACCGCGGACACTACCAGCAGGCAAACATCGAAATCGGCACGCCGATCGGGACGACCAAGTACATCCGCGCCTATTACCAGCACCAGTACTACTATCCGGTCAGCCGCGGCTTTACGCTGGCGCTCAACGGTGAAGTCGGATACGGCCACGGCATGGGCGGTCAACCGTTCCCGATCTTCAAGAACTACTTCGCCGGCGGTATCGGCTCGGTGCGTGGCTACGAGCCGAGCTCGCTGGGTCCGAAGGACACCAACGGCGAACCGCTGGGCGGCGCATCGAAGCTCATCGGTAACGTGGAGCTGACGTTCCCGCTGCCGGGCACCGGATATGACCGTACGCTGCGTATCTTTACGTTCTTCGACGGCGGTAACGTCTTCGATAACGGCCAGGCGATTACCTTGAACAACCTGCGCTATTCTTACGGCTTCGGTCTGTCGTGGATTTCGCCGATCGGCCCGCTCAAGCTTTCCATGGGTTTCCCGCTCGCCAAGAAGACGGGCGACCAGTACCAGAAATTCCAGTTCCAGGTCGGTACGTCGTTCTAACGAGCGCGACCCGATCGGTTCCGAATGTTTCATCGTTGCAAGGGGTAATACATTGAACGGTATCCGTAAGCATTGCCTTCGCGGCATCGCCGCGGCGTTGCTGGCCGGCGCGGCATTTGCCGCCATGGCCCAGGATGCGCGCATCGCCGCTGTCAATTCGGATCGCATTCTGCGCGATTCCGCACCGGCCAAGGCCGCACAAGCCAAGCTCGAAGCCGAGTTCTCCAAGCGCGACTCGGATCTTCAGGCGATGGCGCAACGTCTCAAGGCGATGTCGGACAAGCTCGACAAGGACAACCCCACGTTGTCCGATGCCGAGCGCGCCAAGCGCCAGCGCGACCTGGCAGCCGCAGACACCGAATTCCAGCGCAAGCAGCGCGAATTCCGGGAGGATCTGAATCAACGTCGCAACGAGGAACTCGCTGCCGTGCTCGATCGCGCCAACCGCGTGATCAAGCAGATTGCCGAGACGGACAAGTACGACCTGATCGTGCAGGAAGCGGTCTACGTGAGCCCGCGCATCGACATCACGGACAAGGTGCTCAAGACCCTGAACGCAGGTTCGGGTAGCGGCGCCGGCGGCAAGTGACGGGCGCGCAGTCCATGTCGGCGGCACCGTCCCAGCCGTCGCTGCCTTCCGTGTCGCTGGCGCAGTTGGTCGCGCGCTTCGGTGGCGACCTCGTCGGGGACGGCGAAGTCACCGTCGATGGTCTGGCTCCGCTCGATCGCGCCGGCGCACGTCAGCTCGCCTTTCTGTCGAATCCGCTTTATCTGGCCGAAGTACCCAATTCGGGGGCCGCGGCCGTGATTCTCTCCAGGGCCGACTTCGACAAGCTGCCCTCGCACGAGGGACGCGCGTGGATCATCGCGCCGAACCCGTACGCGTACTTCGCACGCGTTGCCCAGATGTTTGCGCAGGCGGCCACGCCAGTGCCGGCGGCGGGGATTCACCCGAGCGCGGTCGTCGATCCTTCGGCGACGGTGCCGGCCTCGTGCGTCATCGGTCCGAATGTCGTGATCGAAGCCGGCGTGAGGCTGGGCGAACGTGTCCGGCTGGTGGCAAACGTGTTCGTCGGTCGCGGCACCACGATCGGCGACGACGTACTCGTCTACCCCAACGCCACGCTGTACCACACGAGCGTGATCGGCGCGCGTTGCGTCATCCATGCGGGGGCGGTGATCGGCTCCGACGGATTTGGGTTCGCGCCTGACTTCTCCGCGACCGGCGGCGAATGGGTGAAGATTCCGCAGGTCGGGCGAGCCGTGATCGAAGACGACGTCGAAATCGGCGCGTCGACCTCGATTGATCGTGGCGCGATGGCCGATACGGTCATCGAGCGCGGTTGCAAGATCGACAACCAGGTGCAGATTGCGCACAACGTGCGCGTCGGCGCCTACACGGTAATCGCGGCATGTACGGGCATCGCCGGCAGCAGCACCATCGGGAAATTCTGCATGCTGGGTGGCGCCGTCGGCGTGGCTGGGCATGTGACGATCGGGGACCGGGTCATCGTGACGGCCAAGTCGGGGGTGTCGAAGTCGATTCCCGGCCCGGGCACCTACACCAGCGCGTTTCCGGCAATTCCGAACGCCGAATGGAACAAGAACGCGGCCATCATGCGCAATCTGGACAAGATGCGCGATCGCGTGCGACAACTTGAAGCGAAGGTCAAAGACCTGCAAGAGAAATGAGCGAGACCAACATCAATATCGACATCCACAAGATCCTGAAGCTGCTTCCGCATCGCTATCCGATGCTGATGGTGGACCGCGTGATCAGCCTGGAGCCGCACGCCAATATCAAGGTCATCAAGAACGTCACGATCAATGAGCCGTATTTCACCGGCCATTATCCGCAGCGTCCGGTCATGCCGGGCGTGCTGATCGTGGAAGCGCTGGCGCAGGCCGCCGCGCTGCTCACGTTCTCCGAAGAAGCGGTGCACGACGAAAACACGCTCTACTATTTCGTGGGGATCGAGAACGTTCGCTTCAAGCGTCCTGTCGAACCGGGTGATCAATTGATCCTGGACGTGGACTTCCTGAGCGAGCGCCGCGGCTTCTTCAAGTTCAAGGGCAAGGCGCTGGTCGACGGCAAGCTTGCGGCGGAAGCCGAGTTCATGTGCATGGTCAAGAAGAACGGCGAATAACCGGAACCGAGACGCTCATGACGAATATTCATCCCACCGCGGTCATCGATCCGAAGGCGCAACTGGCCGACGACGTTACCGTTGGTCCGTACGCGATCGTCGGGCCGAACGTCACGATCGGTGCAGGCACGCAAATCCTCGCACACACGATCGTCGACGGGCATACGACGCTCGGCACCGGCAACAAGATCGGCCCGTTCGCGTCGATTGGCGGCGCGCCGCAGGACATGAAGTACGCTGGCGAGCCGACGCGGCTCGTCATCGGCGACCGCAATACGATTCGCGAGTTCACGACCATCCACACCGGCACGGTGCAGGACGGCGGCTTGACCGGGCTCGGCGACGACAACTGGATCATGGCTTACGTGCACATCGCGCACGATTGCCACGTGGGCAACCACACCGTTTTCTCGAGCAACGCGCAACTGGCGGGTCACGTGCACGTGGACGACTGGGCGATCATCGGCGGCATGACGGGCGTGCACCAGTTCGTGCGCATCGGTGCGCACTCGATGGTGGGCGGAGCTTCCGTGCTGGTGCAGGACGTGCCGCCGTTCGTCATCGCATCGGGCGACCGCGCGGTACCGTATGGCATCAACGTCGAAGGTCTGCGTCGCCGCGGGTTTTCCGCGGATGCGATCACCGCGCTGCGCCACGCGTACAAGCTGCTCTACAAGAGCGGCCTGACGCTCGACGAGGCGAAGGTCCAGATCGAAGCGTTCGGAAATGCCGGCGCACCGGACGTCTTCGACGCCGTTCGTGTGCTGCTCGACTTCCTCAACACCAGCACGCGCGGTATCGTGCGCTGATCTCCATGCCGCTGACCCTTCCCGGCACCGGCCAGCGAACCCTGGCGATGGTGGCCGGGGAGCTGTCGGGCGATCTCATCGCCGGCAACGTGCTTGCCGGACTCAAGCAAAGTCTTCCGGCCGACATCGCCTACGCAGGTGTCGGCGGCCCGCATATGGCGGAAGAGGGATTCGACGCCTATTGGCCGATCGACAAGCTCTCCGTGATGGGCTACGTCGAAGTCATCAAGCATCTGCGCGAGATTCTCTCGATTCGCAGGCAACTTCGCGATCGCTGGCTGGCGGAAAAGCCGCTGGCGTTCGTCGGATTCGACGCTCCCGACTTCAATTTCGACCTCGAAATCAAGCTGCGCGAGGCCGGCATTCCCACCATCCATTTCGTCAGCCCGTCGATCTGGGCCTGGCGCGGCGGGCGCATCAAGAAGATCAAGCGCGCCGTGGACCACATGTTGTGCCTGTTCCCGTTCGAGCCGGAGATCTATCACCGCGCGGGCATCGACGCGACGTTCGTCGGGCATCCGATGGCGGACAAGATCCCGATGGTGCCCGACGTAGCCGGCGCGCGCGCCCGGTTGGCGCTAACGGGTAACGGGCCGGTCGTCGCGATTCTCCCCGGTAGCCGCACCTCGGAAGTGCAGCGTCTCACACCGGTCTTCTTCGCCGCCATGCGATTGCTGGCAAAACGGGAGCCGTCGATCCAGTTCGTGTTGCCGGCGGCCACGCCGCGTTTGCGTTTGATGATGCAACCGATCGTCGACGCGCACGGCGATCTCAACCTGACGGTGATCGACGGTCGCGCGCCGCTGGCGCTCGAAGCGGCGGACAGCGTGCTGCTCGCGAGCGGTACGGCGACGCTGGAAGCCGCGTTGTACAAGAAGCCGATGGTCATCTCGTACAAGGTGCCCTGGCTCACCGCGCAGATCATGAAGCGGCAAGGCTACTTGCCTTACGTGGGCTTGCCGAACATTCTCTCCGGCGAGTTCGTCGTGCCGGAGCTGTTGCAGCACTTCGCCACCCCCGAAGCGCTCGCCGACGCCGTCTGGCAGCAGTTGTCCGATCCGGTGCTGCGAGCGTCGTTGCAGGCGCGCTTCACGAAGATCCACGAACAACTCCGCCAGAACACGGCCGCGCGTTCCGCGGAAGTGATCGAGCGGGTGCTGCGAGAGAAGAGGCGGATATGAGCGAAGACGTCAAGGTGCGCCGTGCCTTCCGAAAAGGGGCGCCGTTGGACGAAAAGTCGCGCGTCCGCACGTCGAAAGCGACGCTACCGCAGATGGCGCTCGACCTGTTCGCCGAGGTGGCGGCCGACCTCACGTGCGGCGTCGACGAAGTGGGGCGCGGGCCGCTGGCCGGGCCTGTCGTGACGGCGGCGGTCATTCTGGATCCGGCCCGTCCGATCAAGGGACTCGCGGACTCGAAGAAGCTCACCGCGCAGCGTCGCGAGGCGCTCTATGAGGAAATCGTCGAGCGTTCACTCGCGTACTGCATTGCCGAGGCAAGCGTGGCCGAGATCGATTCGCTGAACATCCTGCATGCGACGATGCTGGCCATGCAGCGAGCGGTGAACGGCTTGTCGCGCGTGCCGACGCTGGCGCTCATCGACGGCAATCGTTGCCCGGTGTTGCCGATGCGCGCGGAGGCCGTGATCAAGGGGGACGACAAGGTGCCCGCGATCTCGGCGGCGTCGATTCTGGCAAAGGTCACGCGAGACCGCCAGTTGATCGCGCTGCACGAGGAATTCCCGCAGTACGGTTTCGACGAGCACGTGGGCTACGGCACGCCACGTCATCTCGAGGCGTTGCGGCAACACGGGCCGAGCCCGCACCATCGCCAGTCGTTCGCACCGGTGCGCGAAGCCTTCGAGATGTTCGGCGCGCTCACCGTTCCTCGCGTCATCCGCTCCTCATGAAACTCATCAGTTCCAAAGACAACCCGTTCTACAAGCGCCTGAAGCAACTGGCGCAGTCGAGCGCGCAGCGTCGCAAGCTGGGCCAGACGCTGCTCGAGGGCGTGCATCTGGCCGACGCCTATCTTGGCGCGCTCGGACAGCCGCTCGTCTGCGTGGCGGCGGAAACGGCACTGGAAAACGACGAAGTCGCGCAGATATGGTCGAGGGTCGATCCCGATCGCCGGGTTTGCCTGCCGCACGCATTGTTCGAGCCGTTGTCGACGCTGGTCAACGGGGTGCCGTTGGTGTTCGTCGTGGAAATGCCGACCGGGCATTTGCCGGCATCGCAAATCACGGATTGCGTGATTCTCGATGCAGTGCAGGATGCCGGGAACGTCGGCTCTATCTTGCGGAGTGCGGCCGCCGCCGGCGTACGGGATGTGTTTTGCATGTCGGGCACGGCGCTCGCCTGGTCGAGCAAGGTATTGCGCGCCGGGATGGGCGCGCATTTCTCATTGAACATCGTCGAGCATTGCACGCCGGATTCGCTCGCGCCGCGCCTGTCGGTGCCGTTGCTCGCGACGAGCCTGCAGGCAAGCACGTCGCTCTACGAGCAGGACTTGCGCGCACCCGTGGCGTGGGTCTTCGGCAACGAAGGGGCGGGGGTTTCGCCGCAGTGGCTCGAGCGCGTACGCACGCCGATCCGCATTCCGCAACCGGGTGGCATGGAGTCGCTCAACGTGGCGGCGTGCGCGGCGATCTGCCTGTTCGAGGCGGTGCGGCAGCGGCTCGACTGACGCGACGTCAGATGTGCGGCGGTTGTTCGGCGATTGTTGCCGGCGGGCATGAAAAAGGGACGCTCGAGGCGTCCCTTTTCGGTTTGCGGCTAGCCATGCGCGTGCCCGTGGCGTCAATAGACGTCGCGCTCCAGCTTGATTTCCTGCAGGATCGTGGTGGCGATTTCCTCGATCGACTTGTGGGTCGACGACAGCCACTTGATGCCTTCGCGGCGCATCATCGCTTCGGCTTCGTTCACTTCGTAACGGCAGTTCTCCAGCGAAGCGTACTTGCTCCCTGGTCGACGTTCGTTGCGGATCTCCGACAGGCGCAACGGGTCGATGGACAGGCCGAAAATCTTGTCCTTGTACTGATCGAGCGTGGAAGGCAGCTTTTCACGCTCGAAGTCGTCCGGGATGAGCGGATAGTTGGCGGCCTTCACGCCGTACTGCATGGCGAGGTAGAGCGTGGTCGGCGTCTTGCCGCTGCGCGACACGCCGACGAGAATCACGTCGGCGCTTTGCAGGTTCTTGTTCGACTGCCCGTCATCGTGGGCGAGCGAGAAATTGACTGCCTCGATCCGGTTCTTGTAGGCCTCGCTGTCGGCGTTCTGGTGCACCCGTCCGATGGCATGCATCGACTTGAGTCCCAGCTCGACCTCGAGGGGTTCGATGAATGTCTGGAACATGTCGAGGACCACGCCCTGGCTGTTGCGCAGGATTTCATTGGCGCGAGCGTCGACGAGCGTGCTGAAAATGATCGGGCGGACGTTCTCGCTGCGATACATTTCATTGATCCGTTGCGCCGTTTCATAGGCTTTATCGACGGAATCCACGAACGGAACGCGAATCTGACGGAAACGCATCTCGAACTGCGCGAGAATCGAATGCGCGAATGTTTCGGCCGTGATCCCTGTCCCGTCGGACACAATGAAGACCGGGCGTGCAGCGGCCGGTTTGGCTTGTGGGGCGGGCGATGTCGGGGAATTTCCGGTATTGGGGGCGTCAGTCATGCGCAGAATCGCAAAATGGTGCGTTGCACGGTAGAATAGCGGCAACTTGTTGGATAAGCAATTGCGCGACCATCGCGCGGCGTCCAGCCGCAGGCCCGTCTGGCGGGGCGCGGCGGGAATCCGGATAGTTCGGGGCAGGTCGTCGGGCGCTAGCCCCTGGTACTCGACGCCGCCAATGCGCGATTCCTTATCCAACAGGTCGACCCGCCTATGTCAGTCCCAGCCGGTCCGCCGAGAATTTTTTTTCTTACCTTAGGGGCTTTTATGACTAACGCAGCACACAACGGCGCCTACGTGGTGCCGTTTGAGCATCTGCGCATGACCGACGTCGAGTCGGTCGGCGGCAAGAATGCATCGCTTGGCGAAATGATCAGCCAACTGGCCGGCGCCGGCGTGCGCGTGCCGGGCGGCTTCGCCACCACGTCGCACGCCTTCCGCGAATTCCTCCAGCACAACAACCTGACCGAGCGCGTTGCCAAGCGTCTCGAGGGCCTCGACGTCGACAACGTCAAGGCCCTTGCGGAAGCCGGCGCCGAGATCCGTCAATGGATCGTCGACGCGCCGCTGCAGCCGGCACTCGAGCAGGATATCCGCGAGCAGTTCGCGCGCTTGACGGCGGACCAGCCGGACGCTTCCTTCGCCGTGCGCTCGTCGGCCACCGCCGAGGACCTGCCGGACGCGTCGTTCGCCGGTCAGCAGGAAAGCTACCTGAACGTCGTCGGCATCGAAGACGTGCTCGATCGCATGAAGCACGTGTTCGCGTCGCTGTACAACGACCGTGCCATCTCGTATCGCGTTCACAAGGGTTTCACGCACGCGGAAGTGGCGCTGTCGGCCGGCGTGCAGCGCATGGTGCGCTCGGACTGCGGTGCCTCGGGCGTGATGTTCACCATCGACACCGAGTCGGGTTTCCAGGACGTCGTCTTCATCACCGCCAGCTACGGTCTCGGTGAGACGGTGGTGCAGGGTGCCGTGAACCCGGACGAGTTCTACGTCTTCAAGCCGACGCTCAAGGCCGGCAAGTACCCGATCATTCGTCGCACGCTCGGCTCGAAACTGGTCAAGATGGAGTTCACGCAACCGGGTGAGCCGGGCCGCGTGAAGACTATCGACGTGCCGATGGAGCTGCGCAACCGTTACTCGATTACCGACGAAGATTGTGCCGAGCTTGCCAAGTTCGCGCTGATCATCGAGAAGCACTACGGTCGTCCGATGGACATCGAGTGGGGCAAGGACGGCAAGGACGGCAAGATCTACATTCTTCAGGCGCGTCCGGAGACGGTGAAGAGCCAGTCTGCCGGCAAGGTCGAGCAGCGCTTCAAGCTTAAGGGCGATGCACCGGTGCTGGCCACGGGCCGCGCCATCGGTCAGAAGATCGGCGCCGGTCCCGTGCGCGTGATCATGGATCCGAGCGAAATGGAGCGTGTGCAGCCGGGCGACGTGCTGGTGGCCGACATGACCGACCCGAACTGGGAGCCGGTGATGAAGCGCGCCTCGGCGATCGTGACGAATCGCGGCGGCCGCACGTGCCACGCCGCGATCATCGCGCGTGAACTGGGCGTGCCGGCGGTGGTTGGCTGCGGCGATGCAACGGACGTCCTCAAGGACGGCGCGCTCGTGACCGTTTCTTGCGCCGAAGGCGACGAGGGCAAGATTTACGACGGTCTGCTCGAGACGGAAATCACCGAGATCCAGCGCGGCGAAATGCCGAAGATTCCGGTGAAGATCATGATGAACGTGGGCAACCCGCAGCTCGCCTTCGATTTTGCGCAACTGCCGAACGAAGGTGTGGGTCTGGCGCGTCTGGAATTCATCATCAACAACAACATCGGCGTGCACCCGCGCGCGATTCTCGAATACCCGAACATTGACGCCGACCTGAAGAAGGCGGTCGAGTCGGTGGCACGCGGTCACGCCTCGCCGCGTGCGTTCTACGTCGACAAGCTCGCGGAAGGGATCGCCACCATTGCGGCGGCGTTCTACCCCAAGAGCGTGATCGTGCGTCTGTCGGACTTCAAGTCCAACGAGTACAAGAAGCTCATCGGCGGTTCGCGTTACGAGCCGGACGAGGAAAACCCGATGCTCGGCTTCCGCGGCGCATCGCGCTACATCTCGGAAGACTTCGCCGAAGCGTTCGAGATGGAATGCCGCGCTCTGAAGCGCGTGCGCGACGAGATGGGCCTGACGAACGTCGAGATCATGGTGCCGTTCGTTCGCACGCTGGGTCAGGCGGAGCGCGTGGTGGGCATGCTCGGTGAGTATGGCCTCAAGCGCGGCGAAAACGGCCTGAAGCTGGTGATGATGTGCGAGGTGCCGTCGAACGCGATTCTGGCCGACGAGTTCCTCGAATACTTCGACGGTTTCTCGATCGGTTCGAACGATCTGACGCAGCTCACGCTGGGCCTGGATCGCGACTCGGGCATGGAGCTGCTGGCCAAGGATTTCGACGAGCGCGATCCGGCGGTGCAGTTCATGCTCAGCCGCGCCATCAAGGCCTGTCTGTCGAAGGGCAAGTACGTGGGCATCTGCGGGCAGGGTCCGTCGGATCATCCGGACCTGGCCGAGTGGCTCGCCAAGGAAGGCATCGCATCGATGTCGCTCAACCCGGACACGGTCATCGAGACGTGGCAGCAACTCGCCAAGCTGGCGAAGTAAGCGTCACGATCATGAACTGACGTCGGAAGCGTCCGAGCGGCATCTCGGACGCCACCGAAAGGCGGGCGCCCCCCTTGGGCCGCGTGCGCCGATCGGTGGGTTTCGTGCTATAAACCCCGGTATCACACCGGGGTTTTTTTGTGTCTGGGAGTTGCGATGGAGCAGGCTTGGCTTTGGTTCGGCGTCGCCGGATTGGTCGTGGTACTGGAGCTGGCGAGCGGGACGTTCTATTTGCTGATGGTTGCCCTTGGCATGGCGGCGGGCGGCGTTGCGGCACTGTTGCGCGCGGACTGGCCGCTACAATGGGTTGCGGCGGCAATCGTGGCGGGCGTCGCCGTCTGGATGCTGCGTCGAAGCCGTTTCGGGCGGCGTCGCATCAAGGTCGACGCGACGGCGGATCCGAACACCATTCTCGATATCGGTCAGCGCCTGCATGTCGATCACTGGCAGGCGGACGGTCTCGCGCGCGCGATGTATCGCGGTGCGGAGTGGGACGTGGAGCTGCTGCCAGGCGAATCTCCTGACGCCGGGTGGTTCGTCATTCGCGAGGTTCGCGGCAGCCGTCTCTATGTCGCGCATGCGCGTGCCTGAGGCCGAGCCGGCGGTCGCGCCGGGGCGTCATGCGAATGTGAAGTGGCATTGACCCGCAGTTGCGGGGAAGTCAACCGGCCTGCCGTGTATCGCGGGCGCTTTCTGGGGGAAACATGATATCCAACGTCGCGTTCATTCTCTTCATCATCGCCGTGATCATCGCGGCACGTTCGATCAAGATCGTGCCTCAACAACACGCGTGGGTGGTGGAGCGTCTCGGGAAGTATCACGCGACGCTCACACCGGGCCTGTCGATCGTCGTGCCTTTCGTCGATCGCGTCGCTTACAAGCACCTGCTCAAGGAAGTGCCGCTCGATGTCCCGAGCCAGATATGTATCACCAAGGACAACACGCAGTTGCAGGTCGACGGGATTCTGTACTTTCAGGTGACGGACCCGATGAAGGCATCGTATGGTTCGAGCAACTTCATTGTCGCGATCACGCAGTTGGCGCAAACGACGTTGCGTAGCGTGATCGGCAAGCTCGAACTCGACAAGACGTTCGAAGAGCGCGAGTTCATCAACCACAGCGTGGTGAATGCACTCGATGAGGCGGCATCGAACTGGGGCGTCAAGGTGCTCCGCTACGAAATCAAGGATCTCACGCCGCCTAAGGAGATTCTCCACGCCATGCAGGCTCAGATTACGGCCGAGCGAGAGAAGCGCGCTTTGATCGCGGCGTCCGAGGGCAAGAAACAGGAGCAGATCAACCTGGCGTCGGGTGCTCGGGAGGCGGCAATTCAGAAGTCCGAGGGCGAGCGGCAGGCGGCGATCAATCAGGCGCAGGGCGAGGCGGCGGCGATTCTCGCGGTGGCCGAAGCCAATGCCGAGGCCATCCACAAGATCGCGACGGCGATTCAGACGCAGGGCGGCATGGAGGCCGTCAACCTGAAGGTGGCCGAGCAGTACGTCGATGCCTTCAGCAAGATTGCCAGGACCAACAACACGCTGATCGTGCCCGGCAATCTGTCGGACATGAGTGGCATGATCGCCTCGGCGCTCAAGATCGTGCGCGGCACGGAGGGTGGTTCGAATGCACCCGTCGACGGCACGCCCGGCGGCCTCGGCAATGCCGGTGCGCGTCGATAATCGCCGTCGGTAGTCTCCGTCGGGAATCGCACGAAGGCCCGGTATCATAAAAACCGGCCCATATCGCCGCGCGATATGGGCCGTTGTTTTTTCGCGCGACGCGGCGAGTGGCGTCGCGGTTCGCTGACAGGAGGGCGCCGGTGGCGCGTCAGGTCGGCGTGCGCATCAGGCGCGCCTTTTCGCGCTCCCAGTCGCGCTGCTTCTCCGTCTCGCGCTTGTCGTGCAGCTTCTTGCCCTTGGCCAGCCCGATCTCGCACTTCACGAGCCCTTTGCTGTAGTGCAGGTTGATCGGGACGAGCGTGTAGCCACGTTGCTCCACCTTGCCGATGAGCTTCTTTATCTCGTCGGCCTTGAGCAGGAGCTTGCGCGTGCGCACCGGGTCGGCCTTGACGTGCGTCGACGTCGAGGTCAGTGGGCTGATGTGCGCGCCGATCAGAAAGATTTCGCCGTTCTTGATGACGACGTAACCTTCCTTGATCTGCGCCCGCCCGGCGCGGATGGCCTTGACTTCCCACCCTTCGAGCGCGATCCCGGCTTCGTATCGCTCCTCGATGAAGTAGTCGAAGAAGGCTTTCTTGTTGTCGATGATACTCATGGATCCTTGGCGGGTAACTTGGTCGGACCCGGTGAGTCGGGCTCGGGTAAAATAGCGATTTTAACAAAGAGTCTCGGCAAGAGGCGGCTTGCGACGCGTGCGGATCGATTCCGTATCGGTGGCCGCGCCATGTGTTCGCCGCGCCCGACAGACGATGGCCGAAGTCAGTAAAACCGTTCTCGTGCATTTCTCCGATGAGCAAATGTACGACCTGGTGACCAATGTCGCCGATTACCCCAAATTCCTGCCCTGGTGCGGTGGTGTCGAGATTCGACATCAGGACGAGCACAGCATGGAGGCGTCGCTGATCATTGACTTCAAGGGGCTGAAGCATTCGTTCGCGACACGCAATCTGCAGGAGCGTCCGCATTCGATTCAGATGACGTTCGTCGAAGGGCCGTTCAAGCGTTTCCACGGCACGTGGAAATTCACGGCACTGCGCGAAAACGCCTGCAAGATCGAGTTCGGCCTTCACTACGAGTTCGCGAATTTCCTGCTCGAGAAGGTGATCGGTCCGGTGTTCAGTCACATCGCCAACACGTTCGTCGACGCCTTCGTCAAACGTGCGGAGACCGTATATGCCAAGTGAGCTGAGCGTCGAAGTCTGCTATGCGCTGCCCGATCAGCAAACGATCGTCGCGGTCGCGGTGCCGCAGGGCGGCACCATGCGCGAGGCGATCGAGCGCAGCGGCCTGTTGCAGCGGTTCCCCGAGTTGGATCTCGCGCGCATGAAGGTCGGCGTATTCGGCAAGGTGCGTGCGCTCGATGCGGCGGTTGAGGCGGGCGATCGAGTGGAAATCTACCGGGCGCTCAGAGCCGACCCGAAAGTGGCCCGCCAACGGCGGGTCGAAAAGGTGCGCCACGAAGGTAGCCGCGAAGGGCAGAAGTGGCTCGGGAGTCGCCGCGGCAGCTAAGCGTTCAGCGGTGTCGCATGGCCGACCGACCGACAGGTCGATGTCGGGCGGGCAGGCTGAACACGTGTTCAGCGAGGGCGTTTTTGGGTTCGATCGCCGTCAATGGGTCGACCCTCGGGCATGCAGTCGAACCGAGGCGCTGACCCCGGCCAGCAGTAGGACAATGGCAGCGAATTCCAGCATTCGCGGCATGCGGTGTTCGTAAATGAAGCCATAGAGCAGGGCGAACAGCGTCTCGAACACGATCAATTGTCCCGACAGGGTGAGTGGCAACCGCCGACTCGCCGCATTCCAGAACGCGTTGCCGATCGTCGATGCCCCCACTGCTACGGCAGCATTCACCAGCAGGAACATTTGCCAGTCCCGCGGCGCGTCCGGCGCAACCGGGTGCGGCAGCACCGTGGCCGGCACCGCGAGGACGATGGCCAGAGCGCCGGTGGCAACGCCGGTGAGCAACGACCATTCCCGGCTGGTGAAATGTCCGAACTGTGCCAGATACCGGGCGTTGGCCACGGCGTACCAGGTCCAACTGGCCAGCGCGCCCACGGCGCAGACAATCCCGGCGAGGGTCAGACGCCAGTCACCCCCACGGGTCGAGGCATGCGAGAAGACGTCCACGTTGATGCAAACGATGCCGGCGGCGACCAGCGCCAGCGGTCCGGCAAGCCGTGACAACGGCAGGGCGCCGTGGTCGCGACTGCCAACCAGCGTGACGGTCACCGGCAGCACGCCGACGATCAGCGAGGCCGGAGCGATGCCCGCCATCTGTACCGAAGCGGCGACGAACAGGTAATAGACGAGGTTGCCGACCAGGCTCAGCCGGAAAAGCGCACGCCAGTCGCTGCGGGTGATGCTAAGGCGCAGGCGAGCCCAGATGGGAGCGATCAGCACTACGGACACCACGCCGTAGAGGACGTATCGAGCGGCGGACAGTTCCAGCGGTGAAAACCCGGGCAACAGACGTGGGGCCAGAAAGACCAGTCCCCAGAGGGCACCTGCCGCCAGTCCGTATGAAATCCCTTGCCCCATGCGCGCCTTGCCAGTGGTGTGTTGTCGAAATCCTCGTGATTCGTGCCGTACCCGCCGTCGTTGGCAGTCGGGTCAGCGCGAGCCGGGCGCAAGCGTAGCACGCGCCTCACGTCCGGCTATTGTGAAATCCGGCACCCGGCACCCGGCACCCGGCACCCGGCACCCGCCCTCCGGCACCCGGCCTCCGGCCTCCGGCCTCCGGGCTACCGAGCCATTGGGAATGCTGCCACGCCGGCCACTGGCTGGCGTGTCGGACCGATGGCGCCGAGGCGGGCGAGGGGTGTCGGGTGCCTGCGGCGCGGGGCGTCGATGGCAATGATTGGCGTTCGTTGGCATCGGTGGGCGACGGCTCGGGAAAAAGCCCCTTGACATGTGGGGCGGACGTGCCATGCGGTTCGCGATTTCTGTATAATTCGGTTTTGCGCCTATAGGATTTGCCATGCGTCTGATCCAAAAAGCACTCACATTCGATGACGTGCTCCTCGTCCCGGCCTACTCTGCCGTTCTCCCGCGCGACACCAGCCTGAAAACCAAGCTCACGCGCAACATCACCCTGAATATGCCTTTGCTGTCGGCCGCCATGGATACGGTGACCGAAGCGCGTCTGGCCATTGCCATGGCGCAGCAGGGTGGCATCGGCATCATTCACAAGAATTTGAAGCCGGCCGAGCAGGCGCGGGAAGTCTCGAAGGTCAAGCGATTCGAGTCGGGCGTTCTGCGCGACCCGATCACGATCCCCCCGCACATGAAAGTGCGTGACGTGATCGCGCTGTCTCGCCAGCATGGCATTTCCGGGTTCCCGGTGGTCGAGGGCGCACAGCTCATCGGTATCGTCACCAATCGCGACCTGCGTTTCGAGAGCCGCCTGGACGAGCCGGTGCGCGTGATCATGACGCCGAAGGACAAGCTCATCACGGTGCGTGAAGGCGCCTCGCCGGCCGATGCCGAGCGACTGATGCACGATCACCGCCTCGAGCGCGTGCTGGTCGTCAACGACGCATTCGAACTGCGCGGCCTGATGACGGTCAAGGACATCACGAAGGCGACCGAGTATCCGCTCGCGAGCAAGGACGAGCATGGCAAGCTGCGCGTCGGCGCGGCGGTCGGCGTGGGTCCGGAAAATGAAGAACGCGTCGAGTTGCTGGTTGCCGCCGGCGTGGACGTTATCGTGGTCGACACGGCGCACGGGCATAGCCAGGGCGTGCTCGATCGCGTGCAGTGGGTCAAGAAGCATTTCCCGCAGATCGAAGTCGTTGGCGGCAACATCGCGACGGCGAGTGCTGCCGTGGCGCTGGTCGAGCATGGGGCGGATGCGGTCAAGGTCGGTATCGGCCCGGGCTCGATCTGCACGACGCGTATCGTCGCCGGTGTCGGCGTGCCGCAGATCACGGCGATCGCCAATGTGGCCGAGGCGCTCAAGGACACTGGGGTTCCACTGATCGCCGACGGGGGCATTCGCTACTCGGGCGACGTCGCCAAGGCGCTGGCCGCTGGTGCGCACACCGTCATGATGGGCAGCATGTTCTCGGGTACGGAAGAGGCCCCGGGCGAAGTGTTCCTGTATCAGGGTCGTTCTTACAAGAGCTACCGCGGCATGGGTTCGGTGGGCGCGATGAAGGATGGTGCGGCTGATCGTTACTTCCAGGATCCGGCCAACAATGCGGACAAGCTCGTGCCCGAAGGCATTGAGGGCCGGGTGGCATACAAGGGCAGCGTGAACGCGATCCTGCACCAGCTGACCGGCGGTATCCGTTCCTCGATGGGATATCTGGGTTGCCCGACGATCCAGGATTTGCACGAGAGGGCGGAATTTGTCGAAATCACGGCGGCAGGCATGCGCGAGTCGCACGTGCACGACGTCCAGATCATGAAGGAAGCCCCCAACTACCACGTGGAGTAATTGCCCATGAAGGCCATGTTGCGTACGGTACTGTTCCTCGATGCGGCGCTGAATCTGGCACTTGGCGTGCTGTTGATCGCGTCGTTCTGGTCATCGCTGTATGCGGCCATTGAAGTGCCCGCGCCATCGCCCGTGCTGTATGCGCAGGCGTTGGGCGTGGCCTTCATCGGCGTGGCCTGGCTGCAATGGCACGCCACCGTGAACGGCCAGTTGACGGCGACCGTCGCGAAAGTGACGGGGCATATCAATTGGGTGACCGGTGCGTTCGTGCTGGGCTGGCTGATTTCCGGCCAACTCGCGGTGACGGGGGGCGGCAAGTTGTTGATGCCGGCGCTCGGGGCTGTGCTGCTGGTGGTAGGCGGCATTCTCGTGAAGCTGGCGTCGAGCGTACGCACGAAAGAGCGCGTACAGGCCGCCCAGCAGTCGGGAGAGCGAGTGCGCGGCGGCGTCGTGAGCGACACGCGGCGCGACCCGCCGAGAGATTATTACGAGCCTCGGGAAGTCGACGCGCCCCGGGGCGCGCGCGCCGAACCGCGCATGGAGACGCCTCAGCCCCCTCGTGGCGGTTCCACTTCTGTCAACCCCACGCCGGTCGCGCCTGCGGGCACCACCGGCATTGTCACGCCCGTGCCGTCCGACACGGCGTCGACGACCAACGAATCTACTTCATCCGTACCTCACGATGCACGACAAAATCCTCATTCTTGACTTCGGCTCGCAAGTCACCCAGCTCATCGGACGCCGCGTTCGTGAAGCGCACGTTTACTGCGAGATTCACCCGAACGATGTCTCCGACGAATTCATTCGCGAGTTCAATCCGAAGGCGATCATTCTGTCGGGCAGCCATGCGAGCACGTATGAGGATCAGGATCTGCGTGCACCGCAGGCGGTGTGGGATCTGGGCGTGCCGGTGCTGGGGATTTGCTACGGCATGTTCGCGATGACGGTGCAGTTGGGCGGTCAGGTTGAAGCCAGCAACCATCGCGAGTTCGGTTACGCGGAAGTGCGTGCCCATGGCCATACGCCGCTGCTCGACGGCATTGAGGATTTCCGCACGGCGGACGGGCACGGCATGCTCAAGGTGTGGATGAGTCACGGTGACAAGGTCACGCAGTTGCCGGAAGGCTTTGCGTTGATGGCATCGACGCCGAGCTGCCCGATCGCCGGCATGGCCGACGTCAAGCGTCACTACTACGCTGTGCAGTTCCACCCGGAAGTCACGCACACGGTGAAGGGTCGCGAGCTGCTCGAGCGTTTTGTGCTGGAGATCGCCGGCGCCAAGCCGGACTGGATCATGCGGGACCACATCGAGGAAGCCGTCAAGGCGATCCGCGAGCAGGTGGGCGACGAGGAAGTGATTCTGGGTCTGTCGGGTGGGGTGGATTCGAGCGTCGCGGCGGCGCTGATTCACCGCGCGATTGGCGATCAGTTGACGTGCGTGTTCGTCGATCACGGTCTGCTGCGTCTGAACGAAGGTCAGATGGTCATGGAGATGTTCCAGGGTCGTCTGCATGCGAAGGTGGTGCATGTCGATGCTTCCGAACAGTTCATGGGGCATCTGAAGGGCGTGACCGATCCGGAGCAGAAGCGCAAGATCATCGGCCGCGAGTTCGTGGAAGTGTTCCAGGCGGAAGCGAAGAAGCTGAAGAACGCGAAGTGGCTGGCGCAGGGCACGATCTATCCGGACGTGATCGAATCGGGCGGTGCCAAGACCAAGAAGGCGACGACGATCAAGAGCCATCACAATGTTGGCGGTCTGCCGGAGACGCTGGGTCTGAAGCTGCTCGAGCCGCTGCGCGACCTGTTCAAGGACGAGGTGCGCGAGCTGGGTGTCGCGCTGGGTCTGCCGCATGACATGGTCTATCGTCACCCATTCCCGGGCCCGGGCCTGGGCGTGCGGATCCTTGGCGAGGTGAAGCGCGATTACGCCGATCTGCTGCGTCGTGCCGATGCGATCTTCATCGAGGAATTGCGCAACACCGTCGAGCCGAACAGCGGCAAGACGTGGTACGAGTTGACGAGCCAGGCCTTCGCGGTGTTCCTGCCGGTCAAGAGCGTGGGCGTGATGGGCGACGGCCGCACCTATGAGTGGGTCGTGGCGCTGCGCGCCGTGCAGACGCAAGACTTCATGACGGCACACTGGGCGCATCTGCCGCACGAGCTGCTCGGCAAGGTCTCGAACCGCATCATCAACGAAGTGCGCGGTTTGAACCGGGTTGTCTACGACATTTCGGGCAAGCCGCCGGCGACGATCGAGTGGGAGTGATCCCGCGTCCGGAACTGCCCGGCACAATCTAGCAAAAAATGCCCTGAAGCCCGCGTAATTGCGGGCTTTTGGCTTTTTAGGTCTGGCAAGTTCTGGCAGCGTTTTGCATCGCCAAGCATGTTTTTTTATGGCATGGTACGGGATGCTAACTGCATCCGATGCCATGCATGACGCTTGATACCATGTCCCTTGTTTCAGGATGGGCATGGTATCGTGATAGTCAAGAGGCCCGGTTTTGCTGGGATTAAGCCCCATTCTTCCGCGCTCTTCAGAGCATGGTATTTATTCATGGAATAAATGGAAGCCACGCTCACGGATACCAAGCTCCGAAACCTCAAGCCGCAAGACAAACTCCACAAGGTGATTGATCGTGACGGCTTACGTCGCCGTCACCCCGGCTGGCGCTATCGCCTTTCGCTACCACGACTCCATCAATGGCCGGCAGGAGACCGTTACCTTCGGTCGTTATGGCTTAGGTGGGATCACCTTGGCGGAGGCGCGCGTGCGGCTAGGGGAGGCGAAGAAGATGATCGCCGCAGTTAAGTCGCCTGCTAAGGAGAAGGCGCGTGCGGAGGCTCGCACGAAGGGCGCGGAGACTTTTGATGATTGGCCTGAAGAATGGCTGCGCGGCTATCAGATGGCGGACTCGACACGAGATATGCGCCGGTCAGTCTATGAGCGCGAATTGAAGCCGAAGTTTGGCAATCAGAAGCTGGCTGAAATCACTCATTGGAGTTGACCCGGTAACTCCGGACACGGCGTCACACTAAAGTTGCTGAATCCATCGAGTGCCGGAACTCGCGAGGCGAGCGGTATTTCAGCGCGCTATGGGGATGCCTCTCGTTGTAATGGTCGAATGCGATGGCCAAGTTGCGTGCAGCAATCGCCGCGTCCGGCTTCGGCATAAAGGCGACGTAATCGCGTTTCATGGTCTTCACGAAGCTCTCGGCCATGCCGTTACTTTGCGGGCTGCGCACCGGCGTGATCAATGGCTTCAGGCCAATGTCCATCGCAAACCGGCGTGTGTCGTCGGCCGTATAGCCTGAACCATTGTCGCTCAGCCACTCGATTTCGGACGGTGTATGCAATTCGTTGCCAAACCGATTTTCCACTGCGGGCAGCATCACGTCGCGCACGATGTCGCCGCTATGGCCTGCTGTCGTAGCCGCCCAGCTCATCGCTTCGCGGTCGCAGCAGTCCAGCGCAAACGTCACTCGCAACGGCTCGCCGTTGTCGCAGCGGAACTCGAAGCCATCCGAACACCAACGCTGGTTGCTGCGCGACTGACCGCAGGCTTCGGCAAGTGCAACCGGTATCCAAGTGATCCAACGTCATCTGCTTGGCCGTTGTGACTTGCCAGGGTTTGAGCTGCCCCGTCGATTGAATCGCGACGGTGGCGAGAAGGATGCCGTTAGCACTGTGCATAGGATCAATTCATCCTGAAGAATCTGAAGATGACTTGATCCGGGCGGCACGAGTCGGTGAAGTCTTTTCGAAGCTTCAGAACACTCCGTCACCATTGATAGCCCGGATCAGCTCGATCCAGCCCCGTTTGTTAATCAGAATTCAAATCTGGGGCTGATGAGGTTTCAGATCGATGCGGCCACGGGTGCCAGGGTGGGGCCGTGCTGAACGCGCTCCGGCACTTTGTGCACCATGGTGTAGGCGTAGTCGACGCCCATGCCGTAGGCGCCGGAATGCTCTTTGACCAGTTCCATGACGGCATCGTAGGTGTCGCGGTTCTTCCAGTCGCGCTGCCACTCCAGCAGTACCTGTTGCCAGGTCACCGGCACTACCCCTGCCTGGATCATGCGCTGCATGGCGTAGTCGTGAGCTTCCTTGGTCGTGCCACCGGAAGCGTCGGCAACCATGTAGATCTCATAACCGGCATCGTGCATGGCGGACAGTGCGAAGGTGGTGTTGCAGACCTCGGTCCACAGGCCCGACACGACGATCTTGTTCCGTCCGTTCTTCTTCAGCGCGTCACGCACCTTCTGATCGTCCCAGGAGTTCATGGACGTGCGCTCAAGCAACGGAGCGTCAGGGAAGACCGCGAGCAGTTCGGGGTAGGTATGCCCGGAAAAGCTCTCGGTTTCGACCGTGGTGAAGATGGTGGGCACATTGAAGATCTTGGCTGCTTTAGCCAGGCCTACGGTGTTGTTCTTCAGCGTCTGCCGGTCAATGCTCTGCACGCCAAAAGCCATTTGCGGTTGCTGATCAATGAAGATCAACTGGCTGTTGAGCGGGGTCAGGACTTCAGTGTGTGGATTGCTCATGGTTCTTCCTATTTGCTGAACGGTGGCGAGAGTTTCTCGGCGGGTTGTCGCCGAGTGCCAGCACAAGATAGCGGAATACTGAGCGAATCGGTGGCGCACTTTTGCGCCCTTGGCGTCGCATTATTGCACCGAAGATCACGCCCAATCCGGTGCTAGGATCTCGGCCAGTCGGATCATGTCGATCCATTTTTCGCCAAGGAGAATCCAATGGCCGCTTCACGACCTTTCAACGACGACACCGCCTACTGGGGCGTTTCATGGGAAGAGGGCTACGGCTATCCGCAAGCGCGGCGAGTCGGTAACGAGATCTTCATCTCGGGCCAGTTCAACCATGACGAAGAGGGCAACGTGGTAGCGCCGGCGCCACTGGGTGCTGACGGTCGTCCGAGCGATTTCTCGTCGATGGGCGAACAGATGCGGGTATCCTACGACAACATCGCCAAGTTGCTTGCGCTGTATGGCGCCACGATGCAGGATGTCGTGGAAGAGACGTTGTATGTGTTGGACATGGACGCGGCCTTTGCCGTGGTTGGCAAGGTGCGTAAGGCGGCCTATGGCACCGAGCGACCGCAGGCGGCCAGCAATATCATCGGTGTATCGCGGCTCGCTCAGCGTCCACAGCTAATTGAGATTGTCTGCCGTGCTGTGATCGGCGCCCAGGCCAAATGACCAGCGCTCCCGGTTTCAATTATGAAGCCGGCATGGCTTGCTGACCTTCGACCAGCGGTTTGAGGTCGGCCACGGCAGCCGCGCAGAACGTCATGAATGCCTTCACCCGCCAGGACTTCCTGATGTCCTGGTGGGTAAGCAGCCACAACTCATCCTGAAGCTCCTGCACCACTGGGCCGACCCGAACCAATCCGGGGGTAATGTCGCCCAGCATGCAGGGGAGGAAGCCAAAACCCAGGCCTGCCGCAATGGCGGCACTTGCTGCCGCAACTGAATCGGTGCGGTAGGAAATGTGCTCCGGGGGCACCCGAGATTCGACGTGGCTCGTTGCCTTCAATCCGCTCAGTCCTCCCGAGTAGGACACCCACGACTGGCCCTCAGCGAAGGGATCGGCACTCGTTGCCTGGTTGACGCTGCGATACGGGGCCCAGGCAATGTTGGCGAGCTTGCGACCCACGAGGGTATCTGCCGGTTTTTTGGTGGCACGTATCGCAATATCCGACTCGTCCCTCGCCAAGCTCAACGTCTGGTTGCCGACCAGCACTTCAATGGTGATGCCCTCATTGAGCGCTTTGAAGTCCGCGATGATCGGCGTGAGAAAGTACAACAGCAGCGAGTCGCTCGTGGTAATCCGCAGTTTTCCCAGCGGGCCCTGGCCGGCGCGAGAAACTCTGCGGGTGACACTGACGATGTCCAGTTCAACGCGCTCGGCCAGTGCACGCAGCTCTGCACCTTCGGCAGTTAACAGATACCCCGCCTTGCGATGATCGAAAAGCGCAACCCCAAGCGTTTTCTCAACCTGCGTAACCCGGCGGGAGACCGTGGAAACATTGATGCCGAGCCTCTTGGCTGTGGCGGCGCGGTTGCTACAGTCACTCAGCGTTTTGATGATCCGCAAGTCGTCCCAGGAAAGCTGGCTGACAGCTTCTCCGGCATCCCATTTCGGTCCGTTAGAATTCGATTGGATCGGCGAGACACTTCCACGTGACGGCTTCACGAAAATCATTCCAGGTTAGGAGGAGCGGTAATCCCCCCGTTTTCCACGGGGTTCAGAAGTAGAAACCAAGCGGCCATGGCCAGCGGCTGCTTTGGCGTAAATCCGTCCAAGGCCATGTTCGGGCGGTCGTGATTGTAAGTCCACATCCAGTCGGTCGCGAAGCGCTGCACGTGGTCCATGTCTTCCCTGTGGTACTGCGACGGCCATTCGTATCGCACGCTCCGGTTGAATCGCTCGACATACGCATTCTGCTGGGGCTTCCCCGGCTGGACGCCGCTCGCTTTGTCATTTCGCGCCGGGGAGTTGGCCTCAATCCTTTTTGCAAGTGCCTCCGCTAAGATCTCCGCCTTGAGCTTCTCCACGACCTACATCTTGCGCAGCCGCGCGTTCTCGGCTTCCAGTGCCTTCGTCCGCGCGATCAGCGACACGTCCATGCCGCCATACTTCGAGCGCCATTTATAGAACGTCGCCGTGCTGACGCCCAGTTCCCGGCACAGGTCCGGCACCGCCAGCCCAGCCTCCACGCGCTTCAGCGCGTCCATGATCTGGCTGTCCGTGAATCTCGACGGCTTCATTCTGTAGAACTCCCTCAACGAGAAAATTCTACTTCTGATCCCGACGGTTCTGCGAGGGCATTTCCGCAGGTTTCGGCCTGATGCGCCGATCGTCGCACGCAGGTTTTGCCTTACACCGAGCGAGTCAACCCGCCGTCCACGCGAATGTTCTGGCCGGTGATGTAGCCCGCGCCGTCAGACGCGAGGAAGGCCACCGTCGCGGCAATTTCCTCCGCCTTGCCGTAGCGCTGCATCGGCACGCTCTCGCGCCGAGTCTCCTGTTGTGGCAGGCTGTCGATCCATCCCGGCAGGATGTTGTTCATGCGCACGTTGTCCTGTGCGTATTTGTCGGCGAAGAGCTTCGAAAACGTTGCGAGGCCGGCGCGAAAAACGGCCGACGTCGGAAACATCTCGCTCGGCTCGAACGCCCATGCCGTTGAGATGTTGACGATCACGCCCGAGCGTTGTTTCTGCATGATCGGCGTGACAAGGCGCGTCGGCCGGATCACGTTCATCAGATAGGTGTCCATACCGCGATGCCAGTCCTCGTCGGTGATCTCGAGAATCGGCGCGCGCGGACCATGACCGGCGCTGTTGACCAGCACGTCGATACGTCCCCAGCGTTCGAGCGAAAGCTCGACGAGCCTGGCCAACGCCTCGTTCGACTGGTTCGAGCCGGTCACTCCCACGCCCCCCAGTTCCGCGGCCAACGCCTCGCCCTTGCCGGACGACGACAGAATGCCGACCCGGAACCCCTCCGCCGCCAGACGCCGCGCCGCCGCCGCACCCATACCGCTGCCACCCGCGGTAATCAAGGCCACTTTTTCTACTGTCATGCTGCTATCCTCCGAAGACGTTGGCACAAGCCTCAATGGCTGCCAGATCGCGCGATTCATGCCTGACAGCGTAACATCCTCATGCCAGACGGATGCATCAGATTTTGGTGCTTTATCCAGTAGAAAAATTACTTCATGACCGAAGCCATCGGGCGTCTGCCGTCGCTTAACGCGCTACGCGCCTTCGAGGCGGCGAGCCGGCATCTCAACTTTCGGATCGCTGCCGAAGAACTTGGCGTGACCCAGGGGGCCGTCGCCCAGCAGATTCGCGGGCTCGAAGCCGAACTGGGCATGAAGCTCTTCGATCGGCACGCGCGCGCATTGACGCTCACGGAGAACGGGCGCCGCTATGCCGGCGGCGTACGCCGTGCGTTCGAAATATTGTCGGATGCTACGCAGGCGCTGCGACCGGAACCGCTGCGCCTGACGATCAGCGTGACACCGACGTTCGCGTCGAAGTGGCTGATTCCGCGTCTGCCGGCATTTCTCGAGGCGCATCCTGACATCGATCTGCGCATTCTTGCGACTGACCGGCTGTCGCACTTCCAGGCGGATGCCGTCGATCTCGCCGTTCGCTACGGCAGGCCGCCGTTCGGCGCGGGGCTGACCGTCGAGCGGTTGTTCGACGAAGCGCAGGTGGCCGTGGCGTCACCGCAAGTGATCACCACACTCGGACACCCCGCGGAGCATGCAAGCCTGCATGGGCACGCCTTGCTGCACGACGCACACAATGCCTGGCCGCAATACCTCGAACAGGCGCTGCCCGGCGTGTCACTGTCAGTTGCCAAGAACGTGCGCTTCAATCAGACCGCGCTGGCCATCGACGCCGCCGTCGCGGGGCAGGGCCTTGCGCTGGCGCATGCCGACTTCGTGGCGGCCGATGTCGCAGCGGGGCGATTGGTCCGCCTGTTCGATACGGTGCTGCGTACCGGCGCGGGCTTCTACATCGTCTATCCGCGACGTAACCGTCACGCCGCACGGATCGCCGACGTGCAGGCGTGGCTGTTGCAAGCATCCCGACGCCCGATCGCCTGACCGACGCGTGTGATTCCCGGACTTCGTGTCATCATATGGCATGGCCCAGATCCCACTCTTTCCGCTCGGCAACGCCCTGTTTCCCGCCGGGGTGTTGCATCTGCGCATCTTCGAAGTGCGCTATCTCGACATGATCAAGCGATGTCTGGCTGACGGCACCGAGTTCGGCGTCGTCATCCTGCGACAGGGCAGTGAGGTACGCCTGCCGGACGCCGTCGAGGAGCCGGCGATGATCGGCACGATGGCGCGCATCGAGGACTGGCGCGCACCCATGCCGGCACTGCTCGAACTGGTGTGCCGCGGCACGACGAAGTTCTCGCTCTCTCACGTCGAACTCGGCAAATACGGTCTCTGGATGGGCGAGGCGCAAGTATTGCCGGATGATCCGGGCGTCGCCATTCCCGACACGCTGCAGGTCAGCGCCGACACGCTGGGCAAACTGATCGCCGGCCTGCAGCGCGACCCGGCACGAGCGGCGAAATTGCCGCTGGCGCCGCCTTACCGGCTCGACGAATGCGGCTGGGTGGCCGATCGCTGGGCCGAGCTGCTGCCACTGCCGCCGCACGAGAAGGAGACGCTGCTCGGCATGGCGGATCCGGTGGCGCGTCTGGCGCGCATTCAGGCATTTCTGACCGATCACGGCGTGCTGTCCTGAGCGATGGCGGCGCTCCGGATGCCGCGTGATGCCGGCACCCGGCCTGATGGCATCGCACGGAACAGGCGATAATGCGCGCTGAAACGTTATTCCACATCCATGACAGTCCAGATCAACCAAGAACTCAAGGCGTACATCGATCCGCTCACGCCTGACGAATACGCGTCGCTCGAACAGAGTCTGCTTGCCGAAGGGTGCCGTGACGCCCTGGTCCTCTGGGGCGATGTCCTCGTCGACGGCCACAACCGCTACGAAATCTGCCGCAAGCACAACATCGAATTCCGCACCGTTCAGAATCCGTCGTTCAAGTCGATGGACGATGTCCGCCTGTGGATGATCGACAACCATCTCGGACGCCGTAGCGTGTCCGATTACCAGCGCGGCGTACTGGCGTTGCGCAAGAAGACGATTCTCGAGGCGCGTGCGGGCGCCACCGCCGGGGCGCCGGCCGACTCGGCCGCGCCGCAGGCGGCCGCGCCGGGCCCCCAGGCAGACGGCGGCGGTTCGGGCAGCGGCAATACGTCGGCCCCGGGACATGCGCACACGATGGCGCTCACCCGCGCAGCGCTCGCGCGCGCGGCCCGTCTGTCGAGCAATACGCTTGGGCAGATCGAGCAGATCCACAATGCCGCGGCACCCGAGCTGGTCGATGCCGTCAAGCGAGGCGAAGTTTCGATCAACGCGGCGGCCGCCGTCTCGACGCTGCCGCAGGCAGCGCAGGTCGCAGCGGTGGTCGCCGGCAAGCAGGAGTTGCGCGAGTTGGCGCGCCAGGTGCGCGAGGCGCGTCCCGTCAAGCCACGCAAGAAGAAAGACGAGGACGCGGTCGAGGACGACGACGGCACGCCGCCGTGGGACACGACCGCTGACCCATCCGACGAGCTCGCGCGTCTGTCCAGGGAGCTCAAGGCGGTAACGACCGAGCGTGACGCGCTCAAGAAAAAGGTGGCTCACCTGACCATCGCATTGGCTGAGGCCCGTGCCGGCAAGTAACCGCGCAATGCCGGTCGCGGAGGCCAAATCCCGCACTGGATCCAGTCGTTCTTCGATTGGATCCAGAATCGCATCGACGTTACCTTATGTGTTTTAATCTCGCCATGCGAACCCCCGGACCCCAAGCCCTTCACCAGGCCATCCGCGACACGCTTCGAGACGAGATCTTGAGCGGCGTGCTGCCGGGTGGGTATCAACTGCGCCAGGAAGCGCTTGCCGAACGTTTCCATTCGAGCCGTGTGCCGGTGCGCGAAGCGTTGCGGCAGTTGGAGGCGGAGGGGCTGGTCGTGCACCATCTCAACCGCGGTGCAACCGTGGCGAGCATGGACATCGAGCAGTTGTGCGAGCTGCTCGACATTCGCGTGGCCCTCGAATGTCATGCGGCCAGGCTGGCCGTGCCCAACATGGCCGGGCGCGACTTTCAGGTCATGGAGCAGATACTGGCCGACTATTCGGCCTCGGAAGTCGTCTCGGAATGGGCTGAATACAACCGGCGCTTTCATCTGGCGCTCTGCGCGCCCGCCAACAACCGGCGCCTGCGCATGCTGATCGAAGCGTACTGCCTGAATACCGACCGTTATTCGCATCTTGCGATGTCACAGGCCACGGGCAAGGAAAAGCCGCAGCACGACCACTACGAGATTCTGGCGGCTTGCCGCCAACGCGACGTGGCGGCCGTCGTGTCGATGCTCGAGTCCCACATCGTCGCCACGCGCAACGAGATCAAGGCGATGGCCCGGGAAGACGTGGGCTTCCTGTCGCGCGCATCGCTCTGATCATTCGCGCCGCCGGATCGTGCCGGGCAACGGGCAACGGGCTGCGGCCTGCCGGTGACGCCGCAGCCGTCTGCGTGAAATATGCGGTAACACGGCGACCCGCGCCGACCGCGCGCACGCTTCACGCCACGATGGCCGAGCCGCCGTAGCAGTGCTATCTTGGGCGTCATCGTCTCTGATGAGGTGAACCATCATGGCTGCAAATCCCGCGTCGGTTCCCGGTCGGTCTCCGTCCAAAGTTTCCACCGTGATTCGCGTCACGAGCGGCAACTTCATGGAGATGTTCGACTTCTTCCTCTTCGGCTTCTACGCCACCCATATCTCGGCGACGTTCTTTCCTTCGGGCGATGAATTCGCGTCGCTGATGCTCACTTTCATGACCTTTGGCGCGGGCTTTCTGATGCGCCCGCTGGGCGCCGTCATACTGGGCGCCTATGTCGACCGTATCGGGCGTCGGCGCGGATTGATCGTCACGCTGTCCATCATGGCGATGGGGACCATCCTGATCGCGTTCGTGCCGGGCTTCGCGACCATCGGCTATGCGGCCCCGTTGCTCGTGCTGATCGGGCGCCTGCTGCAGGGTTTTTCCGCGGGGGTCGAGCTCGGCGGCGTGTCGGTCTATCTCTCCGAGATGGCGACCCCGGGGCACAAGGGCTTTTACGTCAGTTGGCAGTCCGGCAGCCAGCAGGTGGCGATCATCGTGGCGGCGCTGCTCGGCTACTTGCTCAACACGTGGCTCACGCCGACGCAGGTGGCCGCGTGGGGCTGGCGCATTCCGTTTTTCATCGGCTGCATGATCGTGCCGGTGCTGTTCATGATTCGCCGCTCCTTGCAGGAAACCGAGGCGTTTCTGGCGCGCACGCATCGTCCGAGCACGGCAGACATCTTCCGCTCGATCGTGCAGAACTGGGGGCTGATGATTGCGGGCACCATGCTCGTGGCGATGACGACCGTGTCGTTCTATCTCATTACCGTCTACACCCCGACGTTCGGCAAGTCCGTGCTGAAGCTGTCGACGACCGATGCCCTGGCGGTGACCTTCTGCGTGGGCGTCTCCAACTTCATCTGGTTACCGGTGATGGGGGCGTTGTCCGACAGGGTCGGGCGCCGGCCGCTGCTGCTGATCTTCACGGTGCTGACGATCCTGACCGCCTATCCGGTCATGGCGTGGCTCGTCGTGCAACCGACGTTCGGCAAGATGCTTGCCGTCGAATTGTGGCTGTCCTTCCTTTATGCAAGCTACAACGGGGCGATGGTGGTGGCGCTCACGGAAATCATGCCGGTGGAGGTACGCACGGCGGGTTTTTCGCTCGCGTACAGTCTGGCGACGGCATTGTTCGGCGGCTTCACACCCGCAGTGGCGACCGGTCTGATCGGTCTCACGGGGAACAAGGCGGCGCCGGGATGGTGGATGACCTTTGCCGCCGTGTGCGGCCTGATCGCCACGCTCGTGCTGTATCGCAAGCGCGGCGCGCCCGAGGCGGCCATGGCGTGACGTGTGGGCGACGCACTGACGTTATCGGGGCGTGTGCGAGAATAGCGTATTGCCGATAGCGGCCAATTGCGCGGTCTGGCGCGCCCTTCCATGGGGCGGCCGACGCACCGCGGCTTTTCGTCAACGTTTCATGAATCGAGATTTACCCGCGACCGACGAGACCTACATGGGCCTGGCGCTCGAGCAGGCGCGCGCCGCGATGGCGCAGGGCGAAGTGCCCGTGGGGGCCGTCGTCGTTTGCGACGGTCAGGTCGTCGCGGTCGGTCACAACTGTCCCGTTGGCGGCCACGATCCGTCGGCCCACGCCGAGATGCAGGCCTTGCGTGCCGCCGCGAAGGCGTTGGGCAATTACCGGCTGCCCGATTGCGAACTGTACGTCACACTCGAGCCGTGTGTCATGTGCGCCGGCGCCATCATGCACGCGCGCATCAAGCGCGTCGTCTATGGCGCGGCCGACCCCAAAACGGGCGCTTGCGGCAGTGTCGTCGACCTGTTCGCCGAGCCGCGTCTGAATCATCATGCCGAAGTGCTCGGCGGCGTCATGCGCGACGACTGCGTTGGCGTTCTCCAGGCATTCTTCAGCGAACGGCGCGCAGCTGCGAAGGCTCGGCGCCTGTCGGCGGGCGCCGAGATCGTCGACAACACCCCCCCAACTTCCTCATCCGGATCCTCCATTGATGCAGACCAGGCTTCTTGAACTTATTGCACCGTCAGGCTACGCGCCGGATGTCGACGTGGCGGCACGCGGCGTCGAGGTGCTGGAGCGGCTCGGCTACACAGTGAGCAATCGCGAGGCGCTCGATCGGCGCTACCTGCGCTTCGCCGGCACCGACGCGCAACGCGTTGCGGAGATCAACCAACTGGCCGGGCGCGACCATCCGGTGCCTGACGTCGTGCTGGCCGTGCGCGGTGGATACGGCGCGGTGCATCTGCTCGATCAACTCGACTACGAGGGCCTGCATCGTCGGCTGTCGGGGGCGCCGGTGGCCATCATCGGCCACAGCGACTTCACGGCCATCCAGTTGGCGCTGCTCGCGCAGTCCCACCTGACGACGTTTGCCGGACCCATGTTGCTGGCGGACTTCGGGGCGGAGGCGCTGAGCGACTTCACGCTGAACCAGTTCCAGACGGTTCTTCACTCGCCCAGCCACGTGGTCGAGTGGCAGGGCGATGGCGCGAGCGGCGACGTCGATGTGTCGGGCACGCTGTGGGGCGGCAATCTGGCAATGGTCTGCAGTCTGATCGGCACGCGCTATCTGCCGCAGATCGACGGCGGGGTGCTCTTCGTCGAAGATGTCAACGAGCCACCGTATCGTGTGGAACGCATGCTGTACCAGTTGCATCAGAGCGGCATTCTCGCGCGCCAGCGTGCGTTAATCCTTGGCGACTTCTCGCAATACCGGCTGAGCGACTACGACAACGGTTACGACATGGCAGCCATGATCGAGAGCGTGCGCAAAGTGATCGGTATTCCCGTGGTCACCGACCTGCCGTTCGGGCACTGTGCCGACAAGCTCACCCTGCCGGTGGGCGGGCAGGGCCGATTGCAGACGGCGGGTGCTCAGGCCCGGCTCACGCTTACGGGATATCCCTATATCGCCTGATCCCCGCCGGTGACCCGGTCGAAAATGGCCGGATCGGCGGGCGAAAGCGCGCCGGGTCGATAACGCGGCCCGGCGCGCTTTTTTTGTTTGGCCGCCCATTGCCTGGGGATTGGCGAGATTTTGCAGGCGGTTGATGGCTATTTCGGCGAAATTCGGGAGTTCGGTGCGGGAGGATTCGTCTCGCGAAAGGTGACGATGCCGAGCGGATGGCCGGGGCCGCATTGCCGCGCCGGTGGGGTGACTATACGTGTAAGCGGAGCCTGAATATCTGAATATCGCTATGTTTCGGGCAGGTGGATTTGGCTACACTTCTTCGATCGTTTCGCCATCAGAAGGATGCCAGGACATCATGGCCAGCAACACCGCAAATGCCAAGGATTACCCGCGCGATCTGATCGGTTACGGACGCCATGTGCCGTTTGCCGATTGGCCGGGGCGCGCGCGTATCGCCGTCCAGTTCGTGCTCAATTACGAAGAGGGCGGCGAGAACTGCGTGTTGCACGGCGATCGCGCCTCCGAGCAATTCCTCTCCGAGATCATCGGCGCGGCCGCTTATGAAGCGCGCCACATGAGCATGGAGTCGATCTACGAATATGGTTCGCGTGCAGGGGTGTGGCGGATTCTGCGCGAATTCGAACGCCGCGGTTTGCCGCTGACCGTCTTTGGCGTTGCGATGGCCATGCAGCGTCACCCCGAGGTGACGGCGGCGTTCCAGGCGCTGGGGCATGAGATCGCGTGCCACGGGTGGCGCTGGATTCACTATCAGAACGTGGACGAGGCGACCGAGCGCGAGCACATGCGCATTGCCATCGACATCTTCAAGGAATTGACCGGCAGCGCGCCGCTGGGCTGGTACACCGGTCGCGACAGCCCCAATACGCGTCGCCTGGTGGTCGAGCAGGGCGGGTTCGTTTACGACTCGGACAACTACGGCGACGATTTACCATTCTGGACGCAGGTGCGGACCGCCAATGGCGACGTCAAGCCGCATCTGGTCGTGCCGTACACCCTCGACTCCAACGACATGCGTTTCGCGGCGCCGCAAGGCTTCAACACGGCGGATCATTTCTTCCATTACCTGCGCGACGCGTTCGACGTGCTCTACGCCGAGGGCGACGAGGCGCCGAAGATGCTGTCGATCGGCATGCACTGCCGCTTGCTGGGGCGTCCGGGCCGTTTTGCCGCGTTGCAACGATTCCTCGATCACATTGAAAAGCACGACCGCGTATGGGTGTGCCGGCGAATCGACGTGGCGCGCCACTGGCAGGCGCGTCATCCGTTCGTGGCGGCCTGAATCCGTGAATCCGTGATGGCGTGACTCCATGAATCGGCGGGCGCATCGGCAAGCGATGCGGTCGCCAACATCGAAATCGAATCCGACAGGCGTCATCGGGCCGTGCCAAGCGTGCGGCGGGGCGCCACCGTTGTTCTCCAGGAGAGCAGTTAATGAATGCACCGTTGCCCATGACCCAGCGTACCGTTGCCGAGCTCTCGGCGTTGCCGCGTGTAGAGTTCGTTGCCGCGCTCGACGGTATCTTCGAGCATTCCCCCTGGGTGGCCGAGTCCGCCTGGGAAGATCGACCGTTCGCGACCGTCAACGCGTTGCACGACGCCATGTGCCAGGCGGTCATCGATGCCGGCGAGGGTCCGCAGCTCGATCTCATTAGCGCGCACCCGGAACTGGCGGGCAAGGCGGCGGTGCGAGGCGAGCTCACGGCCGAGTCCACGCGCGAGCAGGCCGGCGCCGGTCTGGACCAATGCAGCGCGCAAGAGTTTGCACGTCTGACCCAGCTCAACGACGCGTACAAGGCCAAGTTCGGCTTCCCATACATTCTGGCGGTGCGCGGTCATACGCGAACCAGCATCATCGAGAATTTCTCTAACCGGCTCGAGAACAGTCGCGCCGACGAAATCGAAGAGTGTCTGCGTCAGATCTTCCGAATCGCGGGGTTCCGGTTGCAGGACCTCGTGCGCGACTGAAACGACGGTTGCCGGGCGGCGAGCACATGCTTGCCGCGGCAGCCATCATCTTTTTGCATCAGTGGTTTTCGTCATTCAAGTACCAAGGAGTTGGCATGGCCCTCGCCCCGCAAGATCCGAACGCACCGGAATTCGTGCGCCGATACGTGAATCTGGCCGATCCTCGCCTGG
>NZ_CABPSD010000011.1:0-168634 GCF_902459575.1 Pandoraea morbifera
TGAGAGAGATCATCATGAGGACGCCGTTCCACGTGAAACAGTCTCTGGTTTCACGACGGGCTTTCGGGCGTTGGATTAGCGAAGCTTGCCGGTGCCCTGACGGAGCGACTTTAAGGTGGAGCGCAGTCGGGGTGCCGGTGAGCTTCGCGGCCCGGAGGTGGGAGAGGGGGAAGTGGCGGTGGGCGGGATGGGGTGTTGTGAACGGCGAGGGATTGAGAGAGATCATCGTGAGGGTGCTGTTCCACGTGAAACGGTCTCTGGTTTCACGACGGGCTTTCGGGCGTTGGATTGGCGAAGCTTGCCGGTGCCCTGACGGAGCGACTTTAAGGTGGAGCGCAGTCGGGGTGCCGGTGAGTTTCGCGGCCCGGAGGTGAGTGAGGTGACGCCATGGTTGAAGGAAATGGCACGAACGGAGTGCCCGAATCGCAGCAACCGAACACCAGAAGTCAGCCTCGCCAAGGACATGCCGTCTTCCGACAGCGCCATCAGGATAGCCCCGAATGTGAGCCACACTCCGGACATCCGTCTCCAAAATCGTCACTTTCCACGCACGTTTCACGTGAAACATCTTCACGGTTACAAATGACGCACCGCAATACCGCTATAATTCCGCAATTACCGAATACTGAGAGTTTGCCGTCCGCGGCAAAATTGCGATGCTTTATCCGACCGAGTTCGATGTGATCGTGGTGGGTGGCGGCCATGCCGGCACCGAGGCTGCGCTCGCCTCGGCCCGCATGGGCTGTAAAACACTTCTGCTCACCCACAACATCGAGACGCTCGGCCAGATGAGCTGCAATCCCTCCATTGGCGGGATCGGCAAAGGCCATCTCGTCAAAGAAGTCGATGCGCTCGGTGGCGCCATGGCCGCAGCGACCGATGAGGGGGGTATCCAATTCCGTATCCTCAACTCCTCCAAAGGCCCCGCCGTGCGTGCGACACGCGCCCAGGCCGACCGTATCCTCTACAAGCAGGCCATTCGCCACCGGCTTGAAAATCAGCCCAACCTTTGGCTCTTTCAACAAGCCGTCGAAGACCTCATCGTCGAGGGTGAGCGCGTCGTGGGTGCCATCACCCAAGTGGGGCTGCGCTTCCGCGCCCGCGCCGTGGTACTCACCGCAGGGACCTTCCTCGATGGGAAAATCCACGTCGGCCTAAACAACTATGTCGGCGGACGCGCCGGAGATCCCGCAGCCGTCAGCCTCTCCGCCCGGCTCAAAGAGTTGAAGTTGCCGCAAGGTCGGTTGAAAACCGGTACGCCGCCGCGTATCGATGGCCGGTCAATCGATTTCTCCGTGCTCGAAGCACAGCCCGGTGACCTCGATCCCGTGCCCGTATTTTCGTTTCTGGGTCGCCCCGAGCAGCATCCGCAGCAAGTCCCGTGCTGGGTAACCCACACCAACGAACGCACGCACGACATCATCCGTGCCGGTCTCGACCGTTCGCCCATGTACACCGGCGTCATCGAAGGGGTGGGGCCGCGCTACTGCCCGTCGATCGAAGACAAGATTCATCGCTTCGCCGACAAGACATCGCACCAGATCTATCTCGAGCCCGAAGGCCTCACCACCAACGAGTTCTACCCGAACGGCATCTCCACCAGCCTGCCTTTCGACGTCCAGCTCGAGCTCGTGCGCTCAATGAAGGGCATGGAGAACGCCTATATTCTCCGTCCGGGTTACGCCATCGAGTACGACTACTTCGATCCGCGCGGCCTGCGCAGCTCACTCGAAACCCGCGTCATCTCCGGGCTTTTCTTCGCTGGCCAGATCAACGGGACCACCGGTTACGAAGAAGCCGCCGCCCAGGGGCTGCTCGCCGGCATCAATGCCGCACTGCAAGTCCAGGGCCGCGAGGCATGGTGCCCGCGTCGCGATCAAGCCTATCTCGGCGTGCTCGTCGACGATCTGATCACCCGTGGCGTGTCAGAACCGTATCGCATGTTCACCAGCCGCGCCGAATACCGCCTGTCCTTGCGCGAAGACAACGCCGACATGCGACTCACCGAGATCGGCCGGGAACTGGGCGTCGTGGACAACGTCCGTTGGGAGGCGTTCTGCCGCAAGCGTGACGCTGTTTCACGTGAAACAGAACGACTCAAAACCACCTGGGTGAATCCGAAGACCTTCCCCGCAGAAGACGCCGAGCCGCTGCTGGGTAAAGCCATCGACCATGAATACTCGTTGGCCGACCTGCTGCGCCGTCCAGAAGTGGGGTACGACGCACTGATGGCCGTGCAGGGCGGCCGACTGGCGCCCGAAGGGCCACTGTCCGACGATCCGCTGCAGGCAAATCAGATTCGGGAGCAGATCGAGATCGCCGTCAAGTACCAGGGCTATATCGATCGCCAGGCCGACGAAATCGTGCGCAAGGAAGCCAACGAGAATACCGTGCTTCCCGCAAACATCGATTACAACGACGTCCGGGGATTGTCCATCGAGGTCCGCCAGAAACTCAATGCGCAGCGTCCCGAGACACTCGGACAAGCCTCGCGCATCTCCGGTGTCACCCCAGCGGCCATCTCGCTGCTGATGATCCACCTCAAGAAGGGACTCGGGCGCCGTCGTGCGCCGGAGATCTCCGCGACCGATGCCGATGCCGCTGCCGCCGATAGTGGCGGGCAGCATGCAGCCTGACGCGGAGCGCCCATGACGTCTTCGCGACAATCCGCCGGTCACGGCGGTCGTGACCTGGCTACGCTCCTCGCCAACGGCATCGCGCAGCTCGGCCTGTCGATCAGCGACGAGCAACAGGCGCGTCTGCTCGACTACCAGGCGTTGCTGGCAAAGTGGAACGCTTCGCTACAGATGACCTCCATTCGCGATCCGCAGCAAATGGTCGTCAAGCATCTGCTCGATTCGCTCTCCATCCTGCCGCGTCTTGATCGTGAACCAATTTCACGCATCCTTGACGTTGGCTCAGGCGGTGGATTGCCCGGCGTCGTACTCGCCATCGTGCGGCCCGACTGGCAGGTCACCGTCAACGACATCGTTCACAAAAAGACCGCCTTCCTCACCCAGGCGCGTGCAACGTTCAAGCTCACCAACCTGACCGTAGTGACCGGCCGCGTCGAATCTTTGGGCGTCGGCAAGGAAGTCCCCGCGCCCTTCGACGCGATCGTGTCGCGCGCTTTCGCGGAACTGCGCGACTTCGTCACGCTGGCACGCCATCTGCTCGCCCCAGGTGGCAGCTTCTGGGCCATGAAGGGCGTGGCGGCGGAAGACGAACTGACGCTGCCCGACGGCTGCGAACTGGTCGAGCGTCTGCCGCTGCACGTCCCGTTTCTCGACGCCGAGCGTCATTTGCTCCGCGTAAAGGTAACCGCATGAACAAGATGACCCGCTGGGCCGGGGCCGTCATGGTCGGGTTTTCGGTCGTGGCCGCCGTTGCCTGGGCGCAGTCCGGGCAGGAATCGCTCACGACTCGCGTACGTCCCGTACAGAAGATCGAAAAAGCGCGATATGTCGGCACTTGGTACGAAATAGCACGCTACCCGAATTTCTTCGAGCGAAAATGTGTGTCGGACGTGACCGCCGAATACGTGGCGCGGCCCGACGGCAAAATCGAAGTCACCAACAAGTGTCGCAAGGACGACGGTACGTGGGTCAGCGATACCGGACTTGCCCGAACCGACGGGCAGGGCACCGGTACCGCGCGCTTCAAGGTGACCTTCGCACCGGACTGGTTACGCTGGATTCCCTGGCTTTGGGCCAACTACTGGGTTATCGTGCTCGACGGTGACTATCAGTATGCCGCTGTCGGAGAGCCGGGCCGGGAGTATCTCTGGATCCTCTCGCGAACCCCGACAATCGACGACGACACCATGAATCAGATGCGAGCACAGCTGCGCAAGCAGGGCTACGACACCGACAAGCTGGTGATGACGCCCCAAAAGGCGAGCGCTCCCTGAACCCCACGCGCCGGTGCGTCCGACGCCGGCCAGTTCAGGCAAAATCTGAGCTTTGCTCAGGTAATCGAATTGTCGGGAAGTGTCGTGTTGCACACGGCATTCCCGCTCGCATCACCGGCTTGATCCCGGCATCATCAGCATCAATCGCACCAAGCGCAACAACCGCATCAACCAGGCAGCATTCGGAGGACTACATCGGCATGGCGAAAATTTTCTGCGTGGCCAATCAGAAGGGCGGCGTCGGCAAGACGACCACCACGGTGAACCTCGCTGCCGGACTGGCGTCGCACGGGCAGCGTGTCCTGTTGGTCGACCTCGATCCGCAGGGAAATGCGACGATGGGTAGCGGCATCGACAAGGCTGCGCTCGAGACGAGCGTGTATGAAGTGCTGGTCGACGGCGCCGATGTCGCTGCCGCATGCCAGCGCTCGGAGTCGGGCAACTACGACGTGTTGCCGGCGAACCGCGAACTGGCCGGCGCGGACGTGGAACTCGTCTCGCTCGAGAATCGCGATACTCGCCTCAAACAGGCGCTCGCCAAAGTCGACGACGCGTACGACTTCGTGCTCATCGACTGCCCGCCAACGCTGTCGCTGCTCACGCTCAACGGCTTGTGTGCCGCGCACGGCGTGATCATTCCGATGCAGTGCGAATATTTCGCGCTCGAAGGGCTCTCGGATCTCGTCAATACGATCAAGCAGGTGCACGCGAATCTGAACCGCGACCTGAAGGTGATCGGTCTGCTGCGTGTGATGTTCGATCCGCGCATCACCTTGCAGCAGCAAGTCTCAGAGCAGCTCAAGGAGCACTTCGGCGACAAGGTTTTCAACGCGATCATTCCGCGCAATGTGCGACTGGCGGAGGCCCCGAGCTATGGCATGCCGGGCGTGGTCTTCGACCCCGCGTCGCGCGGTGCGAAGGCGTATCTCCAATTCGGCGCGGAAATGATCGCGCGCATTCAAACTATGTAAGGCGCATTCGCGCAGGAACGCATTGTCATGGCGACCAAGACCAACGCACTGAAAAAAAAGGGCCTGGGCCGCGGCCTCGAAGCGCTGCTCGGCGCACACGCCGATAACCACAATGGGGCCACGCAGGCGAGCGAAGACGGCGTGCCGTCGGTGATGGCGCTCGAGCGCCTTCAGGCCGGCAAGTATCAACCGCGCACGCGCATGGACGAGGGCGCACTGCAGGAACTCGCCGCAAGCATCCGTGCGCAGGGGCTGATGCAGCCGATTCTGGTGCGTCGTGTCGATGGTGAGAAGTACGAAATAATTGCGGGCGAGCGACGCTTTCGCGCCGCGCGTATCGCCGGACTCACGGAAGTGCCGGTGTTGGTGCGCGACGTCGCCGATGAAGCGGCCGCCGCCATGGCGCTCATCGAGAATATTCAGCGCGAAGATCTGAATCCGCTCGAAGAGGCACAGGGCATTCAACGACTGCTCGGCGAATTCAATTACACGCACGAACAGGCCGCCGAGTCGCTTGGACGTTCGCGCAGCGCAGTGTCTAATCTGTTGCGCCTGCTCAATCTCGCCCAACCCGTGCAGACGATGCTGCTCGCGGGCGATCTCGACATGGGACACGCACGTGCATTGCTCGCCGTCGATGCCGCCACGCAGATCACGCTCGCGAACCAGGTCGTGAACAAGCGTTTGTCCGTGCGCGATACCGAGCGCATCGTGAATGCGTCGCTCAAGCCGCAGGGCGACGGCATTCGCAGGCGTTCGGCCGAGGAGGGCGGGCGCGACGTCACCCGTCTCGAAGAAGAACTGTCGGACCTGCTCGCCTCGAGCGTGAAGATCAAGCTCGGGCGCAAGGGCGCGGGACAACTCACCATCGAATTCGGCAGCCTCGACGCCCTCGATGGCATTCTTGCGCGCATTCGCGCCGAGTAAGTTCGATCTACTGAATCTTCCGCCGTGAGCCAACCTACCGGTGATCCGGTGCGCAAGGACGAGGCGACGCCAGTGTCGCAGGCGCCGTCTCGCCTGCCGTCAGCCGCAACGGCCGCGCATGGGACCTTTCGCGCACGCGTGGCACGCGCGCTTCGCGTGACGTTCGAGCGCGTGCGCAGCGATCCCGTTCTGCTCATTTTGCTCGTTGCGTTCGTCGTCCTGCAATTGATGCGGCCGGCGAGTGCCGCGACGTTGTTCGCTCGGATCGACCGGCACACGATCCTCACGCTCGCAGGGTTGTTGATGCTCACCCGCGCCATCGATCAGAGCGGCTTTCTCGACTGGCTCGCGCAGCGCCTGCTGCGCGCGTTTCGCACGGAGCGGCGCCTGGCGTTGCTGATGGTGACGTTCGCGGCCGCACTCTCGACGCTGCTGACCAACGACGTCGCACTCTTCGCCGTGGTTCCCCTGGCACAGTCGCTCGCGCGGATCGCGCCCGTGCGGATCGAGCGGCTGATCATTTTTCTCGCGCTCGCGGTGAATGCGGGATCGAGCCTCACACCGCTTGGCAATCCTCAGAATCTCTTCCTTTGGCAGCAAAGTGGCATGGGCTTCGGGGCGTACGTGGTCATGATGGCGCCGATCACGCTCGCGTTGATGGCAATGCTGCTCGCGGTCTGCGTGTTCGCGTTCGACTCCCGCGCCCTGCATTTCCAGCGTCGAGGTCCGGCGCATGATGTGCGCTGGCCACTGCTCTGGATTGCCCTCGTGTTGTTCGCGGGTTTCGTGGCGCTAGCCGATCACGGTTACGCCGGCTGGGCGTGCGCCGCAGTCGTCGTGGTGCTCCTGGCGACGCGCCGCAACGCGGTGCTGGGCATCGACTGGTTGCTGCTCGCGATCTTCGTGCTGATGTTCGTAGTGCTGCGGGGACTGGCCGGCCTGCCCGAGATCCGTCAGGCGCTCGGGCACGTCGATTTCAGCGGAAGTGCGGCGGCCTATGTCGGCGCGGCCGTCTTGTCGCAGTTCATCAGTAACGTGCCCGCCGCCATCCTGCTCGCGGAGTACAGCCACAATTGGCCCGCGCTTGCCCACGGCGTCGCCGTCGGCGGGTTCGGACTCGCGGTCGGTTCGCTCGCCAATCTGATCGCATTGCGCATGGCGAAATCGAAGGCGATCTGGTGGCACTTTCATGTGCTTGCCGTCCCGTTTTACGTGGTGGCACTCGGCGTCGGGTGGCTTGCCCTGAAATGGGTCTGATCGCGCACGGAATGTCCCCCAGTTGGCCCGATCATGCGGCGTTTGCGCGCATTGCCGCGCTGCACCATGAGGAAAAACGCGGTCCTTGAGAGTTGGCGCCAAATCGAAGCATGCACTGCACAATTTCGGCGAATTTGTTGCGCGTTTCGATTGACTGGGGTTCGTAATGTCCCGTAAAATCTCGCGGATTTATCTGCTTGAAGAGCCCATTCGTTTTGCACGAGTCGGGCGGGGAGGCTACGAGATGACCGACGTACAACGGTCGAACTTGGAACCGAAACCGCAAGCGCCGGCACGTGCAGCATCAGAAGGTTGGGACGACGAGCAGGAACAAGAAACAATCGTTCCGCTCACGCGTGCGCAGGCCGAGCGCCTGTTCGGTCCCGATGTGGGGCGCGCGTCACGTGTGACTCCATTCAGGGTGGTGGGAGCCCAGGTACTGCTGTCGCTGGTTGCGACACTCGCCTGGTGGATGCTCTCGGCATCGCCACGAGACGCGGCGATGTCCGCATGGCTGGGCGGAATGATCGGTTGGATGCCGGGCGCATTGTTTGCGCTGCGGTTAAGGATGTCAGGTGATCGCCTCTCCGTCGGTTCGCTGGTGATGGGAGAAGCGATCAAGGTAGCAACGACGATCGCGTTGTTGGTGGCTGTAGCGTTCGGTTATCCCGGAATTCACTGGGTAGCGTTCCTCGTCACCTTTGTGCTGACGCTGAAGGCTTATTGGCTGGCGATGGCACTGAAGTAGCGGTGAGAACCGCTCACGCGTCGACACGCTACGTGTGCGGATTTTCATAATTGGGTGTTTGATCGCTATGTCAGTAGAAGCCGGCCACGCTCCGAACCCGTCGGAGTACATTTCGCACCACCTGCAGAACCTCGCGAGCTCGCATCAGACTAGCATCGTCGATTTTTCGATCATCAACTGGGACACGATGTTCTGGTCGATCGCGATGGGGGTCCTGGGCTGCTTCCTGCTTTGGGTGGCTGCCCGCAAGGCAACGTCTGGCGTGCCGGGCCGTTTCCAGGGCGCGGTCGAAATGCTCGTCGAAATGGTGGAAGACCAGTCGAAGAGCATCGTGCACGGCAATCGCGCCTTCATCGCACCGCTCGCGCTGACCGTGTTCGTCTGGGTCGCGCTCATGAACTCGCTCGATTTGCTGCCGGTCGACCTGCCGTCGAAGGTCATCAGCTGGGTGGGTCTCGACTCCATCATCACGCATCACCGCATCGTGCCGACGGCCGACCTCAACGGCACGCTCGGTATCTCTGTCGGCGTGCTGATCCTGATGCTGTTCTACAGCTTCAAGATCAAGGGCGCGGGCGGCTTCATGCACGAGCTGTTCACCGCACCGTTCGGCAACCACTTCCTGTTGTGGATCCCGAACCTGCTGCTCAACATCATCGAATTCTGTGCCAAGACCGTGTCGCTCGGTATGCGACTGTTCGGCAATATGTACGCCGGCGAACTGGTGTTCCTGCTGATCGCCCTGCTGGGCGGCATCTGGAGCTTTGGCGCAGATGCGTCGGTGCTGGGTTTTGTCGGCCACGTCATTGCCGGCACCGCATGGGCGATTTTCCACATCCTGATCGTGTTACTCCAGGCGTTCATCATGATGATGCTCACGCTGGTGTATATCGGCCAGGCGCACGACCATCACTGATTGGTTGTTGCGGTAGTCACGTGTTTCCCGGTTTTTCGGTTTTTCATATTTAAAGTTTCAAGTCTCTAACCAAAAGGAGTAATCATGCAAGCTTTCATCGCCAACATCCAGGGTCTGACCGCCATCGGTATCGGCATCATCATCGGTCTGGGTGCTATTGGCGCCTGTCTGGGTATCGCGCTGATGGGCGGCAAGTACATCGAAGCGTGCGCCCGTCAGCCCGAGCTGATGAACCCGCTGCAAACGAAGATGTTCCTGCTGGCCGGCCTGATCGACGCGGCATTCCTGATCGGCGTGGGCGTTGCCATGCTGTTCGCGTTCGCGAACCCGCTGCTGTCGAAGCTCGCTTAAGTTTCTTTCGGCCGGTCGCGCAATGATCTGCGCGGCCCACTGGACATGAACGGCGCGCCCAAGCCAGCTGGCACATTGGGGCGCGCTGTTTTGCCAATCGACTCGCATCACCGAAAGGAAACACCGTGAACATAAACGCAACTCTGTTCGCGCAAACCGTCGTGTTTCTGATCCTGGCATGGTTCACGATGAAGTTCGTGTGGCCGCCGCTGATCAAGGCTATCGACGAACGCGCGAAGAAAATCGCTGACGGTCTGGCTGCCGCCGACAAGGGCAAGGCCGAACTCGAAGCCGCCAACAAGCGCTCCACGCAAGCCCTCGCGGAAGCCCGCGACGAAGGCGCGAAGCGTATTGCCGACGCCGAGAAGCGCGCACTGGCCGTGGCCGACGAGATCAAGGCCCAGGCGCAAGCCGAAGCCGCGCGCATCATCGCCAACGCCAAGGCCGAAGCCGAGAACCAGGCCGTCAAGGTCCGTGAATCGCTGCGCGAGGAAGTTGCCGGTCTGGCCGTCAAGGGCGCCGAGCAGATCCTGAAGCGTGAAGTCGACGCCAAGGCCCACGCCGACCTGCTGAACCAACTCAAGGCAGAGCTCTGATCATGGCCGAACTCGCAACCATCGCTCGTCCGTACGCCGAGGCGTTGTTCCGCGTGGCCAAGTCCGGCGACCTGAATCGCTGGTCGGCGCTGGTGCGTGAACTGGCGCAAGTGGCAGCGCTGCCTGAAGTGGCCAACCTGGCCGACGATCCGAAAGTTACGCCGGCGCAAGTCGTCGACGTGCTGACCGCCGCCGTGAAATCGACCGACGCCGAAGTGCGCAACTTCGTCGCCGCCGTGGTCGACAACGGTCGTCTCGCGGCCATGCCGGAAATCGCCGAACAGTTCGAGGCGTTGAAGAACGCCGCCGCCGGTTCGGCGGATGCCACGATCGAAAGCGCCTTCCCGCTCGAAGGCGAGCAACTGACCTCGCTGGTCAAGGGCCTCGAGCACAAGTTCGGCTGCAAGCTCAACCCGACGGTGACGGTGGATCCGTCGCTCATCGGCGGCGTGCGTGTGGTGGTTGGCGACGAGGTGCTGGACACTTCGGTGCGCGCCCGCCTGGCGGCTATGCGGACGTCGCTGACGGCCTGAGGCCGGCGCGAAACGCCTGCGACGGCAAGAATTGAATATCAGGAGCACATATGCAACTCAATCCCTCTGAAATCAGCGAACTGATCAAGAGCCGGATTCAAGGTCTCGAGAGCGGCGCCGAAGTCCGTAACGAAGGCACCGTGATCTCGGTGACCGACGGTATTTGCCGCATTCACGGCCTGTCGGACGTGATGCAAGGCGAAATGCTGGAATTCCCGGGCAACACGTTCGGTCTGGCACTGAACCTCGAACGCGACTCCGTCGGCGCCGTGATTCTGGGCGAATACGAGCACATCTCGGAAGGCGACACCGTCAAGTGCACGGGCCGCATTCTCGAAGTGCCGGTCGGCCCGGAACTGAAGGGCCGCGTCGTCGACGCACTGGGCCAGCCGATCGACGGCAAGGGTCCGATCAACGCCAAGCAAACCGATGCCATCGAAAAGATCGCTCCGGGCGTGATCTGGCGTAAGTCGGTGTCGCAACCGCTGCAAACCGGTACCAAGGCTATCGACGCCATGGTGCCGATCGGCCGTGGCCAGCGCGAACTGATCATTGGCGACCGTCAGACGGGTAAGACCGCCGTGGCGATCGACACGATCATCTCGCAGAAGGGCAAGGGCGTGACCTGCGTGTACGTTGCGATCGGTCAGAAGGCCTCGTCGATCATGAACGTGGTGCGCAAGCTCGAAGAGCACGGCGCGATGGAATACACGATCATCGTGACCGCCACGGCGTCGGACTCGGCAGCCATGCAGTTCATCGCACCGTACGCCGGTTGCACGATGGGCGAGTACTTCCGCGACCGCGGCGAAGACGCGCTGATCATTTACGACGACTTGACCAAGCAAGCCTGGGCCTATCGTCAGATCTCGCTGCTGCTGCGTCGTCCGCCGGGCCGTGAAGCCTACCCCGGCGACGTGTTCTACCTGCACTCGCGCCTGCTCGAGCGCGCGGCTCGCGTCTCGGAAGAGTACGTCGAGAAGTTCACCAACGGCGAAATCAAGGGCCAAAGCGGCTCGCTGACGGCACTGCCGATCATCGAAACGCAAGCCGGCGACGTGACCGCGTTCGTTCCGACGAACGTGATCTCGATTACCGACGGCCAGATCTTCCTGGAAACCGACCTGTTCAACGCGGGCATCCGTCCGGCAATCAACGCCGGTATCTCGGTGTCGCGTGTGGGTGGTGCCGCGCAGACGAAGGTCATCAAGAAGCTCTCGGGCGGTATTCGTACCGACCTCGCACAGTACCGTGAGCTGGCTGCGTTCGCGCAGTTCGCCTCGGATCTGGACGAAGCGACCCGCAAGCAGCTCGAGCGCGGCCGCCGCGTGACGGAACTGCTCAAGCAGCCGCAATTCGCGCCGCTGCAAGTGTGGGAACTCGCTGTGTCGCTGTTCGCCGCCAACAACGGCTATCTGGATGATCTCGACATCGCTCAGGTGCTGCCGTTCGAAAAGGGTCTGCGCGAAGTTCTGAAGACCAGCCACGGTGCGCTCATCGGCCGTATCGAAGAGACGAAGGATCTCTCGAAGGACGACGAAGCCGCCCTGCACGCTGCGATCAAGGACTTCAAGAAGACCGGCGCTTACTAATCCGGTTGAATCGGCAACTATTCAACGGACCCGGGAAGGCGCGATGTTCAGGCAAGAGCGGACGTCGCGCCGAGACAAGGAGTAAGCAATGGCTGGAATGAAGGAAATTCGCGGCAAGATCAAGAGCGTGCAGAACACGCGCAAGATCACCAAGGCCATGGAAATGGTGGCCGCGTCGAAGATGCGCAAGGCGCAGGAACGCATGCGCCATGCCCGGCCGTACGCTGACAAGGTGCGCCAGATCGCCGCGCACATGGGGCAGGCGAATCCGGAATACCACCACCCGTTCATGGTGAAGCACGCCGACGCGAAAGCCGCCGGCGTCATCGTGGTCACGACGGACAAGGGTCTGTGCGGCGGCTTGAACACCAACGTGCTGCGTGCCGTGGTGGCCAAGATGAAGGACATCGAAGCGCAGGGCCTGAAGATCGAGGCCACCGCCATCGGCGGCAAGGGCTTCGGCTTCCTGAACCGCATCGGCGCCAAGGTGGTTTCGCATGTCGTGCAACTGGGCGACACCCCGCATCTGGACAAGCTGATCGGTGCGGTGAAGCTTCAGCTCGACGCGTACGCCGAAGGCAAGCTCGACGCCGTGTACCTGGCCTACAACCGCTTCGTCAACACGATGAAGCAGGAAGCCGTGGTGGAGCAACTGCTGCCGCTGCCCGAGAAGCTCGAGGGTGAGTCGGAAGAAGCGAGCGCGGTGCCGGCACAGCATTCGTGGGACTACATCTACGAACCGGATGCAAAGACGGTCGTCGATGCCCTGCTGGTGCGTTACGTCGAAGCCGTGGTGTATCAGGCAGTCGCGGAGAACATGGCGTCGGAACAGTCCGCCCGCATGGTGGCCATGAAGGCTGCGTCGGATAACGCGAAGACCGTGATCGGTGAATTGCAGATGGTCTACAACAAGGGCCGTCAAGCAGCGATCACGAAGGAACTGTCCGAAATCGTGGGTGGCGCCGCCGCAGTGTAAGCGGTGGCACGGGCCGATGCGCCGTCAGGCGAAATGAATTTGAGTATCTAAAGGAAAAGCGATGAGTACTGCTTTGATTGAAGGCAAGATCGTACAGTGCATCGGCGCCGTTATCGACGTGGAATTCCCGCGCGACAGCATGCCGAAGATCTACGACGCGCTCACCATGGAAGGTTCGGAGCTCACGCTCGAAGTCCAGCAGCAGCTGGGCGACGGCGTGGTCCGTACCATTTGTCTGGGTTCGTCCGAAGGCCTGCGCCGCGGCATGACCGTGCAGAACTCGGGTCTGCCGATCACCGTGCCGGTCGGCAAGCCGACGCTGGGTCGCATCATGGACGTGCTGGGTCGTCCGATCGACGAAGCCGGTCCGATCGCCAAGGATCACACCCGTTCGATCCACCAGAAGGCACCGGCATTCGACGAGCTGTCGCCGTCGACGGAACTGCTCGAGACCGGCATCAAGGTTATCGACCTGATCTGCCCGTTCGCCAAGGGCGGCAAGGTGGGTCTGTTCGGTGGCGCCGGCGTGGGCAAGACCGTGAACATGATGGAACTCATCAATAACATCGCCAAGGAACACGGCGGTTATTCGGTGTTTGCCGGCGTGGGCGAGCGTACCCGTGAAGGGAACGACTTCTACCACGAAATGAAGGACTCGAACGTTCTGGACAAGGTCGCGCTGGTGTACGGCCAGATGAACGAGCCGCCGGGCAACCGTCTGCGTGTGGCGCTGACCGGCCTGACGATGGCCGAGCACTTCCGTGACGAAGGTCGCGACGTGCTGTTCTTCGTGGACAACATCTACCGTTTCACGCTGGCTGGTACCGAAGTGTCGGCACTGCTCGGCCGTATGCCGTCGGCCGTGGGCTATCAGCCGACGCTGGCTGAAGAAATGGGTAAGCTGCAAGAGCGTATTACGTCGACCAAGACTGGCTCGATCACGTCGGTGCAGGCCGTGTACGTGCCTGCCGATGACTTGACCGACCCGTCGCCGGCAACCACCTTCGGTCACTTGGACGCCACCGTCGTGCTCTCGCGTGACATCGCCTCGCTGGGTATCTACCCGGCGGTCGATCCGCTCGACTCGACCTCGCGTCAGATCGATCCGAACGTGATTGGCGAAGAGCACTACACGGTGACCCGCCGCGTGCAATCGACGCTGCAGCGTTACAAGGAACTGCGCGACATCATCGCGATTCTGGGTATGGACGAACTGTCGCCGGACGACAAGCTCGCCGTGGCTCGCGCGCGTAAGATTCAGCGTTTCCTGTCGCAGCCGTTCCACGTGGCGGAAGTGTTCACGGGCTCGCCGGGCAAGTACGTCCCGCTCAAGGAAACGATCCGCGGCTTCAAGATGATCGTCGACGGTGAGTGCGACCACCTGCCGGAGCAGGCGTTCTACATGGTTGGCACGATCGACGAAGCGTTCGAAAAAGCCAAGAAGATGCAGTAAACGGTTGAGTGCCGGGCGACGGAGGGGTCTCGCGAGAGGTGCCTCCCTATCCCGGCAGGTGACTGTTGCGGGGCGGGGTAGCGAAGCGAGGACGGCAACGTCCGGACCGGCGCGCCTGCCGCTTCATCACACTCAACGGGAGCGATTATGGCAACCATTCACGTAGACGTCGTCAGCGCGGAAGAGGAAATCTTCTCGGGTAAGGCGCGCTTTGTGGCGCTGCCGGGCGAAGCCGGCGAGCTGGGCATTCTGCCGGGCCACACGCCGCTGATCACGCGTATCAAGCCGGGCGCGGTGCGTATCGAGGACGAAGCAGGCAACGAGGACTTTGTCTTCGTGGCCGGCGGCATTCTCGAAGTGCAACCGGGCACGGTGACCGTGCTCGCCGACACCGCTATCCGCGGCAAGGATCTGGACGAGGCGAAGGCTGCCGAGGCCAAGCGCCGCGCCGAGGAAGCCCTGTCGAACAAGGAATCGAACATCGAGTACGCGACTGCCCAGGCCGAACTGGCCGAAGCGATCGCTCAACTCGCTGCGATCCAGAAGCTGCGCAAGGTGAAGTAAATCCGAATCGCCGTTGCGGCGACCGCGAGGTCGACGCATCGCGCGACGCGCGTCGAAGCGCAGGACGGTATCCCTTCGATACTGTCGTACGCGTCGATCGAGCGAATCGAAAGCCCCATGCATGATCATGCGTGGGGCTTTTGTTTTGTTCATGCCCTCGGCCACGCGCCAGTCGTTGACGTCGCTCAACTCAGGGCCATCCCCACTCGTCCCGTCCTGGGAATTACGTTAACGTAAACGTCAATCCAATGTGACGCGCTATTGTTATGGAGACATGCCCCTCATCGTCGGTCCGACGATTGCCGGGCTGCGCCACGTGACAGCATTTCGCCACTTCAGCATTGCTTCAGGAGACAAAGCATGGAAAGCCGGGAAGGTGCGGGCGTTGTACCTCGTAATGGACTGTCGTATGTGAAGGGTGATACCACCGTACCGCTTTCGACGTTGACGGTATTCGGTCTGCTTGCCGAGACAGCAGCGAAGTTTCCGGAGCGGCAGGCCGTGGTATTTCGCGAGCAGGGCGTGGACTGGACGTGGCGCGAATTCATTGCGCATGTCGATACCTTCGCTGCCGGGTTGCTGGCGTTGGGGCTGAAGAAGGGGGATCGGGTCGGGATCTGGTCGCCGAACCGCGTCGAATGGCTGGTTACGCAGTTCGCCACCGCCCGTGTCGGGCTCGTGCTCGTGAACATCAACCCGGCATACCGGCTCGCCGAGCTGGAATACGCGATCAACAAGGTGGGCTGCAAGGCGCTCGTGGCGGCGGAGTCTTTCAAGACGTCGCGTTACCTCGACATGCTCAATGCGCTGGCACCGGAACTGGCCGTGTGCAAACCCGGCGAACTGAAGTCGGAGAAGCTGCCCACCCTGCGCACCGTGATTCGCATGGGGCAGGGCGTTACGCCCGGCATGATGAACTTCAGCGACGTGGTCACGCTCGGCGCCGATGCCGATCTGGATACCCTGCGTGCGATTTCCGACGGACTCGACTGCTTCGAGCCCATCAACATTCAGTTCACCAGCGGCACGACGGGCAGCCCAAAGGGCGCCACGCTCACGCATCACAACATCGTCAACAACGGCCGGTTCATCGCCATGGCGATGCGCTTTTCCGAGCGTGACAGCCTGTGCATTCCGGTACCGTTCTATCACTGCTTCGGCATGGTGCTTGCCGTGCTCGCCTGTGTATCGACGGGAGCGACGATGGTATTCCCGGGGGAGGCGTTCGATCCGAAGGCCACGATGGCGGCCGTCTCCGAGGAAAGTTGTACGGCCCTCCATGGCGTGCCGACCATGTTCATCGCGCAACTCGATCATCCGGACTTCGGCGACTATCACTTCGAGTCGCTGCGCACGGGCATCATGGCGGGTTCGCCGTGCCCGATCGAGACGATGAAGCGGGTGATCAGCCAGATGCACATGAGCGAAGTGACCATCGCGTACGGCATGACGGAGACAAGTCCGGTGTCGTTCCAGACGACCACCACCGACCCGCTCGAGAAGCGCGTGACGACGGTCGGGCGCGTACAGCCGCATCTCGAAGTGAAGCTCGTCGATGCCGCGGGCGAGATCGTTCCGGTCGGAGAGAAGGGCGAGCTTTGCACCAAGGGTTATTCGGTGATGCAGGGCTACTGGGACGACGAGCCGCGAACGCGTGAAGCAATTCGCGACGGATGGATGCATACCGGCGATCTCGCCACGCTCGACGAGGAGGGCTATTGCAACATCGTCGGCCGGGTGAAGGACATGCTCATTCGCGGCGGCGAGAACATCTACCCGCGTGAAATCGAGGAATTTCTGTTCCGGCATCCGAAGGTGCAGGCCGTTCAGGTCTTCGGCGTGCCCGACGCCAAGTACGGTGAGGAGGTCTGCGCCTGGATCATTCTCAAACCGGGACAGAGCGCCACCGAGGACGACATCCGCGACTTCTGCAAGGACCAGATTGCTCACTACAAGATTCCGCGCTACATCCGTTTCGTCGACGAGATGCCGATGACCGTCACGGGCAAAGTGCAGAAGTTCGTCATGCGCGAGCAGATGGTCGAATCGCTGGGGCTCTCCGAGGCGAAAACGGCCTGACGGCGCCCCTCGGCATGTCTCGTCCGCGGCTCGACGCGGGCGGGCGTCTGCTTATTTTTTGAGCGAAGCCTGGGGTAATGCCGTATCATTCGGGATTACCCTAGGTCTCGCCCATGCCATCCCATACTTTCCGCACGGTTTTCGTTCTCGGCATTCTGTCGGCCATCGGCTCGTTGTCGATCGACATGTATCTGCCTGCACTCCCGAGCATCGCTCAGGAACTGAATACTACCGACGCGGCGGCGCAGTTCTCGCTGGCGTCGTTCTTCATCGGGCTCGGTCTGGGACAGTTGCTGCACGGCCCGCTCGCCGACCGCTTCGGGCGCAAGCGCCCGTTGTATGCCGGACTGGCGCTTTACACGCTTGCCTCGGCGGGCTGCGCGCTGGCGCCGAATATCGAGACATTGATCGTTTGCCGCTTCATTCAGGCGGTGGGTGGCTGTGCGTGTTTCGTCATCGCCCGCGCCATGGCTCGCGATCTGTTCGACACGAGTACGGTGGCCCGCGTGCTCTCGCGCATGACGCTGATCATGGGCGCCGCGCCGATTCTCGCGCCGCTCATCGGTGGACAGGTGCTGATGTTCGTCGGCTGGCGCTGGATCTTCTGGGGGCTGACGGTGTTTGGCGCGGCATGCTTTGCGATGGCCGTCTACTGGCTGCCCGAGACGCGCCAGGCGCTCCGACAGGCGCGCAACTGGCTGACAACCGCGTGGCACAACTATGGCGCGTTGCTGGGCGATCGGGAATTCATGGGCAATGCGCTTGCGGGCGGCGTGTCGCAGGCGGGCATGTTCGCCTACATCACCGGTTCGCCCTTCGTATTCATCAACCTTTACGGCGTCGATCCGGCGCACTACGGCTGGCTGTTCGGCCTGAACGCCTGCGGGATCATCGGCGGTTCGCAGATCAACGCCTATTTGCTGCGCACTCGCCGGCCGGCTGACGTGTTACGTCGTACCAACAACCTCGTTGCCGTGCTGGGCCTGCTGATGCTCACGGTGGCGGCGCTTGGCGTGGGCGGGCTGGTCATGCTGATGGTGCCGCTCTTTGCCTACGTCACGAGCCTGGGTTTCTCGCAGCCGAATGCCATCGCCGAGGCGCTGAACCGGCAGCATCACCGCGCCGGGGCGGCGTCGGCGCTGCTGGGCGCGTTGCAATTCCTCGCGGCTGCCGGCGCCGGTGCCGCGGTGGGGCTGCTGCACGCGCGCTCGGCGGTGCCAATGGCGGCCGTCATGGCGGTGTGCGGCGTGCTGTCCTGGTGCTTTCACACCGTACTGATTCGCCGGGCGGGTGCGCATGCGCCGCCCGCGTCCGGGACGGTGTGACGTGCGGATCCGCGAGACGACCGCCATTCGCGAGTGATCCGGCAATCGCTTGCGGGAGTTTCACGACGGCCTGGCAATATTCCCTGTCAGTGATCGTCACCCGGGATGCGGACGTCGGAAAGAAGGACTCAGGTGGCCGATTGCAGTTTTCGCCACGCCGCCGAGGCGATTGGGGAACTGATTCGAGAGCTTTCCTTCCAAACAGGGAATTTGGCGTGCCGGCCGACACCTGTAACAGTTTGTAATTGCGCTGTTCCAGCGTGTTCGTAATCGGCAAAGTACGCTCCAGGCCTACCTTGCGCCGCCCCCTGAAATTTTTTGCAAGGTTGGCTAAAGTTCGGCTCGATGCAGCCGAAATACAGTCAGATAGTAAAGCGCAGCTTTGTGAAATTTTCATGAAGCGTCACGCTGTCGAAACCGACCGTTTTCCCCAAACGCGTCGCAGGGAGCGCTCGTCTCCCGGATGTAGGAAAAACTCCTACAATAAACTTCCGCTTTTCTTGCTTCCCCCTGTAGTTTTTCTCCGATTTCTTTATCTTTCTCCCTTGTCCACAATGCGAGGGAATAAACAGTAGTACCGCCAGATTCATCCATTGCGCCGGGGGGCCGCATGCGAAACAGCGAAACACTGAACGAGATTCGGGAATTGAATCTCTCCTACCTTGTCCTGGCTCAGCGCCTGATCCGGGAGGATCGCGCGGCGGCCATGTTCCGCCTGGGCATCAGCGACCAACTGGCCGACGTGCTCGGCAGTCTCACACTGGCACAACTCGTCAAGTTCGCGGGGTCGAACCAGCTTCTGTGCCGATTTCGATTCGACGACCACGTGATTCTCTCGAGCCTCACGCATGGCGCGAAAGACGTGGGTATGCAGCAGTCTCATGCTTCGATTCTCTTGGCGGGCCAGCCCGTCGAGCAGATCGGGTAAGTTCGCGACGCACACTGTGCCGCCCGGCGGGTGGCGCTTCGTGTGACTTGCCAGGAAAGCCTGACCATGCGTACCAAAAGCGTCGTACTCGAAGCCCGCGAGATCCAGCTGGCCATCGAACTGATCGAACTCGGCGCCCGCCTCCAGCTCCTGGAAGCGGAAACGAGCCTGAGCCGCGACCGGCTCATCAAGCTGTACAAGGAACTGAAGGGCGCCTCGCCGCCCAAGGGCATGCTGCCGTTCTCGACCGATTGGTTCGTGACTTGGCTGCCGAACATCCATTCGTCGCTGTTTCACAACATCTACCGCCATCTCGTGCAGTACGGCGGCTGCCAGGGCATCGAGGCCATCGTGAAGGCCTACCGCCTGTACCTGGAACATGTGGAGCTGCATGGATGGGAGCCGGTGCTCGGCTTCACCCGCGCGTGGACCCTCGTGCGGTTCTTCGACAGCAAGATGCTGCAAATGACGCCCTGCACGCGCTGCGGCGGCCATTTCGTCACGCACGCCCACGAGCCGCACGGCCAGTACGTCTGCGGACTGTGCGCACCGCCTTCTCGCGCGGGCAAGACCCGCAAGGCCAAGCACGCGCACGCCGCCGATCTGGCGCCGGCCGTGGCCACGTCGGCGCCCGATACCGATATTTCCCCGTTGGCCGCCTGAAAGGGCGGGTTTGTCACGAGGTCGCACCCCCTACAGTTTCCCTGCGTGTCTGCCGTTAAGCCCTCTGAACAGGAAGGAATTTTTCCGTAGACGTATTTTTGCGAGAGGTATCCGGCAGTGCTTGTCGTCATTGGTTACATCATCGTTCTGGCATCGGTCTTTGGCGGCTTCGTCATTGGCGGAGGCCACTTGGGCGCGCTGTTTCAGCCGACCGAGCTGCTGATCATCGGTGGCGCGGGCGTCGGCTCGTTCGTGGTGGGCAACAACAGCAAGGCGATCAAGGCGACGATGAAAGCGCTGCCGATGCTGTTCAAGGGCTCGAAATACACCAAAGAGCTGTACATGGAGCTGATGGCGCTCCTGTACGTGCTGCTCGCCAAGGCGCGCAAGGACGGCATGCTCGCCATCGAAGGCGATGTGGAAGATCCGGCATCCAGCCCGGTGTTCTCGCAGTATCCGCGCATTCTCGGCGAGCCGCGCATCATGGAGTTCCTGACCGATTACCTGCGTCTGATGGTCAGCGGCAACATGAACGCGTTCGAGATCGAGAACCTGATGGATCATGAGATCGAGACCTACCGTCATGAGGGCGAAGTGCCCGCGCACTGTCTGCAGAAGACAGGCGATGCGATGCCGGCGTTCGGCATCGTGGCCGCGGTGATGGGCGTGGTGCACACCATGGCGTCGGCCGACCAGCCTCCGGCGGTGCTGGGTGCGCTGATCGCGCAGGCGCTCGTGGGGACCTTCCTCGGCATTCTGCTGGCCTACGGTTTCATCTCGCCGCTGGCGCAACTCATCGAGCACCGCATCAATGAATCCGTCAAGCTCTACGAATGCATCAAGGTCACGCTGCTGGCGAGCCTGAACGGCTATGCGCCGGCACTTTCGGTCGAATTCGGCCGCAAGGTGCTGTATTCCACGGTACGTCCGTCGTTCGCCGAGCTCGAAGAGCACGTGCGGCAGGTCAAGGCACGTTGACGGGCGGCAGCAATGAGCGAGAAAGAAGAGCGGCCCATCATCGTCAAGCGCCGCAAGGCTGGCGGGCATGGGCATCACGGCGGCGCCTGGAAGATCGCATACGCCGACTTCATGACGGCCATGATGGCGTTCTTCCTGCTCATGTGGCTGCTCAGCTCCGTGAGCAGCAAGGAACTCACGGGCATTGCCGAGTACTTTCGCACGCCGCTGGCCGTCGCCTTGATGGGCGGGCGTAACGCGGCGGACAACAGCGGCGTCATTCCCGGCGGCGGTACCGACACCACGCGTACCGACGGCCAGAAGTCGCGTGGCGACCAGGTCAAGTCGCGCCAGGCGATGTCGGCCGAGCTGGCCGAGCGCGCCGACGCGCAACGTTTGCGCGAACTCAAGGCGCGCATCGAAAAAGCCATCGAAAATAACCCCACGCTGCGGCAATTCCGCAAGCAGTTGCTGATCGACGTGACGACGGAAGGTTTGCGCATCCAGATCGTCGACGACCAGAACCGCCCGATGTTTGCCAACGCGAGCGCGCAGGTGCAGCCGTACATGCGCGACATCCTGCGCGAGATCGGCAAGTCGCTCAACGACGTGCCCAACCGCATCAGCCTGTCGGGTCACACCGACGCCACGGCCTACGCACAGGGCGACAAGAGCTACAGCAACTGGGAGCTGTCCGCCGATCGCGCGAACGCCTCGCGCCGCGAGCTGATCGCGGGCGGGCTCGACGGCGAGAAGGTGCTGCGCGTGGTGGGGCTCGCTTCCACTGTGCCGCTCGATCGCGACAACGCTTACAACCCGATCAACCGCCGCATCAGCATCATCGTGCTCAATCGTCGTGCCGAGCAGTCGGTCAAGCATGAAGGCGACCAGCCGACGATCGACGCCGCAAACGCGCGCGGTGCCGGCATGGACGCGGTCAACGCCGTCATGAACGGAACACTGCCTGCCGTGCCGAGCGTGCCTTCGCCGCCCGAGCCGCCGGCCGCGCCCGGCGCCACGCCGACAGCGCGATAACCGACAAGAGGAGACGCATGCAGGCCCTTCGCAACACGATTCTCGCCGTCGACGATTCCGCGTCGATGCGCCAGATCCTGGCAGCCACGCTCGACGAAGCGGGCTACGCCGTGACGACCGCTCGCGACGGACAGGAAGCGCTGGCCCTTGCGTCGCAAGCGACGTTCGATCTGGTGCTGACCGATCAGCACATGCCGGGCATGGACGGTCTGTCGCTCATTCGCGCGCTGCGCGGGCTCGACGCGTTTGCCGAGACCCCGATCCTGGTGCTTACCACCGAGGTCGACGGCGCATACAAGACGGCGGCCCGCGAAGCGGGCGCCAGCGGCTGGCTGATCAAGCCGGTCGACCCCGAAGCACTCGTCGACGTCGTCGGGTCACTCGTCGGCGCAGGCGCATGACGAAGGCGCGGACGGCGGAGATGGCGTCGATGGCACAACCAAGTTAGGACGAGGAAACCGGTGGATATCACCCAGTTCTACCAGACCTTTTTCGATGAAGCGGAAGAGTTGCTCGCCGAGATGGAGCACCTGCTGCTCGCACTCGACGTGAGCGCGCCGGATAACGAGCAGCTCAATGCGATTTTTCGCGCTGCCCACTCGATCAAGGGCGGCGCCGCGACGTTCGGCTTCACCGCGCTCACCGAGACCACTCACCTGCTGGAAAACCTGCTCGACCGCGCCCGTCGCGGCGAACTGCAGTTGCGCACCGAGATGGTCGACACCTTCCTGGAAACCAAAGACGTGTTGCATCAACAGCTGAATGCCTACCGCGCCTCCAGTGAACCCGATGCCGAGGCCATGACGCGCATCTGCGCGGTGCTCCAACAGCTCGCTGCCGAAGGCAACGGTGCGCCGGTCTCCGCCGCGCCTGTCACGCCGTCCGCGCCGACGCCTGCAGCACCCGCGGCACCTGCCGTCGCGACGCCGACCGTCGCGGGGGGCGATGCCCCGGCCGCAACGCCGACCGTCGCGGGGGGCGATGCCCCGGCCGCAACGGCGAGCGGTGCGCCGACCAGCGCCGTGCCGGCAGGCCAGACGCGCCTCAAAGTCACGCTGACCGGGGTGGGCGAGAAGGACCAGGCACTGCTCGCCGAGGAGCTCGGCAATCTGGGGCAGGTGGCCGGGCGTCAGTCGACCGAGAACGCGCTGCATCTGTGGCTCGACACCACGTGCGACGCCGACGACATCCTCGCGGTGTGCTGCTTTGTGATCGAGCCATCGCAGATCGATGTGCAGGACGCCGCAGCAGCCGAGGCTGCCGCACCCGCCGCTATCCCGGAAGCGCCAGCCGCTGGGCCGGTCCAGACGTCCGAGATCTTCGCGCAAATGCCCGCGTCCGCCGCGCCGATCGAAGTGCCGCCGGTCGTCGCCGCGCCCGAGGCTGCCGCCGTCGAAGCGCCGGTGCCGCCCCCGACTGCCGAACCGATCGTCGTACCGCCCGCCGCGCCCGTACCGCAGGCAGGCGCCGGCACGGGTAACGGCGGCGGTGCCCAGCACCCGCCCGAAAAGCGTGCCGCCGCACCCGCCGGCGGCGCCGCGGGCCATGAAAACAGCTCGATTCGCGTGGGCGTGGAAAAGGTCGACCAGCTCATCAACCTCGTGGGCGAACTGGTGATCACGCAGGCCATGCTTGCCCAGACGGCGAGCAGCCTCGACCCGATGCTCCACGATCGCCTGTTCAACGGCATGGGGCAGCTCGAGCGCAACGCGCGCGACCTGCAGGAAGCCGTGATGTCCATCCGCATGATGCCGATGGATTACGTCTTCTCGCGCTTCCCGCGCCTCGTTCGCGATCTCGCGACCAAGCTCGGCAAGCAGATCGAGCTCGTGACGTTCGGTCAGGCGACCGAACTCGACAAGAGCCTGATCGAGCGCATCATCGATCCGCTTACCCACCTCGTGCGCAACAGTCTCGATCACGGCATCGAAACCACGGAACTGCGCGTGGCGTCGGGCAAGGATCCGGTCGGTCAGCTGGTGCTGTCGGCGGCCCATCAGGGCGGCAACATCGTGATCGAAGTGAGCGACGACGGCGCAGGCCTGCGGCGCGAAAAGATTCTTGCCAAGGCGCAGCAGCAAGGGCTGCCGGTCTCGGACTCGATGTCCGACGAGGAAGTCTGGCAACTGATCTTCATGCCCGGCTTCTCCACGGCGGAAGCGGTGACCGACGTGTCGGGCCGTGGCGTGGGCATGGACGTCGTCAAGCGCAACATCCAGCAGATGGGCGGTCATGTCGAGATTCTGTCCACGCGCGGCAAGGGCACCACGATCCGCATCGTGCTGCCGCTCACGCTCGCCATTCTGGACGGCATGTCGGTCAAGGTCGGCCCGGAAATCTTCATCCTGCCGCTGAACTTCGTGATGGAGTCGCTGCAACCGCGCCGCGACGACATTCGCGCCGTGACGGGCGAAGGCCAGGTCGTGCTGGTGCGAGGCGAGTATCTGCCGCTCGTGGAGCTGCATCGTGCGTTCGACGTGCCCGATGCGCGCCTCGATCCGACGCAGGGGATCATCGTGATCCTTCAGGCGGAAGGCCGTCGTTTCGCGTTGCTCGTCGACGAGCTGGTCGGTCAGCAGCAGGTCGTGGTGAAGAACCTCGAAACCAATTACCGCCGTATTCACGGTATTTCCGCCGCCACCATCATGGGTGACGGCAGCGTGGCATTGATCGTCGACGTGGCGGCGCTCCAGCGCGGCCAGCGCTCGGCGGCGGCCACGATCTTCAACTGAAGTCGGAGACGCGTCAGATGGACAACCTTTCGCAAGAGCACGCCGTGTCGCGCCAGGGCGGCGCGATGCAGACCGATGGCGACGGTCAGGAATTTCTCGTCTTCACGCTCGGTGAGGAGGAGTACGGCATCGACATCCTGAAGGTGCAGGAAATCCGCGGCTACGACGCCGTCACGCGCATCGCCAATGCGCCGGATTTCATCAAGGGCGTGATCAATCTGCGCGGCATCATCGTGCCGATCGTGGACATGCGCATCAAATTCCGACTGGGGCGCGTGGAGTACGACACGCAAACGGTCGTGATCATCCTGAACGTGGCGGGGCGCGTGGTCGGCATGGTGGTCGACGGCGTGTCCGACGTGCTGACGCTCGCACGCGGCGAAATCAAGCCGGCGCCCGAGTTCGGCGCGCAACTGGCCACCGAGTACATCACGGGGCTGGGCACGGTCGAAGGCCGCATGCTGATCCTGATGGATATCGAAAAGCTGATGACCAGCTCGGACATGGCGCTGATCGAGCGTCTGGCGAGCTGAACGACCGGATGACGCCGACGACATGACGTCGAACGTCGGCGCGGGACGAGACACCCGCGGCGCCACCTCACAGACATAACCCATTCACCCAACGTCCACGGAGACCGAGCAAGTGCGCGATAACCAGCCCGTTACCCAGAACGAATTCGTCATCGGCGAGCATCAGTACCTGATCTCACGGACGGATCTGAAGGGGCGGATCACGTATGCGAATCCCGCCTTCGTGGAGGTGAGCGGCTATTCGCGTGAGGAATTGCTGGGGTCGCCGCACAACATCGTGCGCCATCCGGACATGCCGCCCGAAGCGTTCGGCGATCTCTGGGAAACGGTCAAGCGCGGCGATACCTGGACCGGGCTGGTCAAGAATCGCCGCAAGAACGGCGACTTCTACTGGGTGCTGGCGACGGTCACGCCCACGATGGATAACGGCGCGGTCGTGGGATATACGTCCGTGCGGGTGCGCCCGGCAGCCGGTGCGACGGCGCAGGCCGAAGCCGTCTATGCGCGCTTTCGCAGTGGCCAGGCGGGCAACCTGCGTATTCGCGGCGGACAGGTGGAGCGCGGCGGCATTCACGCACTGCTGCGCAAGATCCGGCTGGACACGCTGCGCGCGCGCCTGACCGGCATCATCGTGCTCGGCGCGATTTTGCTCGCGCTCGTCGGCGGTCTCGGCCTGTGGGGGGTGTCGAGCAGCAACGACAAACTGCTCAGGGTGTATCAGAACGGCATGGTGCCGGTGGCTACGCTGGGTGCGATCGGACAGAAGCTCGACCGCGACGTGTTGCTCGTGGCCGAAGCCGTGGGCAGCCCGAACCTCGATGCGATGAAGCGCGCGGGCGACGAAATTGCCAGCAGCCTCGACGAACTCAACCGCCAATGGGCGGAATACATGAAGACGGCCGATCCGGGCACACGGGCGCAGGCCGAGCGATTCGACGTGATCCGCCAGCGGTTCACCACCGACGGTCTTCTGCAGACGGTGGAGATGCTGCGCGCCGGCTCCGCCGAGGGTGCCCAGCAAACGTATCTGGAGAAAGTGAAGCCGGCGTACGGCCCGATGCGCGACGAGCTCAACGCGCTCACGCGCCTGGAGCTCACCCAGGCGACCGATCTGTACCAGCACGCGCAGAAGGAACACACGATCGTGCGTGTGGCGACGGCCGTCGCGGTCGTCGGCGGCATCGTCGTGCTGTTCCTGCTCGGCAGCGTCCTGCGGCGCGCGATCAATCACCCGCTGCGCGTCGCGCTCTCCATGTCCAAGCAGATCGCCGCCGGCGACCTGACCGGCAGGGCCGAGAGCATGGGGCGGGACGAGATCGGCCAATTGCTGTTCGGGCTGTCGGTCATGAAGAACAGCCTGCTCTCGATCGTCTCGGACGTGCGCGAGGGCATCGACTCGATCAACATCGCCTCGCGAGAGATTGCGGCGGGCAATACGGATCTTTCCGCCCGCACGGAGCAGCAGGCCGCGTCGCTCGAACAGACGGCGTCGTCGATGGAAGAGCTCACGGCCACGGTCAAGCAGAACGCCGACAACGCCAAACAGGCGAGCGCGCTGGCCGTCAATGCCTCGGAGATCGCCGCGCGCGGCGGCCAGGTGGTCGGCAACGTGGTCGACACCATGCAGGGCATCTCGTCGAGCTCGCACAAGATCGTCGACATTATCAGCGTGATCGAGGGCATTGCCTTCCAGACCAATATTCTCGCGCTCAATGCCGCAGTGGAAGCGGCGCGCGCGGGCGAGCAGGGGCGCGGCTTCGCGGTGGTGGCGGGCGAAGTGCGCACGCTGGCGCAACGCAGCGCGGCGGCGGCCAAGGAAATCAAGGTGCTGATCGAAGACTCGGTCGGGCGCGTGGAAAACGGCTCGGCGCTGGTGGCGCAGGCCGGCAAGACGATGGACGAGATCGTGCAGGCCGTGCAACGCGTGACGGACATCATGGGCGAGATCTCGGCGGCGTCGGCCGAACAGTCGAGCGGTATCGAGCAGGTCAATCGCGCCGTGACGCAGATGGACGAAGTCACGCAGCAGAACGCGGCGCTGGTCGAGGAGGCCGCGGCAGCGGCCGGCTCGCTCGAAGACCAGGCGCATCGACTGCGCGACGCCGTATCGGTGTTCCGCGTTGGCGACAGCCTCAAGGCGGCCGGGGCGACCGGCGCCGCGGGCGCGACTCACGGCGCAGCGGCGACGCATTCGTCCGCCCGTGCGGTGCAGACGACTCAGATCAATCAGGCGCATCAGGGAAAGAGCGTCGCAGTGGCAACGCAGGCGGCGCCCGCCGCCGCGCCGGCCCGCGCGAGCGCGGGGGGCGGCGCTTCACGCACGGCCACACGCCGTCCGCAGGCGCCCGCCGCACCGGCCGCATCCGCAGCATCTGCCGCGGACGCACAGGTGCTGCAACTGGCGGAGCGTCGCGGCAAGACTTCGGCAGGTGGGGCCGCGGGGGTGGCTTCGGGCGCCAAGGCGAGCGACCCGGGCGATTGGGAAGAATTTTGACGGTTCGTTGATTCGGAAAGTTGGAATGGGTACACCGGCGGTGAGCCGGTCTTCAGGGGGTAGAGGTCGTTATGTTTAAGAATGTCACCATCCGGGCCCGGCTGACGCTGGCGCTTGGACTCTTCATGGTGCTGCTGGTCGTCGGCGCCGCAGTGGGCCTCGTGTCGCTGCGACAGAGCAACGCCTCGTTGCAGGATATCTATTCCAACGACATGGCGTCATCGCGTTCGCTCGCGCAGACCACCATCTCGACGCAGGCGGCGCGTGTGACGCTCTCTCGCATCGAGTTCATTGCCGACCCGACCGAGATCAAGACGGCGATAGAGAGCGTTCGCACCAATCTCAAGAAAGCCGACGATGCGTGGGCCGCCTACGCGGCGCTGCCGATGAGCGAGGGCGAGAAGCCGCTCGCCGACGCCGTGATTGCGGCTCGCGGCAAGGTGACCAACGAGGGCATTCTTCCGGCACTCAAGGCCATCGAATCCGGCGACATCCCCGACTTCCACGCCAAGACGGTGATGGACGTGCCGCGTCTGTTCGCCGATTACACGAAGGCGATGACCGCGCTGGCCGACCTGCAGGTCAAGCGAGCCGAATCGCGTTACCTGACCGCCCAGACACGCTACACCATGGTGATGTGGATGGTCGGCATCGGCCTGGGCCTGGGCCTGATCGTCGGCTTGATTACGCAGATCACGCTCACGCGCGCCATCGTCGGCCCGATCGACGACGCGATCAAGCATTTCGAGAAGATCGCCAATGGCGACCTCACGCAACGCATCGACGTGTGGAACGACACCGAGACCGGCCGCCTGTTCAAGGGCGTGAAGCACATGCAGGAAAGCCTTGTGCGCACGGTGGCCGAAGTGCGCTCCGGCACCGAGTCGATTACCTCGGCCGCCCAGCAGATCGCCGCGGGCAACACCGATCTGTCGGCGCGCACCGAGCAGCAGGCTGCCTCGCTGGAAGAAACCGCCTCGTCGATGGAGCAACTCACGGCGACGGTTCGCCAGAACGCCGACAACGCGCGCCAGGCCAGCCAGCTCGCGGTCAACGCTTCCGAGATCGCCATGCGCGGTGGTCAGGTGTCGAGCCAGGTTGGCGAGACCATGGAGGGTATCTCCAGCAGCTCGAACAAGATCGTCGACATCATCAGCGTGATCGACGGCATCGCCTTCCAAACGAACATCCTGGCGCTCAACGCGGCGGTGGAAGCAGCGCGTGCGGGCGAGCAGGGTCGCGGTTTCGCGGTGGTGGCGGGCGAGGTGCGCACGCTGGCGCAACGCAGCGCGGCGGCGGCCAAGGAAATCAAGGCGCTGATCGAAGACTCGGCACGCCGCGTGCAGGACGGCACGGGCCTGGTTGCCCAGCAAGGTCAGACGATGGGCGAGATCGTGCAGGCGGTCAAGCGCGTGACGGACATCATGGGCGAGATCTCGGCGGCGTCGGCCGAACAGTCGAGCGGCATCGAGCAGGTCAACCGCGCGATCACCCAGATGGACGAAGTCACGCAGCAGAATGCCGCGCTGGTCGAGGAAGCCGCGGCGGCGGCCGGTTCGATGGAAGAGCAGGCCAACCGCCTGAAGTCGGTCGTTTCGGTGTTCCGTCTGGATGCGTCGCAGGCAGCGTCGGCCCATGCGGCGCCCGCGCTGGCGGCGCTGCCCGCTGCGCGCCCGGCGGTGAAGCGGTCGGCCGCCACCGCCGCTCCGGCGGCCACGGCCGCACAGGCAGCGACCCCGAGCCCGGCGCCAGTGGCCAAGGCGGCCCCGGCGCCGCTGCGCAAGCCGGCACCGGCCGCGCCGGCCGCCGCTCGCACGGGCACGGACGACGCAAACGGCGACTGGGAAACCTTCTGATCGCGTGACGGGCGTCGCGCGGGCGACGCCCTGGCAACACCCTACAGGAACGGTGCACGTGTTCCGCCCGGCATGGTCCGGACTCGCGAGATACGTGTCGGCAAGTGGCAACAATCGTAAGACAAGCGCCTTCGCGCGCCGCACATCGATGCGGCGCCAGGGCGTGGGTAGTGGAGGTAACACCATGATGCAGTTGAGTCTCAAGGCAAAACTCTGGTCCGCGCTGGCGCTGATGTGGCTGGGGCTGTTGATTCTCGGCGGCTGGGCTGCCTGGCACGAGCGTGACACGATGATGACGGAGCGGCGGGCTTCGGTGGAAAACATCGTCACGAGCGCCGACGGCATCGTGCGCGATTACGCGGCACAGGCGGCGGCGGGCAAGATCAGTGTCGACGAGGCGAAGCAGCAGGCCATGGCGCGGCTCAAGTCCATGCGTTACGGCGACAGCGGCTATCTGGTCATCTTCAATTCGAAGCCGGTCGTGCTCATGCACCCGACGCTCGCCGATCTGGTGAACCGTGACGTCTCCAACTACAAGGACTCGAACGGCAAGCTGCTCTTCGTCGAGATGGCCCGCGTGGCCAAGGAGAAGGGGGCGGGCTTCGTCGAGTATTACGGGCGCATGCCCAACAGCGAGAAGCGCCTCGCGAAAGTCTCGTTCGTGAAGTACTACGCGCCGTGGGACTGGGGATTGATGAGCGGCGTCTACGTGCAGGACGTGGACGAGGCGTTCTACGCCACGTTGGCCCGCTATGGCATTGCGTTGCTCGCGATCGGCATCGTCGTCACGATCGCCATGATGGCGATCATCCGCAACGTTCAGCGCAGCCTCGGCGGCGAGCCCGAGTACGCGTCGGAGATCGCGCATCGCATTGCCGGCGGCGATCTGCACAGTCCGGTGACGGTGGCGCCGGGCGACACCACGAGCCTGCTCTACGCCATGCAGCGCATGCAGCAAACGCTGGCCGACACCATCGGACAGATTCGGCAGGGCACCGAGTCGATCACCACGGCCGCACACGAGATCGCGGCGGGTAACACGGATCTGTCGGCACGCACCGAACAGCAGGCCGCCTCGCTGGAAGAAACCGCCTCGTCGATGGAACAGCTCACGGCGACCGTCAAGCAGAACGCCGACAACGCGCGCCAGGCGAGCCAGCTCGCCGTCAATGCCTCGGAGATCGCCCTGCGCGGCGGTCAGGTCTCGGGTCAGGTCGGCGAGACCATGGACGGCATCTCCAGCAGCTCGAGCAAGATTGTCGACATCATCGCCGTGATCGACGGCATTGCCTTCCAGACCAACATTCTCGCGCTCAATGCCGCGGTGGAAGCGGCGCGCGCGGGCGAGCAGGGGCGCGGCTTCGCGGTGGTGGCGGGCGAGGTGCGCACGCTGGCGCAACGCAGCGCGGCAGCGGCCAAGGAAATCAAGGCGCTGATCGAAGACTCGGCACGCCGCGTGCAGGACGGCACGGCGCTCGTGGCCGAGCAGGCTCGTACCATGGACGAGATCGTGCAGGCGGTCAAACGCGTGACGGACATCATGGGCGAGATCTCGGCGGCGTCGGCCGAACAGTCGAGCGGTATCGAGCAGGTCAATCGCGCAGTGGCGCAAATGGATGAAGTCACGCAGCAGAACGCCGCGCTGGTGGAGCAGGCCGCGGCTGCGGCCGCGGCGATGGAGTCGCAGGCCCATGACCTGCGTGTAGCCGTATCGGTATTCCAGACCGGCAACACCGGCACGGGCGGCAATGTGCATGCAATGCGAAGCGCACATCGCGACCCGGCGCCGACATTGGCGCGCGCCGCCTGAGTGAGCGACCATGACTGATTCGCGCAACAACGTACCGTTCTCGCGTCGGGGGGCCGTGGGCGCCGGCGCGGACGATGGCGGCTCGCGCAGCGCGGAATTCGCGCGCGCCAGCGGTGCGGCCCTCTCGGGCGAGCGCGATTTCTCATTCTCGCTGGCCGACTTCGGCCGCATCCGAAATCTGATCTATCAACGCGCGGGGATCGCCCTGGCGGAGCACAAGCGCGAGATGGTGTACAGCCGGATCGCGCGACGCCTGCGTGCGCTTGGCATGACGAGCTTCACCGAATATCTCGACATGCTCGAGGCCGATACCGGCGACGCCGAGTGGGAGTCGTTCACCAACGCGCTGACCACGAACCTCACATCGTTCTTCCGCGAGTCGCACCACTTCCCTCTGCTGGCCGATTTCGTGCGCAACCGCGCCAAGCCGATCTCGATCTGGTGCTGCGCGGCGTCGACGGGCGAGGAGCCGTATTCCATCGCGATGACGCTGGTCGATACGCTGGGCACGCGTCCGAACGCGAGCGTGCTGGCCACCGATGTCGACACGCAGGTGCTCGCGCGAGCGTCGGCAGCGGTCTACAACGGCGAGCAGACCGGCAAACTCACGCAGGAGCAGTTGCGCCGCCACTTCCTGCGCGGCACCGGCGCGAATGCGGGCAAGATCAAGGTGCGCCCGGAGCTGCAGCAACTTGTGACGTTCGAGCCGCTGAATCTGCTCGCGCCGTCGTGGCAGATCGGCGGTCCGTTCGACGTGATTTTCTGTCGCAACGTGATGATCTATTTCGACAAGGCCACGCAGGCGCGCATTCTCGAGCGCTTCGTGCCCTTGCTCAAGCCGGACGGCCTGCTCTTCGCGGGCCATTCCGAGAACTTCACCTACGTGAGCCGGGCGTTCCGTCTGCGGGGGCAGACCGTGTACGAACTGGCAGGCGCGGGCGCACGGGGAGCTTGATATGGCGCAGCCACTGGCGGAAGCTCTCGCGACCAACCATTACTTCGACAACCAGTTCAATACGCCGGCGGTCAAGCTGTTGCCGTCCGAGTATTTCGTCACGACCGAAGACATCATGCTCGTGACGGTGCTTGGCTCGTGCGTGGCGGCGTGCGTGCGCGACACGGTCACCGGCATCGGCGGCATGAATCACTTCATGCTGCCCGACGACGGCGAGAGCGAGCGCGAGCGCATTCTCTCGGCGTCAATGCGCTATGGCGCCTACGCCATGGAAATGCTCATCAACGAGCTGATCAAGCTCGGCGCGCGACGTGAACGTCTCGAGGCGAAAGTCTTCGGCGGCGGTGCGGTGCTCGCGGGCATGACCACACTGAACATCGGCGATCGCAACGCGAATTTCGTGTTGCGCTATCTCGAGATGGAGCAGATTCGCGTAACTGCGCAGGATCTGCTCGGACCCCATCCGCGCAAGGTGTGCTTTCTGCCGCGCACCGGGCGGGTGATGGTCAAGAAGCTGGGCGACCGGGGAGATCCGGCCATCGTCCAGCGCGAACAGGCGTACGCGCAGCGTTTGCGCGCACGCGAAGTACGGGGTTCCGTAGAACTCTTTGCGCCACCGGCCAGAAATGCCAAGCCTCGGCCGGGGCCTGACAACCGACAAATGGAGGAGGCTTGAGCGAACCAATCAAAGTCCTGTGCGTGGACGATTCCGCACTCGTGCGCAGCCTGATGACCGAGATCATCAATGCACAACCGGACATGACCGTCGTGGCGACCGCACCCGACCCGCTCGTGGCGCGCGACCTGATCAAGCAACACAACCCGGACGTGCTCACGCTCGACGTCGAAATGCCGCGCATGGACGGCCTGGACTTCCTCGAGAAGCTCATGCGTCTGCGGCCGATGCCGGTGCTCATGGTGTCGTCGCTCACCGAGCGCGGCTCGGAGGTCACGCTGCGCGCGCTAGAACTCGGCGCGGTGGATTTCGTGACGAAGCCGCGTCTGGGCATTCGCGACGGCATGCTCGAATACGGCGAGATGATCGCCGACAAGATTCGCGCGGCGGCCCGCGCCCGCGTGCGCAGCGCCCCGCCCAAGAGCGCGGCGCCCGCGCCGGTCGAGGCCGCCCCGATGCTGCGCAACCCGCTGGTGTCGACCGAGAAGCTGATCATCATCGGCGCGTCGACAGGGGGCACCGAAGCGATTCGCGAAGTGCTCGTGCCGATGCCGCCCGATGCACCGGCGATTCTCATCACACAGCACATGCCGGCGGGCTTCACGAAGTCGTTCGCACAACGCCTGAACGGGCTTTGCCGCATCACCGTGAAGGAAGCCGAGCACGGCGAGCGGGTGTTGCCGGGGCACGCGTACATTGCCCCGGGCGGGGACACGCACCTGCAGCTCTCGCGCAGCGGTGCGAACTACGTGGCGTTGCTCGACCCGGCCCCGCCGGTGAATCGACATCGGCCATCGGTCGATGTACTCTTTCGCTCCGCGGCGGTGCACGCCGGGCGCAACGCGATCGGGGTGATCCTCACGGGCATGGGACGCGACGGTGCGGCCGGACTGGTCGAGATGCGCCGCGCCGGCGCCTACACGTTCGCCCAGGACGAAGCGAGCTGCATCGTGTTCGGCATGCCGCGCGAGGCCATCGCGATGGGCGGTGCGGAAGAAGTGGTCCCGCTGCACGAAATGGCGCGCAAAGTGCTTCATCAGGTCGCGAAATTTGGCGAACGCACGCAACGGGTATAGTAGGACGCCTTTTTGGCACCTTTTCGCCGTATGCTTCGCCTCGGATTGCGAGCACACTCAGGGCACTGAGTGATGGCGGATATTGCCCGTGAATATCGCCGGCATCCCAGCGGGATGTCGGCAGAATTGGAGTGATGATGGTAGACAAGAACATGAAATTCCTGGTCGTCGACGATTTTCCGACGATGCGACGCATTGTGCGAAATCTGCTCAAGGAGCTCGGCTTCTCCAATGTCGATGAAGCGGAAGACGGCGCGGCCGCCCTGGCCAAACTGCGTGGCGGCAATTTCGAATTCGTGGTCTCGGACTGGAACATGCCGAACATGGACGGCCTGACGATGCTCCAGCAGATCCGCGCCGACCCGAACCTCTCGAAGCTCCCCGTGCTGATGGTGACGGCCGAAGCCAAGAAGGAAAACATCATCGCCGCCGCCCAGGCCGGCGCGAGCGGGTACGTGGTCAAGCCGTTCACGGCCGCCACCCTCGACGAAAAGCTCGGCAAGATCTTCGAGAAAATGGAAAAAACGGGGGCCTGAGCGTGACCCACGACGCGAGCACTGAATGGCCGGGCGAGCCCGACGCCGCTTACGTGACCGGTGAAGCCGACCCGGCCGAGCGCATGCTCATGCGAATCGGGCAGCTCACGCGCATGTTGCGCGACAATCTGCGCGAACTCGGGCTGGACAAGCAACTCGAGCAGGCGGCCGAGGCGATTCCCGATGCCCGCGACCGTTTGAACTATGTGGCGTCGATGACCGAGCAGGCGGCCGTTCGCGCGCTCACGGCCATCGAACTGGCCAAGCCCATTCAGGACCGTCTCGAAGCGGACGCCACCGCGCTCGACGCGCGCTGGGCCAGGTGGTTCGACCAGCCGCTCGAGCTCGACGACGCGCGCGAGCTCGTTCAGGAGACGCGAACCTACCTGCGCCGCGTGCCCGACGACACCCGCGCGACCAACAACCACCTGATGGAAATCATGATGGCGCAGGACTTTCAGGATCTGACCGGACAGGTCATCAAGAAAGTCATGGAAGTGGTGCAGGAAATCGAAAAGCATCTGATCCAGACGCTGCTCGAGAACATGCCGCCCGAGAAGCGCAAGGAAGCGGAAGATTCCCTGCTCAACGGTCCGCAGATCAAGAAGGAAGGCCGTACGGATATCGTGTCCGATCAGGAGCAGGTCGACGACCTGCTCGCGAGTCTCGGCTTCTGAGGCCGACCCGCCCCGGACCCGCCGGCCCGCGTCGGCGGGTCCGGCGCCGGGCGCCTCGCGACGCTATTTTCACCGCCGGCGTGAAATACCGCCCAATCCCGCCTCTATTCCCCCCTTTGTGACTTGACCGTTACGGCCATAATCGGTCGCGATAGGGTGGGTTCGTCCGCCCGTTGTGGATAGGGCATGGCTGAGGATAGCGATCTCGAAAAGTCGGAACCAGCGTCCCCTCGGCGCCTTGAAAAGGCGCGCGAGGAGGGGCAGGTTGCGCGTTCGCGCGAGCTTTCCACGTTCGCTTTGCTGGCGGCCGGGGTCGCCGGTCTCTGGATGACGGCCGACCGGATCTCGCAGGGCTTCGGCCAGCTCATGCGCCGCGGCATGCAGTTCGAGCCGGGCACCGCCATGGACACCCGCCGCATGCTGTCCTATGCCGCGCATTCCGGCGCCGACGCCCTGATGACCATCGCGCCGCTGTTTGCCGTGCTGGTCATTGCCGCGATCGTCGCCCCGATGGCGCTGGGCGGCTGGCTGTTCACCACCCAATCGCTCGCGCCCAACTTCGGCCGCCTGAACCCCCTCAAGGGGCTGGGGCGCATGTTCTCGACGCAGGGGCTCGTCGAACTCGTCAAGGCCGTGGCAAAGACGCTGCTGGTCGGCGCCGTGGCCTACTGGGCCATCGCGCGTGACAAGGACGCCGTGATGGGGCTGATGACCCAGTCGCCGCGCGCGGCGCTGCCGTATGTGGGCGAGATGATCGTGGTGTGCTGCGCGTTCATCGTGGCGTCGCTGCTGCTGGTGGCGGCGATCGACGTGCCATACCAGCTCTGGCAGCACTACAAGAAGCTGCGCATGACCAAAGAGGAAGTGCGGCAGGAGAACAAGGAATCCGAGGGCGATCCGCACCTCAAGGCGCATATCCGACAGTTGCAGCGCCAGGCGGCGCGCCGTCGCATGATGCAGGACGTGCCCAAGGCCGACGTGATCGTGACCAACCCGACGCATTTTGCCGTCGCCCTGGAATACAAGGACAACATGCGCGCGCCGCGCGTGCTCGCCAAGGGCGTCGATCTCGTCGCACAGCGCATCCGCGAGATGGGCGCCGAGCACAACATTCCGATTCTCGAGGCTCCGCCGCTCGCCCGCGCGCTGCATCGTCACGTGGAGATCGGCCATGAAATCCCCGCCACCCTGTACACGGCCGTGGCCGAAGTCCTGGCGTGGGTGTTCCAGCTTCGCCGCTGGCGTACCGAGGGGGGGGCCGAGCCGCGCACCCCGTCGGACCTGCCGGTGCCGGTCGAGCTCGACGCGCCGCGGCGCGGCGGGCCGAAACGAGTGTAACGAATGAACCTGAACCCTCGCGCGAACCAGCTGCTGCGCTCGTCGCAACTGCTCCTCGGCGGCAACCTGAAGTCGCTGGCCGCCCCGGTGCTGATCATCATGATTCTGGGCATGATGATCCTGCCGTTGCCGCCGTTCATCCTGGATCTGCTGTTCACGTTCAACATCGCCCTGTCGGTGATGGTGCTGCTCGTGAGCATGTACACGCAAAAGCCGCTCGACTTCGCGGCGTTCCCGAGCGTGCTGCTGTTCTCCACGCTGCTGCGTCTGTCGCTGAACGTGGCGTCCACCCGCGTGGTGCTGCTCGAAGGTCACACCGGCCCCGACGCCGCCGGCAAGGTCATCGAGGCCTTCGGCCACTTCCTCGTGGGCGGCAACTATGCCGTCGGTATCGTGGTGTTCATCATCCTCGTGGTCATCAACTTCATGGTGATCACGAAGGGCGCCGGGCGTATCGCCGAAGTCGGCGCGCGCTTCACACTCGACGCCATGCCCGGCAAGCAGATGGCCATCGACGCCGATCTGAACGCCGGTCTCATCGGCGAGGAGGAGGCACGCAAGCGCCGCGCGGTGATCGCCCAGGAAGCCGACTTCTACGGCTCGATGGACGGTGCGTCGAAGTTCGTGCGCGGCGATGCTGTCGCCGGCCTGCTGATCATGCTCATCAACATCATCGGCGGCCTGATCGTGGGGGTGGTGCAACACAATCTCGATCTGGCCACGGCGGCGAAGAATTACACGCTGCTGACCATCGGTGACGGTCTCGTCGCGCAGATCCCGGCGCTGGTGATCTCGACGGCCGCCGGTGTGGTGGTCTCGCGCGTCGCGACCGACGAAGACGTCGGCCAGCAGGTCGTCTCGCAGCTGTTCAGCAATCCTCGCGTGCTGGGCATCACGGCGGCGATTCTCGGCCTGATGGGACTGATTCCGGGCATGCCGCACTTCGCCTTCCTGCTGCTGGCCGTCGGCCTGGGCGCGTTGGCCCGCTGGCAGTTCCGCCGTGCGGAAGCCGCCAGGCAACAGGCCGTGCGTCCGACGCCGGTGGCCGCATCCACGCCGGCCGAAGTGGCCGAGGCGTCGTGGGACGACGTGGCGCTCGTCGATCCGCTGGGGCTCGAAGTCGGCTATCGCCTGATTCCGCTGGTCGACCGCAACCAGGACGGGGAATTGCTCAAGCGCATCAAGGGCATTCGCAAGAAGTTCGCGCAGGAGATCGGCTTCCTGGCTCCGGTGGTGCATATTCGCGACAATCTGGAGCTGCGCCCGAACCAGTATCGAATCACGCTAAAGGGCGTGATCATCGGCGAGGGCGACGCCTATCCGGGACAGCTGCTCGCGATCGATCCGGGGCAGGTCAGCGCGCCGCTGCAGGGCACGCCCACGCGCGATCCGGCTTTCGGCCTGCCCGCCACGTGGATCGACGTGGGCCAGCGCGATCAGGCGCAGGCGTATGGCTACACCGTGGTCGATGCGGGCACCGTGGTGGCCACGCACCTGAATCACCTGATCAACGCGCACGCCCACGAACTGCTCGGCCGTCAGGAAGTGCAGCAGCTCATCGAGCGCATCGGCAAGGACGCGCCGAAGCTCATCGAAGACCTGGTGCCCAAGACGATCGCGCTCACCACGCTTCAGAAGGTGCTGCAGAACCTGCTCGAGGAGCAGGTGCCGATTCGCGACATGCGCACCATCATCGACACCATCGCCGAGCACGGCGCGCGCGTGCAGGATCCCTACGAACTCACGGCGCTGGTGCGCCTGTCGCTGGGCCGGGCGATCACGCAGAGCGTGTTCCCGGGCAACGGCGATCTCGAAGTGGTGGGGCTCGACGCCAATCTCGAACGCATTCTCACGCAGGCGTTGTCCGCCGGCGGCGGTACCGGTCTCGAGCCGGGCCTCGCGGACACGTTGCTGCGCGAAACCCAGGCTGCCGTGTCGCGTCAGGAGCGACAGGGCTTGCCACCCGTCTTGCTGGTTCAACATCCGCTGCGTTCGCTGCTCTCGCGCTTCCTGCGCCGCAGCCTGCCGCAGCTCAAGGTTTTGTCGTATGCGGAAGTGCCTGACACACGCAACGTGAAAATGACGGCACTCATCGGAGGTCAAGCGTGAAGATTCGGAAATTCTTTGCGGGCACGTGCCGCGACGCACTGCGCCAGATTCGCGAGGAAATCGGACCCGATGCGGTCGTGTTGTCCAATCGCTCGGTCGCCAACGGCGTGGAAATCGTGGCGTTGGCGGAGGAGGATCTGGACGTGCTAGCGAGCGGCGATCTGCCCACGCATCGTCCGCGTCCACGTCAGGCCGCGCCGGTCGTGCCTGCCGTGCCGGCAGCGTCGGTCATGGGCGCGCACGACGCCGCGGCGGCGAGCGCGTTCGCGCAAAGCATGATGGGCGAGCTCCAGACCATGCGCGGTCTGCTCGAAGAGCAGGTGGCCGGATTGGTCTGGAACGACAAGCAACGCCGTTCGCCGGCGCAGGGCGAGATCCTGCGCACGCTGCTTGCCGCCGGCTTTTCGGCGCAGCTGGGTCGCGCGTTGCTCGAGCATCTGCCCGAGGGCGGCGATCGCGAGAGCGGTCTGGAATGGGTCAAGAGCGCGCTCACGCGCAACCTGCCCGTCATGCCGAACGAAGACGAACTGATGGATCGCGGTGGCGTGTATGCGCTGATGGGGCCGACCGGCGTTGGCAAGACCACGACCACGGCCAAGCTCGCGGCGCGTTGCGTGATGCGTCATGGCGCCGAGAAGCTCGCCTTGCTCACGACCGACAGTTATCGTATCGGCGGCCATGAGCAGCTTCGCATCTACGGCAAGATTCTCGGCGTGACGGTGCATGCGGTGAAAGACGCCACTGACCTGCGTTTGGCGCTGACCGAGCTGCGCAACAAGCACATGGTGCTGATCGATACGGTGGGCATGAGCCAGCGCGATCGCACCGTGCCCGAGCAGGTGGCGATGCTGTGCGGAGCGGAAACGCCGGTGCAGCGACTGCTGCTGCTCAACGCCACGAGTCACGGCGACACGCTCAACGAAGTCGTGCATGCCTATCGCAGCGCGAGCGCGGAGGGGGGCGGCGATCTGGCCGGGTGTATCCTGACGAAACTCGACGAGACGACCAACCTGGGATCGGTGCTCGACACGGTCATTCGTCACCGGTTGCCGGTGCATTACGTCTCCACGGGACAGCGGGTGCCCGAGAACCTGCACGTGGCCGACAAGCAATTCCTGATCGAGACGGCGCTCTCGGCGCCGGTGACCGGCTCGCCGTTCGTGCCGGCCGAAGAGGACTTGCCGGCCGTGGTGCGCGGGGTCGATCCCAACTACAGCGGGTTGTTCGCGCCCGCGCAACCTTCAGGCGAGGCCTGCTTTGGTTAAACTCGTACTCGATCAAGCGGAGGGACTGCGCCGGCTCGTGGCGCGCCATGCCACGCGCATCGTCGCGGTGGTGGGAAGTACGCCTGAAGCCGGTCAGACGAGTGTTGCCCTGAATCTGGCCAGCGCGCTGGCCCATCATGGTCAGGATGTGGTGCTGGCCGACGAGAGCGGTCACGCCGCGCCGGCGCTGGGCCTGCCGTTGAGAGGCGACATTCACGACGTGCTCGTGGGGCGGGTCGCACCGGAGTCGATTCGGGTATCCACGCGCGATAACGTGGCGTTGGTGCCGGTCGCGCACCGGCATCCCGAGCGCATCGATCCGGCGCGCGCATTGCCGCTGCTGACGATGGGGGAACCGGACGTGGTGGTCATCGACTGCACGCATGCGGGTGCGCTGCTCAGTCCGCTCGCGGCGCATGCGCACGACGTGCTGGTGGTGCTGGGGCGCGAGCCGGCATCGATCACGGGGGCGTATTCGTGGATCAAGCGGGCGCATTTCGAATATGCGCTGGCGCAGTTCCGGGTGGTGGTGAACCGGGCGGAGGATATGGAGGCGCGCGTCGTGTGCCGCAATCTGGCCACGACGGCGAGTCGTTATCTGGCGGTATCGCTGGAGCTGGCCGGTCACGTACCGGCGGACCGCCAGGTCGTGCGGGCGCGGCAGCTCGCGCGCACCGTTGTGGATGCGTTTCCGATGGCGCCGGCGGCGATCGCGTATCGTCAGTTGGCGGCACAGGTCACGCATTGGCCGTTGGCGGTGCGTGAGTCGGGCCCGGCGGCGCTGGGCGGCGGCGAGTTGACGCACGGTGTGGGCGCGCTCAGCGCGCACACGGTCTGAGCGTTACGGCACGCGTCGAGAGGAAGCGGAGGGAAACATGTATACCGCGCGCGGGAAGGTCGACACGAACGACACGCTGACCCAATACGCGCCGTTGGTGCGCCGTCTGGCGCTGCAATTGATGGCGAAGCTGCCGGCGAGCGTCGAGCTGGAGGATTTGATTCAGGCCGGCATGCTGGGGCTGCTCGATGCAGCGAACCGGTACCAGGAGACGCAGGGCGCGCAGTTCGAGACGTACGCGAGTCAGCGCATTCGTGGCGCGATGCTCGACGAGTTGCGCGAGCTGGACTGGGCGTCACGCGGTATCCGCAAGACAGCGCGTCAGATCGAGCAGGCGGTGCAGCGGTTGGAGCAGCGTCTGGGCCGGGGGCCGTCGGAGAGTGAGATTGCGGGCGAGATGTCCATCGGGCTGTCCGAGTATCAGCAGATGCTGCAGGACGTGCATGGCTGCCAGCTGATCTATTACGAGGACTTCGAATCGGCGGATGAAGAGCCGTTCATCGACCGCATCTGTTCCGATCCGGGCGCGGATCCGCTGACGATGCTGCTCGACGAGGGCCTTCGCGGCGGGGTGGTCGATGCCATCGACCGATTGCCCGATCGCGAGAAGCTGCTGATGAGCCTGTATTACGAGCAGGGGCTGAATCTGCGCGAAATCGGTGCGGTGCTGGAAGTCAGCGAGTCACGTGTGTGCCAGTTGCACAGTCAGGCGATTTCGCGCTTGCGGGCGACGCTGCGTGAAAAGGCCTGGACGTCGGCGAGCTGACCGACCCTCCAAAGGCGGAAGCGGCGCCGTCAGGCCCCGTCTGAAAACCCTCGGTGAAGCGATAGCTCCCGAGGGTTTTTTTGTGTCTCAACTACGCATATCTACTGCTTTTGAGTGGCAGCACAACGGAATTTTCCCAACACCTTTGTCGCCGTGCCAGCGCTATTCTGCCTGCTACGGCAAAGCAGCCCCCGATGCTCGTGTCGGCCGTCCATCAGGCGATTGATAAGGGAGGGAGGCATGCGGCTGGTCAACGTGATCAAACCCACGCACATCTGCAATTTGGCGTGCACATACTGCTACAACGATGATGTTCGCAGGCCAATCATGGACACGGAAACGTTGTTCATCACGATTCGCGAAACGCTGGCGCTGGCGCGACATCAGAAGATTGTCGATGAGGTTGACTTTATCTGGCACGGCGGTGAGCCGCTCGTCGCTGGGCGAGACTTTTTTCGAAAGATCATTGAATTTCAATCCGAGCTCGCCGATGGCATTCGTTTCACGAACAGCGTGCAGACGAACGGCACGCTACTGGATAGCACATGGGCCAAGCAATTCGCAGACGATGGCTTTGATGTGAGCTTGTCGCTGGATGGTCCCGCGGAGATCAATGATCGTTTCCGTACTTATCGATCGGGAGCCGGTTCGTTCGAGAATACCTGGAAGGCCATTGAAGCGTTGCGCGCCGTCGGGTTGAATCCAGGCGTATGCGTTGTACTCACTCAGGCAACGATGAATCGGACAACGGAAATCATTGATTTCCTTTTCAAGCACCAATTGGGGTTCAACGTAATACCGCTAACGCTTTCAGGCTCGGCCAGGGATCACTATGACCAGCTTGCGATCAGCCCGTCGGAATACGCCGCCGCTTGGAAATCAATGTACGACCGGTGGTTGAATGCGGGCGACGAGCGCTACGTCTACGGTCATGATTTCGTCGTGAAAACGAGAGCGATCCTCTACGGCAAGCCGGCAGACTGCATTGGGATGTCCAATTGTGCGGATTTCAACCTGTCGGTCGACCCTCTTGGCGACGTCTACCCATGCGCCTCGATGTCCGGAAATCCTGCCGCCAAGCTGGGCAATCTGAGAGATGCGACGCTGGTCGATATCGCCAACGCCCCGCGATCCATGGCATTTCGGACACGAAAAGTCGATCCGCAATGCGCGGCGTGCCGATGGCAACACGTTTGCCATGGCGGGTGCATGTCGAGAGCGTACAAGTTCCACGGAGACATTGGGACGCGAGACTTCTATTGCCCCGGATTATTCGAAATTTATGAGCACGTTGAGGGCCGTTTGATCGAGCGGTCCATCATTCCTGGCCGGAGGCACCGATGGCACATGACCGACGGAATTGATCCTTCCGCATTAGTGGCAAAACGAAATCCGTGCAAAGCATCCCCCCGCGTTATTCCCATTCACTCGATAGCGAGGACCAAATGAACAACCCCGAAACGCAGGATCTTACGTCCCCCCTGTGGAATTGCGCATTGCTGGATGCGTTTGGCGGTCAAGCGCGCGCCGAATTTGTTTCAGGGCAAGTCATTCCAAGTCGCTACCGGGACAGACTCGATCGAGAGTCGGTTTGCTCGTATCACTGGAACGGGAATGTCCACACCTATCACTACTTCAAGGAAGTTCGATAAGCGACGCGGCCTTTACGCGGTGACGATCCCCTGATTCGCGACCCCATGAGCAAAGACGGCTTTGCTTCCCGACAATGGCGTCTGTTCGTGATCGCATTCACGTCGTCTTTGCTTTTCCACATCATCATTGTCCTGTTCGTTCCATTCAGGGGGGCGCCGTGGATTCGCACAGGTGCCCCCCCGACCCTCACGGTGCATCTCGTCGCCGTTCCCGTCAGACAGGAGACGAACGACGCGGATGCGGGCGCGAACCCCTCCCGCCAGCGTTCGCCGCAACCTCCTGTTACGAAAAGACCACCCCGCAAGACGGGATCCGGGAATGGCGAACGGCGTGTGTCATCGCCGAAGCCCAGCGAGATTGTCGAGAGCACTCCTGCGCGCCCGCCGCTGAAGGATTGGAGAGACGCCGTGAATGACTCGGTTCGCGCTTCGTCCACCGCTGCGCAGGGCAGTAGCGCGGAGCAAGCCGTAATTCGTCAATCAAGCGTCGCCGCTGCTTCCGACAGACAGACACCGGACGTCATTGCGCAAGCGTTCGAACGTGCGCTCGGCAACGGGTGGCGTGCGGCGGGTCAGGTTTCCAGCGAAGTCAGAGCGGACGGCACCCGCGTTGAACGCATTCAAACACCGAGTGGCGCGTATTGCGTTCGAATATCGGGTCGAGTGGCGAGCTTTGATCCCTTCGGCAAGCAAGACCAGCCGCTTGTCGCTGTGAGGTGTTGACAGCGGGATTTACGAGCGACCGCCAATACAGGGGAGTTCGTTATTTTTTTCCGGAAGGCGGGATATGCCGCCAGGAGACACTCGCGATGAAGCCATCGCTGAAGCGCATTGCCTCAGGCCGTCACGCTTCCACCGCTTGAGCGCGGTGCGGTGCGGCCGTCGGGGCCGTAGAGAGGGGCGCTTTGTTGCGGCCCGTAGAGGACATTCAGCGCTTGCTGGGTGTAAGTCAGGCGCGTGCGGATCAGGACGCCGTTGGTGTCGTTCGCACGCTTGGCTTCGGCGGCCGCGGCGAGGAGCGCCTTCCATGCCGCATCCACCCGGGCGTCAGCGGCGGCGGCAGCTGTGGCCCCCGTCTCGTCGGGCGCATAACCCAGGGCTTCCAGCCGCGCGTCGCGCTCGCGACCGAGTGACGCCAGTTCGGCGACCGCTCGCGTCTTGCGCTCGGTCAGTTCCGGCAGCGTGTCCAGCGTACCGCTCACCAATGCCTGCTGTTCCTCGCCAAGCAACGCGGCGAACGCACCAATGGCGTTCGTCTCGACAGACAGGGCGTTCAGCAGGGCATCGATTGTCATGACTTCGATTGGGTGGAAAGCAGATCGCGAGCCGTCTGGATGACGCCGTCCGCAATCTTGGATGCATCGATGGCCAGCGTGCCGTCGGCAATCGCCTGCTTGATCGCCGCCACCTTCGCAACGTCGATGTCCGCCGATCCCGTCTTGGCCAGCCCGGCCTGCAACGCGCGCATCTCCGACGACAAGGCGCTCGTGCTCACGCTCGCATCGCTGCCCGCGCTTGTCACGGACGCAGCAGGACCGTTGGCACTCGCAGTGCCAGACGTCGTCCGATCGGTGGTCGCCTTGTTCGCGCCAACGCCTTTCAGCGGATTGGCCGGTGGTTCGATTTTCATGTGCTTTCCCCAGAAACCTGCCTGTGTAACGGCATTATCCGCCATAACTTTAGGCAAGTAACATCCTGTTACCAGTTCAAGCGCCTGGGTGTGTTCTACAAATATTCAAAGACTTTCAATGAAAGTGTGCGCTCACTTATAGTGCAACTTCGACCTCGACGCCACCGCTCTTGCCGGTCTTGACCGTGCCGCTCACGACCTGCCCGGCGCGCGTGCGCACCTGCACCGGATCGCCGGCACTCGCGCGCGAAAGCACCTGGCCCTCGGTGCTGACTTCGAAGCCGGAGCCGCGCGAGACGACGCGCACCGTCTGTCCTTGCTGAACGGCAATCGCACTGCGCAGCAGATCGGAGCGGATCGGCAGGCCCGAGGTAATACGGTTCACGGCGACGGTGCCGACGATCTGGCTGGCGTCGGTGGCGACCGTGCGCGGCAGCAGCGTGAGGTCACCCTGGCGCGGCGAAAGATCGTTTGGCCCGATCGTCTCGCCGGGGTTGATCTGGCGCGCCGCCACGAAGTACGTGGCGGTGATGCTCACGCGGGCTTGCAAATATAGCGTCCACGGACGCTCGCCCGCGCAACGTACGCCAACCGTCGTCGAGCCCCAGAGGCGGGCACCGGGCGGCAGGAAGGGTTCGAGCGCCGTGCACGCCGGCATGCGGTCGGACACGGCGTCGCCCACGGTGATGTTCACGGCACCGGGCAGGCCGGTCGTCTGCTCGCGCAGAAAGCGCTCGGCCGTCTGGCGAATGACCTGGGTGTTCTGGAATTGGGCGTTGGCGGCGGGCATGGCCGGGGCGACCGGGGCGCCGGGACCCGCCATGGCCCCCCCCTGGGCCGGTGCACCCGGCTGAGGCGACGTGTTTATTGTCGCAACCGGACGCCCGACACTCGCCACATGCGTCGCAACACCGCCGGCGGCGTTGTTGCCGGGAATGACAATGGCGGCCGGTCCGAGCGTATTGCCCAGCGTTTGGGCAGCCGGATCGGTGGCGACGCCCGGGTTCGCGCTTGCCGCATGGACATCGCCCACGATGCCAACCGCCGCGAGGCTCAGCGTGGCGGCCACGACACCCGGAAACACGCGGGAAAACAGGGACGAGCGTCGACCGCGCAGCCATGTATGACGCGCGCGGGGGGCATTGGCGCTACCGCCGCCGAATTTGCCTGCCATGCTCACTCTCCTTGCGGCCGTCACCGGGAGGGCTTCCCGGGGTGCGGCGTTCAAACCACCTCGACGACTTCCCCATCGATCGTCGGCGTCGTCCGGCGCGATGCGCGTCGGGCCGGGAAGCCGACGGCACCGGGCAGTGCTCCTGTGCCTGGGGGGCGAACCCCGCCCGATGCCGTCAGGAAGCCATTCTAGAGATGTCGGCCTGTCGGGCATGGCCCGAAATGGCGGCCAATCTCCTTCCTATTCCTCCGATTGAATCCCGGGGGCTACGCATACGATGCGAAGCATGCCAAAAGGTCCGCACTTTTCCCGGACCCGGCAGGACATCCCGTCTGCGCACCGCGCGCCGTCCGCCAGAGTCTTCTGAGCGGTCCGGGCGCGCCGCGAGCGCCGACGGACAGGTTTCTTTGAGCGGTACCCCAGCATCAAGGCAAGCATCGGGCGAGGCGAGATCATGGACAAACTGGACGCGGCATTGCGATTTTCCCAGCAGGCGCTGGCCATGCGCGCCTATCGCCAGGAGGTGATCTCGTCGAACATCGCCAACGCGGATACGCCCGGATACAAGGCGCGCGACGTCGACTTCAACAATGCCCTGAGCCAGGCCGTCGAGCGCGGCGCGCAACAGCAAGTCGCCACCGAGACGAGCGTGTCGCTCGCACGCACGTCCTCGCGCCACATTGCCGGGCGTGCGGTGAGCACCGCCCCGCCGATGGGCGGCCCCGAGCTCCTGTACCGCGTGCCGTACCAGCAGAGTGTCGATGGCAACACTGTCGAACTCGACGCCGAGCGCGTGAACTTCGCTGACAACGCCGTGCATTACCAAACGGGCCTCACGGTCCTGTCCAGCCAGATCAAGACGATGCTGGCAGCCATCACGCAACAAGGGTAAGCGCCATGCCACTCATGAGCATCTTCGACGTTGCCGGCTCGGCCATGACGGCCCAGTCCCAGCGCATGAACGTCACCGCCAGCAACCTGGCCAACGCGGAATCGGTGACCGGCCCGGACGGCCAGCCATACCGGGCCAAGCAGGTCGTGTTTCAGGTCAACCCCGTGGCGGGCGCCGACGTGGGCGGCGTGAAGGTGGCGGGCGTGGTCGACGACCCGTCGCCGCTCAAGACCGTGTACGACCCCAAGAACCCGGCCGCCAACGCGCAGGGTTACGTGACGATGCCCAATGTGAATCCGGTGGAGGAGATGGTCAACATGATCTCCGCTTCCCGCTCGTATCAAGCCAACGTCGAGGCGCTCAACACCGCCAAGACGCTGATGCTCAAAACCCTCACGGTCGGCCAGTAAGAAGCCGCGCGGAGACCAGAACCATGGCAAGTATCAATACGTCGAACGCCGCGAACTTCTCGCAGACGTTCCTCGATTCGATCAACGGCACGGCCAGCAGCGCCAGCTCGAACTCATCGGCCGGCAGCGCCGACGATCTCCAGAACAGTTTCCTGAAGTTGCTCGTCGCACAGATGAACAACCAGGACCCGCTCAACCCGATGGACAACTCGCAGGTGACCTCGCAGCTCGCGCAGATCAGCACGGTCTCGGGCATCACCCAGCTCAACACCACGCTCTCGGCGGTGACCTCGCAGATCAACTCGACGCAGAGTCTGCAGGCCGCCGCGCTCGTGGGCAAGGGCGTGCTGATTCCGGGCAGCACCATCGGGGTGGGCAGCACCACGGCCACCGACGGCACGGTCACGAAGACCGCCACGCCGTTCGGCTTCGAACTGCCGAGCGACGCCGACACCGTCACAATCCAGATCAAGGACGCCACGGGCAAGGTGGTTCGCACGGTCAATGCGGGTGCGCTCGATGCCGGTGTGCAGGCGCTCACCTGGGACGCCAAGGACGACTCGGGCACCGCCGTGGCCGACGGCAAGTACACCTTGTCGGTGAGCGCTTCGGCCAATGGCAAGGCCATGACGCCGACACTGCTTTCGTATGCCCAGGTGCAAAGCGTGGTGGCCAGCACGACCGGCTCGCCGATGCTCAACGTCGGCACGGGTTCGAACGTCAAGCTCGCCGACGTGCGTGAAATTCTGTAACCCGACCGCTCAAGCCTCTTAACGAATCCATCACGACGCGCTGCGTCGTCAACCGAATCTCAGGAGTATCACATGGCCTTTTCGACCGGATTGAGCGGCCTGAACGCTGCCTCCAAGGACCTCGACGTGATCGGCAACAACGTTGCCAACGCGGCGACCGTCGGCTTCAAGCAGGGGCAGGCGCAATTCGCCGACATCTACGCCAACTCGCTGTTCGGCGCGGGCAACAACACCGTCGGCATCGGCACGCGAGTGGCCGCGATCGCGCAGCAGTTCACGCAGGGCGACATTACCGTCACGAACCGCCAGCTCGACCTGGCCATTTCGGGCAACGGCTTCTTCCGCGTGTCGAACAACGGCACCATCGCGTACACGCGCAATGGCCAGTTCTCGCTCGACAAGAACGGTTACATCGTCGACGCCAACGGCGATCATCTGACCGGTTATCTGGCCGGCCCGAACGGCATCATCAACAGCGTGTCGCCAGTCGATCTGCAAATCCCGACGGGTGACCTGGCGCCCACGGCCACGACCAAGGTCACCGGCCAGTTCAACCTGGATTCGCGCAGCGCCGTGAACACCACGCCGTTCTCGATCACCGATCCGAATTCCTACACGAACGCCACGTCGCTCAAGGTCTACGACTCGCTGGGCAATTCGCACGACGTGAACCTCTACTTCAAGAAGACGAGCGTCGACACGACCACCAACAACGCCACCTGGACGGTCTACGCCTCGGTCGACGGCACGACGCAAGTCGGCGCCGGCCCGATCGGCACGATGACGTTCAACTCGGCCGGCAGCCTCGTGTCGCAGACGGACTCGACGGGCGCCACCGTGACCGGCCCGATCACGCTGCCCACGATCACCTATGCCAACGGCGCGTCGAACGGGAACATGACGCTTGACCTGTCGGGCACCACGCAATACGGCAATACCTACACGCCGAACACCCTCACGCAGAACGGCTACTCCTCGGGTCGTCTGACCGGCTTCACCTTCAATGCCGACGGCACGATCGTGGGCACGTATTCGAACACCCAGTCGATGGTGCTCGGTCAGGTCGCGCTGGCCAACTTCAACAACGTGCAGGGCCTGATCCCGATGGGCAACAACCTCTGGTCGGAGTCGGCTGCGTCGGGCATTCCGATCGTTGGCGTGCCGGGTGGCACCAACCTCGGCAAGCTGCAGGCGGGCGCCGTGGAAGCGTCGAACGTCGACCTGACGGCTGAACTGGTCCACATGATCACCGCGCAACGCAACTATCAGGCGAATGCGCAGACGATCAAGACGGAAGACCAGTTGATGCAGACGATGGTCAACCTGTAACGCGGAGCGGCGCGCATGCGTAACTTGCACGGAGGCCGTCGATGGATCGTCTGATCTATATCGCCATGACGGGCGCAAAGCAGGCCATGGAGCAGCAGTCGACCACGGCCAACAATCTGGCGAACGTGTCGACGCCGGGCTTTCGCGCCCAGCTCGCGGCGTTCCGTCAGGCGCCGGTGCGCGCCCCGGACGGCACCACGGGCACGCGCACCTTCGTGGCCACGTCCACGCCGGGCACCGACTTCACGCCCGGCGCCATGCAGCAGACCGGTCGCCCGCTCGACGTGGCCATTCAGGGCCAGGGCTGGATTGCGGTGCGCGATGCGCAGGGCCGCGAAGCCTACACCCGTGGCGGCAACATCGAAATGACCGCCGACGGCCAGCTCACGCTGCACGGCCAGCCGATCATGACCGACGCCGGGCCGGCCGCCGTGCCGCCGGGCGCCTCGGTGACCATCGGCACCGACGGCACGATCTCGGCGCTCGGGCAGGGAGATCCGCCCAACTCCATCGCCGTGATGGGCCAGCTCAAGCTGGTCAATCCGCCGGAGGGCAATCTGGTGCGTGGCGACGACGGCCTGTTCCGCACGGCCAACAACGCTCCCGCACAGGTCGATCCGAACGTCGTGGTCGTGGCCGGCTCGATCGAGGCGAGTAACGTCAACCCGGTCAGTGGTCTGGTGAACATGATTTCGCAGTCGCGGGCCTTCGAAATGCAGATGAAGATGCTGCAGACGGCCGATACCAACGAACAATCCGCCAACCAGTTGCTGAACTTCAGCTGACCGGCGCCGCAACCGTACTCGGGGAGAAAACCCAATGATCCGTTCGCTCTACATCGCTGCCACCGGCATGAACGCCCAGCAGACGAACATGGACGTGATTTCCAACAACCTCGCCAACACCAGCACGAACGGCTTCAAGAAGGGTCGGGCGGTGTTCGAGGACTTGCTGTATCAGACGATCCGCCAGCCCGGCGCGCAGTCGTCGCAGCAAACGCTGCTGCCGTCGGGCCTGCAGCTGGGCACCGGTGTGCGCCCGGCGGCGACCGAGCGCATTTTCACGCAGGGCAACCTGACGTCCACGAACAATGCGAAGGACGTGGCCATCAACGGCGACGGCTTCTTCCAGGTGCTCATGCCGGACGGCACGACCGCCTACACGCGCGACGGCTCGTTCCAGGTCGACAACAACGGCCAGCTCGTCACGGCCTCGGGCTACCCGGTCCAGCCCGCGATCACGATCCCGGCCAACGCCCTCTCGCTCACCATTGCGCGCGACGGCACCGTGTCGGTCACGCAGCCGGGCAGCACGGCCAACGTGCAGATCGGCACGTTCCAGCTCGCCACGTTCATCAACAACGCCGGTCTGCAGAGCATGGGCGAGAACCTGTACGCCGAGACGGCCGCCTCGGGCGCGCCGAACGTCGCGCAGCCGGGCACCAATGGCGCGGGCGTGCTCAACCAGAACTACGTTGAAACGTCGAACGTGAACGTGGTGGAAGAGCTCGTGAACATGATTTCGGCGCAGCGCGCCTATGAGATCAACTCGAAGGCGGTGACGGCGTCCGACCAGATGCTGCAGCGTCTGACGCAGATGTAAGGAGTTTTGCCATGTCCGCCTCCCCGACCCTCAAGCCGCACAGCGCAGGCCTCGCGCGATTTCTTGCGCTCGCGGCCGCCGCCGCGCTGAGCGGTCTGGCGGGCTGCGCCTACGTGCCGCAGGAACCGGTGGTGACCGGGCCGACGACCACGCGTCCGCCGCCTCCGCCGGTCGCGGCCGACCCGGAAGGCTCGATCTACCGCCCGCTGTATTCGAACCGTCCGCTGTTCGAGGACCGCCGCCCGCGCAATGTTGGCGACATTCTCACGATCGTCATCAACGAAAACACGGCCGCGAGCAAGAACTCGGCCGCCAATACCACGCGCGCCGGCAGCGGCAGCCTGACGCTGAACCAGACACCGGGCGTGATCGGTGGCGTGCTCAACAACCAGGGACTGGACGCGAGCGGTGCGAACAAGTTCGACGCCAAGGGCGCGGCCAACGCCAACAACGTGTTTTCGGGGCAGATCACCGTGACGGTGATGGACGTGCTCTCCAACGGCAACCTCGCGGTCGCCGGCGAGAAGCAGATCGCCATCAACCAGGGCACGGAGTACATCAAGTTCTCGGGGATCGTGGCCCCGCAGACGATTTCGGGCGCGAATACCGTGCCTTCGACGCAGGTGGCCGATGCGCGCATCGAATACCGTGGCAAGGGCTACATCAACGAAGCCGAAACCATGGGCTGGCTGCAGCGCTTCTTCCTCAACATTTCGCCATTCTGATGTCGATCATGCCGTACCTGTCGCGCCGTGCGCCTAGCTTCCCTCCGCTTTGCCTGAGCATCGGCCGCCGTGTCGCCGCGTTTGCCGTGGCCGGCGTGGTGGGCGTCGCGGGCGCATTCGTTGTGGCCGCGCTCGTCGCGCCGGGCGTCGCCCACGCGGAGCGGCTCAAGGAACTGGCGTCGATTCAGGGCGTGCGCGACAACCAGTTGATCGGCTACGGCCTCGTGGCCGGCCTCGACAACTCGGGCGACCAGACCACCCAGACGCCGTTTACCGTGCAGAGCATGACGAACATGCTCTCGCAACTGGGCATTACGGTCGCGCCCGGCACCAACATGCAGTTGAAGAACGTGGCTGCCGTGATGGTCACGGCCACGCTGCCCGCGTTCACGCGTCCCGGCCAGGCGATCGACGTGGTGGTGTCGTCGATGGGCAACGCCAAGAGCCTGCGTGGCGGCACGCTGCTCATGACGCCGCTCAAGGGCCCGGACGGACAGGTCTACGCGCTTGCGCAGGGCAACCTGCTCGTGGGTGGGGCCGGCGCGTCGGCCAACGGATCGAGCGTGACGGTCAACCAGCTCGCATCTGGGCGAATTCCGAGCGGCGCCATCGTCGAGCGTGCCGTGCCGACCGCCATGGGCGGACAGCCGGGCACCGTGCAGATGGAGCTCAACGTGACCGACTTCTCGACCGCGCAGCGCGTGGTCGACGCCGTGAACCGCCGCTTCGGCTACAGCACCGCGCAGGCCCTCGACGGGCGCGTGATCCTGCTGCGCACGCCGACCGATCCGGCCTCGCGCGTGCAATTCCTCGCACAGCTCGAGAGCCTCGAAGTGAAGCCCGACAATACGGCGGCGCGCGTCATCATCAATGCACGCACCGGTTCGGTCGTGATGAACCAGAACGTCACTATCCAGCAGTGCGCGGTGGCGCACGGCAACCTGTCGGTCGTCATCGATACGCAGAACAACGTGAGCCAGCCGGCGCCGTTCTCGGGCGGCCAGACGGTCGTGGCTCCGAACTCGCAAATCTCCGTCCAACAGGAGAACAACGCGCTCAGGATGGTCAAAGCGGGCGCCAACCTCGCCGACGTCGTCAAGGCGCTGAACTCGCTTGGCGCGAGTCCGGCGGACCTGATGTCGATTCTGCAGGCCATGAAGGCCTCGGGCGCCCTGCGCGCCGATCTGGAGATCATCTGATATGGCCGACGGCAACCGACTCACGGGCGCGGCGGGCGCCTCGCTGCCCGATCTGACGCAACGCGCCTCCTACGACATGCAGGGCCTTACGGCGCTGCGCGCCGCCGCCCACCAGCAGACGCCGCAAGCCACGCAGCAGGCCGCCAAGCAGTTCGAGGCCGTCTTCACGCAGATGATGGTCAAGAGCATGCGCGAGGCCACGATGTCCGGTGGGCTGCTGGGCAGCGATCAGGAAAAGATGTTCAACGGCATGCTCGACGATCAGCTCGCCCAGCAGCTCGCCTCGAACAAGGGCATCGGTCTGGCCGACCTCATGCTCAAGCAGCTCGCCAGAACCGGCACCACACTGCCGCCTGCCGCGATGGGGCGTCAGCAGTCGCTGCAAGGACGCGCATACAACTCGGCCGACGCCATTGGGGTGGCCGACGGCGCGCCTGCGGTGGCCGGCGAGTTCGTCGACCGCATGGCCACGGCCGCGCAGAATGCCAGCGCGAGCAGTGGCATTCCGGCGCGGTTCATGCTCAGCCAGGCGGCGCTCGAGTCCGGCTGGGGCAAGCGCGAGATCCGTCGCGCCGACGGCAGTACGAGCTACAACGTTTTCGGTATCAAGGCCGGCAAGAACTGGAACGGCCCGACCGTGGAGGTGGCGACGACGGAGTACGTGAACGGCCAGCCGCGCAAGGTGATGGCCAAGTTCCGCGCATACCACTCGTACGACGAGGCGTTCGCCGACTACGCCAACCTGATTTCGAAGAACCCGCGCTATGCATCGGTCGTGGCCAGCGCCAACGACGCCGCCGGTTTCGCCACGAATCTGCAGCGCGCCGGCTACGCCACCGATCCGCAGTACGCGAGCAAGCTCATCAAGATCATGAAGCACTTCGCCTGACGGGGCGAGCGGCACGGCGACACGGAATTCGGGACGCCGGCCGCGCGAGCGCGCCGTGTCCCGGGACGTCGAAGCGGCGAGGCGGCCGGGCGAAGCGTGAAGGAAGTCGGACGTCAGCGGCACGGCATCGAGCCCGAAGCGATCGGGGGCGTGCCACCCTCAATATTGCTGCCGGATTGCCGTAAACACATCGGTAACGGCGCGCGAGCGGGCATTTCGCCGCGGGGCGCGCCTCTTATTCAAGCCGCGAGATCATGAGCCTAATCAATATTGGCATGAGCGGGCTGAACGCCTCCCAGTTCGCCCTGAACACCACCGGCAACAACATCTCCAATTCGGGGACCGCCGGCTATAACCGCCAGATCGTCAGCTACACCCAGGCCGACAGCCAGTTCACGGGCGTGGGCTACCTGGGCCAGGGCGTGCTGGTCAACGACGTGTCGCGCGTGTATGACCAGTTCCTGGCCAACCAGGTGAACCAGGCGCAGACCCAGTACAGCCAGCTCAACACGTACTACCAGCAGATCTCGCAGATCAACAATGCGCTGGGCAGCTCCACCACGGGCCTGTCGGCCTCGATGTCGACGTTCTTCACGAACCTGCAGACCATCGTGACCGCGCCGAACAACTCGGCCACGCGCGCCACGGTGATTTCGTCGGCGCAAACGCTCACGAGCATGTTCCAGTCGCTGTCCGGTACGCTGTCGTCGCTGCGCACCGCCGTGAACGGCAACATCCAGCAGTCGACCGACCAGATCAACACCTACGCGAAGCAGATCGCCACGCTCAACGATGCGATCGTGCAGGCGCAGGCCAACGGCGGTGGCGCCTCGCCCAACGACCTGCTCGACCAGCGCGACCAGGCCATTGCCAACCTGAACGCCATCGTCCAGACGAACGTCGTGAAGGACAGCAACGGCTCGTACAACGTGTTCATCGGCAACGGACAGTCGCTGGTTTCGGGCAATTCCGCCTACCAGCTCACGACCATCGCGTCGACGAGCGATCCGTCGCAACTGACCGTGGCCTACATCATGGGCAACGGCACGAAGGTCGCCATTCCGGAATCCTCGATCTCCGGCGGGTCGCTGGCCGGGTTGCTGTCGTTCCGCAGCGGCGCCCTCACGCAGGCCCAGAACTCGCTCGGTCAGATCGCACTGTCGCTGGCCGGCACGTTCAACGCGCAGAACCAGCTGGGCCTGGATCTGTATGGCCAGCTCGGCGGCAATTTCTTCACGGTGCCGAATCCGACGATCATCGCGAACACGAGCAACTCGAACGCCGCCACGCTCAATGCCTCGATCACCGACGCCTCGAAGGTCACCACGAGCGATTACACGGTGACCTACGACGGCACGAATTACACGATGACGCGCCTGACCGACGGCGCGAAGTGGACCGCCGGCGCGCCGGCCACGCCGGGCGCGGCGCTGAACTTCCAGGACAGCACCGGCGCGGCGTTCGCCGACGGCTTCTCGGTCACGACCGCGGGCATGGTCGCCGGCGACAGCTTCACGATCCAGCCGACGCGCAATGCCGCCCAGAACATCGGCGTGGCGATCACCGATCCGGGCAAGATCGCGCTGGCCGCTCCGATCATTGCCTCGACGGGCACGGCCAACGGTGGCTCACTCAAGGTGGATCAGGGCTCCGTGGACGCGTCCTATCTGTCGAACGTACTGACCGCACCCGTGAACTTCACGTTCAGCAAGGACGCCACGACCGGTGCGCTCACGCTGGTGGCCCCGGCGCCGATGACCGTGACGGTCAATGGCACGACCACCACTTACGCCGCGGGCGCCACCGTGCCCTACGACGCCACGAACGGCGCCAAGATCACGATGAGCGGCATGACCGTGAATCTGTCGGGCACGCCGAACAACGGCGATACGTTCACGATCGCCCCGAATACGTCGGGCGCCGTGACCGATAACCGCAACGGCCTGGCGCTGTCGGCGCTGCAGAACGACAAGACCAAGGTGGGCGGCTCGCAAAGCTACGCGTCCGCGTACGCGAACCTCGTGTCTTACGTGGGTTCGACCACGAACACGTACAAGTCGACCAGCGCGGCCCAGCAGACCCTGCTCAAGCAGACGCAGGAGGCGCAGTCGTCCAATTCCGGCGTGAACCTCGACGAAGAAGCGGCCAACCTGATCAAGTATCAGCAGCTCTACCAGGCCAATTCGAAAGTGATTCAGACCGCGTCGACGCTGTTCGACACCATCCTCCAGATGGTCAACTAAGCGCAGGGGCACAGCGATGCGAATCAGCACCAACATGATCTACGACCAGGGGATGCGGGCGATGAGCCAGAACACCTCTGATCTGCTCAACACCCAGGCGCAGCTCTCCTCGGGCAAGCGCGTGACCACGCCGGGCGACGATCCGATCGCCGCCGCGCAGGCGGTGGCGGTGTCGCAGGACAACGACATGAACTCGCAGTACGCGTCGAACCGCGCGGCCGCGACGACACAACTGCAGCTCGAGGACTCCACCTTCGGCAGCATCATCAACTCGTTGCAGCACGTGATGTCGCAGGTGGTCGCGGCGGGCAATCCCACGCTCAACGACAATGATCGCGCGACCATCGCCACCGATCTGCAGTCGAGCTTCCAGCAACTGCTCTCGCTGGCGAACACGACCGATGCGAACGGTCAGTACCTGTTCTCGGGCTTCATGGGCAATTCGGCCGCGTACGTGGCCTCGGCGACCGGCGCATCATATGCCGGAGATACCGGCGTGCGTTACGTGCAGGTTAGCCCCAACCGCCAGATCGCCGTCAACGACATCGGTTCATCCATCTTCCAGGGCGTCCAGGCCGGCACGGCCAGCGCGGTGATCAGCGGCAGCGCGACGAACCAGGGCACCGGCGTGTACTCCACGGTATCGACGACCGACGTGACCAACGCCGGCGCAAACCATCAGTACCAGATCAGCTTCGCCATCGACAACACGACCACGCCGCCGACGACCAACTACACGGTCAAGGACATGACGGACACTACGGTGGCCGACGTGACGGGTGCCTACACGGCGGGCCAGCCGATCACGTTCGGCGGAAAGAGCGTGACCTTCACCGGCGCGCCTGCCACGGGCGATACGTACACGGTGCAACCGGCGAACAAGGGCAGCACGAATGTGTTCGACAACCTGCAGGCGCTCATCGGCACGCTCAAGACGCCCATCAACAGTACCAACGGCACCGGTCAGGCCAACCTGAGCAACGCGCTCACGACGTTCAACCAGCTGTTCGGCAACACGTACGACAATGTGACAACGGTACGTACCACGGTAGGCTCGCGCATGAACGAGTTGACGTCGCTCAACAACATCGGCGACACGAATTCGCTGAACTATCAGTCGCAGCTGTCGGATCTGCTCGACGTGGACTGGAACTCGGCGGCGACGAAGTTCGCGCAGTTGCAGGCTGCCTTGCAGGCTTCGCAGCAAAGCTTCATGCAGACCCAGAAGCTCTCGCTGTTCAACTTCCTCTGATCGCCGGGACGAGGCTCGGGAGGGTGTCTCTCCCCGGTCTCGAATGCCGACAAGCGCGGGCCACGCGGCAATGCCGGGTGGCCCGCCGTCGTTTCGGGGGCGGTCGGCACGCGGTGCTGGTGAAGCGCGACGCAGGCGAGCGCGGCGTACGACCGGTGCTCAGAGTTTCGGCACGAAGGCGGCGCTCGCGCGAATCATCATGTCGATGCCGATCGAGAAGAAGTGGTCCATCACCGGGGCGATGCGCGGCATCATCAGCTCGATCACGACCAGCCCGACGCCCAGCGTGAGCGGAAAGCCCACCGCGAAAATGTTGAGCTGCGGTGCGGCACGGTTGAGAATACCCAGCGCGAGGTTGCAGATGAGCAGCGCGGCCACGAGCGGCAGCGAGAGCATGAGCGCCAGCGTGAACAGCTGACCGCCCAGCATGGCAAGGTACTGCCAGCCGGTCACGGCAAGCGGTACGGAAGACACGGGCAGCACCGTGAAGCTCTGCACGAGCGTGGCGAACATCACGAGATGACCGTTGGTGGCGAGGAACACGAGCATGGCGACCACGTTGAGCAGCATGCCAAGCACGGCGGTGCTGCCGTCGCTGTTGGGAGTGAGCAGGGTCGCGAACGACAGGCCCATTTGCAGGCCGACGAAATCGCCCGCCATGCTGATCGCCGAGAACACGATCTGCATGCACCAACCCAGCGCGGCGCCGATCACGATCTGCTGCACCATGATCCACAGGCCTTCCCACGAAAACGGCGAGACGGCCGGCATCGGCCCGAGCACCGGCGCGAGCGCGAGCGCAACAATGCCGGCCAGGCCGATCTTGACGGTCGAGGGTACGGAGACGTCACCGAAGAGCGGTGCGCTCATCGACAATGCCAGCAGACGCACGAACGGAAACAGGAACGCCGCGATGACGCCCGAGAGCTGTTCGTAAGTGAAGCTGATCACCGCCGGTGCGCCCGCGCGGCCTAGCCGACCAGGCCCGGAATGCCGGTGAGCAGCTGGCGCATGTAGTCGACCATCAGGTTGAGCATCCACGGGCCGGCGATCACGAGCGTGACGAACACGGCGAGTAGTTTCGGGATGAACGACAGCGTCATTTCGTTGATCTGCGTGGCCGCCTGGAACAGGCTCACGAGCAGACCTGAGACGAGCGCGACGAGCAGCAGCGGCGCGGCGAGCAGCAGTGTCACCTGCATTGCCTGATGGGCCAGCGCCATGACGGTTTCCGGAGTCATATCCTGCGCCTCGCCGCTACATGGTGAAGCTCTGGGCGAGTGAGCCCAGCAGCAGTTGCCAGCCGTCGACCACCACGAACAGCATCAGCTTGAAAGGCAGCGACACCGTGGAGGGCGAGACCATCATCATCCCCATCGACATTAGCACGCTTGCGACCACCAGGTCGATGATGAGGAACGGAATGAAGATCGTAAAACCGATCTGGAAGGCCGTCTTCAGCTCGCTCGTGGCGAACGCCGGCACGAGAATGCGCATCGGCACGTCTTCCGGGCCGTTCATCGGCGGCGTCTTCGCCAGCTTGGCGAAGAGCGCCAGATCGGCCTCGCGGGTTTGCTTGAGCATGAACGCGTGGAACGGCTTGGCGCCCGTGTCGATCGCCTGCTCGAAGCTGATCTTGTTGGCGGCGAAGGGCTGATAGGCGTCGGTGTAAGCCTTGTCGAACACCGGCGACATCACGAAGAAGGTGAGAAAGAGCGCCAGCCCGATCAGGATCTGGTTCGGCGGCGAGGTGGTCACGCCGATGGCGTGCCGCAGCAGCGAGAGCACGATGATGATGCGCGTGAAGGCCGTCATCATCAGCAGCATCGCGGGGAGGAACCCCAGCGATGTGAGCAGCAACATCGTCTGCACGGACAGCGAATACGTCTGTCCACCGCCCGGCGCGGGGGTGCTCGTGAGCGCGGGGAGCGTGGCCTGCGCGAAGGCGGCGCCCGGCATCATCAGGGCGATGAGGGCGGCAGCCACGAGGGCGATCGGCATGCCCCGCGTGAGCCGCGCGAGCGGGGCCGACCCCGGCGCTGGTCCAAGCGCCGGACCCATCGGGCTCCGGGACTGACCGCGTGACATCAGGAATCCTTTTTCATCGATTCGCGCAACTTTTGCGCAAAAGCCTGCGCGGTACGGTTGGCTTGCGCGCCCGGATGGGCCGCGGGAGGCGCGGCGGGCAGGTCGGCGACCCGATCGGCGTCGATCACGTGCAGGCTGCGCACCTGCCCGGGCGCCACGCCCAGCACGACCCAGTCGCCCGCGACTTCCACCACCACGACGCGCTCGCGCTGACCGACCGCGGCGCTGCCGACGATGCGCACGTTGCCGCCGCCGAGCGGACGTTGCAGACCGAAGCGCTTGGCGAGCCACGCCAGCCCGAACAGCAGGGCCAGCACCAGCACGAGGCCGAGGCCCGTCTGCACGATGCCTGCTCCGCCGAGGCTCGGCACGGCCGCCGCCTGCGAGGCGGCGCCCTGCGCGTGGGCGGTGGCGACGAATGCCGCCGGGAAATACGTAATAAGCGTGGCTGTGGCCGCCACTCGGGCGGCGGCGGCGGCCGCGGCGCGCCACACGGGCTTGCCGCGGACATCGGAAGGAATCATCGGTTGAGCTTACGGATGCGTTCGGATGGCGTGATGATATCAGTCAGGCGGATGCCGAACTTGTCGTTCACGACCACCACTTCACCCTGGGCGATGAGGCAACCGTTGACCAGCACGTCCATCGGTTCGCCGGCCATGCCGTCGAGTTCCACCACCGAGCCCTGCGCGAGCTGCAACAGGTTCTTGATGGCGATCTTCGTGCGGCCGAGTTCCACGGTCATCTGGACCGGGATGTCGAGGATCAGATCGATGTCGTTGTGCGTGGCCGTGCCGGGGTTGCCGGCGGTGGCGGCCAGCGGCTGGAACACGGGGGCGGTCGGCTGTGGCGCGGCTTCGGCGACCGGTTCGGCAGCCGTCTGCTCCGCCATGGCACTGGCCCACTCGTCCGCCATGGCCTGGGCGTCGTCACCGGGCGTTTGAGGGGTATCGCTCATCAGTCGTTGTCCTTCGAGTAATCGCTGTGCGAATGGTTGATCATCTGGTTCACGCGCAGCGCGTATTGGCCGTTGAAGACGCCGTAATTGCAGTGCATCACAGGCACGCCATCGACCTTGGCTTCCAGCACCTCGGGCACGTCGAGCGGAATCACGTCGCCCACGCGCATGTTGAGCAGTTGCGACAGCGTCATGTCGATTTGAGCGAGATTGGTCACGATCTCGACATCGGCGGCCTGCACCTGCTGCGAGAGCAGTCGCACCCAGCGCTTGTCGACTTCGAGGGTTTCGCCTTGCAGCGGGCTCGAGAGCTGGTCGCGCAGCGGCTCGATCATCGAATACGGCATGCAGATGTGGAATTCGCCGCCGACCGAGCCGAACTCGATGTCGAAGGTCGTGGTGACCACCACCTCGTTTGGGGTAGCCACGTTGGCGAACTGCGTGTGCATCTCGGCACGCACGTACTCGAATTCCACCGGATGCACCGGCTTCCACGACGCGCCGTAGTTCTCGAACACCAGATCGAGCAGACGCGCGATGATGCGCTGCTCGGTCTGCGTGAAGTCGCGGCCTTCCACGCGGGTGTGGAACCGGCCGTCGCCGCCGAACAGGTTGTCCACCACGAGGAACACGAGGTTCGGGTCGAACACGAACAGCGCCGTGCCGCGCAGCGGCTTGATGTGGACCAGATTCAGATTGGTCGGGACCGGCAGGTTGCGGATGAACTCGCTGTACTTCTGCACCCGCACCGGGCTCACCGAGATTTCGGCGCTGCGGCGCATGAAGTTGAACAGCGCAATACGGAACAGGCGCGAGAAGCGGTCGTTGATGATCTCGAGCGTGGGCATGCGCCCGCGCACGATACGCTCTTGCGTCGCGATGTTGTAGGGCCTGATGCCGGAATGATCTACCGACTCGGACCGGTCATCCTGCTCGCCGGTGACACCCTTCAGAAGGGCATCGACTTCTTCCTGCGACAGGAACTCCTCATGCGCCATGAATCACTCACTGAATTACAAACGCGGTGAACAGCACTTCGCCCACGGCCTGCTGCGGCATGTTGGCCGCGAACGGTTGCGCGACCAGCGAGCGGATTTCGCTTGCCAGGCGACGCTTGCCGTCGATCGTGGCCAGATCCTGCGGCTGCTTGGACGACAACAACAGCAACACGCGGCTGCGCACTTCGGGCATGTGCTGCGTGATGCGGGCTTGCGTCTCGGCGTCCGCTACCTTGAGCGAGAGACCGATGTGCAGGTAACGTTCGCCGTCCTCGCCGGTCAGGTTCACCGTAAACGGGTCCATGCTCACGAAGACCGGGGGCGGCGGGGGCGGCGGTGCTTTCGCCGCTTCGTTGCGTCCGGTCAGCAAATACACGGCCGTTGCGGCGCCGGCGGCGGCCATGAGGGCGACCGCGACGATCAACAGAATCCATTTGCGCATGCCCCCGCCAGAGGGGGCCGCGGCTTGCGTCGATGCGGGATTTGCCATGTATTCGCCTGCTATTGGGTAATGATTGTCGGCCAACCCGCCATCGGGTGATCGGCCGAAAAGAAGGGACAATCGCGTCTAACTCGCGTCTTTGTCTTAACGGCAGAAACGCTCGCGGGCTTTAGGGGCGCTGCGGCGCACCGTCGCGCCTGTCCGGGCGGCCCCGCCGCTGCCGGATGTCGCCGAGCCGTACGCCAGTCGCGAAGGTCAGGCCCCGTCAGGCGAACGTGTCGACGAGACCGTTGACGGCGCGCACCGGCACATTGACCGCGGTGGCAACCGGTCCGTCGTCGGCCGGGCCGAAGCCGCCCGTGCCGCGCGCGTTTCCGTTCCCGCTACCGTTCCCGCTGCCATTGCCATTGCCGTTGGCGCCCTGCTGCGCGAAGGCTTGCTGCTGCGCGCTGTCGCTGCTCACGGTGGTATTGCCCAGGGCGATGCCATTGTTGGCGAGGCTTTCGCGCAGTTGCGGCAGCGCGGCCTGCACCGCATCGCGCACGGCGGCGTGCTGCGACACGAACATCGCCTGTGCCGAATCGTTCGCCACGTTCAGCACTACGTGGAGCGGGCCGAGATCGGGCGGGTTCAGGCTCAGTTGCGCGGTCTGCGCATGCGCGGACGAAAGCCACACGACCTGTTGCGAGAGCTGGTTGTTCCAGTCCTGCGTGCCCACGCGCGCGTTCAACGCGAGCGCCGCGGGCAGATTGGCCTGGGCCTGAAGCTGCGGCTGGGCATCCACGACGGGCGTTGACGCCTGCGCGGCCTGTGCGGCGGCCTGAATCGCCTGGGTGGCGGTGTTCGCCTGGGCAGCGGCGTCGCGATTGCCTTGGGCTTGCGTCATGGCATCGACCATGCGCTGGGCGTCTGCGCCCGTCGGCGACGTCGACTTGGCCTCGGCCGCGGCCGGTTGCTGCACGGCGGTCGGCTGCGCCGTCGTGGCGTTCTTTGCCAGGGCGTCGAGCGACAGGCCGCCGGTCTGGTTCGCCGGCGTGGCAGCTGGCGTGACGGTACCGGTCGCCGGCGTCTGGCCTGCGGCCGTGGCCGCTTTCGTGCCGTTCGCGTCGGCGCCGACCGGCGGTTGGGCGGCCAGTTGGGCGGCGCCGCTCGCTTGGAGGGCGCCGTTCGCGGCGGCCGCAATGGCGGCACCCTTGCCCGGTTTGGCATCGGCGGTGTCCGCGCCCGCCGTGGCGGCGGGCGTGGGCGCTTGCGGTGGCGCAAGCGGTGCGCCGTTCATTGCGGCAAGGGCGACGGCCAGGGCGGCTGCCGGGTCGCCGGGTGCTGCGGTGGCCTGCGCTTCGTCGTCGGCGTTCTCGTCTTTGTCGGTGTCGGTCGTCGTTGCCTTCGTCGCCTTGGACGAAGCATTCGAAGCGCTCGTTTGATTGTTTTGCGCCGTCTGCCCGGCCTGGCTCGCCGAAGCGTTGCCGTTGGCCGCGTTGTCGGCAGACTTCGTGCTGCCGGTGTTGTTCGAGGACGCGGCCTGCGCAGTGTTGCTTGCCGCCGGTGCTGCGGTTTGGCGCGTCTGCTGCGAGAGCACGGTGGAGAAGGGCAGCACACTGCCATCGTCGGCGTTCGACGCCCCGGTGCGATTGGCCCTGGCGGCTTGGGTGGCGCCGGCGGCGTCGGTCAGGAAGCTCAGCATCGACATGTCGGTTCGGTCCTTCAAATCGGGGATTCGGCGCGGCGTCGCAGGCTGCGCGCGGCGTACTCGTCGTTTTCCTTCTGTTCGCGACGCGCGACACGCAGCGCCGTGCGGGCTTCTTCGCGCGTGGCGAGCGTGCCGAAGGAATTCAGGCGGCGCTGTTGCGCTTGCCATTCCCGGCGTGCGGCCGCGAGACGCTCCTCGGCTTGCTCGAGCAGCATGGCCTGCTGTCCGATGGCCGTGTCGAGCGTGTCGATGAATTGCTGGAAGTTGCGCCAGTCGTGTCCCGCCATGCCTTGAACCGTCGCCGTCTGCATGCGCGTGCGGTATTCGTGGCGATATTGGCGCAAGGCGTCGAGCTGACGCTCGACCTCGGCCCGCTGCGTCTGACGCTCGCCGAGCAGGCGTGCGGCTTCGTCCACGTCCTTCTGGGCGAGTTCGATGAGCAACTTGAGGGGCAGGGTGGAATTCATGGCCGCCTCCGATCAGTGGAACAGGCCGCGCAACTGCTGCACGGCGTCCGGATAACTGGCCCGCTCGCGCATTCCCTGCTGCAGGAAGCCTTCGAGACGGGGATAGAGCTCGATGGCCTGATCGAGCATCGGGTCGCTGCCCGGCGCGTACGCGCCGACATTGATGAGGTCGCGGTTGCGCTGGTAGCGCGAGAGCATCTGCTTGAAACGGCGCACCGTGTCGAACTGGTTGTCGTCGATGAGCGCGGCCATCGCCCGGCTGATCGACTGTTCGATGTCGATGGCGGGGTAATGGCCCGATTCCGCCAATTGGCGCGAGAGCACGATATGGCCGTCGAGAATGGCGCGGGCCGAGTCGGCGATCGGATCCTGCTGATCGTCGCCCTCGGTAAGCACGGTGTAGAACGCCGTGATCGAGCCGCCGCCGTCCGGGCCATTGCCGGCGCGCTCCACGAGCGCGGGCAGCTTGGCGAACACGGAAGGCGGATACCCTTTGGTGGCGGGCGGCTCGCCGATGGCCAGCGCGATCTCGCGCTGCGCCATGGCATAACGGGTGAGCGAATCCATGATCAGCAACACGTCTTTGCCCTGATCGCGGAAGTACTCGGCCAGCGTGGTGGCATAAGCCGCGCCTTGCAGGCGCAGCAACGGCGAGACGTCGGCCGGTGCCGCCACCACGACCGAACGCGCCAGACCGTCCGGCCCGAGAATGTTCTCGATGAAGTCCTTCACTTCGCGGCCGCGCTCGCCGATCAGGCCGACGACGATGACCTCCGCTTGCGTAAAGCGGGCCATCATGCCGAGCAACACGCTCTTGCCGACCCCCGAACCCGCGAAGAGCCCCATGCGCTGGCCCCGTCCCACGGTGAGCAGGGCATTGATCGCGCGCACGCCGACGTCGAGCACCGACTCGATGGGCGCTCGGCCGAGCGGGTTGATCGGCACCGAGGCGAGCGACGCGCTGTCGGTCATGCCGAGCGGGCCGAAATCGTCGAGCGGGCGTCCGGCGGCATCGACCACGCGGCCGAGCAGCGCCTGGCCCACGGGCAGTCGTTTGCCGTTGTGGCGCTGGCTCGGCAGCGGGCCGTCGGCGGCCGGTTCCATGGGGAACACGCGGGCGCCGGGCAGCAGGCCGGAGACTTCCGTTTGCGGCATGAGAAAGAGGCGATCGCCGCCGAATCCGACCACTTCGGCTTCGGCGGTCGCCGGTTCGCGCGATGCGTCGTGCACCGGCAGCTCGATCAGGCAGCCGGCGCCCACGGGCAGGCGCAGGCCGACGGCTTCGAGCACGAGACCCGCGGCGCGGGTGAGCCGGCCGCAGCGGCGCGTGGGTTCCACGGCGTGCACGTGCGCGATGCGCTCGCGCAGGGTGTTCTGCCAGCGGCGCAGATGCGCGTCGCGCGCGATCTCGCGGGCGTTCAGGGCGTGAACGGCTGGCTTCGGCGCGGGCGCGTCGGCATCGGTCGGTCCGTCCGCTTCCCCGGTGACCTGTGCGGCAGGGCGCGGCGCGGGCTCGGCCGTGACGTCGTCGTGATCTTCGGGTTGCAGCGCACCGGCCTGCACGGGCGAGGCCGGTGTGTCGATCTCATCCCACAGTCGCACCGAAGGCGTCGTGCCGTCGTTCGCCGGCACCGGCTCGGGCGATGCAGCCGGTGCCTCGCCATGCGTGTTCTCTGTGCTTGCCAGCACCGGCGCATGGGCGGTGAGCGGGGTGAGCTCGGCGTTCACCATGGCAGATCCTTGCCGAGGGCGGCCATCACGCGCTGCCAGCGGGTGGCAACGGTGGCGTCGACTTCGCCGCTGGCCGCTTCCGCCTTGCAGCCGCCGCGCTCGATGGCCGGGTCGGCGCGCACGGTCCAGCCGGCGGCCTGCAATTCCGCGCCTACGTGGTCCTCGACGAGCGCCACATCTTCCGGGTTGAGCCACAGACGCGGCGAGCCGGTCAGCGGATCGTTGGCGAGCAGTTCGCGCACGATGGGCAGCAACGTTTCCGGACGCACCGCGAGCGTCTGGCGCAGCGCCTGGCGCGCAATGTCGAGCGCCAGCCCAAGCAGCGGCTCGGCGACTTCCCGGTCGATGGCATTCACCGCGTTGCCGAAACCATGGGCGATGTCGGCGAGTTGCGCCGCGCGGGTGTCGATTTCGTGCTGACCGGCGGCCTGACCGGCGGCATAGCCTTCGGCGTGGCCTGCCGCGTACCCTTGTGCATGACCCTCGGCGCGAGCCTCCTCGCGCCAGGCGGCGATCTGGGCGGCCAGCGCCGGATCGTCGAGCGGCCGCGGCGGTTCGGGTTGGGGCGGGGGCGGGGGCGGCGGCGGATCGAACGACGCCATCTCCCAGCGTTGCCAGGCGGAGAGGCGTTCTTTCGGAATGATGGTCGACATGCGCGCGGGCCCCGTTCAGTTATACGTAGGCGTCGTCGCCGCGGCCGCCGATCATGATGGCGCCTTGGTCGGCCAGACGCCGCACGACCTGCAGCACCTTCTTCTGCTCGGCTTCGACTTCCGAGACACGCACCGGACCGCGCGACTCGAGGTCTTCGCGCAGCAGTTCGGCCGCTCGCGCGGACATGTTCTTGAAGAACTTCTCGCGCAGCTCGGCCGGCGCGCCCTTGAGCGCGATGATGAGCGACTCGGACTCGATTTCCTTGAGCAGCACCTGGATGCTGCGGTCTTCCACGTCGAGCAGGTTCTCGAACACGAACATCTCTTCGACGATCTTCGCCGCGAGGTCCGAGTCGTAGTTGCGCACGGCTTCGATGACCGACTCTTCGTGTACCCCGCCCAGATAGTTGAGGATTTCCGCGGCGGTGCGCACGCCGCCCATCGGGCTGCGCTTGATGTTTTCGCTGCCCGAGAGCAGCTTGGTGAGCACATCGTTGAGCTCGCGCAGGGCGGCCGGCTGAATGCCGTCGAGCGTGGCGATACGCAGCACCACGTCGTTGCGCAGGCGTTCCGTGAAAAGCGCGAGCACTTCCGACGCCTGGTCGCGGTCGAGATGCACCAGGATCGTGGCGATGATCTGCGGATGCTCGTGACGGATCAGCTCGGCCACGGCATTGGAGTCCATCCACTTGAGGCCTTCGATGCCGCTGGTGTCGCCACCTTGCAGAATGCGCTCAATGAGGCCGGCGGCCTTGTCGTTGCCCAGTGCCTTGTTGAGCACCGAGCGGATATATTCCGACGAGTCGAGCGAGAGGGCGGAGTGCTGTTCGGCTTCGAGCACGAAGTCCTGGAGCACGTCGGCGATCTGGTCGCGCGTGACCTGCCGCAGCGAGGCCATGGCCGCGCCGAGCTTTTGCACCTCGCGCGGCGCGAGGTACTTGAAGACCTCCGCCGCTTCGTCTTCACCCAGCGACATCAGCAGGATGGCGCTGCGTTGGAGTCCCTCAGCCGCGCTCATCGCCACCACCCACCCATGATTTGACTACCGTTGCCACGATCTTCGGATCCTGTCGCGCGACCTGGCGCGCATACTGCAAGTTGCGCTCGTACGCGCTGAGTTCGCCCGACTTGCCGGGCGTGCCGTCGGCGCTCTCGCCCTCGGCGCCTTCCGCAGCCGCGCCACCCGCACCGGCGAGCGAGGGCTCGGCCGGCGGCGGCGGGGTGAGGTGCTTGCGGATGGCCGGGCGCACCACGCCGAACCACAGATAGATGCCGATCAGCCCGATCAGCGCCCACTTGCCGACCTGTTTGGCCAGCTCGATGTTCTGGCGCTGGCGCCACCACGGCAGGTTGGCTTCCGGATCCTCTTCCACGGTGAACGGGCTGTTCACGATGTTGAGCGTGTCGCCGCGCTGGGCGGAGAAGCCGATGGCTTCCTTCGACAGATTCTGGATCTGGTCGAGCTGCGCCTGCGTGAGCGCGACCATGGCGGCCTTACCCTTGGCATCGGTGCCCGGACGATAGTTCACCACCACGGCGGCCGACAGGCGCTTGAGTCCGCCCGTGGCCTGCTGTACGTGGCGAATCGTGCGATCGACCTCGTAGTTGACCGTGGCGTCCTTGCGATCGCTGCGCGGCCCCTGCGGCGCGCTGGCGGCGCTCGCCGGGTTCGCGCCCTGCTGGGCGAATTGTTGCTGCTGCTGCGTGATCGGTGCGGTGGCCTGGCCCGGCGGCTGGTTCGACAGCGCACCCGGCACGCCGCCCGGCGGCGTGATGCCGATCTGCGAGGCTTCGCTGCTTTGCTGGCTGCGCACCGCCTGCTCACCGGAGTTTGGCTTGTAGTTCTCGGACGTTTGCTCGACCTGGTTGAAGTCCACATCTGCCGTGACCTGGGCATGCACGTTGCCCGGGCCAACGATCGGGTTCAGGATGGCTTCGATGCGGCGGGCGTACGACTGCTCTAGCTCGCGCACGTACTTGAGCTGGCTCGCGTCCAGACCCAGCGCATTGCCGCTTTGCGCGGAGAGCAGGTTGCCATTCTGATCGAGCACGGTGACGTTCTTGACCGGCAGTTCCGGCACGCTCGACGCGACCATGTGAACGACGGCGCTGACCTGGGCGTCGTCGAGGACGCGGCCCGGGTAAAGCGTGACGAGCACCGAGGCGCTCGGCTTCTGCTGCTCGCGCACGAAGACCGACGGCTTGGGGATCGCCAGGTGCACGCGCGCGGCCTGCACGGCTGAGAGCGACTCGACCGAGCGGGCAAGTTCGCCTTCGAGCGCGCGCTGGTAATTGACCTGCTCCGCGAACTGGCTGATGCCGAACTTCTGGTTGTCCATCAGTTCGAAACCGACCAGACCGCCCTTGGGCAGGCCCTGGGAAGCCAGGCGCAGCCGAACGTCGTGCACCTGTTCGGCGGGCACCAGAATGGCACCGCCGCCCTCGGCGAACTTGTACGGCACGTTCATTTGCTGGAGCGACGTGATGATCGCGCCGCCGTCACGGTCGCTCAGGTTGCTGTACAGCACCTTGTAATCGGGCGCACGGCTCCATAGGAAAACGGCGATCAGCAACGCGATGAGCGCCGCACCCCCGATGAGCAGGGGCAGGCGTTCACGCGAACGCAACTGCGCCAGCAGAGGGGGTTTGGCGGCAACGTCGGCCGGCTGCGTGGCGGCATTCATGCGCGGCTCCACGCCAGCGGCATTGTCATGACGTTCATCGCGGTGGAAGTGCTCACTAACATGCGACAGGATTCTCCGGGGGTACGCTTGGCACGGCGCTCAGGTCCTGGGGAGCCAAGGAGCGGAAAGGATCCGGTCTCTGGCGCGCACGATGCCGATGGTCCTGATTATTCGTTGGCGAATGTGGAATCGTTCTGTGGATTAGGCGGGTGTTTTGCCGTTAATTAAGGTGTTGGGGGCTTGCCGACCGGTGCTAAGCTCCGACCTAGCTGATAAAAGGCTATCCATAGGCGAACAAGAGGCAAACCGGCCAGCGCCGCGCGATGTCGCGTGCCGCCGGGCCAATCGAGGACAGGCAATATGGCTATTCCGGGGATCGAATCGGTACTGCAGAAGCTGGGCGGCGTGGCGTCGCAAGCGGCGGGCTCGATCATGGGTACGTCGAACGCCGGCGCGGCGTCGGCGTCGAAGACGGGCGGCTTCGCGTCCGAGCTCGAAGCGTCGCTCAAGCGCGTGTCCGCATCGCAGAACGGCGCCGAGGCGCAAGCCCGGGCGTTCGAAATGGGCGAGCCGGGCGTGGCGCTCAATGACGTGATGGTCGATCTGCAAAAGGCGAACATCGGCTTCCAGATGAGCCTGCAGGTGCGCAACAAGCTGGTTTCGGCCTACACCACCGTGATGAACATGCAGGTGTGATGCCGTGGGCCGTTGCGGGCGTGCGTCGCCGCTGACATTGGCGGAGGCATAGCGTATGCAACGGGCATGAGGTGAATGCCGTGAATGAATAAGCCCCGTCGTCAGGCGGGGCTTTTTTATTGTGGGAACGGCTTGGCGTCGTGGTGAGATCGAGCCGTGCGAAGGCAGTCTGGCGCCCGCGGAAGTCAGGCCGCCGCTTCGGGCCCGGCAGGCGGGGCCGTCGGCGCGTCAGCGGCTTCAGGCGGTGCTTCGGGGAGCGCTTCGGGCGGCAGCACTCCCGGGGGCAGTGGCGGCGGCTTGCCGCCCCGGCCCGCTTCGAGCTTGTACAGCCAGGCCAGCAGTTCCGCCACCGCCTGGTAGAGCTGTGCCGGAATGCGCTGGTCGAGATCGACCTGCATCAGCAGGCTCACGAGTTCCGGCGACTCGTGCACGTACAGTCCATGCTCTCGCGCCGTACGCACGATGGTGTCGGCCAGCAGACCGTAGCCCTTGGCCACGACGCGCGGCGCGGTGTCTTTGGCGCCGTAGGCAAGCGCAACGGCGGTGCGGCGCTCGGGCGGTAGCGTCATGCGTTACCTCCCGTCGGCGAACCGCCTGCCCGCGTGTCATCCGATCCTTGTGCGGGAGGCGACGTCCGGCCTTCGCTCGTCGGGGAGGTGACGACGTCGGCGTCCAGGGGTGCAGACGACCCGACGGGCGCACTCGAACCGCTCGCGGCGCCTGTCGGTCCGCCGCCGAGTGTGTCGTCCACCTTGCCGTCCATCGCTCCGAACGACAACTGACTCGCGATGAGACCGACGGCCGCGAGCCGCTGGCGCAGCGCCTCACCCTCGTGCGAGAGCACATCCGCCGATGCCGTGGAATCGGTCAGCACGCGTGCCTGCAACTGCTGGCCGGACAGGCCAAGCGTAACGTCGACGGTGCCGAGCGACGGCAGCGAGAGCCGCAAGTGCGTGTGCCAGCTCGATGGGGCCGCCGCCTCGCCGGGGGTGCCTTGTCCGGCACGCTCCTCGACCTGCCACTCCATCGGTGCGCCGGGCCACGCCATGCCGTTCCATTGAAACTGCGGATTGACGAGCATGTCGAGCTGCTGGCGCACGAGCGTCACGCTCTCGGCCGGGGTATTGACCACGGCGGCGATTGCGCCCGCCGGTCCATGGGGTTGTCCGACGGCGGGATTGGCCGTGGCGGCACCGCCGTCGGCCGAGGGCACGGCGGCGAGGTCGTGACCGCTCGGCAACACGGCGGTCGTGGCGTGCGCCACGCTGGCCGCATGGGCCAGCGCCGTGGCGGTGTTCGGGAGATTCGCGCTCGCGTTCAATCCGCCGTCGGCGGTATTGCCGGGCGTGGGTTGGCCGGGCACGCCCGCCTGCACCGGCGCCGGCGGCGTTGCGCCGGGCAGGCCGGCCGCGCTGAGCGTCGGCCAGCCGGTCGCGAGCGACGCTTCCGCCCCCGCGGGTCCCAGCAAACGGGTGAGCGGGCCGGGGCCGGGCAGCGTGGCGTCGGCCCCCGCGGCGCGCAACTGCGCGGCAAGATTGGCCGACGCCGGCCAGCGTAGTTGCGGCTCGGCCTGCAACTGCTCGAACGAGCGGCTGCCCGAGGCCCATTGCGCCAGATGCGATTCGTAGAAAAGTCCGCTGGCGGACAGCGCTTCCTTCAATGCCGAGGCGAGCAGCGGCGCCAGCGCGGGCGCGCCCGTGCCGGGGGCGGCCGGCCACACCGGCGAACTGGCCTGCACGGGACCGGGCGAGTCGGGGGCGAGACGCAGGATCGTGTCGATGGTGCGGGCGGCGGCGGAAAGCGTCGCTTGCTGGACCGGCGTGGGCAGCCGGGCGGCGGCCTGCGACGGTGTGTTGCCCAGACCGACGGCCGTGGGTGAGGCCTTGGCGGCGAGGTCGCCGAGGGCCGAGGTGGCGTCGCCGGTCGGCTGCGTGCCGGCAATGGCGCTGGGCGCGTTCGTCGACGCCCCGCCCTGGCCGAGGCCGAGCAGCGAGTCGAGCCGCCGTGCGAGTGTCGTGGCCAGAACCGAGTCGAGACCGGCCATGCGTTACTCCGAAGTGCGAGCGTCGTGACGCGCCGCCGATGTCGCCGCGACGCGGCGCATCGGATGCGGGTCAGGCACCCAGGTTCAGGCCGTAGACTTCGTGCAGGGCACGTTGACGGCGCGTGCTGTGGATCATCGCATCGAGGTGCGCGAGACGCGGCACCACGAGATCCCGAATGGCGGCATCGTCGGCCAGAATGCGCCGGATGATCGCGTGCTTGCGCGCGCGCTCGTCTTCAGTGAGCGGCAGAGCGGCGTCGATTTGCTTGATCGAATCCACTTGCGCACGGTACTGCGTCTCGAGATCGATGAGCGCGTCCCAGTCGCCGTCGCGCGCCACGCCGAGCATGCGCTCGGTGAGGCCGGCAATACTTTCGTAGCAGTTCAGCAAAGTCGTGGCTTCATTCATAGCGCACTCCGGTGCCCGCCTGTGCGGCGGGGACACCCGTGCCGGTGGCCGGGGCAATCTCGCGCCAGGCCGAGGCAATCGTTTCGAGCAGGGTATCGACTTCCCGTACCTTGGCAACGTCGTTCTCTAGATTCGCCTCGAGCAGACGCTGACTCATGTAGTCGTAGAGATCGCGCAGGTTACGGGACAGTTCCCCGCCGACTTCCATGTTCAGGCCGTCGCGCAACCCGCCGATGATGCCAATGGCCTTGGAGATCGCCTGGCCGCGATCGGCGATGCGACCGTCCTCGAAATGAACGCGGGCCTTGGTGAGCGCTGCCTTGGCGCCGTCGAACAGCATCACGATGAGCTGATGCGGGCTGGCGGCGACCACCCCTGTTTCGAGACCGACCTTGCGATAGGCATTGGCGGCGTTTTGACCGTACATGACTTTCTCCGAAGCGCGTGGACGTCGAGCGTTGCGCGCTGGCTCCGATTACTTCGAGGACGAAGACGACGAGGACGAACCGCCCAGCACCTGCTTGAGGTAGTCGCTCGTGTTCTGCAGCTTGGCCATCGTGGCGTCAAGCGCGGTGAACTGCGCTAGATAGCGGTTCTGCATCTGCGTCATCTGATCCTGCCAATCCGATTCCTGCTGCTGGATCTGCTTGATCGTGGCGTTCAGGCTGCTCGTGGCGGACGAGATCGCGCCCTTCGTGCTGAGGAAGTCGGTGACCTGGTTGTTCAGCAGCGACGCGTAGCCTTGCGAGAACGACACCGTACCACGGCTGCCCGTATTCGAACCGCCGATTGTCAGCTTCAGGCCGTCCACTGCCGTACCCGCGCCGCCCGTGAGGGTCTGGCCGCTGCCCACGGCCGACAGGCCGCCGATGGTCCCTTGCACGTCGACGCCCGTCGTGAGCGTATTGGCGCCGAACACGCCGGCATACGCCGAGCCGCCCGTGACCTGCACGCGCGAAGCCGAGCCGTAGCGATTCGACGTGATCGTGAGAATGCCGTTCTTCTGCGCCACGCTCACACCGGAGCCGGCACCCGAGAATACGCTGTTGCCATTGATGGCCGACTGAATGGCCGTGGCGAGCTGGTCCGCCGTGTAGGTGCCGTTCGGAATGACAATGCTCGCGTTGTTGCCGTCGAGCAGGATGTTCAACTGATTGTTCGCCGCCGTGATGGTGGTGCTGGCGGGGAGCGTCACGGAGCCGGTCGCCGTGCCCTGCGTGGCGATCTGCGTGATGTTCACCGCGTAGTTACCCGGCTGGGTCTTGGTCGACGAGCTGTTGTACGTGATCAGACTGTCGGAACTGATGCCGTTCGTGGCGAGCAGCGATGCGAGTTGCTGAAAGCCGGTGCCCGTCGACATCGCCTTGTTCAGCGCCGAGGTATCGAGCGCGAGCGTGCCGTCGGTCTGGAAGTTCACGCCGATCTGCGCGAGCGACGAGAGGCCCGTGCTTTGCACGCCCGGGAGGCGTCCGTTCAGGATGTTCTGCAGCTGCGTTTGCACCAGGGTCACCGTCGAGTCGCCGATCAGCGCCCCCGTGGCCTGACCCGTCGGGTCGTACTTGGTGAGCGTGGTCATGGTGCTTTGCAGCGTGTTGTACGCCGTGACGAAGCTCTGGACCGCGCTGGTGACCGCGCTGGAATTGTTGGACAGGGTGACCGTGGTGGTACCTGTCTTGATGAGCGACAGCGACAGGCCCTGCACCGAATTCTGCACATTGTTCGTGGCGCTGGTGATGGCCAGGCCGTTGACGGTGAGCTTGGCATTCTGTGCCGCCGCCGTTTGCGTGAGGTTCTGCGTGCCCGTCGCGTCGTAGGTGAGCATGTTCGTGATCGTCGCGTCGCCACCGGCGGCCGCGGAGATGTTCATGCTCATGTTCTCGCCCGTAGTCTTGGACGTCAGCACGAGGCGATACGGAGTGCCGCTACCGTCATTGACGATCGTCGCATTGACCGGCGCGCCGGACGCGTTGATCGCGTCGCGGATGCCCTGCAGCGAGTTGTTGCTGCTGTCGATGGTGATGGTCACCGGCGTTTGCGACGCGTTGGCAGTGAACCCCGCGCCCGAATAGGTGCCATTGGTGAGCGTGCCACCCGTGATCGTGCCGAACGAAAACGTCAGTTTGGTTGCAGTGCCCGAACCGATGGCGCTCGTCTGGTTGGCCACCCCGCTCGTCGACAGGCTTTGCGCCTGCGCCAGTTGCGAGACATTGACGCTGTAGGCGCCGGCCGCCGCGCCGGTGGAACTCGACGCGGTGAGAATCGTGTTGTCAGCGACGTTGGCCGACATTTGCAGATACTGCGAGGCGCTCGACAGGGTCAGCAACGACGCCTGGAACGCGGACAGCGAGGATTGAAGCTGACCGAGCGCGGAGAGCTTGGTCTGGTAGCTGGACTCCTGGTTCTTCAGCAGCGTGAGCTTGTTGTTCGCCGGCTGCATCAAGCTCGTGACAAGGGCGTTGACGTCCAGCCCCGAACCGATACCGGGGGAGGAGATGCTGCCAGTCGAAGACGTTGAAGTTGCCATGTTTTCTGCTCTCGCTTTGTTGAACTCGGGCTTCCTTGCCGACGTGCCGCAACAGGCCGGTCTGTAAAGCTTAAGGCGGCGGCACCGCGTATTGCAGTGACGCCGCCGGCGGACCGCACGCTCGCGCGTGCGGTTTCACTTCAGTGCCGCTCTCCGGTATTACTGGAGGAGCTTGAGCACTTGCTGCGGCAGCTGGTTGGCTTGCGACAGCATCGAGATACCGGCTTGTTGCAGGATCTGCGAGCGGGTCAGGTTGGCCGTTTCCGCTGCGTAGTCCGTGTCTTGCACGCCCGAACGCGCTTGCGTCAGGTTTTGCGTCGTGGTCGACAGGCTCGAGATCGTCGACTGGAAGCGGTTTTGCGTTGCACCCAGCGTTGCGTTGAACGAGTCAACCGTCGTGATGGCCGCGTCGATCTGCGAGAGCATCTTCGTGGCGTTGTTCACGCTCAGCACGTCGGCCGTGGCCAGGCTGCCCGACGTCGTGTACGTGCCGGCGGTCAGGCCGAGCTGCGTCAGGGTAGGCGGCGTGGCGGTGCTGGTCGACGAGATCGCGAACGCCTGGCCCGAGCTGATGTGCATCGCGCCGGTCGAGTCGATGAACGCGTTGATGCCGATGTTCGCCGAGTTGATGGCCGTGGCCAGATCCGACGAGTTCTTGAACGTGCCGGTGATGTCGTGGGCAACGCCGTTGACCGTGAAGGTCAGGTCGCCGGTCGACAGGGTGGTCTGGAACTGCGAGGCCACACCGGTCGACGTGACAGCTGCGCCGCCTGCGGCGATGGTGGCCGGCAGGCCCAGGGTGGCCTGGTCGGCGCCGCCGACGGTCAGTGCGGCAGCCGGGTCGGTGTTGGCGATCACCAGTTGGCCCGACGAGTTGACCGAAGCGATGTTGGCGGTGAAGCCAGCCTTCGCACCTGCCGTGTTGATGGCGGCGGCCAGATCGTTGGCGTTGTTGTACGTGCCGGCGGCAACGCTCTGTGCCGTGCCGGTGCCGTCCTGAATCGTCAGGGCGCCGGCGGCGACCGTGAACGACAGCGGGTTCGTCGTCGAGTTGGCGGTTGCCACGGCGCCGATGCTCGACGTCGTCATGCTTTGCGTCAGGTTGACCGAGATGGTCTGGCCGGCGTTGGCGCCAACCTGGAAGTTCGCCACGCCCATCGTGCCGTTGAGCACCGACAGACCGTTGAACTGGGTTTGCGACGCCGTGCGGTTGATTTCAGCCAGACGCTGCTGGACTTCCTGGTCCAGGGCGGCGCGGTCCGAATCCGAGTTCGTGGCGTTGGTGGCCTGAACGGCCAGCGTGCGGATGCGTTGCAGGTTGTCGGTGATCGACGACAGGGCGCCGGCAGCCGTCTGCACCAGCGAGATGCCGTCGTTGGCATTGCGCTGGGCTTGCGTCAGACCGTTGACCTGGGCGGTCATGCGGTCGGTAATGGCCAGACCGGCGGCATCGTCGGCGGCGCTGTTGATGCGCAGGCCCGACGACAGACGCGTGATCGAGGTTTGCAGGCTGCCCTGCGAGGTGCTGAGGTTGCGTTGAGCAACCAGCGAGAAGATATTGGTATTGATGACGGATGCCATTTAGCAACTCCTTTCCCAAAGATTTTTTGGCTCCGGCTTAAGCGCCGTAACTTTGGCTCACCAGCCAATCGCCGAAAGCCGCCGTTGTAGGGGATATCGGACGCCCGTTGGGAAAATTTAGGGTGGTTTTGCAAAATGCTTCACCGACCCGCATCGACTGACCCCGTCGATGTCGGAAAAACACTAATGCAACAGTCTATAAATTTCCTCGGCGATCGATCTGCCGAGGAAAGGGGCAATCTGCCGCCTTTTCAAGTCCTGTAAGGCGCTGACGGGCGCAGGAGCGGCAAAAGCGGGACGACGTGCGGCGGCGATTTCGCCGTCAGGCGCAGGATTCGGCGGGGAACCGAATTTTTTCCGGGCGCCGCGAAAAAGAATTCGCAATGGCGCAATCGGACCCACGAAAAAGACCGTGGCCCGCTGTCGCGGGCCACGGAGTGAGTACTTAGTCCGGGGGTGTCGGACCGTCTACCGGCCGATGAGCATCACACGCCGACCGGGCCCATTTCGGCGCTGACCAGACCGTGTTGCATCACGTAATACGTGAGTTCGGCGTTGTTGTTCAGGCGCATCTTCTCCAGCAGCCTCGTGCGATACACGCTCACCGTCTTCACCGACAGCGAGAGCGCGTTGGCGATGTCGGTGAGGCGCTTGCCCGAGCCGATCATGCACAGCGTCTGGTATTCGCGGTCCGACAGGCGTTCGTGCGGCGGCTGGTCGGCGTCGGGGCCCAGATAGTCGGCGAGCGTCTCGGCGACCATCGGGCTCACGTACTTGCGGCCCGACGCGACCTGGCGCACGGCCGAGACCAGTTGCTGGGCGTTCGAGCGTTTGCTCAGGTAGCCGGCGGCGCCAGCCTTCAGGGCGCGCAGCGCGAACTGGCCCTCGCCGTACATGCTGAAGATCATGATCGGCAGACGGGGATGCTTGCGACGAAGCGTCTTGAGAATCTCGAGACCGTTCGTGTCGGGCAGCGAAATGTCGAGCAGGACGATGTCCCACTGCGCCGCGTCGGTCATCTCCAGCGCTTCCGCGCCGCAATCGGCTTCGCCGATCACGGCGATGCTCCCGCTATCGGTGAGCAATTGCCGCACGCCCTGACGCACGATGGCGTGGTCGTCGACGATGAGCACTCTAAGCGTCATGATGCGTATCCGTGAAGAGCAAGTGATTCCGGGGCTCGGGGGCCGGAGGCGAGTGCGGCCGCCGGGGACGACAGAATCTGGTGCCAGGGCAGCCGCGCACAGACGAGCGTCCCCGATCCTTGAGCACTGCCATTGCCATGACCGATACGAAGTGTGCCGCCGAGCGCCGTGCAGCGCTCGCGCATGCCAACAAGTCCGAAATGTCCCTGCTTGCGACGCGCGCCGCGGGCCAGGCCGCAACCGTCGTCGGAAATCGTGAGTTTGAGTGAACGATGGCTGCTGTCGAGCGCCACGACCACGCGCGAAGCGCGCGCATGCCGGGCGACGTTGGCCAGGGCTTCCTGCGCAATGCGGTACAGGGCCAGCATCGCGTCGGCGTTGAGATGTGCCACGCGCTCGCGCGTCACGTCGTCGCAACGCCAGATGCAGGCAAGTCCGCTTTGCTCGCCGAAGCCGCGCACCCATGCGCGCAGCGCCATCACGAGGCCGGCTTCCAGCGCGGGCGGGCGATGGCGGCCGACGAGCTCGTCCGCGGCATTCTGCGCGGCGCTCGCCGCTGTCTGAATCTGGGTACAGAGGGATTGCCACTCGGCGGCGTCCGCCGGCGCGTGCATCGCGAGGCGCGAAACCACCAACTGCAGTGCCGTGAGATGGGCGCCGAGCCCGTCGTGCATCTCCTGCGCCAGACGCGCACGCTCGGTTTCGCGAGCGGCGTCGATCTTTCGCGCAACGGCTTGCGACATCGGTCGCGCCGCCACCGCCCGCGCGGCTCGCGAGGCGGTCTCTGCCGGCAGCGCCGTGTCACAGGCGGCGGGCTGATCCGAAGCCGGGGCGGCGGCGCGCGCGTGCATCGCATCGTCCGGTGACGACGCGCGACGTCTCGCAGCCTGAACGGCAGGATCGACGAGATACGACATGAAGGCAAATCCCTGAGAGAAAAAGTCCCGTGCCGCAACCCACGCGGCGAGACCCATTTCAATTTAACAAACTTTACATTTCGTCACAAATACACGCGGTGGGCAACCGCATGGTTGACAGCGAAGCCTAACTATTTGATTTGGATCAAGAAGTTTTTGCTTGCGTGAGGAGGATTTCGCGAAGGCCCCGAATATATCAGGGTTTGTCCTAGCGCATCCAGTCGATCGTATGTTTCAAACGACATCTCACGGCTAAATGATTGTAACGCCTTAATTTTTATTGCAGCTTCATACGATTGCGATTTTCTTTCAGGCACGCACGCGGGTATACCACGCGCACCATCGGTCAGGGACTTCGCGTGACGTTGCCTACAGCGCGTTGCTTTCGGTGTCCGAATCCACGGGAAGCGTCACGGTCACGACCAGGCCCACCCCGTCGTCACCGGGCGCCAGCGTCACCGAACCGTGACTCGCGGCCACGATTTCCTTGACGATCGCCAGCCCGAGTCCGGTACCGGGCTGCCCGGGAGGGGCGTTGCGGTAGAAGCGCTCGAACACGCGTTGGCGCGCCTCGGCCTGGATACCCGGTCCGTCGTCGATCACGCGCAGCCTTGCCGTGCCGTCCTGGCGGTCGATGGCGACGGTCACGCGCCCGCCCTCGTGGATATAGCGGATCGCATTGTCGACAAGATTCATGACCATCGCATGAAACAGCTCGCCGTTACCCATGACCCAGACGTGGGTCTCCGAAGTTTCCAGCCCCAGGTCGATGCCGCGCCGCTGGGCAAGCGCCACCAGCTCCTCGAGCACGCCGGCCGCCACGCCGACGAGGTCGATCCGCGAACGGGAGAATGCGGGCGTGTCGGCCGCCTCGGCCTGAGACAGCAGCAGCAACTTGTTGGTCAGGTCGTTCAGTCCGCGACTGCTCGTCTGCATGGCAGCCAGCACGTCGGCCAGTGCGGTGCGGTCGTCCAGTTGCGCGGCGAATTGCAGTTGCGTGTCGAGCAGGGTGAGCGGCGTGCGAAGCTGGTGTGCCGCGTCGGCTACGAAGCGACGCTGCTGCTGGGCCTGGGCTGAGAGTCGCTGGATGCACAGATTGATGGCGTCGACGATGGGGCGCAATTCGGTCTGCAACTGACCGGCGCGAATCGGGACCAGCTCCTGCGGCGCGCGCCCGGCGACTTCGTCCTTCAGGCGAATGAGCGGGTGCAGCTCGACGGTAAGTCCGATTAGCACCAACAGGGCGGCGAGCGCAGCCATCGCGATCTGACGATGCAGCGACGGCTCCCACAATTGCGCGACCATCTCGTCGTGCGCGCGCATCGTCTCCGCGACCACGACCGCCACGCGGTGAGGTTTGCCCGAGTCGTACATGGTGCGTACGAAGCTGATGGCGCGAAGCGCCTCGCCATCGACCATGATGTTCGAATAGGCGGGCCCCGCTTGTGGAAAGAGCGGCGGGTGCGGAAAACCCGGTGGGCCGGCGAGCAGCTGGCCGGTCTCCGTGATTACCTGGTAGAACACCCGGTCGCGCGCGGGCGACGCGAACAACTCCAGCGCCGAGGGTGGAACTGTGGCGCGAAGTGCGCCGTCCACCCAAGTGAGCTGGCCCGCGATGACCTGCGCCGACGTCAGCAGCGCACGATCCTGCACGAGCTCGGCGGTATCGCGCGCGCTTCGATAGGCCAGCCACGCGCTCGCGCCGATATACAGCGACAGTGGCAGCATCAGCCACATCAGCAGCCGCACGCGCAGGCTAAGCATCTTTTTCGCGCAACAGGTAACCCAGGCCGCGCAGGGTCATGATCGCCGCACGGCTCGTCTCGAGCTTCTTGCGCAGCCGGTGGATGTAGATCTCGATGGCGTCGGCGCTCGGTTCGTCGTCCAGCCCGAACACGCCGTCGACCAGCGCGCTCTTCGCGACCGTCTTGCCCTGCTTGCGCATGAGAATCTCCAGCACGGCATGTTCGCGCGACGGCAGCGCGAGCGGCGCGCCCGCGATCGTAAACTGGCGCGTGCCCGAGTGATAAGCGAGGTCAGCGCACACGAGGTCGGCACTCTGCTCGGGGGCGTGCCGCCGCGCGAGTGCCTTCACGCGGGCAATCAGTTCGCGCACCTCGAAGGGCTTGACGAGGTAGTCGTCGGCGCCCGCGCCCAGGCAGTCGACTTTCTCGTCGACGGAGCCGCTGGCCGTCAGAATGATGACCGGCACGTTGTTGCGGCGTTCGCGCAGCCGCCGCAATACGTGCTTGCCGCCGAGTTTGGGCAGCATGAGATCGAGCAGCACCACGTCGTATGTCTCGGTCTGCAGCAGGCGATCGGCCGCGTCGCCGTCGCGCGCGGCGTCGACAGTGAAGTTGTCGTCGCGCAACATGCGCGCGAGCCAGTGGGCGAGGGTGTCGTTGTCTTCGATCAGCAGCAGTTTCATGACGGCAAGGGCGTGATACCTACAACGCGCGGACGACGCGCGTACAGGGCGTGGCGAACCCGGGGGCAGCACGACGCGACGGCGAGTGTGCCCGCGCAGCCGACGCAAGCCAACAGCGGGTAAACACCCATCCATCTCGCCCGAAAACCTGCATGGGACGAAAGCTTGATGAAAGCTTCCGTTTTCTACAATCGGCTCCAGGGTAGAGGAATCGATATGGAGAGCCGCTGCCCTGGCCCGCAACCGAACGACGCGAGGCCGGCCGGCGCCGACATCGTCGCCCGAGCCATTATCCCTAAAACGATGGAGACACCACAATGCGAGCAAGCCTTGGCGTGCGTGCGCCGAAAGCCTTTGTGAAACCCCTTCTGGCCGCCATGGTCGGCGCGTCGCTGGCGATGGCCGCCGCGCCGGGGTTCGCCGCCGACAACGGCAAGATCACGATCATGGTGGGCGGCATCACCAAGATGATCTATCTGCCGGCCAAGCTTGCCGAGCAACTGGGCTACTTCAAGGACGAAGGCCTGAACGTCGAGCTGCTCTCGCAGCCGGCCGGGGTCGACGCCGAGAACGAACTGCTCGCCGGTGCCGTGCAGGCGGTGGTCGGCTTCTACGATCACTCCATCGACTTGCAGAGCAAGGGCAAGGAAATCGAGGCCATCGTGGTGTTCGGCCAGGTGCCCGGTGAAGTCGAGCTGGTCAACGCGAAGAGCCGCGACACCATCAAGAGCATGGCCGATGTGAAGGGCAAGACCCTGGGCGTGACCGGCCTTGGTTCGTCGACCAACTTCCTTACGCAGTACCTCGCCGCCAAGCACGGCATCACGTCGGCCCAGTACTCGGTGCTGCCGGTGGGCGCGGACAATACGTTCATCGCCGCGATGAAGCAGAACCGGATCGACGCGGGCATGACCACCGAGCCGACCGCGTCGCAACTGATCAAGACGGGCGATGCCTCCGTGCTCGTGGACATGCGCACGATGGAAGGCACGGTCGCCGCCCTCGGCGGCGCTTACCCGGCGTCGAGCCTGTACGTGCAGCGCGCATGGGCCGACACGCACAAGGCCGAGGCCGCGAAGCTCGCCCGGGCATTCGTGAAGACGCTCAAGTTCATCCAGACCCACTCGGCCGCCGAGATCGCCGAGAAGATGCCCAAGGACTACTACGGCAAGAACAAGGACCTCTATCTGCAGGCCCTGCAGAACTCGCTGCCGATGTACTCGCCTGACGGGCGCATGCCGAAGGGCGGTCCCGAGACCGTGCTCAAGGTGCTCTCCGCGTTCAATCCGAACGTCAAGGGCAAGCACATCGACCTGTCGAAGACGTACACCAACGCGTTCGTCGACCAGGCGAAGTAAGGCGCCCGCCGCCTCGCGTCACCTTTTGACCTCGTAGTACCGGCGCACGCGGTCCCCTCGGCCGCCGCGCCAACCGAGCCGCCCGCACCCGACGACTGTCCGGTGTGCGGGCGAGCTCACCCTGAAAAAACCGCAACGACACCGTTTGCCCTTCGACGTAACTGAGGAGCCGGGCATGACCCAGACCATTACCCCCACGGCGCCGACCCGCGCGGCGAGCGCCGTCTCGCGCGACACGCCCGCCATCGAATTCGACAACGTGTCGTGCCGCTTCATCTCGCCGGACGGCAAGGCCACCGTCGCGCTGCGCAACTTCAGCATGTCGGTCGCGCGCGGCGAATTCGTCGCGATCGTCGGCCCGACCGGCTGCGGCAAGTCGACCACGCTGTCGATGATCACCGGCCTGCTGCGCCCGACCGCGGGCAGCGTGCAAGTGATGGGGCAGCCGGTCAACGGTATCGATCCGCGCATCGGCTTTGTGTTCCAGAACGACGCCGTCTTCCCGTGGCGCAGCGTGCGCGAGAACGTGGCGGCGGGCCCGCTCTTTCGGGGCCAGTCCAAGGATGCCGCCTACGCCCAGGCCGACGAATGGATCAAGCGCGTGGGGCTCGACAAGTTCGGCAGCCACTATCCGCATCAGCTCTCGGGCGGCATGCGCAAACGTGTCGCGCTGGCGCAGACGTTCATCAACAACCCCGAGATTCTGTTGATGGACGAACCGTTCTCCGCTCTCGACATGCAGACGCGCACGCTCATGCAGGACGAACTGCTGCAACTGTGGTCGTCGACCTCGGGCTCGGTGGTGTTCGTGACGCACGATCTGGAGGAAGCCATTGCGCTGGCCGATCGGGTGTTTGTGCTCACGGCGCGCCCAGCCACCTTGAAGAACGTCTACACGATCGACTTGCCGCGCCCGCGCGTGATGTCCGAGATTCGCTACGAACAGCGCTTCATCGAGATTTCGCGCGAGATCTGGGCCGACCTGCGTGAAGAAGTGAAGATCGGTTGAACGAGACCGGATGAACGAGTTTTCGCGGCCCACGGGGTCGCATCAGTGAATCGACGGGCCGCGTTGCCGGGAGTTGCAGCGCGTGCCTTTGCCGTCAGGAGGAGGGCATGAACATGAGTGAACAGGCCGTGCTGGCAGGATTGGGCGACGCCGATCTCGCACGCGAGGAAGCCGCGGCGCAACGTCGCATCAAACAACGTCGCGCGCTGGTGATTTTCCTGCGCGTGGCGATTCTGGTGATCGGGCTCGGCGGTTGGGAGCTGGCCGCGCGCGTGGGCTGGATCGACCCGTTTTTCTTCTCGCAGCCGACGCTGATCGTGCAGCAGATCTATGACTGGTGCGTGGAAGGGACCTCGCAGGGGCCGCTCTGGACGCAGGTGCTCGTCACGCTCGAGGAGACGGTGCTCGGCTTCTTTATCGGGGGGATTGCCGGGGTCATTTGCGGCATCGTGCTCGGACGCAACAAGCTGCTCTCGGACGTGTTCAGCCTCTACATCCAGATCGCGAACTCGATCCCGCGCGTGGTGCTCGGTTCGATCTTCGTGATTGCCTTCGGCCTGGGCATGGCCTCGAAGGTTGCGCTGGCGGTGGTCATGGTGTTCTTCGTGGTGTTCGCCAACGCCTTCCAGGGCGTGCGCGAAGCGGATCGTTACATGATCGCGAATGCGCAGATCCTGGGGGCCTCGCGTCGTCAGGTCACGATGTCGGTGGTGATTCCGTCGGCCCTGTCGTGGATTCTCGCGAGCCTCCACGTGAGCTTCGGCTTCGCGCTCGTGGGTGCCGTCGTCGGTGAATTCCTCGGATCGAAGCAGGGTATCGGTCTGCTCATCTCGACCGCGCAGGGGGCTTTCAATGCCAGCGGCGTATTCGCGGCGATGATCGTGCTCGCGGTGGTGGCGCTGGGCGCGGACTATCTGCTTACATCGCTCGAGCGCCGTTTGCTGAAGTGGCGGCCGGCCGCGTTCACGACCGAATAAGCGCAAGCTTGACCGAAGCGGAAAGTCAAAGCGGCGCCACCCGCAAAAGGTGGCGCCGCTTTTCCTTTGGAGACGCGCCGGCGCATCGCCCGGCGCCTGTCGGTCAGATGTTGAGCTTGGTGACCTTCGTGCCTTCCACGTTCAGGTTGGCCATCAGACCGGCATTGGTCATGACGATCACTTCCACCGGAGACGTGGCCGTATTCAGATCGACAGCGCCGTTCGCGCCGATCTTGACCAGGGCGACCGAGGCGTCCGCGCCGGCCGTCCAGCCATCGGTGCGCTGGAATTTGTCGAGGGCGTCCTGCGTCATGAACAGGAAGATCACGGCCTTCGACTGCGCACCGATCTGCAGGCCGAACGACGCCGTCACGGTGTTGTAGTAGCCCTTGGTCGCGCCGCCCACACGCAGCGCGCCTTCGCCATATTCGCCGCCCACGACGAAGCCGGCTTGCAACACCGACGGGAACACCAGCACGCCGCGGGCCTTGTTCACGAGCTCGCGCGAGCCCTGCACCGACGCATACATCTTGTCGAGCGCACCGTTGACGGCCGCGTCGATCTCGCGACGCTTGTTCGCGTTGGCGCCCGGCGCGCTGCCGCCCTTGTCGGCTTGCGACGGCGTGGTCGTGGTGCAGCCGGCCAGTGCGAAAGCCGCAGCGGCAACGGCGACGGAAGTCTTCATCAGGAATTCGCGTTTTTGCATTTTCTCCCTCCGGGTAGCGTGTACCGCCCCGCAGGGCAGGGCGGCATGGATGCGGATAAAACGTCGTGCCGCCGGAAGACCCCGAAAGGCCTCGCATCGCGGCAGTGAAGCGGATAACAAGGGCAATGTTTCGGCATCCGATGTGATTGCGACGACGTTCCCGACTTCGCATTCAGGCACGTACTGCGTGCGGCCCGTCGCGCCGGTATCTCGCGATATTGCACGGTAACGAGATCCAGGCGCGGCGCATCGGCATGACGACGATTATGCGGTCTCTGTCGGTATTGTCAAGAAAAGCACGCATTAAGTTCCGCTAACTTGTTGCTAACGTCGGCTAACTTGTAGGAGTCCGCCTACGTGCACTTGCGCATGTATTCTTCCTTGAGCGCCTTGCGCGGGTTTGTGCGTGTAGGAATGTCGACGCGATTGCCCTCGGGCGAATCGACGCGCTTCTTGCGCGTGTACACCGGCTTGTCCGGCGTGTTGGCAATCTTGTCGGCGAGGGCGCGGCATTCGTCGCGAAGCGAGGGGGAGGCTGCGCCGGCCGCGCTGGCCTGGGCGGCAGCCTGATCGCGTGCGGCTTGCGAGCATTGCTCGGGAGGAAGTGAACGACCAAGGCTGTCGAAGCACACCGGCGTCTGCGCGAATGCGATGCCGCTCGCACCGAACAGTATCGCGGCGGCGGCGGTTTGCCACCAGTGCCGGGACAGACGTTTCGGAGTCCTTGCCCTTGCGTGGGGCGGTACCGTCGCGAGGGCGGGGCGAGCGCAGGACAAGCACATCGGGGACAGCGTGGCGGTGCGGCGTGGCATCGTCGATCTCCTCAATGGACCCCGCCGTTGCGCGGGTGACCTATTCTGGCATCGCCCCGGTCGGATTGTCGATAGCCGCGACACGGTGTCGCGCGCCCGACTGGAATCGAACCCTGTGCCGACGCCCGCTCGGCAGCGTGCATGCTCGCGGTGGCAGATGCCAAAGCAAATGGCAACCTTGTCGTCCGTGCTTCGAATGGGCAAATGTTTGCAGTAGATCCCGCCGACTCTCAAATCCTGTCCGGAGACCCGAATCTCAAGGCGATGCTGTTGGAAGCGCAGAAGGGGAGTGCTTTCGGTGCGATTCTCTCGGCATTAATTATTGCGTCGGGTGGCTCGACGGAGACAGCCTTGGAGGGGGCGCAACTGGGGCAGGCTGTGGAGGGTGTCGGTGCGGGCGTAACGTCGTTTGGTACGCCGAGGACTGCATTACCTGTGGAGGTTAAGCCCGGAAATGCCACAAACAAAGGGCCGTTGACAATCGCCGAACAAATGGGGATCTTGCGGGAAGCAGCCGCCGGTGGTTCTCTTGGGAAAGGCAACTTCGGTCCAGGGCAAGCGACCGCTGCAGACTCAAATAAGCTCGGCGAAGCATGGGTTGGTCCGGGATACCGTATTTTGAGCGATGGCTCGTCATGGGTAAGTAGCGACGGTCTTCGGGTCTATCGTCCGCCGTCGGAGAAGCCGAACAGTTCGTATGCCACAACCGGCGTGCAGGCAAATTTCGAGGCAAAGCTCACGGCCGGAAGTAGGCCGATTAGCAACGGACATCTGAATATCACACCATGAAAGCTGAAATCAAATCGTTGCATTCCTTGCTGTTGGAAGACAGGTTGATCGACTACTGGCCAGATGATGTGTCGAACTTCGGCACATGGATTCGAGCCTACATTGGTCCACGAGGTGAGGTGAGTTCCGAATCGTTCGACATTCACGTTTGCACGCCGGAATGGCTCAAGGCGCAGTGTGCCACTCAAAGTCCGCTTTGGGGCAGGCACATGCTGATTGTCGAAGTCTACGATTACGACACCATTAAGACGGCTATTGAACGTTACGTAGCAGCTGTCGACGGTGACGATTGGGCGGACATCGCCGCAAAGTTGAGCCGAGTTGGTGCATGGGAGTTTGAAGATTATCAGGATCGGTAACGGGACCACCCGTCATAGGATTTTTGAACACACGCTCGCGGAGCACATTCAAACGGTTGCGGGTGAATTGCCTGTTGACGAAGTCGGCTTGTGGTAAATCGTACCGGCAGGTCGGCAAGGGTTTAGCTTAAGTGGTGCTGACTTGGAAGCGTTTGTGCGTCGCTGCAACCGAGCACGATGACGTTCTACTACGACCCGCAGCAAGAAGCGATCCAACTCCAACAAGCCGCTGTGACGCAAACGGGCAAGGCGAGCTTCGTCAATGGACTGTCGACGAACAGCACCTCGCAACTGACGGTAATGGACCAGCAGAAGCTGGTGCTGTACGGCAATGCCGTAGAGTACGCGAAGGCGAACAACATTCAGTCGGGCCAGGCGCTGACCGCGGGTAGCGACTTCCTGTAGTGCCTCCTCTCGCGAACTGCGTTGAGTTTTTCTTTTGATACCGAAGGTGAGGCAGTCCTGAACGGCGTCCACTCGATTTCAACTGGCGTCTGAGATATGGCTTTCCCATCCCATTTCCACATCGTGAAGTAGCGCCTTGAGACCATTTCGGCCCTTAAGATTCAGGCCGCTTTTGTCTGAATCCTCGTAATTTGTCGCAATGCGCATCCGATGCGTGGCCGATACGCAGAGATTGCTGTTGCCTGATTTTCTGTCGGGTATTTTTGATGCTCAGTGGACTTGATGGCCTGAACTGAGCATGTGACGCGGGCTGAAGGGTGGGAAGGCGAGCCGTCGCGTCGCAACGGCGACGATCATTGACATCATCACGCAAAAAATCGCCGCTGCCAGATGGATTTACGTGGATTGAGGCCGACTGGAAATGCCTACGTCACGCCTACACGTAGTCATGCGTTGCGTGTAGGCATTCCACAGAATGCACGCAAGCATTTGATTGGATTGGCGCGCCCGACTGGAATCGAACCAGTGACCCTCGGCTTCGGAGGCCGAACAAGCGGGTGTTTATCGATGTTGATCGATTCCCATGAAAATCGCCAAAACCAATGAAATACAAGGCTTTATTGTGGATTTTAAGATCGCCGTGAGTTGACTTGAGTTGATCGATTCGCTCAGAATCGGGTTACAAATGGGTTACAAGTGCTCTGTAACCCGGTTTCCGACTGGGGCGGATGGTGGCCAAAATCAACTTTACGGCGGCACGCGTGGAGCGTCATGAGTGCCCTTCCGGCAAGGTGCAATCATTTCTATGGGACTCCCGCGCGCCGGGCTTGGGCCTGCGCGCTACGGCGGGCGGCGCTAAGACCTATGTCTTTCAGGGAAAGCTCCACGGCCGCACCCTAAGGCTCACCTTGGGGGATCATCGAAGCGTCACCATCGAGCAGGCCCAGGACGAGGCGCGGAGATTGCAGCGGCTGGTAACGGCGGGCGTCGATCCGCGCGTGGACAAAGCTGAGACCTTGGAGGCAAGAAAGCGGGAGCTTGAGCAGCGCCGCCAGATCGAAGAACGCGGCACACTCATAGCCCGCGATGCGTGGAATACCTATATGGCCGAGCCTCACGAGCAATGGAGCGATCGTCATAGGCTCGATCATGAAAATGCTGCCGCCCTTGGCGGGCAGGCAAAGAAGCGAGGAAAGGGACTCACGACGGCAGGGCCATTGGCGCCATTACTGGCCTTGCCGCTGGCTTCGATCGACGCCGCAGTGGTCCGGGAGTGGGTTCGCAACGAGCGCGCTGCCCGTGAGACCGTCGCGGTGAACGCCTTCCGCAAATTCCGTACTTTCATCAACTGGTGCGCGAAGTCGTCGCGGTACGCTGGTATCGCGAACCATGACTGCTGCCGCGATGACTCGGTGATGAGCGCCGTCCCAAAGCAGCGCGCCAAGGAGCATGATTGCTTGCAGCGTGAGCAGTTGGTGCAGTGGTTCAACGCCGTCAGATCCATATCCAATCGGGTCATCTCCGCTTACCTTCAGGGATTGCTTATCACCGGCGCGCGCCGCGAGGAGCTGGCGGCGCTTCGCTGGGCTGACGTTGACTTTCAGTGGCGCAGCCTGCAACTGTCGGACAAGGTCGAGGAGACTGGCCGGACGATCCCGCTCACTCCTTATCTGTCGAGCCTGCTGGCGGCGCTGCCACGCCGGAACGAATGGGTGTTCTCTAGCCCGTTGGCAGCAGACGGGAAGCTGACAGAGCCCCGAATTGCGCATACGAAGGCTTTGGCGGTTGCGGGCCTCCCCCACGTTTCCCTGCATGGCTTGCGTCGCTCCTTCGGGACGTTATCGGAGTGGTGCGAGGTGCCGGTGGGCGTGGTTGCCCAGATCCAAGGGCACAAGCCCAGCGCACTGGCCGAAAAGCACTACCGCCGGCGGCCGCTTGACTTGCTCCGCATGTGGCATGACAAGGTGGAGGCGTGGATGCTGGAACAGGCTCGCATTGAATTCGATGCCGCCGTGGCCGACAAGCCGTCGCTGCAAGCCGTCAAATGAATGCATGTGCCTCGTGTGAGCGCCGCCGTCCAACGCCTCGGCTTTGGTGGTGGTTTATGTCGCGCGGCGCGGCGAGCGTGCATGAAATGATGTAATGCGCAAAAGGAACGTGATGAGCGATAGTAATTTCGACGCGGAGTGGATTCTGGCCATTCGCGATTTCCAGAGGCATGGGTATCCAGAGGACCTGGCCGAAATGCTTGAGTCCGATCGAGAAGTCCCCTTTTACGTTCGAAGCTTCCTTGCGGCCTATATAACTGGCCGCACCGTTATCGCCCAGCGCCGGGGAAAGCACAACGCCCAACTCCGCCCCCGGCACGTTCGGGAAATCGAGGCAGCCCTATTGGGACTCTACAGGGCCACGGAGTGGATTCTGATAAACATCACAGAGTTTGCCGATGAACGCAGGCAGGAGGAGCGTGAAATACGCAGAACCGTAGACGAGGTTCGCGCGGCAGGTTTGCAGCGAATCGCAGGGAAATATGGCGTGTCCGTCAGTAGAGTCCGGGAGCTCCATAAGGCCAAGGAGGACACAAGTTGGGCGAGGGTGGAAGCGGGGGAGTTGGAACTAGACATGGTCGGGCCAATGTGGGGGGCGGACGTGGTCGCTGCGATACGCACCACTATGCTCGCTAAAGCACGGCAGATACTGGATGACCCCGAGGCGTTCGACCCTTTTTCGGAATAACGCGTTTATTCCGTCAACCCGTTTTTACTAAAACCCCCACGAGCACGAAACTGGCACCCAAGCGGATCAACGGTGATTCGCAAAATTTGGGAGTCAGTGACTATGACGGTTCACCAGGCGGCAACTTCGGTGAGTTGCCCGTTCCTCACGACGGAGCAACTCGCCAGCGCGCTGCACTTGCGCCCGCAGAGCATCCGCAAGCGCTACATGGAAACCGGCAGCTATCACGGCGTGCGCCCGGTGAAACTGCCGAATCGCTTCCTCGCATGGCCGACGAACGCCGTTGAGCAACTGCTGAACGGGGGCCAGTGATGACACAAAAGAAAATGGGCGCCGGCCAGGGCGCCCACATCAGCTACATCAGTTCCGCTGCCGATCATACCGCACCCGCTATGCGTGCGTCGAACGAAATTGTCACGCGTCGCGTTGACGGTGCGCTGGTCGTGGACAGCCGCACTATTGCTGACGAGTTCGGCCGTCGCCATGACAACGTGATGGCCACGCTTCGCGACTTGATTCGGGACGGCACGATCAACGCCCTTGATTTCAAGGACGTTGAATATCGTGACGCGAAGGGAGAGCGCCGCCAGATGATCGAACTGAACGAGCGCGCTGCTTTGGTGGCGACGCCGTTCGTTGGCGGGCGGCGCTCGCGTGAGGGGCAGAAGCGGATCGTGTCCGCATTCCTGCACTACCGCTCCGTCGCGACGAGCACGAGCGGGCCGGATCTGACGAACCCCGGCGTGCTGCTGGGGCTGTTGGAGACCCACGCTCGGCAGTCGCTGCAACTCCAGCACCAGGTGACCGTGCTGGACCCCAAGGCACAGGCGCTCGATCGCTTGGAGTGCGCTGACGGCGCACTGTGCATCACGGATGCCGCCAAGAACCTGAAGGTGCCGCCGCGGAAGTTGTTCGGATGGCTCTCCTGCAATCAGTGGATCTACCGCCGAGGGGTATCGTGGGTCGGCTATCAGGCTGCGATCGTGCGTGGGCTGCTGGAGCACCGGGTATCGGTGGTGCCGCGTAATGACGGGTCAGAGGTCGTTTCCACGCAGGTAAGGGTGACGCCCAAGGGGCTGGCCAAGCTCGCAATCGAACTGGCGGCGCTGGCGTGATGAAAATTCCCTTGATGGCCGTAAACAACGCGGCGTATACTTTCTACGTCACCGAAACAACGGTGACCCGGGGTGAGAGCCGGAAAAACACAGGCGGACAGCCGCCGCACGCGGCTATTTTTTCGTCCGTCATGCCTTCGCGTGCCCCGATCAATGGGCGGGCCTTGGTGGGGAGGGCTTTGGCCCTGCCGGTCCCTGTGTTCCGGTCTCTCAACCCTGCTTTGTGCCCGCCCACCCCGTTTGAGAGCGGACGGCGGGCCTCCTTCGCAAACACAGGAGGTCGCATCATGCGCCAAGCCCTCGCTCGTCCTGAGCAAACGCAATCCCCCATCGAGATCATCCGCGCAGCATTGCGCGAAGCCGCTACCGCACCGACCGTCTTTGACGCGCTCGACGTCACTGGCGAAGCCCTTCGTCGTTTGGCTGAACTCGCTCAAGCTGAGGTGGCTCATGGATAAGGTCCGTTGCCGTCCTGGCGATATGGCGTTAATCAAGCGCTCGTGGAATCCGCTGCTCATCGGCAGTCTCGTCCTCGTGAAGACGATGAGGCCCGATGGTAACTGGCTGGTGAACTTGCTTGGCCAGCCCGCGCTCCTGCCGAGTGAAGACCGTCGTAAGTACATCGTCGCGTCCCGAGTAATCGCGGAAGACAACGCTTTCGTGCCGCTTCGTGGTGAAGTCGGCATGTCGGACATTGCTTTCCAAAACTGGAAAACGGAGGTTTGCGATGCGTAGCCCCACCGAAGCATTGGAGCGCGCTGAACGTGAGCTGCGTGCAGCGGCTCGAGCCCTCCGCCAGGCCGAAGCAATGTTCACGGCCATCGGCGCCGCGATCGACGCTGGCACACCGGTCGCGGCCGGCAGCCTTGCTGATATCGGCTTCGAGATCACGTGCACCTATAGCGAGCGCGCCGAATCGGAAGTCGAGTGGATCACGGAGGCCCGGCATGGCGCATAAACCCTCGTTGGAGCACGCCGGAAGACAACGCCTCGGTGAATTGCGGGTCGCTGGCGATGCCCTCCACCGGTTGGAGGGCATGAGCTATGCCTAGCCGCACCGGCCGGAAGGCGCTCGACCCGCGTGGCTTCATCGTCGTCGCACCGGGCGGAATGGCGTACTTCCCGCCGGTGCCCATCGACGAGGTACGGAGGGCCGTAGAGCGGCTCTCGCGCCCCAAAGAGACCGAGTGGGCAATTGTCCCCTTCACATTCTGGCTGAGGGAGTACTGGCCATATGGCTCGTTCGTGAAGGCGTACAACGCCGACCGCATCATGCGTCGCCACCGCGGAAACAGTGAGTGGAGGGGGCTGCCCGGCCATCCGTCCCGGGAGGGATGCGAATGAAGCGGCAACGCGTACCGGGCGACCCAAACGGACCGCACGCGCGCATCTATCATTCGCTGCTCAATAGCGCCGCCTGGCGGGTTCTAGGACCATCGTCGGTCAAGTTGTTCATTGACATGCGGGCGGCGCTCACCGCGACGAATAACGGCAATCTGGCGGCTTCGCTGGCCGACATGAAGCATCGGGGCTGGTCATCATCCTCGACGCTGGCCAAAGCTCTGTATGAGCTCCGGGCGCTGGGTTTTATCTCGGTGACGGTGCAGGGTGGATTGCGACGCGGCGCCAGGGTGCCGAACCTCTATCGCTTTACTGATCTGCCGACGCTTGAGCAACCCAGAGTTGGTGTGCAGGCCATGGAGGCGACGCACGACTATCGGCAATTCAGTTCGGTGAAGGAGGCGGAGCAAGCGCTGGTGAAGGGGCTCGAACAATTGCAGGAGGAAGGGCGGAAAAAGCAGCAGCCCAAAAAAAATCTCCCTGTGCGGAAATCGAACCCGTCCAGTTCGGAATCCGAACCCGAAGCACGATTTTCCAGTTCGGTTTTCGAACAGGGCGCGTGAATTCGGGTTCGGAAATCGAACACTGGCGAAAAGTGGAAAAAGCCTTTGATTTCGGGCGTTTCAGGGCGGTTTTTGGGTGTTTTTGAAAGTGACGATCCCTGTTCGAAAATCGAACTCCCTTTATATGTTGCCATACCTACGCGCAGCGAAACGCGGTTTTCAGGTGTGTTGGAGCACCGCAAAGGAGGGGGCAAACACGGTCGCGGTCAAATTTGCGCGAACTGGAACCGCTCCGAATTCGGGCCTGTTCCGAAAACCGGAACCGTTCCGGAAATCGGAACTCGCGGGGCGAGAGATTGAGGTACGGCGGATGTGTCACGTGCGACTCTCGCGTGTCCGCTCGGGGAGATCCGTCACTGGTGAAGTGCTCGTAACGGGCTCGCACCGTTGCAGTAACGTTCCACAGTGCGGCGGTAGGTCATGGTTTGCTTGGGTGTCCGATAACTGGACACCCCCGCACAAAATGCGCCCCCGCAGCAAATGCGCCGGCGCATTCCATGCACGAAGCGGTTCCGGCACCGGGGAGACGTAGGGCAGAGGATAGGAGTGATGGCAAAACAGAGTGGAGCGCCGCCACATGCCGGCGGCCGATACCCGGTAGAAGACGGCCCATTTACGGCCTACATGCCGCGGGCGTCGGATTCGTTGATCCGGGAGTGGCGGGCAGAGTTGGTCGTGCTGATCGACCGATGTGCTCATGAAATGGAGACAGACGAGGAGCGGATTGAACAGTTCATAGCGGCGGCGCTTCGTCAGCCAGACTATACGGTGTGGATTGACCTGGTGTACTACCGGGAGTGGGCGGCGCTGATCGAGCCCCGGGAGGCGGGCGGAGGATACCAATGAGGGCAATGGCGGACGTGTTCGTCCAAACAAAGATCGACGTGGCCGAGTTCCTGGCCATGTGGATGCAGGGGCTGCCAGACGGTGACAGGGCGGCGCTCGAAGATAAGTTGCGGGCCGGGCATCACCTCGGCTTTCACGTCGTCGCCACGGGGCCCGTGAGCGCGCATATCACGCTCACTCATCCGGCAGGCATTGTGCATATCGCGCGAACGATCGAGGCGGACATAGCCCGACGTTGAAAGGTTGGCCGACACCCGTCGGGGAGACGGTAGGTTTTTCAGTGGACAACCTTGGAGGAAAGTAACCATGACGGAGAAGATTCGAACGGTGCGCCTGTATGGCGCCTTGGGAGCGAAATACGGGCGCGTGCACCGGTTCGCGATAAGCTGCCCCAGCGAGGCATTCCGTGCGCTGGCAAGCCAGTGCAAAGGGTTCTATGAGGATCTGATGGGTAGCCGCGCCCGAGGTATCGGATACGCGGTGCTGGTGGGTAAGCGTCATCTGAGCTGCGCGGAACTCGACCTGCCGCCTGGCACGGATGACATTCGTATTGCACCGGTGGTGCTGGGGGCGAAGCGCGGCGGATTGTTTCAAGTCCTGTTGGGCGCGGCCATCATTGCCTCTGCCTGGTACCTCGGACCATCGTCATCGCTCGTTGGAACCTTCAGTGCTGGCGGTGCCACGCAGGCGGGTGCCTTGTTCGGTGCTGCGATGTTCGTGGGCGGCATCACACAACTGCTGTCGCCGTCGCAACAGGGGCTCTCAGTCAAGGATAGCCCCGACAACGGGGCGAACTATAACTTCAATGGCCCGGTGAACACGCAGGCTCAGGGCAACCCTGTGCCTGTTCTGTACGGCCGGATGATCGTTGGCGGTGCCGTCATCTCTGCGGGAATTTATGCAGAGGATCAGGCATGACGAACGCGATGGTCGATGGCGCCGAACCCGAGATGCAGGAAGACGCTGCGCCGAGTTACGGCGGTCTCGCAGGGTAATGCCGACGCGACCGTCTAAGCACAGGCCAGCGTTGCCCTCGACGGCCCGACATGAACTGCCGGAACTGAGTCGGCAGACGCGCCGCGAGATGCACACCGGTGTAAAGCGGTGGCTCGCGATTCGTGAGTTCACGCTGACGCGCGACAGGTTCACGTGTCAGGCGTGCGGGCGAATAGTCGCAGGCAAGGGCGAAGCGCACGTCGATCACGTGAATGGCGACAGTCACAACAACCCGCCCGACGGCAGCAACTGGCAGACGCTGTGCGTGCCATGCCACTTGGCCAAGACGGCAAAAGAGAACGGCGGATTCGGGAATTCCCCGTCAAATGAGAGTGGTTCGCGTCTGACGGGTGGGGGGAGGTCAAAACTTTGAATCGTTTTGCTCCCGGCACGGGCGCGTAGTGTTTTTTTCGCGTGCCCGCTTCAGAAATTCGGGTTTTTGATCTCTTCCTCCAACCCGCCGACCATTTAGGTCGAAACCCCTTAATACGTTATGCCAAACCCTGGAAAACCCCGCGCTCTTAAACTGCTCACCGGTAGCAGACGAGCAAACGATAGTGGCCCCGGAGTGGATCTGCCGCTTGTCCAAGAATATCCGGCGCCGCCAGACTGGCTACCGAACGCGTTCGCAACAAAGGAGTGGCATCGAGTGGTGCCGCTGCTCATGAACGTGGGGTTGCTTACCGAAGCCTCGCTTACGTCCCTCGGTCACATGTGCGCTGTGCATGGCCGGATCTTGCAGGAGTACGCCGCCGGAATGACGCCCACGGGAAGTCTCCTCAGCATCTTGCGCAACTACCAGAACGATTTCGGCCTGACCGCCATGGGGCAACAGAAGATCGGGTCACCCGGCGAGGCAAAGGGAGGGAACAAATTCGCCAATAACGGGTGCAAGCCCGGCCGAAAATAGTTCGACCATCCGTGCGTTTTGTGCGGAGAATCCCGAAAAACCGTTGAGTCGTCGAGACGCTAATCCCGATTGCTTGCCCTATAAGTCGGAACTAAACGATCGGGTTCCTCTAGGCTCTCACGGAAATCACGGCACATCGCACGTGGCCGATTGCGGTTATTCCGCGAAAAGAACACTGCGCTGCCGCCGCGGGATCGATATTCTGCGAAGGCGTTGTCGAATCTCCTCAAATTGAGGGAAACGACTTCCGCCTACGATTCCCGAGTAAGCGCCGCCATCAACTTTCATATGTTGATTGACATTGACGCCCGCTTGATTGTGGTGTAAGATCGAGCCCGAACCAAGGGGAGTTTGCGTAGCAAACTCCCCTTGCCCCTATGTGCAATACTAGGGTGAATTCTGCGACCGAAGGTTGCAGATTGGGGCGGAGACTATCCGCATTTACGCTTGGAGCAAAAAGATGACTATCGAACAAGGTTTCGCTTCGGGAAGCGATGCGGCCGTTTGGGCTAGCCTTGACGAAGCAAAAAAGCTCTACCAGTCGTACTTGGACGTGACCGAAACTTCCAATTGGACGTGGGATGCGAATGGCGTCTCATCGTCAATTGATGTTCAAGCAGATTTTCCCCCGCTATCTCTGTCAACGTACCGCTGAGGTCGAATGGCCTCGTGGAATGAACTGACCGCCGAGTACGAGCGGTTGTCCGCCGACAAGCGGAATGAATTTCTCACATCGCAGATAGCTCATAGTCTGAGGGAGATTGGCAAACTTCGCGGTGGCACAAACGTGCTTCTGTACGGTTCAGCCTTTCTTCAAAAGCCAGCGGTGCACCCGACTGCAATTCAGATCATGCCGGAGGACATTAACGGCTTCATGGCCACAATGTACGGCATGGATTGGAGTGCAGGTCTTACGCTGATTTTGCACACACCTGGCGGCGTCACTACTGCGGCGCAGACGATTGTTTCTTATTTGCTAAGTAAATTCGCCCACATTGAGGTGATAGTGCCGACTTTCGCTATGTCGGCAGGCACGATGATTGCGCTTGGATCCCAAAAGATCGTACTGGGTCGACAAAGCCAGTTGGGTCCCATTGACCCCCAAATGCCGGTGAACGGCAAGTTCGTCTCCGCACAGGCGATCGTGGATCAGTTCAACCGTGCTAGGGAGGAGATTTTAAAAAATCAGACTGCCGCGCACGTGTGGGCTCCGATTTTGCAGACGATCGGCCCAGCTTTGCTCCATGAGGCGACGAACGCCATTGACTACAGTAAGTCAATGGTGCGTCAGTGGCTTGCAGCTCGGATGTTCTCCGGAGATTCGGCGGCGGACGATAAAGCGAAAGCGGCAGCCGACCATTTTGGTGACGCAAGCAATCACAAAGATCACGGTCGGCGAATTGACCGAGATGAGGCAAGCAAATTCGTGTCGACGGAGGCGCTTGAGGACAATCAGGCATTGCAGGAGGTTGTCCTTACGACGTATCACCTAATGACGATTGTGTTTGAGCAATCACCGGCGACAAAGATGATGGCCACTGGCCATGATCGCCTCTGGTTGAAGAACTCGCCGAAATAATGATTCGGAATGTTTGCCCACATGAAGCCCTTGTGAATCACAAGGGCTTTGTTTTTTTCGTGGACCGCTGGACGTGTCAGCGCCGTCCTGCCGTCCCCATTCGCTCGTGATGCGATCGTCGCGCCGTAGCGCTTATATCTGCGCTGGGAACCCTCGAATCATGAGTTGAGTCGTTGCGTCGTCAAGCACAAGAGTGACTAATCATCTTGCCTTTCTGATCGGATAAATCGGAGGCCTGGAAGGGGGGGAGCCGTCGGGCCGCAGACCTGCCTTTTGGGCTAGGAGTGCCTCGAACGTCGCCCAGGTCATGATTATGTGTCCGTTGGCACGAGTCACTACGTCGATGCCGAACTGTTTCTTGAACCAGGCAACCTGGATTGAGCATCGCTTCTTCCCCGTGATCTGCACTAGATCGTCGTCGCTCAATAATCGACTGTCCATTCAATCCCTCCGATGGTCCGCGCGCTTGATACATGCAGTTTCGATCGTACTATGATATCCATTCGGCCATTTCCGGCGCCGCTCGAGCTATGCCCACCATCAATTTCGTGTATCGCGGCTGCACTGTCGACATCCAGATCGCGGATCAGGCCGACACCTGGGAGATTTCGATCAGGGTCATGCCATTTGATGGCGTCGAACTGATCGAGCCATTCGGAGCCAGAGAGCTGAAGCTGGCGAAAGGCGACTCGCTCGACCTGATCCAGGCGGCACTCATTGATGAAATCCAGTCGGCGATTGATCATCGGCTGGTCGGGGGGGGCTGACTCCCTTGGCGACTTACCGATAAGGGTTACGGCGACGATGCTCGGCTTGGTCACAAGGTTGGAACCGTCAAGGGGCATGGTCGTGCCCTTACGGTGGCTCGCTTCCGACTCGATCGCCCTCAGCGAGGTGTCACGACTGCGCAAAATGGCGTGAGCGCTGATCGCCGCCAGGCGGCTGGCCGAGAACTGACGCTTCCGGCTATGGCCGACGGGTTAGGCGGTGTTTGGATGTCCTCGATGCGCTGAGCGCGGCGAGTGGCGCAGCTATGAAATTTCGTTCATTGATAGTCGTTTGAAGTTCAAGCAACTGTCAAATGACCGTCAAATAAGATTTTTGCGATTATGTTATTGTTTTGTAAGGGTATTTTTGTGTTCCGCGCAGCTTTCGACCGTAATTCCCTTGCACAAGTCAAATAGAGCGCCGCCATCGCATACAACTCACACCCAGTGCGGTACGTACTTCATGAACTTCTTGCCGGCTTGCTCGTCATACGGACGGATCACGCCATGCTCCACCGCCTCTTTGATATATCGAGAGGCCATCGCACTGTTCTTCGGGTCTATGCCGAAGCGCTCCCGTAGAGACGTGTTGGTCATATAGTTTCGACTCACGTATCGCAGACATGCGTGGAGATAGCAGGCTCGGATACGATCGCGCTTGTCCATTTGTGCTAGAGCTTTATGCGCAAACAGCACGGCCCGCGTGCTTTCCCCGGACGTGGAAAACTCTGGTGCGGGGAGCTGATATATCTCGGTCTCGTATACGACTTTGTCGACGCCGCTCCCCCGCTCTTCGCATATCCCAAAGCGACGCATAAGTGATGCAAGGGCTTCATTTCTTGATCTCGGTGGCGTGTCCAGAAACCGCTCCACATCAACGAGCGGCACGCCGGGGTTTGAGACTTCCATGCGATCCGAAAAAATCTCGATCATGGGGCCGGTGCCGCCAACAGCGAGGTCTTGATGTATGAGCGCATTGACCACCAGTTCGCGCACGGCTAGCTCGGGATACATCGGCACCGTCTTCCGAAGCGCCTTCCCGATGACCTCGTTTGTTGGAAGAAGGTTGTTCACAAAACCAATCAGACCTTCGAATCCGGCGGCATATCCCTTGGTGCCGACTCGCTCGCGGAGTGTCGTGATGCGGTCGTTCCCCGCATAAGCAATAACGCGAACGGCTTTGCGTCGAAGGTTTGGAAAATCGTCCAGTCGTTTGGCGAACAACATGGCACCCAGGTTGGTGATGTTCCAACGTCCTGAAGTGTTCTTGCTGATCAATTGCTCTGTGGACAAGCGCTCGATTATTTGAGAGCGATTTTCCGGAAGTGGAGTCTCAGAAAGATCGAAATACGCTGGATAGTCTAGGACGTTTAAAACTTCCTCTTCAGGCATATCCTCGGCAGCGAGGAGTACCTCAAAGGGGGTTTGATCGAAGATGCGCCACAGTGCGCGCTCCTTCTCTGGAAACTCTTTTAGCTTCTTCGTATATGAGCCGATTCGGATGAATTCGTTGTGCTGGAACTGTACCGGGTGCCGGTAAGCGCGACCTATTTCCAGTAAGACGACGTGTTTTCCGTCCACGGCCGTCTCCATGAATTGAAAGGGTACCTTGGGATTCAGCATCCTCAGCAACCAGTTCTCAAGCATCTCACCGCCGACCTTCGCTGTTTTGGGGTCGAATGCCGTGCCAACGATTTCGTGCGTGTCATCGGCGACTCCCCAAAGCAAATAGCCGTATGCTTTGTCCAAGTGTGCAGCCGAATTCGAGAGCGCGGAAATGTACTCGCCGATTTCCTGAGGCTTTTCTTGGTTCTCCTTGAACTCAACCCATTCCGTTTCGGTAGGCAGTGCCACCAGTTCTCTAACTAGGCGAGTCAGCCTGTCACTATGGAGCGGTTGATGCATTGGCATTGGGGGAGGGAAGTGGGATGCAGCAATACTAGCAAACCTGGACTCGGTATCTTGCACAAATCACATAATCATTTACGTGACACAGGGGGTGGTGGTGATTGATGACACTAACGACAAAGTGCGCAGAAACGTCGTTACGCTAAGTGCAGCGATAGTCGTTATGGCTTTCTTCGGCCTATCGCTTTCACCCCAAGCCTCAATCGGTCTCTTTGTGAAAGGCGAGTTCCCGGCATGGAAAGTCTGGGCATGCTTGCTTGCAGCACTCGTGTACTGCTTTCTGCGATACCGATTCGAGTCGTCAACGGATCAGGCCATTCAGCATATGCAGAAAGAACACGGATCAATCCGAGACCGCTTGGTCGAAACACTGTTGGCAAAAGACATCCGTGCGCACATTCTTACGGGCAGGCGGCCCGTGTACATCACGGATATTGATGAAGAGCCATTCGTCGAAGAAAATCGCCGTCAAGGCCTGGGGCGACTCCGCGACGTCGGCGTTCGGGTGAGCTTTACAAAAGAGGAGCGCCCAACAAAATGGGCTGGGCGGGTTTCAGTGGCCCTCACGCTCGAAGGTGAGCATGGAATCTCAAATCGGCAGGGAGGGAACCTAAGGGAATTCCGTGTCTCTGGTATCAAGCGAGCGCAATTTCAACTGCGAGCCCTTGGCCGAGTCTTATATTCAAAAGGCGCTGTCGATGTTTGGATGCCGTTTGGCCTGTCGGCGATAGCAGCCTGTATCTGCGTTTATAGACTGCTGTACATCGCGGTGAATTGAACCGAGACCAACGGCGTTATTGTTGCCCGTACTCGTCTGAAGAGAAACCGCTCGTGCGCGCCGCCCGCGTTTCGGTCCGCGTGCGTCGATCAAAACGGGTTACAGGCGGGTTACAACCTCGCGGTTGGCGATTCGCAACCCTACTGCGAGTTGACGTAACCCATTGAGAAGATTGGCGCGCCCGACTGGAATCGAACCAGTGACCCTCGGCTTCGGAGGCCGATACTCTATCCCCTGAGCTACGGGCGCTATGCAGACCACCGGTGAGGAGTGCGCGAACGCGTTACCGGCAGGCAAAGAGGTAGAAGCATAGCGGTTTTGCGGCGCGCCGTCCATGCCCCGTGCATCGGCCTGCCCCACAATGCGGCATTTCGTTGCCGCAAGCCGCTCTGGCGCGGATTTCCTGTGGTTGCGTCAGGGCCGTACTTTGCGCACGAAGCACGCGGAACACCGCTTTGCCTTTCGCGTAAGTTAGGGAAAATACGGGACTTTTGCGGCGTCCGCGCACCGCCTCGGCGTGTCATCCGTCGAGGGATTGTTGCTACAATGGTTCGTTATTTTGACTGGATGGCGTAAGGGCCTGTCGGCCGTCCGGTGTGATGCACTCGGTTTCCACAAAAACTATTGAGAGATCCCGCATGAGTGAAGCACATAACGAGCACGAGTCTCCGATCAAAACACCCAAGCAGCTCATCGCCGCCGTCGTTGCAGGTTTTCTGGTTCCGATCGTCATCATCGTCCTGTTGGTCAACTACGTAGGCAACAGCACCCTTCCCGCCGCAGGCAGTTCCGCCATGACCGAAAAGGCCATCGCCGAGCGCATCGCGCCCGTGGCCAAGGTCGAAGTCAAGGACGCCAACGCGCCGCGCGTGTATCAGACGGGCGAGCAACTCTACAAGGCCGTATGCGCCGCCTGCCATGCCTCGGGCGCGGCCGGTGCCCCGAAAGTCGGCACCGACGATTGGGCACCGCGCATCAAGCAGGGCTACGACGAAATGCTCAAGATCGCGCTGGCCGGCAAGGGCGCCATGCCGCCGCGCGGGGGCACCAGCCCCGACGATGTGACCGACTATGAGATCGGCCGCGCCATCGTCTACATGGCGAACGCGTCCGGCGGCAAGCTGCAGGAGCCGGCGGCACCGGCCCAACCGGCGCAGGCCGCCTCCGATGCCAGCGCCGCCGCCCCGGCATCGGGAGCCCCGGCCGCCGGCGCCGCCGCGACCGCCGCCGCCGCGATGGCCGCGCTCAAGACGCCCGCCCCGGCCGCTGCCAGCACGGGCAGCAACCTCGAGGCCGGCAAGAAGCTTTACGACACGGTCTGCATGGCCTGTCATGCCGCCGGCGTGATGAACGCTCCGAAGTTCGGCGACAAGGCCGCGTGGGCGCCGCGCATTGCCACCGGCATCGAAACACTGCACAACGCGGCCCTCAAGGGCCTGAACGCCATGCCGGCGAAGGGCGGCGCCACCAATGCGTCGGACGACGACGTCAAGGCCGCCGTGGATTACATGGTGAGTGCGGCGAAGTAACCGGCCAGACACCGGTGCGATACAAAATCCCCGCTTCGGCGGGGATTTGCTTTTTGCTGCCGCTGCCGACGCAACGGTTCACGCGGCCGGTGGTCCCGCGCCGGATCAAGCCGCACTACCTACCGGGTACCACGCGGCACCACTCGATACCCGACACCATGCCGACGCCCGCCCGGCGGCAGGCCCCATACGCCCCATACGCCCCATGCGGCCCCATACGCCCTACACGCGCACGACCAACTGCGGATCGAATGCCGTGTTCTCGACGCGTCCCTCAAAGCAGTAACCACGAGGATTGCACAGCACGCGCGTGCGGCCGACCCGGTAATCGAACGAATCGTGCGTATGGCCATGGACCCACAATGCGGCGTCCGACTGATCGACGAACGACGTCAAATCCGAAATGAACGCCGGGTTCACGGGGGACCCGGCAAAGCGCGGATGAATGCTCTGCGGCGTGGGGGCATGGTGCGTCACGATCACCGTCGGCCCCTCATGGGGCGTGGCGAGTGCGCGCGAGAGCCAGGCGACATTCTCGCGACATAGCGCGGCAGAGTCGTCCGGCGAGAAAAACGGCAGATCGGACCACGGCGCCGCGGGGTCGCCCACCCGGATGCGCGTGAAGTCCCGCACGAACTTCCTCGATTCCTCGATGACCGTGTCGTGCTTGCCCTCGGCGTCGTACAGCGCGAAATCGGTCCAGAGGGTGGTGCCGATGAAACGTACGCCATCGATCACCACGGACCCCCGTTCCAGCATATGCACCTGGGTGCCCGCCGTCAGGCGCCGCAGCTCGGCAAGCGTGCCCGCGAGCGTGGCGCCGTAGAACTCATGGTTGCCAGCTACGTAGATGACGGGGCGCGAAAGTTGTTTGGCCCACTCGATGGCTTGCGCCGGACGGCTGATGTCGCCGGCGAGGATCGTGACGTCGGCGTCGACGTCGGGAATGGCCAACGGCGCCACGGACAAATGCAGGTCTGACAGGATATGCAGTCTCACGCACCACGCTCCACAAAGACTCGGGGATGGGTGCCGCACACGCGCGTCGCAACGGCGTGTGCCGGACGCATTGCCAGCGGTGCGCCGCAGGTGTGGGCATTGGGTCGAAATCGACGCAAACGGCGTGACTTTTCGCCCGTTTTTTACCGACTATCGCCCGCGCCGCGCCGATGGTCAAGATGTCTTTGGCTTCGAAAGGCTGCGCTCCTATAGTGAAACTTCACCTGACGAGTGGAGACGAGCCTATGCGAAAACTGTTGGTTGCTGTCCTGCTTTGTTTGACCGGTCTGACGGGGGTGGTCGTGGCGTCGAGCCCGGCGGCCGCGTGTGACCAAACGTCTTCGAGTGGTGGCAAATAGCAGCAAGCATTGACTTCACGGCGTGCCTGCCGCCGCCGACAGCCCCGGTATGGACACCGCCGTTCCTCAGGCCAGCCCCCGCACGCGGGGGCTTATTCATCTCAGGCGCCGGTCGAAGACGGCGTTTTGTTCGCGCCACCGGCGAGCATCGCCTTGAGGCTGGCGAGCCGGTCCTTGGGTGACATCGGGGCGTCTTCGGGCGGCGGGGGCGGCGCTTCGTCGAGTTGCATCTCGGGCACGAAGCGCGAAATTTCGCACGAATAGGTCTCGCGCGCCCGCTTGCGCTTCTTGCACCATGACAACTGAAGCGAGCGCTGCGCGCGGGTGATGCCCACGTACATCAGGCGGCGCTCTTCCTCGATCTTCTCGGCGGTGACCTCTTCGTCTTCGCGAATGTGCGGCAGGATGCCTTCCTCCACGCCCACGAGGAAGACATGCGGATACTCGAGGCCCTTGGAGGCGTGCAGCGTCGACAGGCGCACGGCGTCCGGATCGTCGCCGTCGCGTCCTTCGAGCATCGACATCAGCGCAATGGTCTGAGTGAGTTCCATCAGGCTCTTGCCGTCGTCGTCGAGCCCGTCGGCATTGTCGAATCCGGTCGTCTGCGCTTCGTCGCCGCGCGTGCCCTTGCGCTTCATCCATTCAAGGAATTCGAGCACGGTCGTCCAGCGCGACTGGGCCTGGCGCTCATCGAACGTATCGTAGAGGTAGGCCTCGTAGTGAATGCCTTCCATGAGATCGTCGATGACCTCGTTGGCCGGATCGCGCGCCGCGCGCGCCGCAATGCGCTGAATGAAGTCGCAGAACGCGCGCAGCGGTTCGAGCTGACGCGGTTGCAGCCGCGCTTCCACGGCGCCCATGTAGACCGCCTCGAACAGCGAGACCTTGGCCTGCCCCGCGAAGCCGCCCAGCACTTCCAGCGTGGTGCTGCCCACGCCGCGACGCGGGGTGGTGACGGCGCGAATGAACGCGGGGTCGTCGTCGGGATTGGCGAGCAGGCGCAGGTAAGCGCACAGATCCTTGATTTCGGCCTTGTCGAAGAACGACTGTCCGCCCGAGAGAACGTACGGAATGCGCTCGCGACGCAGCACCTGTTCGAAGATGCGCGCCTGGTGGTTGCCGCGGTACAGGATCGCGTAATCGCGAAACTCCGCGCGACGCTCGAACTTGTGCGCCGAGAGCCGAAAGACGACCGACTCGGCTTCGTGTTCCTCGTCGTTCATCGCGGTCACGGTGATCGGATCGCCCAGGCCGTGCTCGCTCCACAACTTCTTTTCGAAGATTTTCGGATTCTTCGCAATGACGTTGTTCGCCGCCGTGAGAATGCGCGACGTCGAGCGATAGTTCTGCTCGAGCTTGATGACCTTGAGCGTGGGGAAGTCGACCTGCAGCTGCTTGAGGTTCTCGAGCGTGGCGCCGCGCCAGCCGTAGATTGCCTGGTCGTCGTCGCCCACGGCGGTGAATGCCGCGCGCTTGCCCGCGAGCAGCTTGAGCAGCAGATATTGGCAGGTGTTGGTGTCCTGGTATTCGTCGATGAGCAGATAGCGCAGCTTGTTCTGCCAGCGATCGCGCACTTCCTCGTCGCGCTCGAAGAGCTGCGCGGGCAGCCGGATCAGATCGTCGAAATCGACGGCCTGGTAGGCCTGCAACGTGGCCATGTAATTGCGATAGACCAGGGCTGCCTGATGCTCGTCGGCGGTCTCGGCCGCGGCCAGCGCCACTTCGGGCGTGACCATCCCGTTCTTCCACAGGGAGATGGCCGTCTGCACCCCGCGGATCATCGCCTTGTCGGTCGTGCCCAATTGCTCCTGGATCAGGCCGAAGCAGTCGTCGGCATCGAGAATCGAGAACTGCGGCTTCAGACCGACGTGTTCCGCCTCGCGGCGCAGGATCTGCACGCCCAGCGAGTGGAACGTGCAGATCGTGAGCTGATTGACGGGCACCTTGCGCCCCTCCTTGCCGGGCGTGGTGAGTGTCTTGCCTTCGAGCTGCTTGGCCACGCGTTCACGCATTTCGGCGGCGGCCTTGTTCGTGAACGTGACGGCGGCGATGTGCTTCGGCTCGAATCCCTTCGCTTCGATGAGCCACGCGATCTTTTGCGTGATGACGCGGGTCTTGCCGCTGCCCGCCCCGGCCAGCACGAGGCACGGGCCGTCGAAGTAGTGCGTGGCTTCGTTCTGGGCGGGATTGAGCGGAAAGGACGACATGGTGTGAAGCGGATGGGGTGAGCGCGGCCAGACGCGGGCGGTGCCGGCCATGTGCCGGCGTGCGCGGTGGTGGGCAAGTCTATCACGCGGGGCGCCCCCGTCCGGCACGTGAGCGCGACGCTTTTGTCGCGCCGGTTTTACCCCGCGAACGCGCTTACCGTCGGCGCCCGCCGACTGTGGGGCGCGCGCGACGCCGGGTGGCGCGGCTGGTGCCGCGCGCTGGCGCCGACACAGACCGGGTGCCTATAATGCAAAACGTTGCCATCGTGGTGAGGTCGCCGTGCAATGTCCAACTTGTGGGACGAACAACGCGCCGCGCGCGCTGCACTGTGAGAAGTGCGGCGCCAGACTCGCGGATGCCGAGCCGGGTTTCCGGGGCGAGGGTCTCGCGGCGGGCGCCGTGGCCGGCGCGACGGCCGACGCTGCCGACAGCCGCCTGAGCGATTCGGCAAAGGCCACGGATGCCGCGTCGGCGATGCCCCCGAATCGGGCGCGCGACCGGCGCGATCGGAAGGATGAGGAGCCGGGCTGGCTCAATGGCGCGCTCGTTTTCGGTACCGCGGTGTTCGCGGCCATCGCGCTGCTCGGCATCTGGTGGAATTTGCGCGCGCCCTATGTCGACCCCACGCCCAAGGCGCCCGAGGGCATTGCGGTCGCGCCATTTAACAATGGCAACGACGCGCCGACGGCCACCGCGCCGGGCGATATTGGTGGTACGGGCGCAGGCGCGCCGAACGAGGCGTCGGCCGCACAGGCCAGGGCGCAGGCGCTCGCGGCGATCGATGCCGCAGCGTCCGGCGCCGCCGCCGATGTCGCGGCCGCGAGTCAGAGCGTGGCGCCGCTGACGGCGTCGGCCGCCACGGCGGCATTGACTGCCGCGGCGACCCAGGTGACGCCTCCCGCGCCGTCCGTCACGCCGTCCGCCACCGCTCCCGACGAGATGATGCAATTGCTCAGCCGACGCGTCGCGGGCGGCAAGTCCTCTCAGCCGCCGGCCGCCCCGCCGGATCTGCCGGCGCATTACGATGCGAACGACATCGGCGCGATTGCCGCGCAGAATACGCCGCCGGCGAGCGCCTCGGCACCGCTGGCCGCCTCGGCGCCATCGGCCGCGAGCACGATCGCCGCCGCGCTCGCGCGATGCGAGCGCTATCGCTGGTACGAAGTGATACCGAAGCAACGCTGCATCTGGGCCGTCTGCAATGGCAGATGGGGCCGCGACGGATGTCCGGCGGGCGCCAATCCGGGGGAATCCCACTGACGGTATTTGTGCCAAATTGACAGTGCCAGGCTTTCCCCGTAAAGTGCGCGAGCGTGGTCGGGAGAGCGCACCGGGAAGCACATGCCGGGGCCGCCGAAGGGGTAATACCCACAAACTCTCAGGCATCAAGGACCGTCCGCGCCGAAGGCTTTGCCTTCGATCTCTGGAGAGCGGTCGCGGCGTGCACGGCACGCGGGCGATCCACCGAAGGGGCTGGCGGGATCGACATGGCGTGCGCTAGGCACACCGATCCGCCGGGCAATCTCTCAGGTACCAAGGACAGAGGGGTCATCTCGCCAACTGGCATTGCGTGGGGCACGTGTACGGACACGCGCCCCATGCGGTAAGTGCCGGTCGTCGAGATGACCCCTTTTGCATTTTCGGACGCTGGTCTCCGAAGATCCCGAACCTTGACACCTGACGGCCCGACGCCCCGATGACCGATCTCAAACGTACCCCGCTCAACGACACGCACCGCGCCGCCGGCGCTCGCATGGTTGACTTCGGCGGCTGGGACATGCCCGTGAACTACGGCTCCCAGATCGAAGAACACAACGCCGTGCGCACCGACGCCGGCATGTTCGACGTCTCGCACATGTGCGTGGTCGACCTGCACGGCTCGGGCTGCCGCGAATTCCTGCGGTATGCCGTGGCCAACAACGTCGACAAGCTGCAAACCCCGGGCAAGGCCCTCTACACGTGCATGCTCAATCCGGGCGGCGGCGTGATCGACGATCTCATCGTCTACTTCATCGCCGAAGACTGGTTCCGCATCGTCGTGAACGCCGGCACGGCCGACAAGGACCTCGCCTGGCTTGGCCAGCTCAACGCCCACGGCGACTACAACCTCACTCTCATTCCGCGCCGCGACCTGTCGATCGTGGCGGTGCAGGGGCCGAACGCCCGCGCCAAGGTCTGGCAGGCCGTGCCGGGCAGCCAGACGGCGAGCGAAGCACTCAAACCGTTCAACGCCGCATTCGCCAGCGACACCCCCTTCGGCGAGCTGATGATCGCCCGCACAGGCTACACCGGCGAAGACGGCTTCGAGGTGATCGTGAACGCCGATCACGTGGTCGCCCTGTGGAACGCGCTGGTCGCGCAGGGCGTGCGCCCGGCCGGCCTCGGCGCACGCGACACGCTGCGCCTGGAAGCCGGTATGAACCTGTACGGACAGGACATGGACGACGATGTCTCGCCGCTCGACGCCGGCCTGGGCTGGACCGTGGAGAAGGAGAGCGAGCGCACGTTCGTCGGCAAGGACTCACTGATCTCGCGTGGCCAGACGTGGCGCTTCGCGGGCCTCGTGCTCGACGGCAAGGGCGGCGTGCTGCGCGCCCATCAGGTCGTGGTGACCGACGCCGGCAACGGTGAAATCACCAGCGGCACCTTCAGCCCGAGCCTGCAGCAATCGATCGCCTTTGCCCGCCTGCCGAAGGGCGTTCCCGACGGCGCCGTCGTGCAAGTGCAAATTCGTGACAAGCAATTGCCCGCACGTGTGGTCAAATTACCGTTCGTGCGTCACGGCAAGGCCGTGGTGGCCTGAGCAACACCGGCGCCACGGTACGGCGACACGATTTACCGATAACCGAATACCCCAATCACTGAATTCCGGAGCGTCAACATGGCGAATATCCCCGCTAACCTGAAGTACACCGAGTCCGACGAGTGGGCCCGTCTCGAAGCTGACGGCACCGTGACCGTGGGCATCACCGATTTCGCGCAGGAATCGCTGGGCGACATCGTGTTCGTGGAGCTGCCGGACACCGGCCGCACCGTCGCCCAGGACGAAGCGTCGTGCGTGATCGAGTCGGTCAAGGCCGCCGCCGACGTGCATGCGCCGATCAGCGGCGAGATCGTCGAGACGAATGCCGAAGTGCCGGGCTCGCCCGACATGGTCAACGCCGACGCGTACGGCAACTGGCTGTTCCGCGTGAAGCCGTCGAATCCGGCCGAGCTCGAAAAGCTGCTGAGCCCGGAGGCCTACGCGAAGAAGATCGGCGCCTGACGTTGCCGAACGACGCCCCGCGGGCTCCGGCTCGCGAGGCGTCGCCGGCCAGGCACCGCTACCTGCCCTTCGCGCAGCACGCGTACCCGCGCAACCGAGCAACTGAAATATCCCGCCGTCACTTGCCGTGATCGAACGAGAGAACTGACCCATGAACGCCTTGACTGACCTGCAAGCGCCGCGCCGCTCGCTCACCGAGCTCGAGCAGCGCGAGAACTTCTCCGCGCGCCACATCGGCCCGGACACCCCCGAACAACAAGCCATGCTCACCGAGCTGGGCTACGCCTCTCGCGCCGCGCTGATCGACGCGGTCGTGCCCGCCTCGATCCGCCGCGACGGCGAGCGCTTCGCCGCATCGCTCGGCCAGTTCGCCGCCGCGAAGACCGAGTCGCAGGCACTTGCGCAATTGCGCGCGCTGGCCGACCAGAACCAGGTCTTCAAGTCGTTCATCGGTCAGGGCTACTACAACACCTTCACGCCGGGCGTGATCCTGCGCAACGTGCTGGAGAACCCGGCCTGGTACACGGCTTACACCCCGTATCAGCCGGAAATCTCGCAGGGCCGCCTCGAAGCACTGCTGAACTACCAGCAGATGATCATCGACATGACGGGCCTGGCGATCGCCAACGCGTCCATGCTCGACGAGGCGACCGCCGCCGCCGAAGCGATGACGCTGGTCAAGCGCACCGGCAAGTCGAAGTCCAACACGTTCTTCGTGGCGGACGATGTGCTGCCGCAAACCATCGAAGTGGTGCAAACGCGCGCCAGGCCGCTCGGCATCGAAGTCCAGGTCGGTCCCGTGGCCGCCGCCGCCGAAGTCGAGGCGTTCGGCGTGCTGGTGCAGTACCCGGGCGTGGGCGGTGACGTGCGCGATTTCCGCGCGCTGGCCGACACGATCCACGCGAAGGGCGGCATGCTGGTCGCCGCCGCGGACCTGCTCTCGCTCGCGTTGCTCACGCCGCCGGGCGAGTGGGGCGCGGACGTTGCCGTCGGCAACAGCCAGCGCTTCGGCGTGCCGATGGGCTTCGGCGGCCCGCACGCCGCCTATCTGGCCACGCGCGACGAACTCAAGCGCTCGATGCCCGGTCGTCTGGTCGGCGTGTCGGTCGACTCGCACGGCAAGCCGGCGCTGCGACTGGCGCTGCAAACGCGCGAGCAGCACATCCGCCGCGAGAAGGCCACCTCGAACATCTGCACCGCGCAGGCGCTGCTCGCCATCATGGCCAGCATGTACGCTGCGTATCACGGCCCGCAGGGGCTGCGCGTCATCGCCGAGCGCGTGCACCGTCTGACGGCCGTGCTGGCCGCCGGTCTTGCCGCCCTGGGCGCCGCGCCGCGAAACGCCACGTTCTTCGACACGCTGACCGTGCCTGTGGCAGGTCGCGCCGACAGCATTCACACCGTGGCCGCCGCCCGCCGCTTCAATCTGCGTCGCGAGGACGCCGATACGGTCGGCATCTCGCTCGACGAGACCAGCACGCGCGACGACGTGATCGCGTTGTGGGAAGTGGTCGCCGAAGGGCTCGGCAAGCAAGCTGTCGCGCTGGACTTCGACGCCATCGAAGCCACCGTCTCGAACGGTTATCCGGCGGCGCTCGCGCGCCAGAGCGCGTATCTCACGCATGCGGTGTTCAATCGTTATCACTCCGAGCACGAAATGCTGCGTTACCTGCGCAGTCTTTCGGACAAGGATCTGGCGCTCGATCGCACGATGATCCCGCTCGGCTCGTGCACGATGAAGCTCAACGCCACCTCGGAGATGCTGCCGGTGACGTGGCCGGAATTCGGCCAGATTCACCCGTTCGCCCCGGCCGACCAGACGGTGGGCTACCGCACCATGATCGACCAGCTCGAGCAGATGCTCGTGGCCGCGACCGGCTATGCGGCGGTGTCGTTGCAGCCGAACGCCGGCTCGCAGGGCGAGTACGCAGGCCTGCTGATCATTCAGGCGTATCACGCCTCGCGCGGCGAAGCGCATCGCGACATCTGCCTGATCCCGGCGTCGGCGCACGGTACCAACCCGGCATCGGCCCAGATGGCGGGCATGCAGGTCGTGGTGGTCGCATGCGACGCCAATGGCAACGTCGATCTGGCCGACCTGCAGGCGAAGGCCGAGCAGCATCGCGACCGTCTGGCCGCGATCATGATGACGTACCCGTCCACGCATGGCGTGTTCGAGGCGGGCGCGCGCCAGATCTGCGAGATCGTGCATGCGAACGGCGGCCAGGTGTACGTCGACGGCGCCAATATGAATGCGATGGTGGGTCTGTGCGCACCCGGCGAATTCGGTGGCGACGTGTCGCACCTGAATCTGCACAAGACGTTCTGCATTCCGCACGGCGGCGGCGGCCCCGGCGTGGGGCCGGTCGCTGTCGGCGCGCATCTGGCGAAGTTCCTGCCGAACCAGCGTTCGACCGGTTATTCGCGCGATGCCGACGGTATCGGTGCCGTGTCGGGCGCTCCGTACGGTTCGGCCTCGATCCTGCCGATCTCGTGGATGTATGTGGCGATGATGGGCGCGAAGGGCCTGACGGCCGCTACCGAAACCGCCATTCTCAACGCCAACTACCTCGCGAAGAAGCTCGCGCCGCACTACCCGGTGCTGTACACCGGGCCGGGCGGGCTGGTGGCGCACGAGTGCATTCTCGACCTGCGTCCGCTCAAGGACACCAGCGGCATCACCGTCGACGACGTGGCCAAGCGACTGATGGATTTCGGCTTCCATGCGCCGACGATGAGCTTCCCGGTGCCGGGCACGCTGATGGTCGAGCCGACGGAATCGGAGTCGAAGCACGAACTCGACCGCTTCATCGAGGCGATGGTCACGATCCGCGAGGAAATCCGCGCGGTGGAAGAGGGACGCGCGGACCGCGAGGACAATCCGCTCAAGCACGCGCCACACACGGCCGACGTGGTGACCGCCGACGAATGGACGCACGCCTACGCGCGCAGCCAGGCAGCGTATCCGGTCAAGGCGCTGCGCGAACGCAAGTACTGGCCTCCGGTCGGTCGCGCCGACAACGTGTATGGCGACCGAAACCTGTTCTGCGCCTGCGTGCCGATGAGCGACTACGAGTGATCGTCGCGTAATTCGGACACATGGGGGCCGGCGGAAACATTGCCGGCCCCTTTTTGTCTCTCCGGATATCTCTCCGGATGCCTCTTCGGACGTAATACGGGCGTGGCAGACTCGACGGCCGACGAGACATCCTCACGTTTCAGATCTTCAGGAAAGCCTCATGGCCGTTTCAGTTTTCGATTTGTTCAAGATCGGTATCGGACCGTCGAGTTCGCATACCGTCGGGCCCATGCGCGCCGCGCTGATGTTCGTTCAGGGACTGGAGCGCGACGGCCTGTTGCCGCAGGTGGCGTCGGTTCGTGCCGAGTTGTATGGCTCGCTGGGTGCGACGGGCAAGGGGCACGGCACCGACAAGGGCGTACTGCTCGGCTTCATGGGCGAAGCGCCCGATACGGTTGATCCGTCGACGATTGCCGCGCGGCTGGCCACGCTGCGCAAGTCGAAGGTGCTGTCGATTCTCGGTCGCCACGATGTGCCGTTCGTCGAAAAGGAACACATGGTGTTCTATCGTCGCGAGGCGATGGCGGAGCACCCGAACGGCATGAAATTCCATGCCTTCGACGGCGCGGGCAACCCGTTGCGCGAGGGACGCTATCTGTCGGTCGGCGGTGGCTTTGTCGTGACTGCGGGCGCGTCGAACGCGCAGGTGCTTTCGGCGCACGATCAACTGCCGTACCCGTTCCGCACGGGCAAGGAGCTGCTCGAGATGTGCCGCGCTAGCGGTAAGTCCATCGCCCAGCTGATGTGGGAGAACGAGAAGGTCAGGCACCACGGCGATACGGCGGAAGCGGACATCCGTCGTGGGTTGCTCAATATCTGGCATGTGATGCAGTCGTGCGTGACGCGCGGTTGCGGCATCGGCAACGACGAGGCCGACGGCGAACTGCCGGGGCCGCTCCATGTGCGGCGTCGCGCGCCGGAGTTGTACCGCCAGCTCACGCAGCGCGCGGAACGCACGCTGTCCGACCCATTGTCGGTGATGGACTGGGTGAACCTGTACGCGATCGCCGTCAACGAGGAGAACGCGGCGGGCGGGCGCGTCGTGACGGCGCCGACGAACGGCGCCGCCGGCATCATCCCGTCGGTGCTGCACTACTACGACCGCTTCGTGCACGGCGCGAACGAGCAGGGTGTGATCGATTTCCTGCTCACGGCGGGTGCCATCGGCATTCTCTACAAGCTCAACGCGTCGATCTCGGGCGCGGAGGTCGGCTGCCAGGGCGAGGTCGGCGTAGCGTGTTCGATGGCGGCAGGCGCGCTCGCGGCCGTGCTGGGCGGCACGGTCGAGCAGGTCGAGAATGCAGCCGAAATCGGCATGGAGCACAACCTCGGCCTGACGTGCGATCCGGTGGGCGGACTGGTGCAGATTCCTTGCATCGAGCGCAATGCCATGGCGTCGATCAAGGCCGTGAACGCCGCACGTATGGCGTTGCGCGGCGACGGCGCTCACTACGTGTCGCTTGACTCCGTCATCAAGACGATGCGCGAGACGGGCGCCGACATGAAGACCAAGTACAAGGAGACGGCGCGCGGCGGATTGGCGGTGAATATCGTCGAGTGCTGACACGGCGCCACGTCGCACACGTGTCGGCGAACGATGCGCGTGCGACCCACGGGCCGCATGCGCGCGCCGTAAAAGACGTTTCAGCCGTCGCGCCGTTGCCGGTCCTGCCGGTCATTCAAACCCGCCTCACGGGAATCCCGTGGGGCTTTTTTTCGTCTTTGGGCGAGTGATTTCTGATTTCGCGCGAAGCCTTCGAAAGTTCCGGGCGTTTCCTAATCCCCGGTGTCGAGTCGTCGTCGAGAATGGCAAGTTTTGACGACTTTGCTGTCACGCCCGATGCGGCGCGAGGCGCTCAGACGAAAGGGGGTTCGACCATGCGAAAGCAACAATCCGGGATCTTCCTGATCTCGGCGGCGATTGCCGTCGCCGTGCTGGGGGTGATGATTTCCTTCTGGGGCGTGCATCAGGCAAGGCAGATGCGCACCGAAAAGGCCGAGCGCATGGGCGAAGCGCTGAAGCTCATGGGCGACAAGGTGCAGAGCTTCGTGGTGGAGCATCACAACGACATCGTGGCGTTGCTGGGCCCATCGGCAAAGCCGTTCACGGTTCGGGGCGTCACCTTTGAAAGGCGCCAGGATTGGCTCGACCGGCCCAGTATCGACAATCTGACGGCGAGCAGGCTGCTCGCGGCCACCAACGCCACCGGCATGGGCGCGCGTCCGCCGGGAAGTCGCGGCGAATACGGCATTCACGTGTATCTCGAATGCGACAAGACCACAAATGTGTGCAACATCGAAACGCTCACCTACATCGACACACCGATCTACAAGACCTACGGCAGCGCTCCCGACTGGGACGCGGCGGCGGTCGCCGTGCGCAAGATCGGCGCACTGGGCGGCATTCAGCACGAAGGCGGTCAGGTGTTCCGGTTCCTCGATTCATCCGGTCAAACCGGGACCGTCGCGAGCCCGCTCGGAAAGCCGGGACTCATCGCGGTGCGCGGGGGCTATTCGACCAGTGCGATGGACGTTTACGTCCGGCGCGATGGCTCGACGATGCGGGGACCGCTTGATTTCGAAGAGAAGGACGCGCAGGGCGGGAGGGTGAAGCGGCACGACATTGTCGGCGTGGGCAAACTCGACGCGGAGCGACTCAGTGGCACATCGTTGACTGCCAGCGCGGCGACCGTCAGTGGCCCGCTCGTCGCGAACTCGGCGACGCTTCAGGGCCAGCTCGACATGGGGGGAAATGGGGCATACCACAGCATCGTGGGCGTGCAGGACATCAGCGGCAATGGCACGTTGCACATGGGGGCCATGGAGCTCACAGGCCCGGCGGCCGCGCAAAGCCTGGTCGTGGGAGGACCTGCGAACGTCGGCGCGCGGCTGAGCGTGGCGGGGGATACCGTGCTGGAAGGGACGCTGAGCGCGAAGAACGGCGCGAAGCTCGACGGGAAGCTCGAAATGTCGGGCAATGACATCGTCAAGGCCGACAAGGTCGAGGCCGACCTGTTCCGCTCGGCGAAGGGCGTGGTCGAGCTCAACGGCGCCAAGCAGCAGGGCGAGGAGTGCCACGTCTGGGGATTGACACGCGACGCCGACGGCCGGCTGCTTTCGTGCCAGCGCAGTCGGCCGGGCAGCAACACGTGGCATTGGAAACTCGCGAGCACCCCCGGCAGCGTGACGGATGTGCCGACCTACATCGTCAAGGAGATCGAAAAACTCGTCCGCGTCGACGACAACTGGAAAGTCACGCGCTACTCGCTGACGCCGTCGCGTGCGGGGCTGAGGTTGGGATCGGCGCTCTACTTCTACGTGGCGTCCCAATCCGACGCCACGCTGCTCGCATGCGCGGTCACGAATGTGGGGCGCGGTGGCGCGTCGATCCGGCCCGGCGCCAGTCAGGGCGAGTACATCGTGACGCAGTCGCCACGCGGGACCGAGCAACTGGTGTGCCTGTCGAAAGGGGCGGGTACGCCGTACGTGCGCGAGAACGCCTGGTTCTGGCGAGGGTGGCCGACGATCGATGTTCACGGCAGCGTCGTGAAGAGCGGCTTCTGGTCCGTGCGCGATTTCGTTTCCAAACTGCCATCGATTCATCGCGACGTTCGAAAGCCGGACAAGATCCTGAAGGACACCGACACGGGGTTTGCCCGCGAGTTGAAGCAGTTGTTCGACACGTTCGGTACGTGGGCATCCGCCGGCGATCTCAATGCGCCGATTGCGCAGGGTGGCATGGGCTTTTACCGCTATACGACCCGACACCTCGGTGGAACGTCCGCGGTGCTCGTCAAGAATCCGAATGGCCCGGTGTCCTGCAAGATCAAGTCGGACTTCGCGGGCGCGTTTCTCGATCATTCAAGCGATACGATCCGGGTCGGCACACGCGCGGCGCACACCGCAGGTCCGGGCAGAACGCTCGCGGTCGACGTGCAATGTGCCTTCTCGCGTGCCAGCGATCTTCACCACAGCTCTTTCACGCCGTGCAGTCCAGGCACGTGTCCGCTTCCCTGATGGCCGCGCTCGTCTTGCACCGGTACGCGTGCACCCGCGCCGATCCACGCCCTCGCTCGCCCTCCGCAAACCTCCGAGCCCTGAACGCCGCAGTTTTGCGACGCGTCACGCCACCGTCACATCCGGGCGATATGCTCTTCGGCGATGTCTCCTTGCCTTGTCTTTGAGCCGCCCGGCGATCGCCGAGCGGCTTTTTTATTGGCGCGCGTCCGAACCTGCATAGGAATCGACGCAAAGTGCAGCAGCAAACTGTCGCAATGGCCCAATCCTTGAGATTCTCCGTCCCTCGCCTCTCATTTCAGAGGGGTGATGCACGATTGCGACAGGAGACGACTGACATGGAAAGCTGGGTTAAATCGATGGTGGATGCCGTCGGCGGGGTGCTGTCGGGCTACCCCCTGGTGATCGCCCTGCTCGGCGCGGGCCTTTACTTCACCGTGCGCTTCGGCGGCATACAGATTCGGGCGTTCGCGCACAGCGTTCGCCTGTTGCGAACCTCGGGTGACATCGCCGGCATTTCGCCGTTTCAGGCTTTCGCCACGGGGCTGGCCAGCCGCGTCGGCACCGGCAATATCGCGGGCGTGGCCGTGGCGCTGACCATCGGCGGTCCGGGCGCCATCTTCTGGATGTGGATGACGGCATTGCTTGGCATGGCGTCGGCCTTTGTCGAATCGACGCTTGCCCAGATATTCAAGGTTGCGCATCGGGACAACACGTTCCGTGGCGGCCCGGCCTACTACATTCAGCTCGGTCTCGGCTCGCGCAAGTTCGGGGTCGTTTTCGCCGTCGCACTGCTGTTTACTTTTGGCTTCGCCCTCAACTCCGTGCAGTCGCACTCCATCGCGGAGGCGCTCGAAGCGTCGTTCGGCTGGGAGCGCCAGTGGATCGGCATTGCGCTGGTCCTGATGACCGCGCCGATCATCTATGGCGGTGTGCGGCGTGTCGCACGCGTGGCCCAATGGATCGTCCCTGTCATGTCGGTGGCCTATCTCGGGCTTGCGGTGTTCGTCTGCCTTGCGAATCTGCACGAGATCCCCGGCATGATCGCGTTGATCTGGCGCCACGCCTTCGGGCTGGAGCCTGCGGCGGGCGGCATCGCCGGGTATGCCGTCGGTCAGGCGGTGCTGATGGGGGTGAAGCGGGGGCTCTTCTCCAACGAGGCCGGCATGGGCAGTGCGCCAAACGCGGCGGCGGTCGCCACCACGCGGCATCCGGTTCAGCAAGGGCTCATGCAGATGCTCGGCGTGTGCTTCGACACCATCGTCGTGTGTTCGGCGACAGCATTCATGATCCTGCTCTCGGGAGAGTTCATGCCGGGCGCCGCACCGGAGGGCGCAGTGCTCACGCAGCGTGCACTGGCCGCGCACTTCGGCGACTGGGCGGTGATCTTCACCGGCCTGACGGTGTTCTTTCTGGCGTATTCCAGCGTGCTCGGTAACTACGCGTATGCGGAAGTGAACATGGACTACATGACGCAGCGACCCTGGTGTCTGCATGTCTTTCGCTCGCTGGTACTGGCGGCGGTGATGCTCGGTTCTGTCGCGAGCCTGCCGCTGGTGTGGAGCTTCGCCGACGTCGGCACGGCATTGATGGCATTCATCAACCTGATCGCCATTGCATTGCTGACCCGGTACGCGTTGCTCGCCTGGCGTGACTATCAGACGCAGCGCAAAGCCGGTGTCGCCGAACCGGTGTTCACGCGCGACGTGCTGCCGCCCGAGTTGCGCGAACGCCTGCCGAAGGACGTCTGGTAGCGAGCGCCGCGCGATGCCGCGATGACGTCGCCCGGAAAGCGGGGATCCCGGCAAACGCGGAATTCAAAAGCAAGGGCCGGTGAGACGACTCACCGGCCCTTGGCGTTTGCGACTAATGAACCGTCGTCAAACGATCACTTGCCGCCGACCGTCTCGAGTACGGTCCACTTGCCGTCGACGACCTTGTAGAGCGTGATCGAGCCATACTTCAGATCGCCCACCTTGTCGTACGCCAGCTCACGCGTGGTCACACCGGGCATGCTCGTCTTGGCCAGCGCAGGCAGGTACTTCGCCGGGTCAGTCGAGTTGGCCTTCTTCATGGCGGACATCATGGCCATGGCGCCGTCGTAGGCGTACGGCGAGTACGTTTCCGGAGCCGCGCCGAACTTCGCCTTGTAGCGCTGTTCGTAAGCGGTGCCGCCAGGCATCTTGTCGAGCGGCAGGCCGGCGAGCGAGACAACCGAGCCGTTGGCGGCGTCGCCGGCGATCTTCAGGAACGCATCCGACTTGACCATCTCGCCAGCCATCAGCGTGCTCTTCATGCCCAGCTCGCGCATCTGCTTGGCGAGCGGGCCAGCCTGGGCGTCGGCGCCGCCGTAGAAGACCATGTCAGGGTTGGCGCGCTTGAGGTTGGTCAGGATCGCGCGGAAGTCCACGGCCTTGTCGTTGGCGTACTCGCGGCGCACGATCTTGCCACCGGCTGCCTTCGCCGCTTTCTCGAACTCGTCGGCAAGGCCCTGACCGTAGGCGGTGCGATCGTCGACGATCGCAATGTTCTTGAAGCCCAGCTTCTTGACGGCGAACGTGCCTACCACCGACCCCTGCTGGATGTCCGAGGTCATCATGCGGAAGGTCGTCTTGAAACCCTGTTTCGTGTATTCCGGCGCGGTCGCCATGGCGATTTCCGGGATACCGGCGCCGGCGTAGATGCGCGATGCCGGGATCGTGGTGCCCGAGTTGAAGTGGCCGAGCATGCCCTTGATGCCCGAGTCCACCAGTTTCTGTGCAACCAGCGAACCCTGACGCGGATCCGCCTGATCGTCCTCGGACTGCAACACGAACTTCACCGGCTTGCCTTCGATGGTCGGCTTGGTGGCGTTGTACTCGTCAACGGCCATCTGGATGCCGTTCTGCATGTCCTTGCCGTAGTGCGCCTGTGCGCCCGTGAGCGGTGCGGCAAAACCCAGCTTCACTTCCTGCGCCTGTTGTGCGCCGGCGGTACCGAACGCGAGCAGTCCCGCCACTGCGACTGCGCTGAGCGTAAGCTTCGATTGCATCAACCCTCTCCTTGCATGTGTATGTCGTTGAGTGGCGCGCCTGCGGGATCGCCGCGGCGCACCTTTCTTGAAATGCCATCGGCACAGGACCGGTCGATCCTGGACGGCATGCATCGCAATCAAACGCATAATGCGTCCGACGCGGCAGTATTGGATGGCTGCGCGCGCCGGTCAAGAGGGACATTTGCCGATAGAAGGTGCTACCGGGTTATGGCGTGGGTTGCGCCGCGGGCGCATCGGTGCTACCCGGCGTGGCGGGGGCGCCGTCGCGGATCTGGCGCAGGGCGGCTTCGGCCGCTTCGAAACGGGCGAGAACGTCGGCGGACGGCGCCCGGCCGAGACGACTCACGACCACGAGCGCCAGACCGCCGAGGGCGAAGCCGGGCACGATTTCGTACAGGTCGAACCAGGCGAACTGTTTCCAGATGAGCACCGTGGCGGCACCCACCACGATGCCCGCCAGCGCGCCGTTGCGTGTGACGCGGGGCCAGAGCAGGGTGGCCAGCACCAGCGGACCGAACGCCGCGCCGAAGCCGGCCCAGGCGTAGCTCACCATGCCCAGCACCCGGCTGTTCGGGTCGAGCGCCAGCAATACTGCGACGACCGCCACGGCCAGCACCATCGCGCGCCCGATCCACACGAGACGGCGCTGGCTGACCGGCCCGCGCGCAAACGTCTTGTAAAGGTCCTCCGTCAGCGCGCTCGCGCAGACGAGCAACTGGCACGACAACGTGCTCATCACTGCCGCCAGAATCGCGGCGAGCAGAATGCCGGCGAGCCACGGCGTGAACAACTGGGTGGTCAATGCCATGAAGATCGTTTCCGGGTTGGCGGCCACCCCGTCGCCGATCAGCGGACGTGCGCTATAGAACGCCAGGCCGAAGAACCCCACCGCCACCGCGCCAGCCAGGCACAGCGTCATCCAGGTCATGCAGATGCGTCGCGCCTGCGGGATCGCGGCGGCCGAGCGCGCCGCCATGAAGCGCACGAGAATATGCGGCTGGCCGAAATAACCGAGGCCCCACGCGAGCATCGAGATCACGCCGACGGGGGCGAGCTCCCCGAACCAGTCGGTGTGTGCGGGGTGGACCGCCGTCACGGCGGAGATCGCCGCGGCCGGGCCGCCGTCGATGGTGATCACGGCAATCGGCGTGACCACCAGCGCGGCGAACATCAACGAGGCCTGCACGGTGTCGGTCCAGCTCACCGCGAGAAAGCCGCCGATGAACACATACGCGATGGTCGCCACGGCGCCGATCCACAGCGCTGTGCGGTAGTCGAGCCCGAACATCGTCTCGAACAGGCGCGCTCCGGCCACCACCCCCGAGGCGCAGTAGATCGTGAAGAAGATGAGGATCACGAGCGCCGTGACGATGCGCAGCACGTGGCTACCGTCGCCAAAGCGCTGCGTCAGGTATTCGGGCAATGTCAGGGCGTTGCCGCAAACCTCGGTGTGCACGCGCAGCCGCGCGGCGACCAGATGCCAGTTCGCCCATGCGCCCACGGCCAGGCCGATCGCGATCCAGACGCCCGACAGGCCGCCGACGTAAATGGCGCCCGGCAGCCCCAGCAGCAGCCAGCCGCTCATGTCGGACGCCCCTGCGGAGAGCGCGGTGACGAAGCTGCCGAGGCGACGTCCACCGAGGATGTAGTCGGAGAGATTGTTGGTGGACCGGTAACCGAGCCACCCGATCACCAACATGAGCAGCAAATAGACGGTGAATGACACCGCAGTGGGATTCCACAGGGACATGTAGCCTCCTTGAGCGGCGGCGCGGTGCGCGTCGGACGCCGATCTCCCGGCATGACGAAAGTGGCGACAACGCGCAACGACGACCGCTGTGGCCGACGATACGTGTCGCCGGCACGGGTTGACCGCGCGAAAGCGGTGAGACGCGTTTATATGTCGGGGGCGGGCGCGACGATACCGTGAAAGCGCTCAGTGTGCGGAGCTACGGTAAATGCGGCTCAACGTGGGCCGCGGATAAGGCGCGGCTGACCGTCTCATGTCGAGCGGACACGCGAGGGGAGCGGGAAGCGTCGGTGAATAACCGCTTTTCACGTAAAGCGGCCGCACATGTTCGCAAGAATCGAACATGCGTGGCCGTCAGGCGCGCCTTGGGCGCGCCACGGACGCGATCGGCCGCGAGGTGCACGCTGTCAGATTTAGGACGAATCTTGCGAGATTCGTCCCCGGATCCGATGTCGCGCGCCGCGCTCCCGGCCGTCGGCGCTATCTCAGCCGATGGTCATGAGGTTGGCGTTGCCACCCGCGGCTGCCGTATTGACCGACACCGAGCGTTCGCACAGCAGTCGCTCCAGCGCGTAGTCTTCGCCCGCCGAGAGGGCTTCGGGCGAGAGGCCTTGCGTCGAGAGGATCGGGCCGTTGCGCGTGGCGATGCGACGGTTCAGCGTGAGCAATTCGTCGCTGTCGCCTTCGAACAGCACGGCGGCGAGCGACGGTTCGCCGGCCGCGTCGGTCCCAGCGGCCAGCACCGAGGCGCGCGCCTTGAGCGTGTCGGGCAGCGCACTCACCAGCTCACGCGCGGCGGGGCTGTCCGCGAAGACTGCCGTGTTGCCGGTTGCCAGCACGGCAGCCAGTTGCGTGCGGGCGCCCAGCGGCGTGGCGGCCACGCACAGCACCGGACCGCGCGGCTCCAGTCCGTACGTGTTGCGCTCGCCGGTCGGTCCTGGCAGCACGGCCGTGGCGTCGAGCGCCGACGTGGCCAGATAGCGATCCACGCGATCGATCGCGGCGGCGCTGTCCGACTGACGATGCAGCCAGTCGCGATAACTCACCAGCGGCGAGAGCGCGGCGTCGTTGCGGTTGAGCTCGGGAGCGAGCGCGGCCGGGCGCGTGGCGAGCAGACGCGGCAGATACATTGGACCGCCCGCTTTCGGACCCGTCCCAGACAGGCCTTCGCCGCCGAAGGGCTGCACACCGACCACGGCGCCGATCACATTGCGGTTCACGTAGATGTTGCCGACATGGGCGCGCTCGGTCACATAGGCGATGGTTTCGTCGATGCGCGTGTGCACCCCGAACGTCAGGCCGTAGCCCGTGCCGTTGATCTGGTCGAGCAGCTTGTCGAGCTGGGCGCGCTTGAAGCGGATCACATGCAGCACCGGACCGAAAACTTCGCGTTGCAGTGCCTTCAGATCCGTGAGCTCGATGAGCGTGGGCGGTACGAACGTGCCGTGTCGCGCGGCTTCGGGCAACGGCAGTTGGTCGACCGGGAAGCCCTTGGCGCGCATCTGCTCGATATGACGGTTGATGCCGCCTTGCGCTTCGGCATCGATCACGGGGCCTACATCGATGGAGAGGCGATCCGGGTTGCCGATCGCCAGTTCCTGCATGGCGCCCTTGAGCATGTGCAGCGTCTTGTCGGCGATATCGTCCTGCAGGCACAGCACGCGCAGCGCCGAGCAGCGCTGACCGGCCGAATCGAAGGCCGATGCGAGCACGTCGTACACGACCTGTTCAGGCAAGGCCGACGAGTCGACGATCATGGCATTTTGCCCGCCGGTCTCGGCGATCAACGGGATCGGACGGCCGTTGGCGTCGAGCCGTTCGGCCAGCGTGCGCGCGATGATGCGCGCGACTTCGGTCGAGCCGGTGAACATGACGGCCTTGGTGCGGGCGTCGGCCACCAGGGCGGCGCCGACGGTTTCACCCGTGCCGGGCAGCAGTTGGAGCGCGCCGGCAGGCACGCCGGCGGCCTGCATCAGGCGCACGGCCTCGGCCGCGATGAGCGGCGTTTGCTCGGCAGGCTTGGCGATGACCGGATTACCGGCGGCCAGTGCCGCGGCAACCTGGCCGACGAAGATCGCGAGCGGGAAGTTCCACGGGCTGATACACAGGACCGGGCCCAGCGGGCGGTGCGTGTCGTTCGAGAAGCCCTGACGGATCTGCGCCGCGTAGTAGCGAAGGAAGTCGACCGCTTCGCGCACCTCGGCCACGGCGTTGGGCAGCGACTTGCCGGCTTCGCGCACGCACAGTCCCATGAGCGTGGGCATGTGGGCTTCGAGCAGGTCGGCGGAACGCATCAGACAGTCGGCGCGTTCCTCGACCGGCGTGGCCTGCCAGATCGGCGCGGCGGCCACGGCGTGCGTCAGTGCGGCTTGCACGTCGTCCGAGGTCGCCTCGATCACCTGACCGACGATGTCGCGCAGATCGGCCGGGTTACGCACCGGGCGCGGGGTGCCGGTCGTGCGTTCGCCATCGGCGAGCATCGGTGCGGCGCGCCACGGCGTGCCGGCGCTCGCGAGCAGCGCCGACGACAGCGAGGCGAGACGATGTTCGTTGGACAGATCGAAGCCCGACGAATTGGCGCGCGACGTGCCGTAAAGATCGCGCGGCAGCGGAATCTTCGCGTGCGGCGCCCCCAGCGGTTGCACCTTCTCGGCTTCCGTCACCGGATCGGCGATCAGTTCGTCGACGCTGACGGTCTCGTCGGCAATGCGGTTCACGAACGACGTGTTGGCGCCGTTCTCCAACAGACGGCGCACAAGGTAGGCGAGCAGCGTTTCATGCGTGCCGACCGGCGCATATACCCGGCACGGTCGCGCGAGCTTGCCCGACGCGATGGGGCCGACGACTTCCTCGTACAGCGGTTCGCCCATGCCGTGCAGGCACTGGAATTCGTACTGGCCGGGGTAGTAGTTGTTGCCCGCGAGGTGGTAGATGGCGGAGAGCGTGTAGGCGTTGTGCGTGGCGAACTGTGGGTAGATCGCATCCGGCACGGCGAGCAGCTTCTTCGCGCAGGCGAGGTACGACACGTCCGTGTAGATCTTGCGCGTGTACACCGGATAGCCTTCCAGGCCGTCGACCTGCGCGCGCTTGATTTCCGTATCCCAATAGGCGCCCTTGACCAGGCGCACCATGATGCGGTGCCGGCTGCGTCGGGCGAGATCGATGATGAAGTCGATCACGAACGGGCAACGCTTCTGATACGCCTGCACCACGAAGCCGATGCCGTTCCAGCCGGCGAGTTCGGGGTCGAAGCAAAGCGCTTCGAGCAGGTCGAGCGAAATTTCGAGGCGGTCGGCCTCTTCGGCGTCGATGTTCAGGCCGATGTCATACGAGCGGGCCAGCTTGGCAAGCGCTTGTACACGAGGCAGCAGTTCGGTAACGGTACGCTCGTGCTGGCTTCGCGAATAGCGCGGGTGCAATGCCGAGAGCTTGATGGAGATGCCGGGGCCTTCGTAGATGCCGCGACCCGCCGAGGCTTTCCCGATCGCATGGATCGCCTGCTCGTAGCTGGCGTAGTAGCGCTGGGCGTCTTCTTCGGTCGTCGCGGCCTCGCCGAGCATGTCGTATGAGTAGCGGAACCCCTGGGCTTCGAACTTGCGGCTGTTGGCAAGCGCCTCGGAGATGGTTTCGCCCGTCACGAACTGCTCGCCCATCAGGCGCATGGCGATGTCGACGCCCTTGCGGATGAGTGGTTCGCCGCCGCGGCCGATCAGGCGAGTGAGCGCCTTCGTGAGACCGGCTTCGCTGGTCGTCGTCACGAGCTTGCCGGTGATCATCAGGCCCCAGGTCGCAGCATTGACGAACATCGAGGGCGAATTGCCCATGTGGGCGTGCCAGTCGCCCTTGCTGATCTTGTCGCGAATGAGAGCATCGCGCGTGGCCTTGTCGGGAATGCGCAGCAGCGCTTCGGCCAGACACATCAGCGCCACGCCTTCCTGGCTCGACAGCGAGAATTCGTGAATCAGGCCTTCCACGCCGCCGCCCGTGCTCTTGCCGCGCAACGCAACGACCAGCTTGCGGGCCAGGTCGGCGGCCTGCGTGGCCGTCGACGGCGCCAGCTTGGCCTGGCCGATCAGCACCGGCACGCATTCCGGCTCAGGACGGCGATAGGCCGCCGTGATCGCCGCGCGCAGCACGGATTGCGGTTGCACGTTCTGGGCAAATTCGAGGAAGGGGTGCGGTACGGTGTCGTCGCCGGCGTGGCCGTCGATCACCTCGGTGCCGGACTGGGTTGCACCACTGAGTTCGGGCGGCAACGCGCCGCTCTCGATGCGCTCGAGATAGGCGAAGATGGCCTGCTTGATGAGCCAGTGCGGGGTGCGCTCGATTTGCTGTGCGGCCGTCTTGAGCCGCGTGCGGAGGACGTCGTCGACCTTGACGCCAAGCGTGGTGTTTGCCATGAAAGGGTTACCTGAAGACGCAAAAACGTGACACCCATAGCGGGTGAATGGCGGCATCGTAACCGGCTTTCCGAGGAGGTGCAACCAGCGTCAAAATTCGGGTTGCACCGAGTCGGGGCGAACGGGCTTGCGGGGGAGGGGCGGTGCGGTGAGGCCCCGGGGGCGTCCCGGGGCCGAGGGGTTACTTCTGGTCGGTGCCGTACGTCTTGCCGAGGTACTCGGCGATCAGCTTGACCTGATCTTCGGGAATCGGCGCGCCGTACACCTTCACCATCTTCGCGACTTCCGCGTGCCAGAAAGCGGCGGGCATCGGCGGCTGGGTGTTGACGTAGTCCACGGAGTGACACATCACGCACCAGGCGTTGGCGGCCTGATGACCGGCAAGCGTGGAAGCCTTGAGCTGTGCGGTCTCCTGCGGCAGCTTGATCTCCAGGGCGTGCGCCGAAGACGCGCCGAGCGTGAGAAGGGCGCCGCTCAGGCCGGCCAGCAAGGCGGCGACGTTCGCAAATTTGACTGCGTTCATGATCGTCCCCTGTCTCAAGCCGCGACTACGCGCACGGATTCCACGCCGTTGCGCAGATAGCCAGCCGGATTCCACAACGATTGCAGCGGTTGCGTAACCCCTGCACGATTCGTCGCCCGCACTTTCAGAACATACTCGCCCGCCTGTGGCGGGGTGAAATTCGCCGTCCATTCGCGGAACGAGTATTTCGACAACTCCTGGCCCAGTTTCGCGGCGTGCCATGTCTGGCCGCCGTCGGTCGAAAATTGCACGTCGCGAATGCCTTCGCCGCCGTCGAATGCAATGCCTCGCACGCGCATGGCCTTGCCGGCGGCGACCTGCTGACCGTCGGCGTGGCTGGTAATGAACGAACGCACGGTGAAGCGGCCGATCGGCTTCGTCTTTTCGGGGGCCTTGCCGGGTTCGACGCAATTGCAGTCGTTATCCGGGATGCGATAGGCCGTGGCCATCCAGAAACCGTCGAATACCTTGTCGATGACGTTGATGTCGGCCAGGTGCTTGACCCAGTAAGTACCGTAGTACCCGGGCACGACCAGCCGCACCGGGAAGCCGTTGAGCATCGGCAGGTCCTTGCCGTTCATGGCGAACGCGATCATCACTTCGCCGTCCATCGCGTGGTCGAGGTCGAGCGCCTTCACGAACTCCGGCGTGGCAGGCACGATCGGACGGTCCAGACCCTCGAAGGTGACCTGCTTCGCACTGGGCGACACCCCTGCGCGCTCGAGAATTCGCTTGAGCGGAATGCCGCGCCAGCGGGCGTTGCCCATGGCGCCGTTGGCGATCTGCCCGCCTGCCACGCGCGGCTCGAAAAAGCCGCGGCTATTGCCCGAGCACTGATGGACGGCCACGATTTCCACGGGCGGGCCAAAGTCCTTCTTCAGCGAGGCGAGCGAGATCTCGAGCGGTTTGCTCACACTGCCGCCCACGCGAATGCGGTGCTTTGCCGGATCGATGTCGGTGGGGATGCCCGCAAGGTGATAGCGCACGAAGAAGGCGTCGTTGGGCGTGATCAGCCCGTCATTGAACACCTCGAAGGGCGTTTCCAGTTGTGGCGGTCGTGCCGTGAGCCGGATCAGCGGACGCTTTTGCGGATACGCGACGAGTTCGCGCTCGCCGTTGGCGAATGGCAGCGTGACTGTCGTCGGCGCGGTGGCCGCCGCGAAAACGTCGAGCGCCCGCCCGGCCAGCGTGGCCCCGACGCTCAGTGCCCCGGCGCGGCGCAGAAAGCGACGCCGCGAGACTTCTGCCAGCGCCGACTCCGGCGGCGCCTCGGAGAACGCGTATTCGGGCGGGAGAATGGGGGATGCGGCGGATACAGCGGTATGTGGCGCCGTGGGGGGCGCGCTCCGGTCGTGCGACTTCATCGGATGTCTCCTGTAGAACTTCTTTGTCGTGCAGATGACGTGAACCGTTCGTCGTGCGGCGTTCGACTTATGGTCGCATCGTCGGAGATTCTGGCGATGTTGTCAAATTTCCGGAACGCTGTATACCGATTTATATTTCGAGGGGATCCACTTCGAGGTGCCATCGCACCGGCGCCCGGAGAGCGCGCAGCTCGCTCATCCATTGCGTGAGAAAGCGCTGGAGCGCGCCGCGATGCGGGCTTTCCACAACGAGTTGCGCGCGCTCCGTGCCCGCGATCCTGACCATCGTCATCGGCACCGGGTCCCACAGGGAGATTCGCGGGTCGTTCAGCGCCGGGGTGGCGGCGATCTCGCGCGCCTGCCGCAGGAAGGCCATGGCGTCGTCGAGCTTGCGGGCCTCGGCACGCAGCAGGGCCTGGTGCGTGAACGGCGGCAGCAGTGCGACACGTCGCTCCTCCAGTTGCTGCGCGGCAAAGCCGGGGTAGTCGTGACGCATGAGCGACGCGAATAAAGGGTGCGAGGCGTATCGGGTCTGGATCAGCACGTCGCCGGGGCCGTCGGCCCGGGCGGCCCGGCCGGCGCGACCGGACACTTGCATGAGTTGTGCGAAAAGTCGTTCGGCGGCTCTGAAGTCGTGCGAGAACAGTGCGCTGTCGGCGTTGACCACGCCCACGAGCGTGACATTGCGGAAGTCGTGTCCCTTGGCGACCATCTGCGTGCCGATGAGGATGTCGACCTCGCCGGCATGCACCTGCGCGAAGAGCGCCTGTGCGCTGCCCTTGCGGCGTGTACTGTCGGCGTCGATGCGGGCGAGCCGCGCGTCGGGGAAGTGGGCCGTCAGCGCTTCCTCGATACGTTGTGTGCCGCGCCCGAGCGGCGCGAGATCGAGGTTGCCGCAGTCGGGGCAGGCGTGCGGGATGCGCGCTTCGGCGCCGCAATGATGACAGCGCAGACGGCGTTCCGGCTTGTGCAGCACCATGTGCGCGCTGCAACGGCGGCAGTCGCTGATCCAGCCGCAGGCGTCGCAATTGAGCACGGGCGCGTACCCGCGCCGATTCAGGAAGAGCAGGCTTTGCTCGCCCGCTTCGAGACGCGCCCGGAGGGCGGCGAGCAGCGGTTGCGACAACCCTTCGTGCACCTCGCGCTGGCGCTTGCGCTCGATTTCCATGTCGATGAGAGAAACTCGCGGCAGCACCGCGTCGGGTGTAGCGCGCTCGGGCATGGCGAGTCGCACGTATCGCCCCTGCTCGGCGCGCCGCCAGCTGTCGAGCGAGGGGGTGGCCGAGCCGAGCACCACGGGAATGCGCAGGCGGTTCGCCCGCCAGATGGCGAGGTCTCGCGCCGAATAGCGCAGGCCTTCCTGCTGCTTGTACGACGGATCGTGCTCTTCGTCGATCACAATCAAACGCAGATGCGGCAGTGACGCCATGATCGCCAGCCGTGTGCCGAGCACCACGCGGGCTTCGCCGCGGTGCGCCGCAAGCCAATGCCGGGCGCGCTCGCCTTCGGCCAGCGCGCTGTGCAGGGTGACGAGTGTCTCGTCCGGGAACCGTGTGCGAAAGACGCCTTCGAGTTGCGGCGTCAGGTTGATCTCCGGCACGAGCACGAGTACCTGCGCCTCGGGCTCGCGCAGCGCTTCGGCGACGGCGCGCAGGTACACCTCGGTCTTGCCGCTGCCCGTCACCCCGTACAGGAGGAACGGCGTGCAGGCGGGCGTATCTTCGGCGGGCCTGTCGGGCCTCGCCCGGGCGGCGGCCAGACGCCGCGCACCGGCGGCGGCGAGCGCCTCGTGAATGGCGGCTACGGCATCGGCCTGGCCGGTCGTCAGGGTGCGGTCGGCTGCGGGCGGGGCCGTGGCGCCCGACACATCCAGTGCGTTCAGGTCGCCGATGCTGTCGCTGTCGTCGCGTTCGTCCGCTTCGCGTACCGTTTCGTGAAACGGCACCGTTTCCACCACGACCCAGCCGGCGGCGGCCCACTGCTTGAGCACGTCGGCCGCTTTCGCGCAGAGGGCGCGCGCTTCGTCGGCGTCCAGCGTGCCGGCTTGCGCGAGCCCCTCGGCCAGGCGGCGCTGCGCGCGCAGCCGGGCGGGCACATTGTCCATGAGCGCGGGCAGCGCGCCGTCGGCCACGCGAAAGCGCTGCACGCCCCGTCGGGCGAGCAGGCGCGACCATCGCATCGGCGTACGAAGATGTCCGGGCACGGCGGGCAGCGCCACTTCCCCAATGCCGCGCTGGTAGTAGCGCGCGGCAAACTGCATCAGATCGCGCCAGTCGTCGCCGAGTGCCGGCAATTCGTGCCATACCGAAGTCACATCTCGCAGCTTCGCGGACGGAACGTCGCTGCGCTGCGTCAATTCCCAGACAATACCCACGACCTGTCGCCGTCCGAACGGAACCTGGACCAGTTGACCGAGGGACGCGGCCTGATCGAGACGATAGTCGAACAGGGTAGGAAGTGGCGTGTCGAGGGCCACGCGGGCGATAGTGGGCACTCCGGTACGCGAATCGGTGACCGGGCGCGATGCGTCGTCCAATGACGCAAAAGAGGGGGCGGACAAATCGTCGGCGCGGCTCAAACTTAAAGTGAATCCTGAGAAGTTTCGCTAAACCCCGGATTTGAGTCGGCTTTCCGGCGGGTGTGAGGCGCTTGTGGATAACTATGTTGAGAACTGTGGGGATTATTGCCCCTCAGCCTCGCCACACGGCCCTCGCGCCGCGCGGCGCTCCGACTTTGGGGCAAATAAAAAAGCTTTTTGATCAATAGCTTATGAATAGCGTGGACGGTACCTTGCCTGGCACTCCCACTTGCGGCGGCGCAGCGAGAATTTGTGCATAAGTCTTCGGGACAACGCCGCAAATTGGAAGGGTTCTTCGATGACTTGACCCTTGACATCGCGAGCTTCAAACGGCGGTTGGGTTTGCAGGGCAAAATGACCCGCAAAGCCGCGCCGACGCTGGCGCGGGTCACCGCGGGTCACCGTTTACGCCATCTGGCGCAGCTTGCGGCTATAACTGTGCACCTCGTCGACGAGCGCCGCGACGTGCTGGGGCTGCGTGAACTGGGAGATGCCATGCCCCAGATTGAAGACATGACCCGGTGCATTGCCATACGCGTCGAGCAAGCGGCGCACCTCCATCCGGATAGCCTCGGGCGAGGCAAAAAGGGCCGTAGGATCGAAATTGCCTTGCAGTGCACAACGTTCGCCCACGCGGCGACGCGCCGCAGCGAGATCGACCGTCCAGTCCAGTCCGATCGCGTCGGGGCCGGTCTCTGCGATGGCCTCGAGCCACTGACCGCCGCCTTTGGTAAAGACGATATGCGGAATGCGCGCGCCGTTCCACTCGCGGTGAACGCCGGCGAGCGCCTTTTGCATGTAGGCGAGCGAGAAGCGCTGGTAAAGGCCGTCGGCCAGGGCGCCGCCCCACGTGTCGAACACCATTACCGTCTGTGCGCCAGCTTCGATCTGCGCGTTGAGGTAGTCGCCGACCGCCTTCGCGTTCGTCTCGAGAATGTGCGTCATCAGGTCCGGACGCTCGTACATCATCGTCTTGACGGTGCGGAAGTCCGACGATCCGGCGCCTTCGACCATGTAGCACGCAAGCGTCCAAGGGCTGCCGGAAAAGCCGATGAGCGGCACGCGGCCCTTCAGGGCGCGGCGGATTTCGCTCACCGCGTCGAAAACGTAGCGCAGGCTGTCGAGATCCGGCGCGCGCAGGCGGCGCACGTCGGTTTCGGTGCGCAGCGGATGCGCGAAGCGCGGCCCTTCGCCGGCTTCGAACGACAGGCCGAGGCCCATGGCGTCGGGAATCGTGAGGATGTCGGAGAACAGGATCGCGGCGTCGAGCGGGAAGCGCTCGAGCGGTTGCAACGTGACCTCGGTGGCGTAAGCGGGATTCTTGGCGAGTGCCAGGAAGCTGCCGGCCTTGGCGCGGGTGGCGTTGTACTCGGGCAGGTACCGGCCCGCCTGGCGCATCAGCCAGATCGGCGTGTACTCGGTCGGCTGGCGCAGCAGGGCGCGCAGGAAAGTATCGTTTTGCAGAGCTTGGGACACGTCGCAGCGGTGGGTTGGAGGGTTTGGGCAAGCGGCCATTTTACTCGGGTATCCCGCGCGCGGTCGGTTTGCGGGCCGTTATGCCGCAGATAAGACGAAAAGCGGCCACGAATGAGCGTGAAGGTCGGGAAGACGTCACACCGGGCCATGCGGCCGGGGGAATGCCGGGGGCACGGGTATGGCGGGAAGACAACGCCGGGCCTGTCGTGACGGTTGGCGGCGCTCGTGTGTGTGATTAGTATTGGGCGTCGCGCACCGCATCGGACAGCGCGTCGGCACTTCGTCAATACCATCGCAGAACAACAGGAGACAAGCATGAATGCCATGAAGACGGCCGCCCGCGCGGTCCTCGTGGCGGCAACGGCACTCGCCGCATCCGCCACCTTCGCGCAATCCACCCCCGCACCGGCCGTCCATTCCCGGCTCGACGACATCGTGAAGTCGGGCACGTTGCGCGCTTGTGCCACGGGCGATTACAAGCCTTACTCGTATCGTCGCCCGGACGGACAGTTCGAAGGCATCGACGTGGATCTCGTCGCGTCGCTCGCGAAGTCGTTGGGCGTGAAGCCCGAGATCGTGCCGACCACGTGGAAAGGCCTGATGGCGGACTTCACCGCCGGCAAGTGCGATATCGCGGTGGGCGGGATTTCGGTCACGCTCGATCGCGCCGCGCGCGCCTACTACAGCCGGGTGGTCATGGTCGACGGCAAGTCGCCGATCGTGCGCTGTGCCGACGTGTCGAAATACCAGACGCTCGCCGACCTGAACAAGCCGAGCACGCGGGCCATTGCGAACCCCGGGGGCACGAACGAGCGCTTCGCGCGTCAGTACCTGCCGAACGCCAACCTCACGATCTACCCTGACAACGTGACGATCTTCCAGCAGATCGCCGAAGGCAAGGCCGACGTGATGGTCACGGATTCATCGGAGACGCTGCTGCAGCACAAACTCAACCCGACGCTCTGTCCGGTGAATCCCGACAAGCCGCTGCAGTTCGGCGAGAAGGCGTATCTGCTGCCGCGCGGCGACGACATCTTCAAGCAGTACGTCGACCAGTGGCTGAACCTCGCGCAGAAGACCGGCGAGTATCAGGCCGTCGTCGACAAGTGGCTGAAGTAAGCGCATCGCCCGCTGCGGCGGGCGAACGCCGGGTGAAAGATGGCGTCGGCCGTCTCGTCACCGGAATGCTCGCCTGAACGTCGCCGTGTCAGGCGAGCCAGTCCCGCAGGCGCTTCGCGGCGTCGTGCATCACGAGCCTCGCCTGCGGTACGAACGGCTGCAACCGTGCGAAGCTGTGCGTGAGACCGGCGGCCGGCACGACCTCGGCCCGGGCGCCGGTGCGCGCCACGAACTCGGCGTACGACACGGCTTCGTCGTGCAACGGGTCATACTCGGCCGCAATGACGAGCGTGTTCGGCAACGGATGCCGGGGCGCCTCGGCCATCAGGTTGACACGGACGTCGTTCGCCGCCGGCTCGGCATCGCCGAGGAACATCTTCCAATACCAGCGCATTTCGTCGCGCGTGAGCCCGACGCCGTTGGCCAGACGCTCGTAGCTCGGCGTATCGAAGCGAGGCTGCACCACCGGATAGATCAACAACTGCGCACCGATCATGCCCGGATGCCGGTCGTTGAACCATGCCGCCGCCTGCGCCGCGAGATGTCCCCCGGCGCTGTCGCCGGCGACGGCCAGACGATCCAGGCGGACCCCGAGTCGCGCCCGCTGCTCCGCTGCCCATGCGAGCGCCTCGCGCGCATCGTCGACGGGCGCGGGAAACGGATGCTCGGGCGCCAGGCGGTAATCCACGCTGAGCACGGCCACTTCGCCGTCCTGCGCAAGAAGGGCGGTGACCGTGCCATGCGTATCGACGTCACCCACCACCCAACCACCGCCGTGGAAGTACACCACTAGCGGGACTTCGCCAGTCACCGGTCGATACAGCCTGGCGCGCAGGTTGCGCCCGGGCAGGGGAATTTCGAGCGTCTCGCTGCGAAGCCCGGCCGGCAGCGGGCGCAGCGCCTCGGTGGCGATGGTGGCGAACCTGGCGCGCACCGCCTGTGGGCTCTGCGCAGCGGCGTCGGCGGGCTGGGGGTACTTGCGCCCCATTTGGTCGTAATAGGCGAGTAGATCGGCGTCGATGGTCATGTTGGCAGGCGGACGGCGTGGCGTTGTCGGAAAGGGATGCCGGGTCGATCCGGCGCTGGCGGAACGGGCCGCAGAACGCAATGGAAAGCAGGTCGGCCGGTCAGCGGGCGTTCGTGCGCTGACCGGCCGGTGAGACGCCCGCGCCGAGCATCTGCCAGCGCTGATGCTCGATCTTGACGCAGCGGTCCATCACGACGTCGAGCCCCGCCGCCAGCGCGACGGCCGCGGCCTCGTCGTTTTCGATGCCCAATTGCATCCACAGGCTGCTGGCGCCGATCGCGACCGCTTCGTCGGCAATCGGCGGAATGTCTCCGCTGCGGCGAAAGCAGTCGACCATCTGGATGCGCACACCCTCGGCGCGCAAGGCGTCTGCCGCCTCGGTCAGACTGGCGTAGACCGTCTCGCCCAGAATCTTCTCGCCCGAGTCGGCAGCCTGCGGGTTGATCGGCACGATGCGATAGCCGTGCTGCTGCATGTAGCGCGACGTCGTGTAGCTCGGCCGATCGGGCCGCGGCGAAAGACCCACGACGCCGATGACGCGGTCGCGCGACAGAATCTGCCCCAGTCGTTCAATGGTTTCCATGCGAATGCGGCCCCCGGGGCCGAAGCGGTGGTTGGACGAATTCGGTGTTCGGTGTGCGTCGCCGATGCCCCAAATGAGTGCGCCGGCGTATCGCGGAGGCGTCGCAGGGCGTCCGGGCAACCACTTTGCTGCCACGCACAAAGATTGAAGTTAGCACATTGACGCCGACGGCGTGCAACCCGGGCACCGAACGTGCCGACGCCGAAGCGGCGAACCCGGCATCCATCGAGCGGATGCTTCAGCGGGCGAGTTACTCAGGAATGCGAACCAATTCGCCGTCGCGATGGAAGCCGTGAAATCCTTGTGGGACAAGGGAGACAGGCCATGTGGGCGTGTCCGAATGCGCGCCAGGTGTTACAACCTGAAACACTTTGTTACCCCTCCTGCCAAACGTTTCCCACACAATGCATCTCAACGCTGATGTGCTTATCCCCCGGTAACGCAGCAGCGCGACTGTATCGGCAAACGCGTCCCCCGGCGCGATTGCGAGGTAGTTCGATGCAGTGCTCCGAATCTGGTCTCCTCGCGCTAACCCCGTAGCGTGTGGTTTTGGCGGGCCCGTGTGTCCCGCCATTTTTTTTGCCTGCGCGGTCCTACATCTTTCCTAACCCTTCCTCCGACATGTCGTGCGATTTGATTCGCTCTCCGAGTCATGTCCGGAAATCAATTCACTCCTGCGTAATTCCCTGACAGGTTTCATCAGTGGACGTCGGGCAGATGCCTGGTGCGACGTTGCACGCGCATGTCATTCACCGTGTGGCTCTGAGCCACGGTTTCAGCCAGCCCAGTCCCGCGCGCGTTGCGCCCTGCGGTCGGTATTCGCATCCCACCCAGCCCCCGTAGCCGAGTTCGTCGAGCAAACGGAACAGGAACGGGTAATTCACTTCGCCCGTGTCGGGCTCGTGGCGCGCCGGTACGCCGGCGACCTGCACGTGGCCGATGTTCGCGATGTGCTGGCGCAGCTTGACTGCCAGGTCCCCCTCGACGATCTGACAGTGATACACGTCGAACTGCACCTTGAGGTTGCTGGCACCGACGGCCTGACGAATGGCGTGCGCCTGATCCTGGCGCGTGAGGAAATAACGCGGGAAGTCGCGCGGATTGATCGGTTCGATGAGGATCGTGACACCGTGCGCGGCGGCCTGACCGGTCGCGTACGCGAGATTTTCGAGAAAGACGGCGTGGCACTGCTCGGGCGATTGGGCCGGGTCGGGACACCCTGCCATCACGTGCAGCTGGCGGCACCCCAGGGCGTCGGCATAGTCGAGCGCGCGCTCGAGGCCGTCGCGAAAGTGCGCTTCTCGCCCGGGCAGGGCCGCCAGACCGCGTTCGCCGTTCGCCCAATCGCCGGCAGGGCTGTTGAAGAGCACTTGCGTCAATCCGGCGTCTTCGAGCCGCGCGCGTATCTCCTGCGCGGGATGGTCGTAGGGGAAAAGGAATTCGACGCCCCGGAAGCCGTCGCTCGCAGCCTCGTGAAAGCGATCGAGGAACGGCACTTCCTGATAAAGCAGCGTCAGGTTCGCGGCAAATCGTGGCATGGAAATCTCCGTGGCCCGAAGCCGGGCGCTCAGGTGGGCGTATGCCCGTCACGATATCACTCCCCGTCGACCTGAGCCGCCGCCACGCTGCGCAACTGAAAACGTCCATCGTCGTTGAAAAGCCAAGTCTCCACGGCGCGTACGCGACCGCTGCTGTCGACCAGCGCGCGGCTCGGCGCGGGCAGCGGGCTTGCACGTCGCAGGCTGGCCACGGCAATGCGCTCGGCCTCGCGGTCGCCGTTGCTGCGATAGAGCAGCACGCTCGTGATGTTGCCGCCGCGATCCACCCAATACTCGAGCGATACCACCGAGCGCAGCATGGGCTGGGGATTGCCCGGCGTGATCTGTCGCGCATTGACCTCAGTGACGCGCTGCGCCGCCGCGACCTTGTACTGGTCCAGCGCGGTGAGCGGCGCCGGGCGGTGAAGCAGATCGAGAACGAGGGGCTTTTTGGGTTCGAAATCCGGATTGGCGCAGCCGGAGAGCGTCAAGGCACAGGCTGCCACGGTAAGCCAGCCCGCCGCCCGCCAGCATGGCAGGCGCGGGGAAAGTTGCGTATTCATCTGCCATCTCCCGCAACGTTGGCGACACTTCGCTATTCACGTCTTGCGCCAGGGGCACGGCATCTGGGCCGCGCCCCCGGCGTTCCGCCTGCCTTCCCGACGGGGGTCTCAATGCGGCCGGATGCCGTACGACCAGTTCGGCATCAGCGTATTGGACGGCAGGTTCTCATCCTGCAACTTTCGCGCGGTTTCGATGCCGGCCACCGGCAGGCCGGTGGGATCGAGCAAGCCGATCTGCACCAGTACGCTCGCCTGATCCCAGTAGATATGTTCGTGTTCAAGCTTGTCGCCCCGGAAGCGAACGATCGCCACGAGCGGAACCTCGACGCGGCGTCCCGTCGGCGCCACACCCGGCAGCATCCAGTCGACCGGCGTCGTGTGGGTGAACGAGAACAGCAACTCGTCGACGAGCTGGGTCGCGCCAATCGTGCGCGAAATCGGAATCAGCCGGGTGTCGGGTGGATTGCTGTCGACGAAGTGGTGGCGGTAAAAATGCGCGAGCTGTTGATGGCCGACCCCGCCCGTCATCGTGGGGATGTGATTGACGTACGGTTCGGCGACCATCGTCTTCATCAGCGGCTCGATTTCGCGGATGGCGAATTCGTATGCGCAATGCGTCTCCCACAACGATGCGAAATCGAAGTGCGGGCCGATCGCGCGTCGCAGGGCACCGATGGTGCGCTGATGTGCCAGCTGTGTCGCGGCCCGGTTGAAGTGATCGCCAGGGCGCGCGAACGCGTGATCGGCGTCGGGGTAGGCGTATAGCGTGACGTCGGGACGGCCGCCCAGCCGTGTCGCAAGCATGTCGCGCACTTCGGCGGGGGCGTATTTGTCGAGCTCGGCGATATGCAGCACCAGCGGCGGGTGGTCGGTGGCCAGTTCGTCGACGTGCTGCTCCAGCCCCACGCCGTAATAGCCCACGGCCACGTCAGCGCTCGTGCGCGTGACCGACAGCGCGGCAAGCTTGCCGCCAAGGCAGTAGCCGACGACGCCCACACCGCCCACGCATTCGGGCAGCGCGCGCAATGCATCGACGCTCGCCCCCACGTCCTCCATCCCGAGATCGACGTCGAAACTCTGGAACAGCGCGAATGCACGTTGCCAGTCGCCCGGCGTGTAGCCGAGGTCGATCCCGGGCTCGATGCGCCAGAACAGATCGGGGGCCAGGACGACGTAGCCCTCTTCGGCGTATCGGTCGGCAAGTTCGCGAATGTAAGCGTTCACGCCGAAGATCTCCTGACACAGCACCAGGCCGGGACCCTTGCCCACGCCTTCGGGAAGCGCCAGGTAGGCCTGAAAGGTCTTGCCGTCGCGCGACTTGATGCTGATGAAGCGTCCTGCCATGTCACTGTCTCCAGAAAAGCCGGATCGGGCGACGTACCGCGCTACTTGCCATCTTAGGTGGCGCCGGGCCGGTGCGCAGCGCGGTTAACACGTAGTCCAGGCACGAAGCGCGCGTAGAGCGGGGTGCCGGTCGGGCTGCGGCGCGTACGTCGAACGATGCGAAAAGTTAACGTTGAGAAGCGGATAAGAAGCGGATAAGAAGCGAATCAGAAGCCGATGAGACGCCAACCAACGTCCGGATCGGCGCCAGACGCGCGGCACCGGGGTCCCGCGAGTGGCGGTATCCGACGATACCATGCATACTCGGAGCGCACGTTCCAGGCGTGACGCAGGGCGTCGCGCCGGACGCTTTCTGGACGCATTGGATGGAGTGACCATGATCACCGTGTATCACAACCCGCGCTGCTCGAAGTCGCGAGAAGCGCTGGCGCTCGTCGAAGGATCCTCGGCCGTGGGCGGCGGCGACCTGCAAATCATCGAGTATCTGAAGACCCCGCCCACGGCGGCGGAGCTCAAGCGTCTGCACGCGCTGCTGGGCGTGCCCGTGCGGGAGATGATCCGCAGTAACGAGGCCGAGTATTCGGAACTGGGACTGGCCGATCCGGCATTGACCGACGACCAATTGCTGGCGGCCGTGGCAAAACATCCGAAGCTGTTGCAGCGTCCGATCGTCGTCAATGGCGAGAAGGCAGTGATCGCACGCCCGCCGGAGTTGGCGAACGGCGTGCTGTGACACGCCGCCGGGCGTGTCGGGCCTGACTGCGCCGCGCCGTGTCCGGGCGAACCGGCTTCGATGCGGCGGGCGCGTCGCGGTGCACGGCCCGCGTGGTGTCCTGCTGGCGGCGCTCAGCCGTGCGCTGCGCTGTCCTTGCCCGGACCGGCCTCGGGCGATTCGGCGTTGGCGGCCGCGGCCGTCGCCGGCTCGGCTGCCGAACCGAATACCGGCGCGTCGGCGTTGGCGGTGAGTCCGGCGCCTCGCCAGCCGGGCAGCTCGGTGAGCGTTTTTTGCTGCTCGCGCAGCTCGGCGAGCATGTTGCAGAACAGGGCGCCTTGTTCGAGCGCGTCGTCGAGTGCGACGTGCGTGTGCGGCAGCGGGTCGAGCCAGACCTGCGGCAGGCGCGGCTTTATGCACTTGCGATACGGCATGCCGGTCATGGCGAATGCGAGCGTTTTGATGTCGAGCGCGGACCACGAGAACGGGCAACGACCGACGAAGCGCATCATGTACCAGAACATGAACGTGAAATCGAAACCTGCCGGGTACGCCACGAACACCGGTTTGCCAGGAAGCTTCTCGACCCATTTCACATAGGCCTTGAGGGCCTTGGCCGGGTCTTCCGGATCGACGCGGCAGGCGGCCCATGCGTCCGGCTCCGTTTTCCACCACTTCATCGTGAGCGGATGCCCCTTGGCGTCGGGCAGGCATTCCAGGTTGGCGCTGAACGTGCCGATGAGCTCCTTGTCGGCCGTGTAGGCCGCCGAAGCGAAACTCAGCATCGAATGCGGGCCCGGGATGGGGCCGTCCGCCTCGACGTCGGTGCTGACGAAAATCTCCTCGTCCACGGGAATGATGCGCGATGGCGTGCGGGAGACGGCCTGGCTCATACGGCGCTCCGGGCAAGCACGGCGTCGGCAACATAAGGGTTGGTCTGGCGTTCCTGCCCGAACGTGGACACAGGGCCGTGACCCGGAATGAACGTTACGTCGTCGCCGAGCGGCCAGAGCTTGTTGCGGATCGATGCGATCAGGTCCGCATGGTTGCCGCGGGGGAAGTCCGTGCGGCCGATGGAGCCGGCGAAGAGTACGTCGCCCACGCTGGCCAGCCGCTCGTCCTTCGAAAAGAACACCACATGCCCGGGGGTATGGCCGGGGCAGTGGAACACATCGAGCGTGACGTTGCCGAAGCTCACGGTGTCGCCGTCGCCCAGCCAGCGGTCCGGCGAGAACGGTTCCGGCTCGGGGAAGCCGAAACGCGCGCTCTGCGCCTGAAGCTGGTCGATCCAGAAGGCGTCATCCGGGTGCGGGCCCTCGATCGGCACGTGGTACTTCGCCGCCAGCGCCCCTGCGCCGCCGCAGTGGTCCAGATGGCCGTGCGTGAGGAAGATCTTCTCCAGCGTTACCCCCTGACGTTCGATCTCGCCGGCGATCCGGTCGATGTCGCCGCCGGGATCGACCACGGCGGCGCGTCGGGTCGCATCGCATACGAGCAAGGTGCAGTTTTGCTGGAAAGGCGTGACAGGAATCAGGGTGACGTTCATGAGGTATCGGGGACGCGGTTTTTCGCTATTGTAAAACGGGCCGGGCAGCGCCCGCCCGGCGTGACGGCACGGTAGGCATGCGGCGGCGTTTCGACGAAATCGCGAGCTGTCTTGCTTGCCGCGCTCATTGGAGGCGGACCCTCAAATCGCCGTAACGCTTTGTAACCAAGTATTTGCGCGTAAGTGAACGCTCGCTGATAGGTTGACGAGGGGGGCGTGTTAAACTCTCGGGCTATGCGAACACGCGACATGCTCACACGGTTCGCGGTCTGCTGCGCCCTCGCCCTGACGTTGACAGCCTGCACAACGCCGCTCGAACCCACCAGCCAGACGGCTGCCGCCACCTCGGCGACAGGCGCGCGCACCCGTGCGCGCGAAGCCAGCGCACCAGTCGGCTCGAGCTTCGATCTGCATTGGCCCGGGCGGTCTTACCGCAACGGAGGTCTCAGCCCAGGCGATCCCGATGCACCGGAGCGCGACGGCGAAGCACGATTGCGCGCCGACGCCGGTACGTTCTTCCAGACCGGCATGGCTTCCTGGTATGGCAAGCAGTTTCACGGCAAGCGCACCGCCACCGGCGAAGCGTTCGACATGAACGAGGCCACGGCCGCCCATCCGACGCTGCCGCTGGGGAGCTTCGCGCTCGTGCGAAACATGGCCAATGACAAGACGGTGGTCGTGAAGATCAACGATCGCGGGCCGTACGCGCGCAACCGCATCATCGATCTTTCCTACGCCGCCGCCAAACAGCTCGGTTTCGTGCGGGCCGGTCACGCCAAGGTGGAGATCCGCCGACTGTCGCGCAGCGAAGTCGCCGCCCTGGGTCTCGACGACGCCAACGACGCTCGCTGAACCACGTTGGGGCGCCGAAGTGCCCCGAACCTCGTGGGGCGCGCCGACATCCACCGATCCTATTCCGAATTTCGTCTCGGGCGACGCTCGAAAAGCGGGACACCGATCGCCCGTTTGTTGCACAAACTGATGCACTCGACGTTGGTTTCTCTCACATTATTTCGTTTTTTACCGAATCTCATTGGCTGAACGCGTCGCACGAACGTGCGCAGGTGGAACCACTCGCGAACAAATCGGCTAATTTTTTTCTGATTGCCGCATCAATGTGCCACGAATCCGGTGCAATCCGATGTGCCACGGGCCTTTCCGAAGGTTGCGTCGGCAACCGTTGTTCGCTTCAGGGGATGTGGGTAGACTGTGCCCCACGCGCAGGTGCACGCTTTGTGTGCATCCGGACGATGCCCGCCGAGACTCGGGCACGGCGCACCTATCAAAAAGCATTCCTGGAGGAGTTTCGATGTCGACGATGGGCAAATTCGCCAAGCGCACCCTGTTGTGTGCGGTGGCCGCAACGTTGCTGGGGGCGACGGGCGCAGCATTCGCGCAAACGAAGTCGGTGGCCGTGCTGGCCATCGTGGAGCATCCGGCGCTCGACGCCATTCGTGATGGCGCACGCGACGAACTCAAGGCCGAAGGCTACGAGGTTGGCAAGAACCTGAAGTGGGAGTACCAAAGCGCGCAGGGCAATGTCGGTACGGCGGCCCAGATCGCTCGCAAGTTCGTGGGCGACAAGCCCGACGCGATCATTGGTATCGCCACGCCCACGGCGCAGGCCGTGGCCGCCGCGACGAAGACGGTGCCGCTCGTCTACTCGGGCGTGACCGATCCCGTCGCCGCGCAACTGGTCAAGAGCTGGGAGCCGTCGGGCACCAACGTGACCGGTGTGTCGGACCGTCTGCCGCTCGACAAGCAGGTGGCGTTGATTCAGCGCGTCGTGCCGAACGCCAAGCGCGTAGGCATCGTGTACAACCCGGGTGAGGCCAACTCGGTGGTCGTCGTCAACGAGCTCAAGAAGCTGCTGCCCGCCAAGGGCATGACGCTGGTCGAAGCGGCCGCGCCGCGTACCGTTGACATCAGCTCGGCGGCGAGCAGCCTGGCCGGCAAGGTCGACGTGATCTATACGAACACCGACAACAACGTGGTGTCGGCATACGAATCGCTGGTGAAGGTGGCCAACGACCGCAAGATCCCGCTCGTCGCGTCGGACACCGACAGCGTGAAGCGCGGCGCCATTGCGGCACTGGGCATCAACTACTACGATCTCGGCCGTCAGACGGGCAAGGTCGTCGTTCGTATCCTCAAGGGTGAGAAGCCGGGCGCGATCGCCTCGCAGACGAGCTCGAATCTGGAACTGTTCGTGAACCCGGGCGCTGCCGAGAAGCAGGGCGTGAAGCTCTCGGCGGATCTGGTGAAGGAAGCGAAGGAAGTCATCAAATAAGCAAGCGCGCGTAACACCGGCGACGCGGGCAACGCCCGTGGCGCCGGGATGCGACAGGGCGGCGCCAGGACACGATCTGTCCCCGCCGCTCTTTTCCTATCGAATGGGCGAGACGGCTCCCCCCGAACCGCGGTCGCACAACGACCGGCTTTGACCTGAACTGCCGAGACCCGGCATGGACCGTCTTGCGCAGTGGAATTACGAACATGTCCCTTTTTTCTATGATGGGCGCACTGGAGATCGGCCTGATCTTCAGCCTGGTGGCGCTCGGGGTGCTGATTTCCTTTCGCATCCTCAATTTCCCCGATCTGACGGTTGACGGCAGTTTCGCGCTCGGCGGCGCGGCGGCGGCGACGCTCATCGCCGGTGGCATGAACCCGTTCGCGGCCACCCTGGCGGCCATGGCGGCCGGCGCGGTGGCCGGCTTCATTACCGGGTGGTTGAACGTGCGCCTGAAGATCATGGATCTGCTCGCCAGTATCCTGATGATGATCGCGCTGTACTCCATCAACCTGCGGGTGATGGGTGCGCCGAACGTGCCGCTGATCACGTCGCCGACGGTCTTCACGCTGCTGTTGCCCGACAGTGTGACGAGCTGGCTGCCCGACTACGTGGGCCGTCCACTGCTCCTGTTCGTCGTGGTGGCCGTGGTGAAGTTCGGTCTCGACTACTTCTTCTCGTCGCAGCAGGGCCTCGCCATGCGTTCCACCGGTGCCAATCCGCGCATGGCGCGCGCGCAGGGCGTGAACACCGGGCACGAGATTCTGGCCGGCATGGCACTCTCGAACGCGCTGGTGGCCCTCGCCGGTGCGTTGTTTGCGCAGTCCCAGGGCGGCGCGGACATCTCGATGGGCATCGGTACGATCGTGATCGGTCTGGCGGCGGTGATCATCGGCGAGACGATCCTGCCGGCGCGCCGACTCATTCTCACAACGCTGGCCGTGGTGGTGGGCGCGGTGCTGTACCGCTTCTTCATTGCACTGGCATTGAACAGCGATTTCATCGGTCTGAAGGCGCAGGACCTCAATTTGGTAACGGCATTGCTCGTTGCGGTAGCGCTGGTGCTGCCGGCGACGCGTCGCAAGCTGTTCGCTCGCAAGAACGGAGGTGCCTGATCATGTTGAGCGCAAAAGACCTCAAGATCACTTTCAACCCGGGCACGCCGATCGAGAATCGTGCGCTGCGCGGCATGTCGCTGGAGATCCCGACGGGGCAGTTCGTGACCGTCATCGGCTCGAATGGCGCGGGCAAGTCGACGTTCCTGAACGCGATCAGCGGAGATCTCTCGGTGGATTCGGGCACGATCTCGATCGATGGCAACGACGTCACCCGAAAGACGGCGTGGCAGCGCGCGAGCCAGGTGGCGCGCGTGTTCCAGGACCCGATGGCCGGCACTTGCGAGGCGCTGACCATCGAGGAAAACATGGCGCTGGCGGTCAAGCGCGGCGAGCGCCGGGGTTTCGGCTTCGCGCTGAACCGGGAGCTGCGTGAACGCTTCCGGGAAAAGCTGAGTCTGCTGAACCTGGGACTGGAGAACCGGCTCTCGGACCGTATCGGCCTGCTCTCCGGCGGCCAGCGTCAGGCGGTCAGTCTGCTGATGGCGTCGTTGCAGCCGTCGCGCATCCTGCTACTCGACGAGCATACGGCGGCCCTAGACCCGAAAACAGCCTCATTCGTGCTGGAGCTCACGGCGCGCATCGTGCAGGAGAGCAAGCTGACCGCCATGATGGTCACGCACAGCATGCGCCAGGCGCTCGATTACGGCGAGCGCACGGTAATGCTGCACCAGGGCAAGGTTGTCCTCGATGTCTCCGGGGACGAACGCAAGGGGCTGGATGTGCCTGATCTGCTGCAGATGTTCGAGCGCACGCGCGGTGAGCAACTCGATGACGACGCATTGCTTTTGAGCTGATCGCTCGAATGCCCATGAAAAAGCCCGCTTCGGCGGGCTTTTTCTTGCGTCGATGCGCGGGAAAACCACGCTGTCGGCATCGGACACTTCCGATTTTCGAACACCGCGGCGTTGCCTCATGGAAGCGTGCGACGTGCCGAAGTTGGTCACGTTGGCCGCGATCGGGCGCATGCGGCACGCGGGTTCAGTCGTGCTTCAGCGCGAGGGCGCGTTCGTAGAGGGCGTTCTTCGGCGCGCCGGTGATCGCCGCAGCGAGCTTGGCGGCGCTCTTCGTCGGCAGTTCGGCAACGAGCAGGGCGAGTACACGTTCGGCTTCGGCGTCCACGCCGTCGCCGACCGCGCTTGCCGCCGCGCCCGATACCGCGAGCACGAACTCGCCACGCTGACGGTTCGCGTCGGCCTTCAGCCACGCCACGCCGTCCGCCAGTGCGCATTCGTGAATGTCTTCGAAGCGCTTGGTGAGCTCGCGCCCGATCAGCAGGCGCCGCTCGCCCGGCAGTCCATCCGCCAACGCGGCGACTGTCTCCACGATGCGATGCGGCGCTTCGTAGAACACATGGGCCGAAGTCGAGCCCGCGAGCGCCGAGATGGCCTGCGCGCGCTGCTGTGCCTTCGACGGCAGAAAGCCCACGAACGTGAATGTCTCGACCCACGCGCCCGCGGCCGAGAGCAGCGTGATGACCGCGCTGGCGCCCGGCACCGGCATCACACCGAGACCCGCCGCCCGCACCGCCTCGACCAGTCGCGCGCCCGGGTCGGACACGCCGGGCGTGCCGGCGTCGGAGATGTAGGCAATGCGCTCGCCTTCGCGCAAGCGCGCCACCAGACGCGTTGCCGCTTCGTTCTCGTTGTGCTGATGGGCCGCGATCAACGGCTTGTCGATGCCATAGCGCTGGAGCAACTGCGCGCTATTGCGCGTATCTTCGCAGGCAATGGCATCGACCATGTCGAGGATGTGAAGCGCGCGCACGGTGATGTCGGCCAGGTTGCCCAGCGGCGTGGCCACGACGTACAGCGTGCCTGTCGGGTAATGCTGGCCCTCGGCCAGCGCCATCAGGCGTTCATCCATGGCATTGATCTCCGGTCGGCGGCGTTGGCGCGCGGCGCGCGCGGGCTGGGGGGAGACCGGCACGGCCGGTAACGGTAAACATCGGAACAACCATGTCGAATCGGCGAGGAGAGTCGTTTGAAGGCCGTGCACAGGCGTTGCTCGAGCGCCGCGGCTGGCGGCTTCTGGTGCGCAACTATCACTGCCGTGGCGGCGAAATCGACCTCATTATGCGGGATCGGGAGGGCGTGCTGGTATTTGTCGAGGTCCGCGCCCGCTCGCGCAGCGACTTCGGCGGGGCGGCGGCGAGCATCACGCGGACCAAGCGGCGTCGACTTGCGCTTGCCGCGCGCCATTACCTGCTGCGGCGTCCGGCGGCTTGCTGCCGGTTCGACGTCGTGACCTTCGACGGGTGCCCGCCGGTGGTGCGCTGGCTTCCGGACGCCTTCCGGGCAGACGATCTCTGACGGAACCCGCCTGCGTCGGCCCTGTTACACTTGCGAAAGTGCCGTTTTCAGGACTGACGGCCTCAGAACGCCGGCCGGCGCGGACAACGACCCCTCGGGGCACCCGCGCGGGACTGGTGGCATTTGCGATACCCTGGCAAACGACCATGTCGATCGAACGAATTCAGCAACACTTCACGGATAGCGTCGCGACCAAACTGGCAGCGCGCGATGCGCTGGCCGACCCCATTGCCGCCGCGGCGGACCTCATGGTCGAGGCGCTGTCCAACGGCAACAAGATTCTCGCGTGCGGCAACGGCGGCTCGGCGGCCGACTGCCAGCACTTCGCCGCCGAACTCGTCGGCCGCTTCGAGCGCGAGCGGCCCGAACTGCCGGCGATCGCGCTGACGACCGATTCGTCGATCCTGACCGCCGTCGGCAACGACTACAACTTCGACGTGATCTTCTCGAAGCAGGTGCGCGCGCTCGGACACGAGGGCGACGTGCTGCTCGCCATCACCACGTCGGGCAATTCCGGCAACGTGCTGGCTGCCATCGAGGCGGCGCATCAGCGCGGCATGCACGTGATTGCGCTCACCGGCAAGGGCGGTGGCAAGGTCAACGGCGCGTTGGGCGAACTCGACGTGCACATTTGCGTGCCGGCCGATCGCACCGCGCGAATTCAGGAAGTTCACCTGCTGACCATCCACTGCCTTTGCGACCTGATCGACTCGGCGCTGCTCGGCGACGAGTGAACCTATTGTCGCCACGAGGCGTCAAGATCATGACGGGCACCGGGTCGCGGGGGCGGGCGGTGCCGGCTGGGCGCGGCGGGGGCCGCCCCGTTCGACCATCCAACAAGGAGAATGCCCGATGAGTTTCCAACGCGCGGTCAAGCCGCTTGCCGCGGCAGCGTTGATTGCCGCAACCCTGGCCGGTTGCGCCCCCATCATTCTCGGCGGTGCGGCGACTGGCGCCCTCGTGGCGACCGACCGCCGTTCGGTCGGTGCGCAGACGGAGGACCGGGAAATCCAGGTCAAGGCCGAAGCCAATATCGCCAACAATCTGCCCGATGCCGCGCACGTGAACGTGACGGTGTTCAACCGCCGCGTGCTCCTGACCGGTGAAGTGCCGAACGACGCCAGCAAGCAGCGTGCCGTCGAGATCGTCAAGCAGATCAGCAACGTTCGCGGCATTGTCGACGAACTCGCCCTCGGACCGGCCAGCTCGTTCGGTTCGCGCTCGAACGACGCGTGGATCACCAGCAAGGTCAAGGCCAACCTGATCAACACGAAGGAAATCTCCGCCAACGTGTTCAAGGTGGTCACCGAGCGCGGCGACGTCTACCTCATGGGCCTGGTGTCCGAAGAGGAGGGCCGCATCGCCGCGAACGTGGCCAGCCGTATCGATGGCGTGCAGAAGGTCGTCAAGCTGTATGAGTACGTGAAACCGGAAGAAGCGCAGCGTCTGTCGACCGAGGCCGAGAAGAACCCGGCACCGGTGCAGGAGGGGGACGCGGGCGCCACGGTGACCACCACGCCCATCGGCAACGATACGGTGACGGCCAAACCCCTGTCCTCGCCCGCGCCGATCAGCGACGCGCCCGTCAAGCCCGGACCGTCGAACAAGACCGGCAACTGACGCACCGGTCCGGAACGCTGGCGAGCCGCAACGCATTGCGACTCGCCGCTTTCGGTCATCGGCTTCGGACCGAACGCTTCAGTTCGCCTTCAGCCGCATTCAAGCGCTCTCGACCGGTTCCCGCGGGCCCAACCCAACCCCAACCCAACCCCAACCCAACCGTTTCGGACGACACGCGTGCCCACACCTGCCGCTTACCGTCGCGTCGGTTCCACCGATGCCGAATCGCCCCGCCGCCATCGTTCCCGCGATCCGCGCGCGGCGCGTATGATCGCGGCGGCGCTCGTCTTGGGGGCTGCCTTGGGGGGCACGGCCAAGCTCGCGCACGGCGCACCGACAGCCGGGGCACGCGCGGCGTCGCCCGTGTATGTGGCGCCGGAAGCGGCACCGTCGGCCGCCGATCGGTTGGACTGGCAGGCGCGCGACTGGGCGATGGCGTGCATGAGCTGTCATAACGCGTCGGCCCCGATCAGCGCGGGCAAGGCAGTGCTTCCCGTACTGGAAGGCCGGCCGGCGGCCGAACTCATGGCCACCTTGCAAGCCATGCGCGACGCCCGGCGCGGCGCCACGCTGATGCCGCAACTCCTCAAGGGCTACCGCGACGACGAGTTGCAGCGCATCGCCGCTTACTTCGCCGCCCAGCCCGCGCCGTCCGGCGTCGGCAAATCGTCGGCCAAAGCGAACCCGGCGAACCCGACAAACCCCGCGCGCACCGCGCGATAGGTCAGACATGATGCGTCGTCGCGATTTTCTCTTCGGTATCAGCGCAACGGCCGCGTGCGTCGGCGCGACGCCCGCGTGGGCCGCGCCGCTCTGGCCGACGCCGGTCAAGGCGCGCTCACGCGTCGTCGTGATCGGCGGCGGCTTTGGCGGCGCCACGGCGGCCAAGGCGCTGCGCGTGCTCTCGGGCAATACGGTCGACGTCACGCTCGTCGAACCGAATGAGGCGTTCGTCTCCTCGCCACTGTCGAATCTCGTCGTCGGCGGCAATTTGCGCGTGAGCGACCTCACGGTGCCGTACGATATGCTCGTCAGGCGCCACGGCGTCGTGTGGCGTCGCACGCGGGCCAATGGCATCGACGCCGCGAGGAAGCAGGTGCAACTCGCAGACGGTGCGCGCCTGTCCTACGACAAACTGATCGTGGCGCCAGGCGTGTCGTTGCGTCGCGAGGCCATTGCGGGACTGTCCGATCCGGCGCTGCGCGACGCACTGCCGGTCGGCTGGACCGACGCGCGCGAAACCGCGCTGCTGCATGCGCGTCTGAAGGCGATGCCCGACGGGGGCGTGTTTGCCATCACCATTCCCGAAGCGCCGTTCCGCTGCCCGCCCGCGCCGTATGAGCGAGCTTGCCAGGCGGCCGCATGGCTTCGGCAACACAAACCGCGCGCGAAAGTGCTCGTGTTCGACGCCAACGATCAGGTGCTCGCCGAAGCCGAGCAGTTTCACGACGTGTGGCGCACGCAATTCGCCGGGATCGTCGAGTACCACCCGCAATTCAATTGCACCGAGGTGGCCACCGACGGCACGAGGCACCTGGCGCGTTTCGAACTGGGCGAGGAAGTTCGCGCCGATGTACTCAACGTCATCCCGCCGATGCGCGCGGGCGACATCGCGGTGCAAAGCGGACTCGCCACCGCCAACGGACGCTGGTGCGACGTCGATTTCCTGACCTTCGCGTCGGCGGCGCAGCCCGATATCCACATCCTCGGCGACGCCATCCAGATCGCGCCGCAAATGCCGAAGTCCGGGCACATGGCGAACCAGCACGGCAAGGTGTGCGCCGCCGCCATCGTTGCCACGCTCGCCGGGCGAACGGTCAACCCCGAGCCCCTGTACAGCAACACCTGTTACACGTTCGTTTCGGCCACCGAGGCGATGCACGTCGCCAGCGTGCACCGTTACGACACCGCGCAACGCACCATGCTGCCGGTTCCCGGCACGGGCGGCGCGTCGCCACGCGCCTCACGAGACGAGTTTGCCCTGGGACTCGCATGGGCACAGGGCATCTGGGCCGACATGCTGGCCTGATGCGGATGCCGGCGGGACACGCACCCGCCGCGACCACGTTTGGAGGAGATTCTCTAAGCGGGGGAACGTACGCGCCGCCACAGGATGCCCCGCGGGTGTTGTTCGGGTGCCGCATTCCCCCAGGTTTCCCTCGTTGACGGGGCCTGCGGCCTCTCGGTTACACTGGCCCAACGAAAAAAATCAGCGTTGGGGGGCATAGGGATGGCGTATCGCCAGGGAGGGTCCCGTCTTGCGTCACGCGTCGCGCGTGGGGACTCGGTGAAGTCGGTTCGCAACCGCAAAGTCGTTCAGATCGTTGCCGTCACCTTGTGCACGCTCAGTCTGGTCGGCGCGCAACAGGCGTGGGCCGATGCCAGCCCGGTGCGCGGCGACCCGATGCAAAGCATTCCGAAGATCGAGGTGCCCAAGGCGCCGGCGCCCACCATTCGGATTCAGCCGCCGACTCAGGAAGATGCGCTCAAGGCATTGCTCGCGCGCAAGCTCACCCCCAAGCGCTTTGGCATCGAGGGCGTGAAATCGCTGCCGTTCGATCAGGTCGCGGGCCTTTTCGCCCCGATGGCGGGCAAGGAAGTGACCATCGGCGATCTGGTCGAGAAGGCCAACGAAGTCACGAAGCTGTATCAGGACGCGGGGTATCTCCTGTCCTTTGCCTTCGTGCCCGCCCAGGACTTCAACGACGGTTTCGTGCGCGTGACGGTCGTCGAAGGTTACATCGCCAGCACCAAGATCACCGGCAAGCCGGGACCGTCGGAGCAGCGGCTGCGCGATATCGCGGCACACATCGAGGCGGAGCGGCCGCTCAAGCGCGCCACCTTCGAGCGCTATCTGAACCTGCTCACGCTCGTGCCCGGCATGAAGATCAAGGCCGATGTACAGCCGCCCACGCAAACCGACGGTGCGACGGAGCTTTCGCTGGATGTTTCGCGCCAGCCGGTCGCGCTCGGCACGTCGCTCTCGTATAACAACCCGGGCATTCGCGGCGTGTTCACCGTGGCGAGCAATGCCCTCACGCCGCTGGGCGAGCAGATCCAGCTCACGGCCATCGCGCCGAAGGGGCACAACGACGAAGAGTTCTACGCGGCGTCGTACATCCAGCCGCTGGGCTCGAACGGCCTTCAGGCGCGCCTCGACGCATCGCACTATCGCGGTCAGCCTGACGATCAGGCGCTCGCCGGCCTCACGCGACATCTCGACACGAAGCGCATCGCCGTGGGCGTGTCGTACCCGATCCTGCTCAACAACCAGCGCAGTCTCACGGTGAGCGGTGGCATGTACGGGGTGAATTCGCGCGACCGCTACGAAGTGCCGAACTCGCCCAATTACATCAATTCGCAGACGAACGTACGCGCCGGGCAGGTGCAGCTCGCCTACAACGAAGTCACCGACAAGCAGACCCGCAGCGCCACGCTCGGCGTCTTCAAGGGCTTCAACGGCATGGGGGCGAGTCAGTCTTACACGACGCAGCCGGCCGGGGTCGCGCAGATCCTCGGACCTTACGATCTCGGCTTCTGGCGCTTTACGCTCGACGGCAAGCAGGGAGTGGTGCTGCCATGGGATTTCGGGGTGATCGTGTCCGCCGGAGCGCAGTACAGCAGCAATACGCTGCCGACGTCCGAACAGGCGACCTTCGGCGGCCAGCGCTTCGGCCTCGGTTACCCAGCCGGTGAAATTGCCGGAGACAAGGGGTGGGGCGCGTCGATCGAACTCAACCGGATGTTCCGCACCGACTTCCGTTATCTGAAGACGATTCAGCCGTACCTCATTCTCGATACGGCGCGCGTCTACGTGAACTACGGCCAACTGTTCCACAACCGGCTCGCCTCGGTGGGGCTGGGGGTTCGCATCTCCGACAGCAAGTACTACTCGCTCGATCTCTCGATTGCCAAGCCGATGGCGGACGCACCCACCAACTCGCCGAATCGTCCGCTGCGCTTCAACGCGAACTGGTCATATCAGTTCGAGTAAGGCAGTCGGTCGCCACGGGGGCACATCGGTCGCCCCCCGCCATTTTTCTTATCAGGTTTTTCCCTGATGCCTCAAAGCTGCATGCCCTCGCACCTCCCGGCACCCGGCAGGACAACGACGCCGCCGTACCTCGCGTATTGGCATGACACGCGGCGCGCTATATCCGGCGGTATACATGGGAGGCGTGCAGTCAAACACCGGAATGACATCGGCCGAGGCGATACGTCGGCGTCCGACATGTTGCAGTGCAGCTTGCACACTTCGCCCGTTATTTTGATTATCCGTATATGCGTATGTAGGCATATACGGTATCTCTTGTGCCTTCACACGAACTCAAAGACTGACTGTCATGGAAGAACTCGATCGCGTATTCGAAAAGGTGTCGCATTACTTCAGCCTGCTCTCCGAGCCCACCCGGCTGCGGATCCTGCACGCGCTGTGTGGCGGCGAGCGCTCGGTCAACGAGGTAGTGACGGAAGTGGGTTCGTCGCAAACGAATGTGTCGCGACATCTGGGCGCGATGTACCAGGCGGGCGTGCTGGCGCGTCGACGCGACGGGAACCAGGTGTACTACGCGATCGCGGATACCGGGGTGGTCGAGATCTGTCGCGCCGTGTGCATTCAGGTCGCCGGCCGAATCGAGGAGGAGGCGCTGCCCGAGCGTGCCGTCGATGGCTTCATGCCGCGCGGGAGCTGATGCCCGTCGGCGCGCGTGGCGCAGACCGAATTGAATCCGTAACGCAGCAACCTGGCACGACCGTGCGGCAAAAAGACCGCCAGCGACAACCAAAACACAAGCGATAATCCGCCAGCCTCCTTGCGACGCCGGCGGACGCCACGAAACGCGAGGAGACAGGGTGAGCGACAAAGCATCGCGAGCCGGCCGTTTGCGCCGGGCTCCGGAGAATTTCATCGACGGCACATTGGCCGGCGACATTGCGCGCGAGGGACTCAATGCCACGCGACGCAGCTTCCTGCAACGCAGCTTCCTGGCCGCCGGCGCCGCGCTCGCCGGTGGCGGCGCCTTCGCGGCGGACGCCCCGGGCGCCGTCGGCGCCGGCGACCCCATGATCCTCGAGCCGCGCCCGTGGGCGACGTCGCTCGGCCAGCCCGTCGCGGCGCGCCCGTACGGCATGCCGTCGAAGTACGAGGCCAATCTGCAACGGCGTCAGTCCCCCGGGCTCACGCAAACCGCACAGGCTTCCGTTGCCTTCACGCCGCTGCAAGGTCTGTTCGGCATTATCACGCCCAGCGGCCTGCACTTCGAGCGTCATCACCAGGGCTGGCAGGAGATCGACCCCACGCAACACCGCCTGATGGTGCACGGCCTCGTGCGCGAGTCGAAGGTGTACACGATGGACGACATCATGCGGTTGCCCTCCGTGTCGCGCATGCACTTCATCGAGTGCGGCGCGAACACCGGCATGGAGTGGGGCAACGCGGCCGTGCCCACGGTGCAATACACGCATGGCATGCTGTCGTGCTGCGAATTCACGGGGGTGCCGCTCTCGGTACTGCTCGACGACGTGGGCGCCGACACCCGGCGCGGCCAGTACGTGCTCGCCGAAGGCGGCGACGGCTCGGGCATGACCCGCACGATCTCGATGGAGGCGGCGCTCTCCGACGTGCTCGTCGCATGGGGCATGAACGGCGAAATGCTGCGCCCCGAGAATGGTTATCCGCTGCGCCTGGTCGTGCCCGGCGTGCAGGGGGTGTCGTGGGTGAAGTGGCTGCGCCGCATCAAGGTCGGCGATGCGCCGTGGAATACCAAGGATGAAACCAGTCACTACGTCGATCTGATGCCGGACGGCCAGCATCGTCAATACACGTCGATTCAGGAGTGCAAGTCGGTCATCACGTCGCCATCGGGTGGACAGGCGCTGCTCGATCGCGGCTACTTCAACATCACCGGGCTGGCATGGTCGGGACGCGGCCGAATCAGGCGCGTGGATGTCTCCACCGACGGCGGCAAATCGTGGCGTCAGGCGCGCATCGAATCGCCGGTGCTGCCGAAGTGCCTCACGCGCTTCAACTTCGATTGGCAATGGGACGGTTCGCCCGCGCTGCTGCAAAGCCGCGCGGTGGACGAAACCGGCTTCGTGCAACCGCGGTATCGGCAACTGCGTGAAGTGCGCGGCACGAAGTCGATTTATCACAACAACGCCATCCAGACGTGGCAAGTGGCGGCCAACGGGGAGGTGACCAATGTTCACGTTGACTGAACAGAAGTCGCCGAGTCCGGCGCATCGCACGAAAAGCCGTGTCCTGGCAGTCGTGATCGCCGGATTGTGGGCGGGGGCGCTGGCCGTTGCCGCGATGACCGTGCTTGCATGGCTTTCCAGCCCGGCACAGGCCGCACCGGCCACGGTGCAGAAACCGGGATCAGGCGGGGCGCAAGCGCCGATCAAGGCACCGCCCGGCATCGGTCGCGACGCCACGGCCGCGGAACTCAGCGCTTGGGACATCGACGTGCGCCCCGACTTCAAGGGCTTGCCCAAGGGGCACGGGTCGGTTGCTGACGGCCAGAAGCTGTTCGATGCGCGCTGCGCGTCGTGTCATGGCACGTTCGGCGAGAGCAACGAGGTGTTCAACCCGCTCGTGGGCGGCACCACGGCCGACGACATCAAGACGGGGCACGTGGCGTCGCTGCGCGCGAACAATCAGCCGGTGCGCACGACGCTCATGAAGGTCGACACGATCTCCACGATCTGGGATTACATTCGCCGCGCCATGCCGTGGAACGCGCCGCGCTCGCTCACGCCGGATGAGGTGTACGCCGTCACTGCGTACATCCTGAACCTCGGCGAGATCGTGCCGTCGGATTTCGTGCTCTCCGACAAGAACATCGCCGACGTGCAGAAACTCATGCCCAATCGCAACGGGATGACACGCGCGCACGGCATGTGGCGCGTGGGCGACAAACCGGACACTCATAACAAGGCGTGTATGCAGGATTGTCCCGAGGCTGGTATCGTGACGTCCGCACTCCCTGCGTACGCCCGCGACGCACATGGGGATCTGGCCGCGCAAAACCGGATTATCGGCCCGGTGCGCGGTATCGATACGAAGCTGCCGCCGCTGTCGGGCACCGCCGCGCAAAATGCGTCGGTGCGCAAGACCGCGGCTCTCGCCACGCTCGGCATGGCGAGTCCGGACGCGCCGGCCAAAACCGCCGCTGCGACGTCACCGGCAGCAACGCTTGCGGACAAGAACGGTTGTCTGGCATGTCACGGTGTGACCGACAAGAAGATCGGGCCCGCCTTCTCGGAGGTCGCCGCCAAGTATCATGGGCAGTCGGATGCGGCTGAAAAACTGGTGGCGAAGATACGTGCCGGAGGCGCCGGTAACTGGGGCAGCATGCCAATGCCGCCGCAGTCGCAGGTCGCCGAAACCGACGTCCGTACGATGGTCGACTGGATTCTCCATGGTGCACATTGAGCGGGCAGGGTGTCCGACGGCCGCGCCATGTCACCCAGGCTGCCGCAGGACCCCGTCCCCTACACAAACCGAAGGAGATACGATGAAGAAGTTGCTGATCGCTGCGGCCATGCTGGCCGGTACCTCGCTGGCGCACGCCGGTGTCGATGTCGCTGCAGCGACCAAGCTCGCGGCCGCCAACGCCTGTATGGGTTGCCACGCCGTCGACAAGAAACTCGTGGGCCCGTCCTATCAGGATGTCGCAGCCAAGTACAAGGGCGACAAGGATGCCGTGGCCAAGCTGGTCAAGAAGGTGAAGGGCGGTGGCTCGGGCGTCTGGGGTCCGATTCCGATGCCGGCGCACCCGAACTTGTCGGATGCCGACGCCAAGACCCTGGTGGAGTGGGTTCTGGCAGGCGCCCCGGCGAAGTAAGCCCGGGGCAGGGGGCTCGCCGGCCGGTTGTCGCGTAGTCGTGGCGGCCGGTCTGGCGGGCGAACGGCGGCCGTTGCGATGCGCACATACCGTGCGTATCGCGGCGGCGGCCTTCAAAGAAGGAAACTCATAGAGATGAACCAACAGCGACGCGACATGCTGCGGTTTTCCGCGGTAATGGGACTGGCGGTTGCCGCCGGGCTGATCAAGCCCGAAGAGGCCCGCGCGGCACAGGAGTGGAACAAGGCGGCGTTTGCCACCCGCAGCGTGGCCGATACGGTCAAGGCGCTCGGCGGCACGAGCGCGAGCCCGAGCGATCAGGTCGTGCTGAGTGTTCCCGACATCGCCGAGAACGGTGCGGTCGTGCCGGTGGTGGTGGCAAGCAAGGCGCCAAACACGCAGATGATCGCGATTCTGATCGAAAAGAATCCGAACACGCTCGCCGCGTCGTTCGATATTCCCGAGGGCACGGAGCCATCGGTGACCACGCGCGTGAAGATGGGCCAGACCTCGAAGGTCTATGCGCTCGTCAAGGCGGACAACAAGTACCTCGTGGCCGAAAAGGAAGTCAAGGTCACGCTGGGCGGTTGCGGCGGTTGAGCGACGCATCGTAGAACTAGAGGAGCCACAACATGGGTAACCCGATGCGCATTCGCGCAACCGAGGCCGGCGGTGTCGTCGAGGTCAAGGTGCTGATGAGCCACATCATGGAAACCGGCCAGCGCAAGGACGCTTCCGGTAATATCGTACCGGCACACTTCATCCAGAACGTGACCGTCACGAGCAACGGAAAGACGGTGCTGTCGGCCCAATGGGGGCCGGCGGTGTCGAAAGATCCGTTTATGTCGTTCAAGTTCAAGGGCGCCAAGAAGGGCGACAAGGTCTCGGTCACGTGGACCGACAACAAGGGCGACTCGCGTACTGACGAGGCAACCATCGCCTGACAACGGGGCGAGCGTCGGAATGCCTCGGCGGCGCGCAGGCTGGCATGCCTGCCGCCAGGCATCCCGGCCGGGTGGGACGGCGTGGCGTTGCGGTCGTGCCGCGCAGTGTGTGCAAGCGGGCGCTTGCGGGGAAGGGTCCCCGTCGCGCGCCGACCAACCCCACAAAGAGGAGACTCAGATGAACGAGGCGCAACATAGCGCACGGTCGCGCAACACATGCCGCGCCGCATGGCGGCCCGGCATGCGCGGCGCAGTGCTTGGCGGCATGCTCGCCATCGCGGGCCTGAGCGCACCCGCATTCGCCGCGGAGAGCTCCACGGCCGATGCCATCGCGCAATACCGCGAGATGCTGGCCGACGGCAATCCGGCCGAACTCGTCGAAATGCGTGGCGAAGCGCTCTGGAAGACGCCGCGCGGCCCGAACAACGTATCGCTTGCGCAGTGCGACCTGGGCCTGGGCCCCGGCGTCGTGAAGGACGCCTACGCGCAACTTCCGCGCTACTTCCCCGACACTGGGCGCGTGCTCGATGCCGAGTCGCGCATCGTCGAGTGCATGGTGAATCTGCAGGGCTTCAAGCGTGCGGACGTCATCAAGCAGCCCTTCTCCAAGGAAGGTCAGGACCCGACCGATCTCGAGTCGCTCACTGCCTACGTCGCCGGTCAGTCGCGCGGCGCGACCATCCGCGTACCGCAGTCGCACAAGGAAGAGAAGGAAGCCTACGCGCGCGGACAGAAGATCTTTTATTACCGGGCGGGTCCGTACGACTTTTCGTGCGCGTCGTGCCACGGGGCGGACGACAAGCGCATTCGCTTGCAGGATCTGCCGAATCTGACAAAACCTGTCGCGGCGCGTCAGGCGTTTGCGACGTGGCCGGGGTATCGCGTCTCGCAAGGGGCGTTGCGCACGATGCAGTGGCGGATGAACGACTGTTTCCGTCAGCAGCGCATGCCCGTGCTGAATTACGGCTCGCAGGCGTCGATCGATCTGATTACCTTCATCGGTGTGATGGCCAATGGCGGCAAGATGGACGCCCCCGGCCTGAAGCGCTGACCGACCACGAGGCATACCCATGAAAACATTCGCATTGCGCGCGACGGGCGTCGCGCTGGCAGCGGCCGGGGCACTCGTCGTCGGCATGGCCTTTGCCGAGGGCGAGAGCGTGAAGCTCGTCACCGGGACGACCGATGCGGCGGTCGTGCAGGAACTGCGCAATTCATTCCACGGCTCCGGCATCGCCCAGCTCGATCGCATCGACCAGAGCGAGTTGCAGAAGCTGTGCACGCAGTACGCCACCAAGCCCATGCCGCCAAAGGTTGCCGAGCGTCTGCAAAAGGCGGAACTGGCGAGCGTCAAGGCGCCGGCCGACGGCAAGTATCTCGGCGACTGGAAGGAAGGCGAGAAGGTGGCGCAGAACGGCCGTGGCATGCAGTTTTCCGACAAGGCCGACACGGTCAACGGCGGCAACTGTTACGCCTGTCACCAGCTGACCAAGAGCGAAATCTCGTTCGGCAACATCGGTCCGTCGCTGTACAACTACGGCAAGCTGCGTGGTGATTCGCCCGAGGTGGTCAAGTACACGTGGGCCAAGGTCTACGATTCGCACAGCTTCATGGCGTGCTCGAACATGCCGCGATTCGGCTCGGCGGGCATTCTGACGGAACAGCAGTTGAAGGATGTGATGGCGCTGCTGCTCGATCCGGCCTCGCCGGTCAATCAATAACGCGCTTGCGCATCGCCGCGTGAACAGACGTGCCGCGGCCGGATCTCGTCATCCGGTCACGGCAGTCTGCACCCGGCCTCCGGAGTGCCGCATGAAACCCCTGATGGATTCGATTCATCGCATTGGCTCGCGCGCCTCGGCCGTGGCCTTGCTGGCGATGTGCCTGAGTGCGCCCGCGACCGCGCTCGAGGTGGGCGACACGGTTTCACTGCCGTCACTCACGCTGCTGGATGGCAAGACGATGCCCGCGAGCGCGTTCAAGGATCGGACGGTGATCGTCGAGTACTGGGCGTCGTGGTGTCCGTTCTGCGCGCAGCAGAACCCGCACGTGCAAAAGCTTTTCGAGGCCACGCGCGGCAAGCCGATCCAGATCGTCACGCTGTCGATCGACAAGAAGCCTCAGGACGCCGTCGACTATCTCAAGGCGCACGGCTACACGTTTCCGGCGGGTATGGAAAACGACGCGTGGCAGGCCGCGCTCGGCAAGCGTCGCGGCTTGCCAGAACTCTATGTGATCGGGCGCAACGGCAAGGTGTTGCGCAAGGAAGTGGGCGAGATGTTTGGCGAGGACGTGGCGGCGCTGGCCGATTACGCGGGCAAGTGAGCCCGGCGGTGGCTTCGACAGGCAACCGCAGCCCACGACAGACATTGACAAGGCAGGAGCGCCGCGCGATGCGTGCGCCACGGAGACGAAATGAATCGACGCGAGTTCATGCAGGTGTTGGCGGTGGCGGCAGCGGGCGGCATGGCGCTGTCGCATCAGGAGACGGCGGCGGCCCAGGCGGCCGCGGCGTTCTATGATCTGCCGAAGTTCGGCAATGTGCACCTGCTGCACTTCACCGATTGCCATGCGCAGTTGCTGCCGATCTATTTCCGCGAACCGAGCGTGAATCTCGGCATTGCCGACCAGGCGAACAAGCCCCCGCATCTCGTGGGCGAGGCATTCCTGAAGGCGTACGGGTTGCGTCCCGGCACGCCCGAGGCCTATGCGTTCACCTATCTCGATTTCGCCGCCGCGGCGAGAACGTATGGCAAGGTGGGCGGTTTTGCGCATCTGGCCACGCTCGTCAAGCGCATGAAGGCGTCGCGCCCTGGCGCGCTGCTGCTCGACGGCGGTGACACCTGGCAGGGTTCGGGCACGGCCATGTGGACCAAGGGCCAGGACATGGTCGACGCCACGCTGGCGCTCGGGGTCGACGTGATGACGGCGCACTGGGAATTCACCTACGGTGCCGAGCGCGTGAAATCCGTTGTCGAGGAGCAGCTCAAGGGCAAGATCGATTTCGTTGCCCAGAACGTGCAGACGAACGACTTCGGCGATCCGGTTTTCTCGCCATACACGATCAGGACAATGAACGGCGTGCCGGTGGCGATCATCGGTCAGGCATTTCCGTACACGCCGATTGCGAATCCGCGCTATTTCGTGCCGGACTGGACGTTCGGTATCCAGGAGGAGCGCCTTCAGGCGATGGTCGACGAGGTGCGCGGCAAGGGCGCGCAGGTCGTGGTCGTGCTCTCGCACAACGGCATGGACGTCGATCTGAAGCTGGCGTCGCGCGTGCGTGGCATTGATGCGATCATGGGCGGCCATACGCACGACGGTGTTCCGAAGCCCGTCGTTGTTCCGAATGCCGGGGGTAAGACGCTCGTGACGAATGCCGGCTCGAACGGCAAGTTCCTGGGGGTGCTGGACTTCGACGTGAAGGGTGGCAAGCCGGTGGATTTCCGTTACAAGCTGATGCCGGTGTTCGCGAATCTGCTGCCGGCCGATGCGCAGATGCAGGCGCTCATCGAGCGCGCACGCGCCCCGTTTGCGGCCAGGCTGGCCGAGCCGCTGGCGGTGACCGAAGGCCTGTTGTATCGACGCGGCAATTTCAATGGTACGTTCGATCAACTGCTGCTCGATGCGGTCATGGCGGAGAAGGACGCCGAGATCGGCTTTTCTCCGGGTTTCCGGTGGGGAACGTCGTTGTTGCCGGGGCAGACGATCACCATGGAGCAGTTGCTCGATCAGACGGCGATCACCTATCCGTATACGACGCTCACGCCGATGACTGGCGAGACCATCAAGACGGTGCTCGAGGATGTGGCCGACAACCTGTTCAACCCCGATCCGTATTACCAGCAGGGGGGCGACATGGTCCGCGTGGGCGGCATGGATTACGCGATCGATCCGATGGCACCGATGGGCAAGCGCATTACCGACATGCGTCTGAACGGCAAGCCGATCGAGGCGGGCAAGACATACAAGGTGGCAGGCTGGGCCCCGGTCGCCGAAGGGGCGCAGGGCGAGCCGGTGTGGGATGTGGTGGCTCGCTATCTGCGCGCGCAGAAGACGGTCGTGGCGAAGGCGCCCAAGGTCCCGCTCATCAAGGGCATGAAGGGCAATGAGGGCGCGGCCTGAACGATTCGTGGCGCCTCGGGGTTGAGGGGCGGGTGCGAGAGGGCCGCCGGGTCGTCGGCATCCCCTCGATATAATCCCGAGCAATTTTGTCGGCTGCTCGCCAGTCCCGCAAAAACCGATATAATCGCTGCTTGATGTGGGGCGGTAGCTCAGCTGGGAGAGCGTCGCGTTCGCAATGCGAAGGTCGGGAGTTCGATCCTCCTCCGCTCCACCAATCTCTCGTTTTCCCGTGGGAGCCTGCTCCCATGTCGCATTTCTGCCGTTCATCGCTTCCACTTGGTGCTTTTCGCTTTGGGTTTCCCTGTCATCCGAGCGCTGAGTGCGATTTTGCCGATACTCCGTCGGGGTTGGCACCGAATTTCTTCATAAATACTTGTCATCGTATGGGCGCATTCGCAAGTGCTGATAGAATTGTTCGACTTCGTGCAGAAGTCGGCTGCGCTGCATTCGCGATGTTCGGAAACGCGACGGCAAGCCGGCCTCCTGCCGAGTAGCTATTCCATTCCTGGAAAATTCAGAAAGGTGCTTGCCCTATGTCGAGTCGTCAGACGTTAATCCAGAGGGATACCGATTTTCGAGTCCTTCGAATTTTGCAGGAGACGCCGGACATCACCCAGCGCGAACTCGCCGAGAAGCTTGGCGTCAGCGTGAGCGGGATGAATTATTGCCTGAAAGCATTGATTGCCAAGGGTTGGGTGAAGGTGCAGAACTTCAGCAACTCGAAAAACAAGTTCGGCTACGTCTATATTCTGACGCCCCGCGGGCTTACCGAGAAAGCTGCGCTGACCAGCGAATTCCTGTCGCGAAAGATGCAGGAATACGAGGCGCTGAAGGCCGAGATCGGGGCGCTCCAGTTCGAGGTTGAAAATCAACAGAATGAGGGACATGAGCAAAATGCCTGTAGTTAGTCCAGTCATCTTGTGCGGTGGTTCGGGTTCCCGCCTTTGGCCACTGTCCCGCTCGGGCTTCCCCAAGCAATTTCTGAGTCTGACGGGGCGTGAGACGCTTTTTCAGCAAGCGCTGGCGCGTCTTATCGGGGTGGCCGACACGAACATCAAACTGACCGCACCGTACGTTGTCAGCAACGAAGCCCATCGCTTCCTCGTGACAGAACAGATGCGGGAAAGCGGTGTCGAACCCGCGAGCGTCCTGCTTGAGCCGGTTGGCCGTAACACTGCACCGGCACTGACGCTGGCCGCACTCGCGGCACGTGAGGCGGGCGACGATCCTGTGCTGGTCGTCACGCCGTCAGATCATGCGATCACTGACGAAACGGCATTCCTCACAGCCGTTCGGCGCGCGGTTACCCACGCCGCAGAGGGCGCATTCGTTATCCTGGGCGTCACGCCGGACCGGCCCGAGACCGGGTTCGGCTACGTTCGGGCCCAGGCACGCGCCGACAGCGCCGACGAAAGCGTGTCTGCCGTTGAGCGCTTTGTCGAAAAGCCCAATGCCAGCGACGCACAAAAGTACCTGGATGAGGGCGGCTATTTCTGGAATGCAGGAATGTTCGTCGTGCGCGCGTCGGTTTGGCTACAGGCGTTGCGCGCTTTCCGGCCTGACATTGCGGACGCGGTCAATGCGGCCTGGCAACAACGGACACGAGACGGCGCGTTTCTTCGTCCCGACCGTGACGCGTTTCTCGAAGTCCCTGGCGAGTCGATCGACTATGCGGTGATCGAGCGGTGCCCGGGCAGCGAGTTCCCCATCAAGATGGTCGCCCTGGATGCCGGTTGGAGCGATCTCGGTGCATGGGACGCCGTTTGGGATGCGCTCAAGAAAGACGAGAGTGGGAATGCGCACGTCGGCGACGTGATTCTGGAGAGAACCCGTAACACGCTAGTTCATGCGACGAGCCGTCTTGTCACCGTTGTCGGTGGCGAGGACCTGGTTGTCGTGGAAACGGCCGACGCGGTCCTTGTGACGCACAAGAACGAATGTCAGCGGGTCAAGAAAATTGTCGAGACACTCGGCCATGGGAACCGCGGCGAACGAGATCTGCATCGGAAGGTTTATCGCCCGTGGGGATGGTATGACAGCGTCGACGAGGGCGACCGGTTCAAGGTGAAGCGCATCCAGGTAAAGCCGGGTGCCAGCCTGAGCTTGCAAAAGCATCGGCATAGAGCCGAACACTGGGTCGTCGTATCGGGCGTTGCAGACGTCGTGTGTGGCGACAAGGTCTCACGGCTTACCGAGAATCAGTCGACGTACATACCTGTTGGCGAAGTCCATCGCCTGACGAATCCCGGCGATACGCCGCTAGAGGTTGTCGAAGTGCAATCCGGCGGATATCTCGGAGAGGATGACATCGTGAGGCTGGAAGACATCTACGGCCGAAAAGAAAACCACTAACGCAGCGGAACGCCGCGCGTCGCTTGAGCCAGTCCAGGACGTCCTGGACTGCGACGCCCGCGAGTACCGTGTCATGTCGCAATAAACACCGGAATTTCCTGATGACGACCAGGCCAATTTACGTAACGCAACCGACCCTGCCTCCGCTTGAGGAGTTCATCCCGTATCTCGAGGAAATCTGGGATCGGAAGATGCTGACCAACGGGGGGCCATTCCACCAGCAGCTTGAAAAAGCGCTGTGTGAGTATCTTGGGGTTGAGCATGTTGCGTTGTTCTCCAACGGCACGCTTGCGCTCGTCACCGCGCTTCAGGCGCTGAAGATTACGGGCGAAGTTATTACGACGCCATACTCGTTCGTGGCGACTGCACATTCGCTGCTTTGGAATGGACTGACCCCCGTATTCGTCGACGTCGATCCCAAGACGCTGAATCTCGACCCGGCAAAAATCGAGGCGGCCATTACGCCGCGCACGACGGCCATCATGCCGGTACATTGCTATGGTCATCCATGCGACACGGCAGCGATCGAGAAGATCGCCGACAACTATCATCTGAAGGTCATCTACGATGCCGCGCATGCGTTCGGTGTTCAGGACGCGGGCGGTAGCGTCTTGCGGCACGGCGATCTTTCCGCGCTCAGTTTTCACGCGACGAAGGTGTTCAACACCTTCGAGGGCGGCGCGCTGATTTGCCCGGATGCCAAAACGAAGCAGCGCGTGGATCAGCTCAAGAATTTCGGTTTCGTCAACGAAGTCACGGTGGTCGCGCCTGGCATCAATGGCAAGATGAGCGAAGTGAACGCAGCCTTTGGCATGCTCCAGCTAAAGCACGTCGATGCTGCGTTGCAACGTCGTGAGGTCGTCGATAAAGCGTACCGCACGGGTCTCGCAGACGTTACGGGAATCGAATGTTTGCCGGACGCCGGCGAAGCGAAGGCCAACTTCGCATATTTCCCCATCCTCGTGCACGAGAACTACAAACTTTCGCGCGATGCGTTGTATCAGGCGCTGGGTGAGCGAGGCATCCACGGCCGCCGGTATTTCTATCCGCTGATTTCCGACTTCCCGATGTATCGCGGACTGCCGTCTGCGCAGCGAAGCAATTTGCCGCATGCGGCTGCGGCTGCGGACAAGGTTATCTGTCTGCCGATCTACCCGGCACTTGAGGATGAAAACGTCAAACGCATCATCGACACGATTCAGGAGCTGGGACGATGAAGGTAGGCATTATGCAGCCGTATTTTCTACCCTATATCGGCTATCTTCAGTTGATGAATCTGGTCGATAAGTGGGTAATTTTCGATGATATTCAGTTCATCGATAAGGGGTGGGTGAACCGTAATCGGATACTCCATCCCGATGAAGAAAAGGAATGGCAGTTCATCACCTTGCCTCTGAGCAAGCGTGGTCAATTCGACAAGATCTCGGCGCTCCGCGTTGACCATACTGCGAAGTGGCGAGAGCAGATTCTTGGCAAGTTGACCATGTACAAGAAGAAGGCGCCGTTTTACAAAGACGCTGTCGCCTTCGTGAATCAGTGCTTCTCAGCGACGCACGACGATCTTTCGGCGTTCCTTGAGCATACCCTGAGAACGACGGCACGTACGTTCGATATGCGCTGTGAATTCCTGACACAGTCACGAGCCGGTTTCGATACGTCGCAAGTTGAGACGCCGGGTCAATGGGCGCTGGAAATCTCGAAACAACTCGGCGCCGACGAATACATCAATCCTCATGGCGGCGTCGAGATTTTCGACGAGGCCGAGTATGCCGCGAACGGTGTGAAGCTGACGTTTCTCAAACCGACATTGACGCCGTACAAGCAGCGGCGCGAGGGATTCGTGCCTGGCCTATCCATCGTCGACGTGATGATGTGGAATTCGATCGACGATATCAAAGCGATGCTCGAGAACGATTTCTCTCTGAAGACAAAGGCTGAGTTGGTGGAGGCGGGGGAAAAGTAAATGGCTATCCTGAAAAATCCCGAGCAGCGAGATGCATTCTCGCGTCGATTGAAATTCGCCGGTGCCGCGCGAGAAGCGTGGCGGTACGTCATCGAAAGAACGCCGCATTCGAAACACAAGAAGGTTTTGCTTCCGGCGTATATCGGTATCACCGATCGTGAAGGCTCCGGCATCTTCGATCCCGTCGAATTGGCGCAGGCAAACCCTGCGTTTTATCGGGTCGACGATCTTCTGCGCCCCGATTACGACGATATCGCCCGCCAGCTTGCGAACGGCGACGTCGGCCTGATTCTCGTGGTTCATTATTTCGGCGTCGTGGAAGTTGATTTGGCACGAGTGCGGGCGCTTTGCGACGCCAATGCCGTGGTAATGATCGAGGATTGCGCGCACGTTTCGGGCGTTCTAACCGCTCCTGGCCCGATCGGGCAAGTTGGGGATGCGGCCTTCTACAGCTTGCACAAGGCAATCGCAGCCCCTTCGGGCGGGATGCTCAAGATCAACAATCCTTCGGCGTTCCTGGACATCGATTTTGCCAATGCCGGTTGTGATCCCACTGTCGTGGAACAGTTGTACGCGACCGATTTCGAGACCGTCAATCGCATCCGCCGCGAGAATTATGCATACATCGCCGGACGTCTTTCCGGTGTCGAAGGGGTGACGGTGCTCTATCCCGAAATAGGGGACAAGATTCCGCATGATTTCCCTATTTGCATTCACGACGGTTTGCGCGAAAAGCTGTATTTCCGTTTGGCGGATCATGGCATGCCGACCGTCGCGCTCTATTACCGGATGATTCCAGAGATCGATCGCAGTGTGTATCCGGTGAGCCATGGGATTTCGCAGAGCATTCTCAATCTGCCGGTGCATCAGGAAACGACGCTCGCAGATCTCGAACGACTTCTCGATACGTTGACGCTGGAGCTCAAAGTACTGCGAAAAGAGACGCTCAATGCCGGAGCCGAGCGTGCGGACTGATAGCCAGACGGGGTCTTCCGGCGGGTCGGTCACCGACGAGATTCGCGAATTGCTGTTCGACGAAAACGTTCGTCGTGGCGGGAAGTTCATCCCGGGCGACTTTGACGCTTATGTCGAAAAGATCCATCGTCACGCCGAATTCTTTCGTCATTATCGCAACGGCAAGTGCGACGCGTTTATTGCTTTTTATTGCAATGATCCCGATGCGAAACGGGCTTTCATCACGCTGGTACTCACTGCCCCTTCGGCGCGAGGCTCGAAAGTGGGTGCCGGACTGGTCGCCGCGGCGGTAGCGACGGCGCAGGCTCGAGGGTTCTCGAGTGTCGAGCTGGAAGTCGACGTGGAGAATGCTCCTGCGGTGGCGCTCTATAAAAAATCCGGATTCGACGTGCTTCGCGAGACCGCCGGTCGTTACGTCATGAAACGATCGCTGGATTCGTCCGCCAACGACGACGGGCCGCTCCGCCGTTAAGCCGGTATGAAAATGCTAATCGGAACCTCTTTGAAGCAAGGCGGGATCGCTCTGTGTCCTTGAGATACAACATCGCGGCCAACTATGGCGCGCAAGCCTACGTTACGTTGATCGGCATTCTGATCCTGCCGTTCTATGTTCGGCATTTGGGCGCAGAGGCTTACGGACTGGTCGGATTTTTTACGCTGTTACAGAACTGGTTCAACTTACTTGACCTTGGCCTGAGTCCGACTGTCGCGCGCGAAACGGCTCGCTATCGCGGCGGCGCGCTCTCGGCTTTGAATTACCGGCGACTGTTGCGCAGTCTTCAATTGATTTTCGCGGCGATCGCGATAGTCGGAGGCGCCGCGTTGATGTTTGGCGCAGGTTTCATCGCGCATACGTGGCTGAAGGTCCAGCATTTGCCGTTTGCAGACGTCCGAACCTCGATTCAATTGATGGCGCTCGGCGTCTCGTTGCGATGGATGTCCGGCCTGTTTCGTGGGGTGGTCTCGGGCTCGGAGCAATTCGTGTGGCTTAGCGGATTCAACGCGATCATCGCGACGTTGCGATTCCCGGGCGCGTTGCTCGTTCTGATTTGGGTGTCTTCGTCGCCCGTGGCGTTTTTCGCTTACCAGTTTCTCGTCGCGCTCGTCGAGCTTTTGGGATTGATGACGATGGTGAGGAAGCATCTTCCTTCACTTTCCGCCGGGGAAGAGATCGGTTGGTCCGTCGAGAGCCTTGTTGGCGCAATTGCGCCGGTGCTCAAGTTTGCGCTGAGCACCGCATTCACGTCTGCCGTATGGGTGCTGGTCACGCAGACCGACAAGTTGATTCTGTCGAATCGCCTTCCCCTGGACGAGTACGGCTATTACTCCCTGGGCGTTCTCGTTGCTGGCGGTGTGTTGATGGCGTCGGGGCCGATTACCAATTCGGTCATGCCAAAAATCACGAAACTGCATGCCGAAGGTGAAGAGAACGAAATTACGCGACTATATCGGGCCACAACGCAATGGGTAGGCGTCGTGGTGATCCCGGTAGTCGTCGCAATCGCGTTGTTCGCGCATCACATTCTTTTCGTCTGGACGGGAGACGCCGTTCTCTCGTCGCATGCTGCACCGATTTTGATTTTCTACACACTCGGTAACGGACTGCTGTGTCTGAGCGGGCTGTCGATCCTGCTTCAATATGCGCACGGCAACATGCGCCTCCACATTATCGGGAACGTGATTTTTGGGGGCGTATTTTTCCCCTCGCTCATCTGGGCAACGAGCCAATTTGGCGTGATCGGTGCTTGCTGGACGTGGCTCGCTCTGAATACGGCGTCCTTTGCACTCTGGTTGCCGGTCGTACATCGAACCTTTCTGCCGAAATTGCACGTGGCGTGGCTCGTGCGAGATGTGGGCACGATTGTTTTGGCGACACTGATTCCCGCCGCATTGCTTTCGTGGACGGTGAAGTGGCAGGGTGATCGACTCATCGACTTATTCATTTTCTGCGCTATTGGCATGATCCTGGTTGTCGCAGCTGCCATCGGTTCGTCGGTGATGCGGGAGGCCGTACTCAGGTACGTAACGCCTCGAATCCGACGGGTCTGAGGCATGGTGGACATTGCATATCTATGACATACGAAATCGATTCCGAACTGCTGCATCCCGACGCGGAAGATGCGCGCCTTGTGCGAAACCTTGCGACGAATCAGGCGATTCGGCGTTCGCCGGTTTTGCGTGCGGCGTGGCGGGCGTTAAAGGGGTTGGGTAAATCGCCAGCGAAACAAACGGCGGCCGCTCGCGGTGTCACCGGGGATCTCGTCGTGGTTTTCCGCCACGTCTACATTTCTCAGGACGCAAAGCGTTTCCCGCCGAAAGCGCGCCCGGCGGGCTTCGACCATAACAAATGCTTCGATAATCTTGTGCGCACGGTGAAGGCCAGCGCTCACGCGAATCGCGTGAAAATTGTCGTCTTGTATAACGGGACACAGGCACAACTGGAGGCAGACTCTTTTGAGCAACGGTTGCGCAATTGCGGACTGCACGTGCAGGTGAAGTTGCTCGCGGCAAAATCTGCGGTGGAAGCGGTGCTCACGATGTTCCGAGTGGTCCGTGCCATGCCGTTGAAGCCGGACGATATCGTCTACCTGCTGGAAAACGATTATCTTCACGCTGACAACTGGGTTGATTAAGTTTTCGAGGCATACGAGGCATTGCCGGGCATCGAATACCTGTCGCTTTACGATCATCCGGATCGATACAAATTACCGCACCGATATTCGCGCTCCACGCTCTACGTGACGGCAACACGCCATTGGGTTTCCGCACCGTCGACCTGTGGCACCTTCCTCGTGAAGTTCGGCGCGCTGTGCCGCGATTTCAAGTATCTGTATTCAACGAAGAACGATCATCAGATGTTTCTTCGGCTGACTCAGCGACTGAAGCGGCCATTGCTCACACCCGTACCGGGCCTCGCAGTGCACTGTATGACCGCGCATCTGGATCCGTTGCAACGATTCGAGGAGTCGTTGATCGGAGCGCCTGAATGAGTCAAGGCCAATTCATCGTCTTCGATGTCGACAAGACACTCATTGACGGTAATCTGCATGAGCACATTCTCGATCGGTGGTGCGAAGGTTCGAGATGGCGAAGCTGGTTGCGCGCCAGCGTACCTGTTTTCTCGAAGTTGCTACCGCTCGCAACCTTGCGCAGACGCGTCGAGTATTTTGCGACGCAGATGATCAATGCGCACGATATGGGCAGGCTTACCAGCGAGATCTTGTCCGACGGCACCGCAACCAACCTCGACCTTGTCCGTCGGATTCGTCGTTATCGTCGTCTCGACTATACGGTCGTGCTGGTTTCCGCCGCGCCACAACGAGTCGTTGCGCCGTTAGGGCGACAACTTGGGCTACCGGTGTTCGGATCAACGTGTATCTGTGGCCTTGTCGTTCGGGATCTGCTGACCTGCCCCCTTCAATAGGGCCAATGGGCTTCTAGCAAAGTCCCTTTAAACCAACTCCTGGAAAGCGGCAGGAGC